>CAYJXA010000001.1:0-103672 GCA_964373955.1 uncultured Methanosarcinales archaeon
TTTCACGCTCAGCAGCATTTGAGCTATATCTTTGGCTGGAATCAATAAGATCTCTTGGCAGGCACACTTTTCCAATATCGTGGAGGGGTGCAACTTTGGCTACATCTTGACTGTATTGCTCAGGATTGTAGTGAGGATATTCCGCTTGATGCCGGTTAATGTGACGAAGGGAGAGAAGTCCTGCATATTGTTCAACTCTATCTAAATGCTGAGAAGTATGTCCTCCTGCTTCATACATATCTACGGAGGCTGCTAGTTTGCGTAATGCCTGGTAAATATTTTCTCGCATGAATCGAGCGGTCTCAGTATCTTTATCATCGAGCATCCGGGTAAAGAAAGAGCGATAGGTTTGGGCAGTGGAAAGAGCAGCTTGTTTCGCATCTCTGATTACAGCTTGTTCTAATTGAGTAATGTGATCTCTTGCTTCTTGAGTACCAAGAATAGGGATAAGTTTCTGTTCAAGAGTTCTGATTTCTGCCAGGCTTTGTAAACAGCTTCCGCTATGTTCCATTTTGTAAAGAAACCCCCCTTTGTTTGAGGGTATTCCTTTAAAAGTATTTAAATTTTCTGTGAGAAAAATCTTTCCAGTGGGATCACTTCCTCTTTTTATCCCCAAAAACAAAAAGAACATTTATAAAGAGTCCTTCTTTAACTATTGTTAAAAAATATCTTTTAAATGAGGTGATCAATCATGAAACATAAATTAGCATTTCTAGGACTATTGAGTATTTTTCTTTTTGTATTAGCGTGTGCTCCGCCGGCTGAACAGCCACCAACAGGAGCACCTGCGGAAGAAGCAGCTCCTCGAGAAGGTAGGGTTGTCTTTACTATTACAGATGCTGCAGCGGATATGGGTGCGGTCACCAGTGTAAAAGTAACCGTCGATGCAGTCCGAGTGCATAGTGCAACGGAAGGATGGGTTACAGTTTCAGCAGAACCGAAGACGTTTGACTTGCTTCAATTGAAAGCGGAGGGGAGTCAAGCTTTACTTGCGGATGTGCAGCTTAAAGAAGGGACTTATCAGCAACTTCGCCTCGATGTATCTAACGTTGTAGTAACCGATGCTGAAGGGGATCATGAAGCGAAGCTTCCATCAGGAGAATTAAAAATAGTTGGTGATTTGGAAGTGAATGCTGACTCCACTTCTACGGCTACTTTTGATTTCCTGGTTAATGAGTCACTGCATCTTACCGGGAATGGAGAATATATACTCGCGCCCGTGGTTCAACTTGAAACGAGAGAGAGTGCTCAAGTAGAGGTAACATCTCGCAACCGGGTGGAAGTCCGCGCCGGAAATGTAAAAACAAAAGTGAAAGTGGGTATGGATGAAGAAGGCCGAGTTGGCGTTGGCTTAGGAATTCCTGCTCGAGTTAACGTTTCGATTGAAGGCGGAAGAATTCGCGTGGGGAGCGGAGTTGGTGTTGGTCTTGGTGCACGGGGCAATCAAGAGGGATCAGCTAACTCTCAAGCTGAGGCTAATACTGATGTTGAAGTAGGCATTACTTCTTAATTTTTTTATTTTTCTATTTCTCTTAAGTTCGATTAGGGAATAACTTTTTCTCCCGTTCCTCTGAGGCATAGATTTTTAAAAGGGGTAGCAAATTGTATCTTCAATGGGGCTGTGGTCCAGCTTGGAAGTAACTTTGTAAAGCACATTTGGTGGTGGGCTTTATGCCCGCCGTTTGATGCAACTTTATCAAAGTTGCTAAGCAATAAGATTCACCCTTGGGGACTATTGAAAGATAGCTAACTTGGGTGCGACCCGGGAAAGCAGTAGCTACGGGAATTCGAATCCTGGCAGCCCCATTTTGTTCTTACTCTTTAGTAATATTTAAAAAGAACCCTCTGTCCTATGGGTCCATGAAATTATCTGGAGGAAAAACAATTGCAGCTTTACTTATCTCTCTTGCGGTAGGTGTTGGAAGCTATACCTATCTTCACGATCAGCCCATGCGCCCTGCTCCGCAAAAGAAAGGAAAAGTTCTTTGTGATTTACATGCTCATCCACGTAATGATGCTTCCCTAGAACAACTAGTTCAGTTGTTAGGCTCTCCGGGATTGGTGGGGTTGGCGCAAAGGCCCAATAATACTGATGTCCTCACGTATGAAGAAGCAGTGCAGAGACTAAGAGCCAGTCCATACGCTAGGGATTTAGAAGAGATCACTCCGGGACAGCTGGCTCGTTTTCAGCAAGGTTACTTTGTACGAACGGAAGAAGTAGTCGCTGGCAAAAAATTTCATTTTTTAGCACTCGGGTGGAAGGGAGAGTATTTCCCGCACTTTTCTAATCCTACTGCCGCAATTAATGCCATTCATGCCAGAGAGGGATTAGTTATGCTCAATCATCCTTATGCGATTAACAATGGTTTTGGGTTTAGGTTGCCAACAGCAACGGAAGAACAAAGAATCGCTCAAGTCTGTGCTCAGGTTGATTTAGTGGAAGTGCACAATGCCCATAATATTCGCACCTATGTTCCGGCTATTGATAATATGCGGGTTGCAAATAATAGAGCAGCAGCATTAGTAACTACTCACTGCCAAGGAAGAGCTCGACAGCGCACTCCTGCAGCAATATTTTCCTCTGATGCCCATTTCCAGTATGATCAAGTAAAAATTACTGGCGTGTATGTTCCTGCAGAAAGTTTAACGAGTTTGGATGACTTTAAGCAGGCTCTACAAGAAAACGTGGGAGGGTACAAGGCATTGGTAAGCAGGTATAGTTTTCTTCAAGGGATATTGTTAACAAGAATCGGCAACTTCTCAAGTGATGCCTTATGAAAATAATTTACAGTAAGGATGATAGCTGGGTAGCTGTCCGCAGGGAAATTGCCCACAGTAAAACTTTAGACGCACTCACATGGGAATTGCAGCAGAAAGTATTTCGAACTGAATTATGGTTGTCGGATTTAGATGATACCCATGCTCCTTCCCCTGCGAAGCATGCTGCATTGCATGCCCTGGGAACAAGCCATTTGCGTCCTCACTATTGGTGGTGGGGACTACGGAGTGCACTAAGAATTTTAGGTGGAGACGCTACTGCCGAGACAGAATCTTGGAGGGAATATGTGCATTCGTTTCTGCGCTCTCCTGCAGCACTCGATGAAATAAAATCAAGATTTACCGTGGAAAGAGCTGCAGCTACCCTGTATCCGGGAGTGGCAAGTTTGCATACCAGGATTCTTTCCCACGTTCCACGCTGTTACGTCACTCGGAACATTCGTGAGATCGTCGATCCTTATGCTCAGGCGCTGGCCTTTCAGGGAGTAGTGGTTGAAGCATTTGATAAGGGAAGAGCAGTACAAGAGATTGTATGTAGATTTCCTCACCTTACCCGGTATGCGGTGGAAGGCGATTCTGCTGATGATGGACAAATAGTGGCAGCATTACGGGATGCAGGAAAAGAAGTGCTGGGATTGTATGTTATGAAAGAACCAAATGTTCGGCGATTAGATATTCATTTTGATTATGCAGTGAGCAGATCGAGGGCAGCGTTAGTGGATTTATTAAGTTCATCTCCAGTCATAGAAAATTGAAAAGATGGACCGGCCGAGACTTTCGATATTCCTTTATGGAATAGTAATCGAATTTCCGCATCCTTAACGGATGGCTCGGAGTCTCGTCCATGCCAAGGACGTGTCATACCATTAGACCACCGGCCCATGAGATGCACAAAACCAGCCCCACTTTAAAAACCTAACCCTAAGCTTAATAACATCTTTAATTATTCTCTGTTTGATGAAAAGGTCGATTAGAAAAGAAACAATCTACAATTTAGATAAAGCAATTTAAATCTAAGAAAATGGAAGCATTAAAAGCTGAGGGTACCGGACAAACAGGATTAGATTAAGAAAAACATATAAATCACTACAATTTAAGAGAACGTATGCAAGAAAAGAGGGGATTTCTCCGAACTTATTTGTTCGTGGCCTTAGCTATTGGCATTCTCGCCTTCACTGACAACATTCTCCGTTTGTTCAAAATTACCCCAAAATTATACATTACTATTACCTCTCTCCTCTTCTTGTTATTTTTCTTATTCAGTATAATCGCAATCCCCTTCTTCGTACACCATCATGTAGGAGGAGTAGTGTACCTTTTACCGATATACTATTTGAGTGTTTACCTTTTCTTTTCCCTGCTGGGATTAGTTTTATCTTTCCTTCCCGCGATTGCAAATAGAGCTGAACTCATCCTTACCATAGCTGGATTTCTTACGGCAATATTTCAAATTGTATTCTCAGTGTACTTGCTGGAGAAATTCAAACCAACTGCTTCAACATCCAATCCCTATACTTTCGGTTTGGCGTAACGGCAATTTCAGTAAGGCAAGGAGTATCATAGGAGTGAATCCTCTCAATCTCTTTCTGTACTAGTTTACCTTTATCCTTCCTCGTTTTTAATATTGCGACAACTTCTTTCTCACCAACGATCTTTCCATTCCACCTGTACAAACTTTCAATAGGGAAGATATTAGCACAGGCAATTAATTTTTTAGAGAGTAGGTGAGTAGATAGTTTTCTTGCTTCCGATCTATTCTTAGCAGTAACATAAAGAAAAGTGAAACTCATTCTTACATCTCCTTTGGCGCTTCAATACCCAACACACTCAATCCGTTTTCTAACACTTGCCTGGTTGAGTCAACTAATATTAAACGCGCTTTCATCAATTCAAGATCGTCAGAAATAACTGGTGAAGCGTGATAGAATTCGTTAAATGACTGAGCTAATTCCAATAAGTAACGGCAAAGGACATGGGGACGGTAATGCGTCGCAACGTCATCTATAATTTTGGGGAAGTTCATCAAGAGCGTAATGATTACTTGTTCCGGCTTACTTTCTAAGAGGGAATGATTTGCGTTCAAAGGTAATTTTCCTGCTTTTCGCAAAATGCTGCATGCCCGAGCATGGGTATATTGCAGATACGGGCCAGTTTCACCTTCAAAACTGAGTGACTCTTCGGGATTAAAAATAATGTCGCGATGAGCATCGCTGCGGAGCATGAAGAATTTAATAGCTCCCAAGCCAATCATTTCTGCACGAGCATGCACTTCTTTTTCAGAAAGATGCTCATATCGTTTTTTAATTTCTACTTCCGCCAGCGCTTTCATCTCATCCATGATTTCATCCGCATCAATAACCGTTCCTTCCCTCGATTTCATTCTTCCCGTGGGCAAGTGAACTAATCCATAACTTAGGTGGAAGAGAGTATCAGCGTAAGGACGGCCTAACAGTTTCAGAATTTTGAATAATTGTTTGAAGTGCAATTGTTGTTCTGATGCTACAACATAAATCATGCGGTTAAAGTGAAAATCTTCATGTCGTTTTTGCGCTAAATAGAGATCCTGAGTAATATAAACACTTGTTCCGTCCCCGCGCACTACTACTTTGTTAGGCAGGCCGTATGCTTCTAATGGAGCTACGATGGATTTGGCATCATCTTTTATGAATATTCCTTTCTTTAATCCTTCAAAGGCAACTTCCTTTCCCAGCAGATATAATTCCGATTCAAAATATTCTCGTTCAAAAGAAATCCCAAAGCGTTTATAGGTTTCTGCAAAGCCTTTCAACACCCACTGATTCATTTTCTTCCATAAGGCTTTGACCGCAGGGTTATTATCTTCCCAATGGAAGAGCATTTCCTGCGCTTCCTGCTTTAATTCCGGCTGCTCCTTCAGCCTTTGCGCAAACAAGACGTAATAATCTCCAACGAAATGATCTCCTTTTTTACCACCGCTGGCGGTGGTGCCAGAAGCTCGCTTCGGTGCACCTGGTTTTTTATTATTACCCCATTTTTGGTATGCGAGCATGGACTGGCAGATGTGGATACCCCTATCATTCACAATATTGACGGGATGAACCTTATTTCCCTGAAAGGCCAGAATTCTGTTCATGGCATTTCCCAAAGCCATATTTCGGATATGCCCAAGATGCAGTGGTTTATTCGTATTTGGTCCACAATACTCAACCACGATGTTGCTTTTGCTCTTCCCCGACCCATATTTTTTCTTTTGTTTTCGTATCTGAGTGAAAACGTCGTGAGCAACGACGGCAGTATTCAAAAAAAAGTTTAGGTAAGGTCCAGCGACTTCCATCCTGGAAATAAATGGAGGTAGAGTAAGCCTCTTTTTTAATTTCTCAGCCTCTTCTTTTGGATTACCCAGTTTGAAACAGGGGAAAGCATAATCCCCCAAAGAAGGGTTGGGTGGAGAGACTACTACTGCAGAAATCTCTTCTACAGAGAGGTGAAGTTCTTTTGCTAAGAGCTTAACTAGTTCAGCACGATAATCCATACCAGGATGAAAAAGGAATCCCTATATATATTTTAGGGTGAGAAAAGTGCCTTGTTCTGGGGGATTAGAGTACTTGACTGGGCTTCTTCCGGTCTAAGAGTATAACTTTAGTTTTAGCTTTGCAGAAGGTTTTGAGTAAGCGATCCGCCTCAGCAGCAACCTCTGCCAACTTCTGTGTAGTGATGGGAGGCAATACTTCAAGGTGCACCAGAACAGACTTCGTGGATGGTTTTACCGCCGTTCGGGGAACTTTCCAATAATCCAATTTCGTTCCAATAATCCCTTTTTGGTCATGGTAATAAAGCTCCCTTTTCTTGAGGCGCAGCTTTTTTTCATCACGGGTCGCCAAAGCAAAAGTGAGGTTTCCATGGACAGCATGATGATCATCTGCGCTAAGGGGGAGGATATGCTTCAAGGAGAGATACCGAATAATATTCGTAACCGCATCCTTAGCTACAACACTCTTCTTCGCGAGAACTTTTTGAAGCAGTACTTCCACGGAAGTATGGTAATGCCGGACTTTTTTTCCAAATTCCTGTTTGGCTACTTCCCACGGGGAAAGCAAATTATGATTGCGAAGGGTTTCTTTATTAAAGGTGAGACGAATAACTTTCTCCATCTCCTGTAGTAAATGAACCGAATCTCTAAGATGGGTTTTATTGTCAATAGACGTAGCATGTATCAAAGCAAGCTTAAACTGCGGATGGAAGTGCTGAAATACTTCTTTGCGGATGGTTATTCTCATTTTCTTTTCTTGGGGAGGGGGGATTTATGTCTGTGAATATGCGAAGGGAAGATGAAATCAAGGAGATAGCGATGGAGGAAACCAACTTTTTCCCGCGAAGAGGGTATGCCATAATATTGATTCAGGTGATCTAAATTATAGCGAATGTGTTCTAACAAAATCATATTTTTTCGTTCATAATAGACACGCAGGACTATGAGAATGACATATAACCCAAAAATACCCCCCACAATCACGCTTAACTTGAGGAAGAAGGGACGAATAAGATCAATTAAAGGTTGGAATGCTGATTCATTGACTTCAACTAACTCTATTGCTGGCTGCTGCGCCAGCACTATAATGCTTTGCAGTAGCAGTATCATACATAAAAGTAAAGTTTGTTTCTTCACGATCAGACCTCTTTTTGCTCAGAGAAGTAAGTTTAAGGTATTTATATGTTTCGTGGAAAATTGCTTCATCCAAAAAAGGGTTAGCACCAATACACGAGCGATACTTTTGAAGAAGGCATTGATTATGGAAGGGGAAGCTCCCTACGGGAAGGTATCAGAAATTGTGAATTTCTGGAACCTCCCAAAAACTCTTGGAGCGTTTTTGATAGGTGCCATATTTGGAATAACTAACCAAAGAGCGAGTCGGTGCTAACCCGAAGCAAAGGCGAATTTTTGGATGAAGCCGTGGAAAATTTTATAAAGCGGTTAACGAAAAGGAGCTGCATAGCCCCGCTGTGGCTAATTCACAGCCCCGTGGAAGAGTAACAAAACTCTACGGATTGTAGTGGACTAGCATAGGACCCTTTGGTTCCAGAACGAGCAACACGCGAGTTCTTGCTCATCACTGGAATAGAAAGGTCTTGACCTCGGTTCGAATGCAAATTACTTGCTCGAAATTCCGAGCGGGGCTACTTTTTATTTTTCTGAGAAAGTAGCCCGCCTCTTTTAGTATTCTATCCTATAAATTCAACTGAAAGATCTCTAGGATTAACAATAACGGCATTTAATCTATCCCCGGTATATTCTAAAAGACTTCCTGGATTGATTGAAAGTGTTTGACCGATCCTTTCAGACACTCGACCAGATCTTGCAGGAGATTCATGAATATGGCCATGCAAGGTAAGGAGAGGTTGATAGCGTTCGATAAATTCACGCAAAGCTCCGCTGCCCCTATGTTTATCATCGTAACATAAATCTAATCCTGTATTCGCCGGGGGACCATGAACCACATAAATCGTTGAGCGAGGATTAGTAATACGAGCAAATGCTTCTAAACGACTGAGGATTTCTTCCTCCGGCTTTTCCCGTCCAGAATAGAAGCCGCCATCTCCTGGACAAATATTTGGATATCCCGCGATAAATACGCCGTCCGAGAATTCTACCGGATCTCCATGAAGTGAGATCAATAACCCTTCTTCGTGAAGTGATTGAAATTCTGTGTCACAATCAGTAACATCATCATTCCCTAAAATTGCATAGACAGATAAAGCTGGATTTCGATGTTTAAATTGATGCAACCTTTCTTTAAAATCTCCCCTTAAAAACTTTTTTTGCCCTTCTATATAGATTTTAAATGATCGATCTAATCCGAATTTGTCTGTCAACTCTCGAGCTAAACTAATATCAGCTAGTCTTTCAAAAAAATCACTAGAATATTGTTCTACCACCCGATATGCTAGTCTGACATCTTCCAGACCTCTTAACAATTGCTGTGAGAAATAATCAGTGAGAGTGCGGTCAATACTACCATTCCCAACAAGTTTTGATATCCTTCTATACTCAGCCTCCAGTGCGCCTAGTTTTCCTCTAAATTCAACATAGAGGGGGATGGTAGTACTCTGGCAAAGGCGCCAGAATGAATACTGGGGAACAGGGGAAGAAGACCCAGCAGAAATTTTCCGCGACCATTTCCCTGCTAAATTTTCTCTCTGGTCATGTGTAAGCTCATTTTCCATCTGTCTCATTCTCTCAACGAGCAGATCCAACTCTAAATGCTGTTCTTCTCCAATCTCTAAAGGGGACTCGTGGCGCATCACCCCTTCTGCCTGCCGGAAGAATCGGCACAGGGCATCAATGAGAACATTTTCCTGCATCATCCCCCGGAAATCAAAATACTCCGTTTCCACCGGATGAATAATGTAGCCACGCCTCTGAAGTGCCCTGGCTAGCTCTGCTGGCGTTCCTACTCTGTTTAATCTTTCAATCCCTCGTAGAGCTTCCGTATAAGTGTTAGAGGGAGGTTTTTGTCGAAGCATATCTAGAGGGATGACTTCTCCAGGCAATAGATTTGGTTCCCTATCTAAATCATCATCCTCTCCTCCTAAAGTAGGGTCATAGTCACTTAATTTAACGGCGAGAAGCTTTGGTGTTAAGTCTCCTCCTAAGATAACATCTAATTTTCTTTCTTCTGCAATGGAAAATAATCTATCCAACGCATCCATGTTACCATGGGGATCAGTAGCAAAAAGAAAAGATTTCATTTTATGGTTTCATCCACCCCTCAGAGTAGAGTTTTCCTATTTGTAATGAAAATCCTGTAACTGGATCTGGTACTCGTTGAGACTCTTTCAACCGTTCTTCAAATAATGCCAACCGAACGTTATAGAACGGTGCAGTAAGAAGTCCTCTCCCAACATCTACTACAAGAGGATTAAAGCCATCATAACCAACAATTTCCCCTTGGTGTTTATACTTTCTCATGACCTGTGCTGCTCTGCTCCCTACCGAGAGCGGATTTGAGCATACCCTGACTGCATTCATCATTATCATTATTTTACGAAAATTTGTCGGATTAGGAACACCACTATGAAAATATTCGTGAATTGCGCCTTCAACGAGATCTTGGCTCAAAGATCCCAGAAGATATCTAACCGCAAGCAATGTTCCTGGTTTTTGGTTGCTAGGGCCATCCTGCATTCTTTCCACGATTACTCGAAAATGATCTTGATTAATATCATTTTGAAATCCCATTGGAGAATAATTCAACAAACTAACTAATTCATTGTAGGTCATCTGCTCAAGATCAAGCCCGGAGTTACGATACTTCGTTTTAATTGCTGCTGCTACTGTTGGTTCAAAAGTTCTTTCCCGGAGATGGGAAGGGAGCGCATACACAAACTCTTCTGGGAGGAAAGAAAATGGAGTTGCCATTTGTAAACGACGTACTTCTCTAGATTGTATTCTAAATTTGTCGTATAACTTTTCTGCATCTTCCTCATCTATCCTACCTTCATCCGTATGCCTAAGCCCGCTCGTATCGAAAAGGCGAGAAGCAATTGCAAATTCCGGTGAAACGGTGTAAATCCTCTCACTTTCAATATCAACAGCTACGATATCTTCCTGCGAAGGCGTCTGAAATCCAAAGTTATACCCTCTGGCAGTCTCCACGAAAAAGGAATTTTTTGGAACCTTCACACGATGATAATTTAATCTTCGAAGAGGGCCGAGGTTATCAACGGCGAAAACTTCTAAAGGTAAATACGCTAACCCTTTCAAATTTTCATCTCCAAAAAGGTAAAGGTCTAGATCTTTATGCTGTCTTCCATCATGGATATGTTGATTCTGTGTTTCTCTTCCTTCAACATGATCAGCATCAAGCAAGAACTTAACAGCTCCTCCCCCTAAAACAGCCCATTTAATTCTGTCCCCCTCTGATTGGGACCCATATCTCTTTCGTACATTGAGAACATCATCTAAGCAAAGATCAGCATCCCGTTGTACACAAATTTGTTGCATTCCAGCCATTCCAATACCAAAAAGGGAAGAATTCTTTATAAATGTTTCTTAAAGTATTTACTTCGTAGTGATAATTATTTGGCATTGCGATCTCCCACTTTACGAACACTCTTCGTTCACACTTTCCAACTTCACCGTAAACGCAATCCTGGAAATAGCTGGATGAGTTACGACGTCACTCGTTTCACCTTCACGCAAAGTGAGAATTTCTTCTCCAAGTATTCGACCATAATTCTTCTTAATAATTTTAATGGGAATGGGAACCTGTTCCATGGCACAATGATCCGGAATGCTTACCAGTTTCCATTCTAAAGCGCCGGCGGCAGTGTAACTTCCCTGCCCTCTGGAAAGAGTATAGGTTTCCCCATCGCTGGTAGAGACAATAACTTCCTTCACATTGCATTTAGTTTCACAGGTAATATTGTAGAGACTTTCAATCGTTCCACATTCTCCATCAATGCATTGTTTTCCCACTTCACAATCAGCAGTAACAGTGCAGGAAAGATTTACTTCAGTGATAACTGCTTCTTCAATTGCTGGTTCAGAGGTAGTGTTCACGGAAACAGTATCGATAATTGCTTCTGACACGGATTCTTTTGGAACTTGAACACGATCAGCAGCACAGCTTACCACCAATACTGAGCTGAGTATAATCAAAAGAAACAATACCAATTTATTCATGCAATAACACCTCATAGAGAACAAAAAGGGATAGCTATATAAAATTTACTTAAGAAGAATACCGATCCAGAAATTCTTTTAAAGCCTTCAAATCTTTTTTATAAGGATCATAATAATACGAGGTTATGCCTACTGATTCCGCACTTTTCACAGCCAAAAGATTGTGTTCAAAATAAATAACTTCATCACTCTTCAAGCCAAAATGCTGAAGCATCATCTCAAAATATCGGGGATCTGTTTTCTCGGGATTATGTTTAAGCGTGAAAACTTCGTAGGGCATTTTGTCTAATCCAAACTTCTTGAATTGCTCATTATTCGCTCCCGTTAGGATAATTTTTCTATTGGGGTATGTCTCCAATAAATCATGCATCTCACGGAAAATGATAAAAGAACCTTCACGTTCAATAACGAAAGCATCAACCGCGTCAACAAGTATAACTTTCATAAGTGGTACTGAGATACTGCAAGAGTTATAAAATTTTCCCATAACCTTTTTAAATAACCTTCCTAATTCAGCAAGTAATCGAGAGATGTGCCGGTGCAAGCTTGCGCATACTGGAGAACAAAGCTAATGCTCTTTCTCCATACATAAAACAATGAGGGTCAACTGAAGAAAGCAATTTACCAGTTGGCGAAAGAACCATGGCTAGAATGTATTCAAAAGCAAGAGGAAGAAGTGGCAGCAAGAAACCAGATAAAAAAGTACCCGCCTGGGCTTCCTACAAAGAAAAAGAAGTTGAAAAGTTAATAATCAAGTATGGGAAAGCAGGCAAAACTCCTTCCCAAATAGGAATGATTCTGCGGGATAGTTATGGGATTAACAGCGTTAAAGCATTAACCAACAAAAAAGTAACCCATGTTCTCAGCGAAAATAAGTTAGGAAAAGAATTGCCTGAAGACTTGCTCGCATTGATTAAAAAGATGATTGCGGTCAAGCATCACTTGGAAAAGAACAAGCAAGATAAAACGGCCTTGCATGGATTGCAATTAACTGATTCCAGAATTAGGCGGTTGATACGCTATTACAAAGAAACTAAGCGTTTGCCTGCAGAATGGGAATTTGACAGCGAGCGCTTAAAGATGTATTTAGAATAAAGCCGAAAGGTTTTTATTCTTTCTTTTATTTCATTCTTAAGGGTGATAGCATATGCATCATAACCTAAAACTCGTTGCCGTAGTAACTGTATTAGTGCTTATCGTTTTTTCATTAGGATTTCTGGTAAGTAAAGGCGGAGGTATTGCCGGAGCAGGAGTAGCAAAAAACATTGCCTGCTTTGAAGATAAAGACTGCAATGATCATATTGCCGCAACTGAAGATACTTGCAAGAACCCGGGCACAGCGCGCTCTTTGTGTGTGAATAAAATCAAAGAATAAAAAGGAGAAACAAGAAAAATGAAAAAAGCATTTTTCTCTACACGAGAAAATCTCAAACAGAGATTTTCTGTGTCCCAGAAATGTAAACATTTCTGAGGGGTTTAAAATTATTCCATACTTTATAAACAATTATAAAAAATTAAAGCATAGATCGGATGCTTTCAATGTTAGAGGCAATGTCTTTTCCTTTCTTCGTCAGCTCTAATAACTTTAAACGACCTTCTTTCTTGAAATTGATCAAATCGGCTTTCTGCATCTCCTGCAATATCTTCACGACATGCGAGTATGTGCAATCGATCTGCTTCGCTAACACCGATGCATAGACATTGGCGTTTGCATTCTTCAACTCTACCAGCATTAACGCTGGCTTCTCTCTGAAAAAGACGTCAAAAATAACTTTATTCTTATTCACGTTCACACCCCACTAGGTATACCATCCACACCCCAGCGGTGTAGAGCTTGCAAGTTATATTTAAACATTTATCCATTGCAACCTAGATATTACATACTCTATTTAAAGCTTGTGGAAATTTTGTGAACAAAGAGGAAAGTAAGGAAAAATATTTATAGGCGATCCCTCCCTAAAGAGGGATGGTTTTTAAAAAAGATATTCACGTCACTAACGAAGATTTCTATATTGCGACGGAATGGATAATTATTAAAGCGGCGAGGGAAGTTGAGAAGTCTCTGAGTAGGGTTGCCGTTCAAGCAGCCACAGATGTAGGAGTGGAGATTGATCGAAGTAGAGTAGTGGAAGGATATTATGGAATGCCTTTAGGCTGGCATGAAGAGGGTTTAGACAATTTAAGAGAGTATTTCTTTGCAGTAAAAGCATTACAAGAAGGAACTCCACAAGGAAAAATTCAGTCCGAAGCATTGCAACTATTAGATGAGTTATACCATCATCCTGTGTTCGGATTAGGACCAGAACGCCCAACTCCCTACCATCCCAAACCAAGAGAAGGGTGGAGTTTTAGAGAAGAGGAACCACGCTTTCTTTCTGGAATAGTTGATGGATTGTACCTAGCGATGAGAGAAAAAGGCTGGAACGCTGCAAATCATAACACGCAAGCGATTGTGCAGAGAGCAGTAGAGTTACAACGGGAAGGAAAAATGGGAATCAACCTTGTGGCGCTGGCAGCATTAGTGGATAATAAAGAACATTGCTATGGCGGACAGATAGATCCAGTATGCCTAACCTACGCTTTATTTTCTACCGTACTCTCAAGGGCAGAGCCCAGAGCAGGTGCAGCAAGAGTTGAATACACCTACCATTGGAATGTAGATCCGGAAGTGGAAGCATTGGGAGCTGCGGTTGTAGATTCATACAACCAAGCATTGATGGCGGCTTCTCAGGGAAGAGCAGTTGGGCTTGTTCCTTTTCACAGAGGCGACGTCCAAGAATGTCATTATGCAGCTAAAGCAAGTGATTTTTGGTTAGAAAGGAGAAGGATAGTAAGAATAGATAGTGACGACCTTCAAGGAAAACTACACTGGGCCGTGCAATGGAACGGGGAGAGATATAGTACTTTAACATTTACCTCACCAGAGACGGTAGATCCTGTAGAGTACAAAAATAATCCCAGGATTATTGAGCGCTACAATCCACAACCAGCAGTTACATCTTAGTTCATACAAATCTTTTTAAAATACTTCTTTTTCCCCTTCCTATGTCTTCTCTAAACATACCCGCCCTCTTCCCCCATCAAACTATTCGAGCAGGGCAGGATAAGCTCATTCAAGATTTAGAAAAAACCTTTGCAGAGAAAAAAATCCTTCTGGCCCATGCGCCCACGGGATTAGGTAAAACCGCCAGTGCTTTATCAGTAGCAGTGCAGCATGCTTTAGAACACAAAAAACGAGTTTTCTTTCTCACCAACCGGCATACGCAACATCAAATTGCCATTGAAACTTTAAAACTAATCCAAAAAAAACTCGGACAGGAAATTAAATGCGCCGATTTAATCGGCAAACGCTGGATGTGTTCACAAGAGATCTCCAATCTCTTTGGGAACGATTTTATGGATTTCTGCAAAACTATTGTCGAAAAGGGAGAATGTGAATTTTACAATAATGTCCGAACCAAGAAAGGACTTCAAGTAGAAGCAAAATCGTTACTCGCGGAATTGCAACACCGGGGAGCTCTGCATAATGAAGAAATTATGAGCAAAAGCAAAGACCGGCGCATGTGCGGATATGAGATCTCAGTAGCACTGGCAAAAGACGCAACGGTCATTATTGGCGATTATTATTACCTCTTCAATCCCCATGTGCAAGATGCCCTGTTCACCAAATTGGAGCTAAGCATGGAGGATATCATCGTCATCGTTGACGAAGGGCATAATCTGCCTTCCCGAATTGCGGAGATGTTGAGCACTAATTTAACCTCATTTATGATCCGGTATGCCCTCCTCGAAGCTAGAAAATACAATTATGGAGGATTACTGGAGTGGTTGCAGGAATTGAATTCTATTCTCCTAAAACTAGCTAATTTCAAAGAGCATGAAAGAGAGAAATTAATTTCCAAAGACCAATTTTTGTCCAATTTTACTAAAATCCCCTACGAGGAATTTATCAATGAGCTAGAGATTGCTGCTGACGAAGTCAGAAAAAAACAGCGTAAAAGTTACTTAGGAGGAATTGCTTCCTTCCTAGAAGCATGGAAAGGAGAAGAGCAAGGATTTACCCGCATCATGGCAGAAAAAACCGGAAAAGCAGGATCCTATCTCTGTTTAAGCTATATCTGTTTAGATCCGGCAATTATCACCAAAGCAATCTTTAATTCCATCCACAGCGGAGTCATTATGAGTGGAACGTTAAAACCAACGTTCATGTATAAAGATGTGTTAGGAATAGAGAAAGGAATTGAATCAGAATATTCCTCGCCGTTCCCGCAAGAAAACAAATTGAGCCTCATCGTGCCGGAAACTACTACCAAATATTCTTTGCGGGGAGAGGGGATGTACAAACGTATTGCCGAAAAATGTTCTGAACTAGCATCGCTCATTCCAGGAAATTTGGCCTTCTTTTTTCCTTCCTATCAAATGCGGGATTGGATAGCTCAGTATATAACAACACTAAAAAAATTATTTTGGGAAAAACCAGAATGGAGCAAAGAGGAAAAAGAATTATTTTTAGCAGAGTTCAAAGCAACTAATAAAACTGGAGGGCTACTTTTAGGCGTGAGTGGAGGAAGTTTCGCGGAGGGCATTGATTATCCTGGTGATCTGTTAAATGGAGTAGTAGTGGTAGGATTACCGTTAGCTCGCCCTGATTTGCATACGCAAGAAATTATTAAGTACTATGATCAAAAGTTCAACAAAGGCTGGGATTATGGGTACATTTACCCGGCGATCAACAAGTGCTTGCAGAGCGCAGGCAGATGCATTCGAAGTGAAATGGATAAGGGGGCGGTCATTTTCTTGGATGAACGATTTGCCTGGCAGAATTATTTCATCTGTTTTCCCAGGGAAGGGCTGATTGTAACGAAACAATATAACAAATTATTACAAAACTTCTTTGCTCAAAATCATTCTATTCGAACAGAATAGCCAGGGAAATGATGATCGGCATACTCTGTTAAAAGTCTTCTAACAAGATCAAGGAGGGGAGATTGCCGATAGCTACCTGAACCCCTAAAATCACTGAGAATAAAACGTGAGTGAGCAGCATCCGCCGTAAGGATACCTTCTCCAAAAAGAGCTAATCGGCGCCGTTCCAATACATTTCCAGGTACACCCGCCAAAAATTCCTCAAAAATCCGTTCAGCAGCACGTCCCTCGACTCTTCTTCGTGCATAAAGATAATGTCGATCCTCTATACCGCCAATGAGGAGGAGGGTATAGTCTCCCTGAGTAGGGATGCTCATCTCGGGAATATCATCTAGATCCATAGGCAAAATGGAAAAAAGCTCGTTCATAAAGATTATGCATCAAAATGAAAATTACGGGCCTAAAACACCCCCTCATTTCCGATGGAACTTTTCCCCACCAGTATACTAAATAGTAACATTTATATATTTGTAGTACTTTTCTACCCAAATGGGAAAAAGAGGTGATATGCGAAGGGATATCCTTACGCACCCCAGGAACAGTATTGTTTCTGCGGGGATCCTATTCATGGCGGCTCCAAGCGGAATTTCTACCACCCTCACCCCCTCTTCGGAGCCCCATTTTACTTTCACTCCCAACATACACCATGAACATCGTTGGCACTACCGTGGTTCCAGTTTGGTTTATTCTCGTCTTTATTATGCTCTGGCTGCGAACACTCTACTACCAGCAGTAGCCCTAAGAGTAGTAGCATAATTCTTTTCAATAGACAAGCATATACCCACTATATTCTCTAAGTGCAAAACATATATACTTCGACGTTCTCTCTAAATGCACAGAGGGGGTGAAATGATAAAAATGCGTGAAACCACCTCGCCTTACCATAAATGGCAATGTTTCAAAAGAGGCGGTTTCTTAACTACGCATTTTTAGCATGCCGAAAATGTCGCCCTAAAGGCTGGTTTTTAAACCCTGCGAGCATTTTCGTGCATAAAGAAGACAATGAATTATGCACCATTTAGCCGTTGCGTAGAATGTGATGAGGTTATTACCAATCCCATCTGCTCAGAATGCTTAGCGAGCAGGATGAGGTTAGTCGTGCAAGAACATAATCCAGAAATGGCAAAATTTATCACCGGAATAGATATTGATGGCGACACTACCTGCATTCAATGTGGGAACAGGATGGGTCTCTGCGCTCACTGCTTTAGCAAAGACATCTATGATTTTTTGCAGGAGAGCAATCAGCTAGCTGCCCGGGAATTTGCCAGCAGGTTTGACTTCCAGATTCGAAGTAAAATTACGGAATTTGCATAAACGCACTTTACTTAGTTCTAGATAGGGGTACTGTTCTCAAATTCATCCATTAAGAACATAATTCTTTAATACTATCCATCGTTAAGGTGAAAGAAAGCTGCGGCAAATCCGGATGAGTTAAGGGTTTGCTGGTTTGACCCCGACGTAGTGTAATGATTTCCTCACTCATAATTTTTCCTGGTTCCTTGCGAATAATATTAATAGGAACAACGGGCGCCTCCCCTTTGCAATGAGTTGGCCCTTGCAGAATTCTCCATTCCAATGCTCCTGCGGCAGTATAACTCCCCTTTCGAGGTGCAACATTATACGTTTCACCATCGCTAGTAGAAATCTCCACCGCATAATAATTGCAGAGTTGATCGCAGATGGGGCTTCCTAAATACAGTGAAGCTAAAGAGCCGCAATTGCCATCAATGCATAACTCTCCCAAGCCACATTGCAAGTTATCTGTGCAGCGTTCACCTTGAGCAATTTGCTGCACCTGCCGTTCATCAACATCACAGCGAGTGTTATTATTTTGATCTAAGCAACAGGTGTCCCCTGCCGGAGAAAGAATATGGGGAGGAGTGCAGGTAATTCCATATAAAATTTCCCCAGTTGTGTTTACTGCTTTAGTCAAGAAAATTGCCTTTCCAACCGTTCCACTGAGCAAGAAGATAACCCCGATTATCAACAAGATGGAAACAATGGAAATACTAATGATCTTTGATTTATCCGAACCGAGCTGTATTGGCGCTTCCGTTCTTTTCGGAGCAGTAGTTGCCGAAGTTTGCGTGGATCTCTCCGCAGCAACAGGGGCTGATTTTTGCTGGAGGTAGTTCTGATAGTTTCGTTTGACTGTTTCTTTGTATGCCCAGCCGATATCTTCATCGGCCCAGCCTGCTTTGCGCAATCGTTCACGAATTGAAGGAAACTTTTCCCCTTTCTTAACATGCCGGGTTATATACTCCAGCACTTGCTGGTTAACTTCCATTGGTTTTCTGGTGACGTAATAAATGACTCCCAACGTAATCGCAAGAACCAGAAGCGCAAAGAAGAGATATGTTAAGAATTTGGTAAAAGCTCTCTCTTTTGCCAGGCTCTGTTCAACGACAGTAAGTTCCACTTGTGTTGTGTTCAAATTTTCTTGTAAGACCGCAAAACCACTAATTGCTTGATCTATCCTTGGCGCAAGTTCCGTGCGCAACGCGGCAATATCTCCCGAGAGAGCACCAATATCATTGGAAACTTGAGCAACCTGGCGTTGAATACTCGTGATATCACTACGGATAACTCCCACGGTGCTGCTAATAGTTCCCACATCTGCATTAAGCAAAGAAACATCGTTTCTGACAGTAGTGATGGTTGCTTCTAGAGTGCTCACTCTCGCTTCTACTGCGGGAGAAGATACCATGGAAACGTTAGAAACATTTCTTTGAGGAGGGGGGGGTAGAGGAGCTGCTTCTTGAACCAAGAAACAGGAGCCAAGAGTGGTATTGCAATAATACGTTTCCCCATCCTCGCCTAAATCTTCTTGACAGGAAGCAGTATTCGTGCAGGGCCAGCCGGTGTTAGTGTCAGCAAGAGAAAATAAGCTAAAAACTACCAGAAACAACCCCATAAGTACATAAAAATGGACTTTTTCCATTATTCCTCTTTTACAGGGGCAAAGAGTTATTTTTGGATTTATATATGTTTGGGTGGTTTGAGGCGGGATCAAAAGGAAGTTTTATATAAATAACCCAACTACTCATAACCCATGCTTGACATAAACCTCCTTCGCCAGCATCCGGACGTAGTTAAAGCATCTGAAAAGAAGCGTAACCATGATCCAGCAATTGTAGATGAAGTTCTGAAATTAGATGAAGCTTGGAAAAAGAAGCAGAAGGAAGTGGAAGAACTGAAACACCGGCGAAATGTGGTTTCGGAAGAGATTAATGCAGCAAAGAAGGCAAAAAATAATGCGCTAGCGGAAAATAAAATCAAGCAGATGAAGGAAGTTGCTGAACAAATCAGAGAGAGGGAATACGAAGCGGATAGTTTGGTTCGCCAGCGAAATGATGTGGCCAAAAAGATAGGAAATGTGTTGGATAAAAGTGTTCCAGAGGGGAAAGATGAAAGTGAAAATAAAGAAATAAAAAAAGTAGGAAAAATTCCCCTCTTTAAATTCCCCATCAAAGATCACATTGAGTTAGGGTTAGAATTAGATTTAATCGATTTGGAAACTGCGGCTCAAAATTCAGGGGCCAGATTTTATTATCTGAAAAATGAAGCAGTGTTGTTAAGTCAAGCATTGCAACGATTTGCTATTGATCGGTTGCGCAAGAAAGGATACACACTTATTCAAACGCCCTATATGCTCAACCGAGCAGCGTTGGAGGGAGGCGTTAATTTATCTGAGTTTGAAGAAACTTTATACAAAATTGAGAATGAGGATTTGTATTTAATTGCAACCTCGGAGCATCCTTTAGTAGCGCTTAAAAAGGATCAGGTGCTGAGTGAGGAAGAACTACCTTTAAAAATTTGCGGCGTGAGCGCTTGTTTTCGGAAGGAATTAGGCGCGCATGGAAGGGATACCAAAGGTATTTTTCGGGTGCATCAATTTCATAAAGTGGAGCAAATCATTTACTGCAAGCCGGAAGATTCCGCTAAGCTATTCCAGGAAATGCAGCAGAATGCCGAGGAATTATTCCAAGAGCTGGGCCTTCCGTTTCGGGTGGTGGCCATCTGTACGGGAGATATAGGTAATAAGCAAGCTTTGCAATACGATATTGAAGCGTGGTTCCCGGGACAGAATGGTAAAAAGGGAACGTACCGTGAGGTAACCTCGTGCAGCAACTGCACCAATTATCAATCGGTGACGCTGAATACCAAATTCATGAATAAAGAAGGAGTGAAAGAGTATGTTCACTTGCTGAATAATACTGCCCTTACTGACACCAGACCAATTATAGCCATTTTGGAGAATTTCCAGACCAAGGAAGGAACGGTCAAGATTCCCAAAGCATTATGGCCGTATATGGGCGGGATTAAAGAAATTACCAGGAGGAATTGATGAACGATGGGAGTGTTTAATACTTTATTTAAGAGAAAAGATCAAGCATCATTACAGATGCCACTAACCTTAGCGGTTTCTATCGCTACCTTAACGGCAACTCACCAAAATGCCGCGAAGGAAATCATGTCCAAAAAAGAACAAACTATTGCCCATCAAGCGGGATTAAAATTAGCGGAAGCACGGAAAGGATTGCATGCCATCGAACATGCCTTGCACCTTCGGGATCAAGAGTATGCCGTGAATTTGGTGGTTGAAGCTAAACGGGATCTGCAAGAGTATTGCACTCTCACCGCCCCGCTCGTTAAGTTGGAACATGTGCGCAGAGAGGTTGATACCCTGCAGAAAAAATTGGTTGACTTAGAAAAAAGAGTATTGCTGGACAGAGTTTAATGAAGGGATAGTGGAGGCATGAAAATGGAATATGTTCCCCTGAGTTTACAATCACCATTATACGGTTTAACGGTAACGCATCCAGTGGGACAGGAAGCAACAGCAATTCTGGAAGGATTGTCTGAAGAGTATGATATTGATAGGTTAAGACCCATCTTAGACGAGATAAAAGAAGCTGGTGTACAAAATGTCGTTGTTGACCTCTCTCGATATTCATCAACACATAGAAATCTCTGGTTAGCATTTTTAAATGGTGCTTTAGAGATGATAGATTTTCAATCAAGATATTTTGGGATTAGACTGGATGAAGTTAGTAGAGGAGAACCCGAACCTTCCTTTCGGAGATACATCACTCCAAAAATTGCTGAAAGCTTAGATGCTGCAGTAGAAAGCTTAAGCAGATAAAGATAATCTTTTATACTTCCCTTTGTTTTCTTTCAAGTAATGGATCCGCAAGCGCTAACTCTTAATTCAAGTATACAAAAAAATAACCATATCATATACTACCTCTTATCTGAAAAAGGGAAGGCAATTTTCTTTCCCAAAAAAGGAATTCTCGGCCAGACAGCAGAAGCGAAAGGAACAAAGCTCAATGCAACTATCGGGATAGCTTTAGAGGAAGATGGAACTCCTATGAGATTAGCAAGCATCGCTCGCCAGATCAAACTCGCTCCCCAAGAGATATTTCCCTACGCTTCCAGTTATGGGATAGCAGAATTGAGAAAAAAATGGAAAGAGGAAATATACAGCAAGAATTCTTTCCTTAAAGCTAAAGTTACGCTTCCCATTCCTACTGCGGGGATAACTCACGCCTTAAGCATTGCGGGGTACCTCTGGATTAACCAAGGGGAGAGAATAATTTTGCCCGAACCGTATTGGGGAAATTATAAACTCATTTATGAACAGGGATATGGCGCTGTACTTGATCCCTTCCCCTTGTTCAGCCAGGATAAATTTAATGCGGAAGGATTGAGGCAGAAGTTAAAATGGGGAAAAAATATAATTTTATTTAATTTTCCCCATAATCCGACGGGGTACACCATCACCGAGAAAGAAGCGCAAGGGATAGCCAACATTCTCAAAACGCATGCCGAGAAAGGAAATAGGATAATAGCAATTATTGATGATGCGTATTTTGGATTTGTGTACGCTAAAGGCGTTTTTAAAGAATCCCTGTTTAGCCTTCTTGCTGATCTCCATGAGAATATTCTTGCTCTAAAAGTGGATGGAGCAACGAAAGAAGAATTTTCCTGGGGATTGCGAGTGGGATTTATTACCCTGGCAACTAAAAACCTGCAACCAGAAACAATAACTGCACTCGAAGATAAAATGGCTGGAGTTGTACGAAGCACCGTTTCAAATGGATCCCATCTTGCTCAGAGCTTGATTCTTCATGCTTTAAATTCCAAAGATCATGGCAAAGAGATAAGAAAAAAATATGGAATACTACAAAAGCGGTTTCTCGTGATGAAACACATACTCACAGAAAAGAAATATCAACACTATTTTTCTGCTCTTCCCTGCAACTCCGGATATTTCCTATGCCTGCGGCTCAAACCTGGATTGAATGCAGAAAGCATTCGCAAGACTTTGCTCCAGCGATATCAGACGGGAGTTATCGCTACTGCTGGATTATTGCGTATTGCGTATTCAGGGGTCCCTACTAAAAACCTGCCAACGCTAGTAGAGAACATATATAAAGCGTGCCGGGAACAGAAGCAGTAGGGTTTTACTCTAAAATATACCCCTTACCTCAGAAATGAATATAAATCCCCCCTTCTTTTAATGAAATATGTCTTTATTCAAAGATCTCTTAAAGAGTGGGGAGACGATATTTCGGGATACGGTACTTTTAGATAATGATTTTCAACCGAAGCTTCTCCAATATCGAGAGAATGAACAAATGCGCTTGGCAACAGCTATCCGTCCCCTCTTGCAAGGGAATAACGGCCGGAATGTCTTTGTATATGGCGCTCCGGGGATAGGAAAAACCACTGCCTGCAAGCACGTTCTTCGAGAATTAGAAGAAGAGACGACGGACGTAGTCACATTGTACGTGAATTGCTGGAAGGAAAATACTACTTTTAAAATATTTTACAAGCTCTGTGAAGATTTGGGGCAAAAGTTCCTGCTGAACAAGAAGACGAGTGAATTATTTGCCTTAATTAAAGCGAAGCTCAACAAGACAGCAGTGGTATTTGTGTTTGACGAGATAGATAAATTGGAAGAAATGGACTTCCTCTATACCATTTTGGAAGATATCTACCGCAAATCAATTGTTCTCATTACCAACTACCGGGACAGTTATTCAGAGTTAGACGAACGAATTCGGAGTAGATTGGGCCCGGAATTTATTTTCTTTCGCCCCTACAGCGAGCAGGAAATTGCCGGTATTTTAAAACATCGCCGGGACTTTGCCTTCGTTCAGGATTGTTGGGAGGAAGAAGCATTTAAAGAGATCACTGAGAAATGCTGCGAATTAAAAGATATACGAATCGGCCTGTACTTAATGCGGGAAGCAGGGAATATCGCTGAAGAAAAAAGTTCTCGGAAGATAGCATCAGTGCATGTGGCAGAAGCAATGAAAAAGGTAGATGATTTTCATATCAAACCCAAAGAAGGATTGGATGATGAATTGCAATCAATTTTGAATCTTATTCGCGATCACAGCGGAAAGAAAATTGGGGAGATTTACAGTGTCTATGCGGAGAATGGGGGAGATTTGAGTTACAAGAGTTTTCAACGGAGGATTACCAAATTGCAGGAAGGACGATTTATCAATACTGAGAAAATCTATGGACAAGAAGGAAACAGCAGCATTGTGACATATTCTGGGGAGAGAAAACTAACCGAATTTTGAACATGGACAACCTTCATAAACTCCGCAAATTCTATGAACTAAAGAGAATAGAACGCGCTAATACTGTCGCCGGCAGAAAGGAAAGTCCGGCAGAACACAGCTGGAGTTGCCTGATTTTAGCAGATTACTTTCTGAACAGGATGAAAGAAGTCAAAATAGATCGATTGAAAGTCTATGAATTGTTGATGTATCATGATGTGGTAGAAATAGAAGCGGGAGATGTAAACTTATTGAATGAGCAGGAGCGGAAGCATAAAGCTGAACGGGAGAAACAAGCAGCTCACGTCCTGAAAAAGCATTTGCCCTCAGTACTAGGAACCAAATTTTTCACCTTATTTCAGGAATATGAAAGAGGCAAAACACCAGAAGCAAGATTTGCCAGAGCAATAGATGCTTTAGATGCAGAACTTCATGAATTGGATTATCCTCAAGATTGGAAAGGATGGACTGAAGAATTCTTGAGAAAAAAGAAGGGGCCTCTCTTTAAAGAGTTTCCGGAGTTGAAAAAAGTGTTCGAGGAAAGCATAGAGTTTGCGAAGAAAAGGGGATACTTTCGCTGATGGTTTCAACTCGACTAACAACAGCAGCAGAAAAATTACTAAATTCAGCAATCAATGCGGGAATAGCTTTTCTACTTTTTTCTCCTTTTTGGTTTCTAACTGAGTTTACTCCTCTTACGAAAAAGGTGATATTAATCTTCTTTTTCTTTACGCTTAAGTTAATTCTTATTTTTTGGTTTAATAATCGCTCTCCAGGAATGGTCATCACCAAAACGTTCTGGAAAAAGAGCTATCCCTGGTATAACCAACTACTCCATGCTGCATTATACACACTCAGTTTTAGCACAATGTTATTCTGGATCTATTTCCCATTTGATATAGTATTGGGAAATATACTTTTAATCCAATTACCAACGGTATTAAAAACAGGGACGACACTCCACGGATACCTTGCAGGAAAAATGGTGACGGTCAAACACGTCAAAAAGAGGTAGAAAGTCCAATATCCGCCACCACCGTCTTCTCGGCGAATTGTTCCAAACCTGGCTTCAGATCATGAAACGTAACAATGAGATCGGCATTGCACATCTTTTGTTCAACTTCTCCGGTGTCAGGATTTAACCCCGAAGGAACATCAACCGCGACTTTAACCCCGGATAGGTAATTGAAGTAATCAATGGCAAAAGAAATGGGATCACGAAGCGGTCCGGTTCCACCAATTCCGAGCAGAGCATCCACCAACAGCAACCCGTGGTTTGATTGGACATGAAATAAATCTAATTCTTTCCTCTCTTTAATCTGAACGATGGTGACTTTTTTCTTGATGGCATCATAATTCCTTTGTGTTTCCGCAGAGAACTTTTCTTTGTCTCCAAATATTAATACTACCACCGGACATTTAGTTGCAAAGTATTTGGCAGCCACAAAACCATCGCCGCCATTATTACCGGTGCCGCAAAACACTATAATATGCTTTCCCTCAAGTTCAAAACGAGTTTGGGTAGCGAAAAAGACTTGCTTTCCGGCTTTCTCCATTAGTTCCCCGGCGGTAATGCCTTTCTCAATAGCTTGGTCTTCCAGTTCACGCAGCTCTGTTGAAGTGATCATAAAGAGATTTGAGCCGATTAAGTTTAAATACTTTTATCTTTTCCGGGAACTAATGAAAGAAGTGATCTCTGTTAAAAATCTCGTGAAAGAGTTTAAGATTGAACAAAAGCAATCAGGGGTAGTGGGAAGTATTAAGAATATTTTTGCGCCACAGTATAAACACCTGCGAGCTGTTGACGATATCTCCCTTTCAGTTAGAGCAGGTGAAATGGTGGGGTTTATTGGACCGAACGGAGCAGGAAAGTCAACAACTATCAAAATGATGAGCGGTATTCTTTTTCCCGATTCCGGATATATTTCGGTACTAGGGTATAATCCTCAGAAGCAGCGAAGGAATCTAGCGTTCCACATCGGGACAATATTTGGACAAAAACCTCAACTATGGTATCACTTACCTGCGATTGATACCTTTAACCTCTTTTCAAAGATCTATGAACTCGATCAAAAGCAATATCAAAAAAGGCTGCAATGGCTACTAAAGATTTTTGAAGTAGAAAACCTTATTCATCAACCGGTTCGCAAGTTATCGCTGGGGCAACGGATGCGTTGCGAGCTTATCGCTTCCCTTCTCCATCAGCCGAAAGTACTCTTCCTCGATGAACCAACAATCGGTTTAGATATCATCGCTAAAAAGAGAATTAGAGAGCTTATTAAGAGACTTAACCAGAAGGAAAATCTTTCCATTATTCTTACTTCCCACGACCTCGAGGATGTTGAACAAATTTGCGATCGCATCATCATTATTAACGAAGGTAGAATTGTGTATGATGGTTCAGTCCAAGATCTTCGGGAGAAGTATCTTCAGTATAAAGTAATTAAAGTAATTTTCAAGGAGAAAGCTGCTGAACTTAGTATTCCGGGAGTAAAACAAGTATACAAAGGAAAATTTACTCGCGTTCTCGAGGTAGATGTATCAAAACGTCCCATTCAAGGAATTATCCAGAACATTGTCTCCAAGTATAAGGTAGAAGACCTTACTGTCCTCGACCCACCAATCGAAGAGATTATAGAACGCATCTATCAAAAAAAGGTATGAAATGGGCCTCGCCAAATATTGGGAAGTGTGGAAAATTACGTGGAGTAACAGCATCGCCTACAAATTTGATTTTATTGCTCATGCTTTGTTTATAGCGATGGTGGTGTTTAGTTTTATTTTTCTATGGAAAGCAGTTTATGGAGAAACGACAACGTTAATTCAAGGATACACCATCACTATGATGGTGTGGTATTTAGTGTTAGCGGAATCCATCGTTACGGGGCCCGGACATTTCATCGAAGAGATAGGGGATGAAATCCAATCAGGAAACATCGCCCAGCATCTGAACAAACCGTATAATTACATTGCTTTCAAATATATCTCAACATTGAGCAAGACCATCATTCGAGGGATGGTGACTTTTGCCATAGCAGGAGCAGTGGCTTTTGTCTTTCTGGGCGGACTACAACTCTCTTGGTCCGCACTTCCGTTGATAGTACTCCTCATTTTCCTGGCCTTAGCCCTGCATTTAATAATTATGGCCATCGTAGGAATACTTGCGTTTTGGATTGAGGATTCTTTTTCACTGTATTTTGTTTACCATAAGTTTGTATTCGTCCTAGGGGGCATGTTTGTTCCGCTGGAGATCTACCCCGGGTGGTTGGAAATGATAAGTAAAAATTTACCTTTTAGTTACATTGCATATTACCCCGCAAAGATGTTTGTCCAATTTAGCTCTTCGGCATTCTGGAGCATCCTAGGACATCAAATAGCTTGGATAGGAATAATGATGGGGGCATTAATCTTGCTCTATCAGCTGTGCATTCGGAAGATCAGCATCAATGGAGGATAAATATGAATTTATTACGCCATCTCACTGTTTTTAGGGAATATATTACAATTACGTTTAAAACAGCATTAGCCTATCGAGTTAGTTTTATTGCCAGAGCTTTGGCGATGGTGATAAACGATATCCTGTGGGTTTTCTTTTGGTGGATTTTTTTCAATCGTTTTCCCGTTATACAAGGATGGGAAATGCGCGACTTGATGGTATTGTATGCGATAGTTATGCTCTCGTTTGGCCTAGCCAGCTTTTTCTTTCATCATCGGAACAAATTGCCTCAGCTCATTGCGGAAGGAAAATTAGATTTTTATTTGACGCTACCTACAGAGGAATTATTTCATATCTTAATCAGCAAATCAAGCGCTTTTGCAGTAGGAGATATTGTGTTTGGGATAGTGTTGGCGGCGTTTGCTTTGCGCTTGGAACAATGGCCGCTGTTTCTTTTCTTGGCAATCATATCAACCAGTGTCTGGGTAAGCTTTGGGGTTCTAACCGGATCACTTGCTTTTTACTGGGGCAATGCAGAAGAAACCTCCCGGAGTTTATTTAATGCGTTAACATCCTTATCCAGCTATCCATTTCCAATGTACACCGGAGCAGTCAGAATTATTCTTCTCACTATTATTCCAGCAGGATTTATTTCAGGCATACCGGTAGAGGTGATTCGGGAGTTTAATGTAACGTGGTTTCTGATTATAATCTTATTTGCAGTTTTTTTTTTCGGATTAGCAATATTGGTATTCAAACGAGGATTACGGCGATATGAAAGCGGAAATATGATGGTGGGGAGAATTTAAAGAAAATAATACGCTCCAACCGCCACTACCAATCCCAACACCGCTCCAACCAGCACTTGCGCAGGAGTATGGCCCAGCGAAAAATGTGCTTTCGTTTTAATTTTTAATTTTGTAAGAATTTGATTAATGAGTACGCCTTCCTCCCCCACGCTTCTGCGCACCCCAAACGCATCCCTCAACACAATGAATGCGACTACTAAACTTATTGCAAATGCAGTTGACGTTCCTTCCTCTAAATAAATGATGGTGGCAAGTGAAACTACAAACGCAGAATGGGAGGAGGGCATTCCTCCCGTAACCACCAGGTCGTGCCAGCCCAGCGTTTTATGCTTAAACCAGTATAAGACTAATTTTAAAAGCTGTGCTCCAAATCCAGCTAAGAGCACTGCTAAGATTATTTTATTCATAGGGGGGGAATATTTTCCTGATTTATATAAGTTCCGAAGCGAAACCTTTTATATTCATTCTCTTTTCTTTACACTTGTGAAAACCAAACATCGCCTTATCGGCTATATTCTGCTAGGAGTGGCTGTCCTTGTTGTTTTCTTCGCGGCACAACGATATCTGCCCAATGTACAGCAGTTTACGTCTCCTCAATTTGTGCGGGATTATCTTCTTAGCCTGGGCAATTGGGGGTACTTTATGTACATCATTCTCTTTCTCCTAAGCATCCCTTTACCCATTCCAAGTATGCCTTTAGCGATTGGTGCAGGGTATGTGTATGGTTTCTTTACTGCGATGATTTTAACGATGATTGGTGTCGTTGCGGGGGCGAGCATTGCTTTTCAACTTAGCCGTTATTTTGGAGAACCCTTGCTGGAAAAAGTAGTCAGCAAGCACCATATCATTCATTTTAACCATATCTTTAGGAGGAGGGGAATTAATGGAGCAATTATTGCCTATGCCATACCCATCTTCCCCGCTGATTCCGTGAACTTCATTTTGGGGATATCTACGATTCGATACCATCAATTCCTGCTGGCAGTTATTTTAGGCAGTATCCCTCGTTACGTTATTGTAACTGCTTTGGGCCAGGAACTTTTGACTGGCTTTACCATCAAAACAATCATCGTGCCTATCCTGGCAGCAATCTTCGTACTCATTGCCTTATTTAGAGAAAGAATCAAGAGAGTGGTCTTCAAAGAGCTCCGCTTCATTGAACATGAAGTAGAGAAAGAAGTGGAATGGGTGGAAGAAGAAGTGGGGTTGAAAGAGAAGCCTAAGCCACGCAAATTACGAAAAAAAGGAAAAAAGCTAGAAAAATAAAAAATCCCAATCGCAGCAAGCTAGGGGGTACAATTCGGGATAGTTCCTTCCCGAATGTACAAAAGGGACAACGATCCCTTTTTGTATTAGGCCCCGGTTAAGAAATAAAACTACTTCTTCACCTCAAACTCAATCATCAATGGCAAATGATCCGAGAAATGGAACGGCAGAACGGAATATTTTTTAACTTTAATTTTGGGAGAGGTGAGTATATAATCCAGCCTTCTGGTGGGATGCCAGGCCGGCTCTGTTAAAGGCAAATCTTTCTTATCCAAAGAAATTTTATCTTTTAAGTGAGTTTTTTGCAATAGTTTCTTAATTTCAGTCTGGCCATGAAAAGTATTAAAATCACCCATGAGAATAACGGGATCCTTGATCGAGTTGACAATGGTGATCAGCTCTTCAATTTGCCGGGAACGAGTTTTTGTTCCAAGAGCTAAATGCGTCACTAACAACGTAATTGACTTTGGACAATGTACGGTTGCTTCGATAACCATCCGTTTCGTGCCCTCATGGAAGACATGGTAGCGAACTTTCCTAATTTTGTATTTTGAAACCAAAGCATTTGCCTGCTTATCAAGAATGGGAACATGATGAAACAATTTCAGCCACCCTTGGAGGGGATATTTTACTTTCTCTACAAAATCATGGAGTTTTAGTTTTTCTTCCAGAAAACGGACTTCATCCTTGCCACGGGCACGCAAGGAGCCAATGTCAACTTCAATTAAGGCTAAAATATCAGGTTTTATTTTCTTTAAAGCCTGAACAATTCTTTGATCTAATTTCTTAGGAGGGAAAAATATTCTCCAGAATTTGAGGTATTGATACCATATCCCCTCCATACCCTCGCAGTACTCGATGTTGTAGGTAATAAGCTTGACCATGTTTAAAGAAGAGAGATTACCTATAAAATACTTCTTCATTACTGGAAAGAAGTGTTTACTTCAATATCCCATATCCAATAAGTCTAAACCTGTCCCCCACCCTTCGAGAGATAGTAATTCTATCCCCGGGATTAGCACAGACGGGCTTTTTAAGTACACAGGTAGTATTTTTCTTGGAAGGATCAAGCACCACACCAACGGTTGCAGCAGAGTTAACGTTTAACATCAAGACTTCTCCTTTTGCTAAAGGCTTTACGTCTGTTTCTTCTTTTGCTCCTACTACTCGCTCTAATAAATGGGTATCCAACGAAACTTGATTGTGAATTGGTGGCAGCTTACCAGGATAACCTACTGTTGAGCCAACTAAAGAATCAGATTTTACGATGGATGGATCCAAGGTAGTAGCGATGGCCATACTTCCCCCGGGCAAAATCTCCGGAACGGGAACACCGCCGGAAAAGATGTGGACAATCTTCGTTTTTAATGGTTTCCACACATTTTTATTTTTTTCTTCAACCATGTACCCTGGGAGTATTTCGATTTCCTCTCCTACTTTGAACCGGCCCTGTTTTACCGTTCCCCCAAGAACCCCGCCCACTAATTGCGCAGGCTTAATCCCTGGTTTGTTAATATCAAAAGAACGAGCCACAAACATTAAAGGATTTTTTTCCAAATTTCGAGTAGGTGTGGGAACAAATTCTTGAATTGCTCGGATGAGAACATCAATATTCACATTGGTTCGCGCAGAGATGGGGATAATGGGGGCATTCTGGTATTCCGTAGATGCTAAGAATTCTTTAATTTGAGCATAATTTTCCAAGGCTTCCTCGTGAGTAACCAGATCAATTTTATTTTGAACAATAATTATATTTTTTATACCAGAAATCTGTAAAGCCATAAGGTGTTCCTTGGTTTGCGGTTGAGGGCATTTTTCATTGGCAGCAACTAAAAGCAATGCTCCATCAACGATCGCTGCTCCACTCAACATCGTCGCCATTAACGATTCGTGTCCAGGCGCATCAACCAAAGATAGTTTACGAAGGGGAGTAACCGCCCCATTGCATTTCAAACACTTTTCTTTTGTCGTATAGAAGCTGCATTTTTCGCAGCACGAGAGAGTAACATCGGCGTATCCTAAACGAATGGTAATCCCCTTTTTCAATTCCTCAGAATGCGTATCGGTCCATTTTCCACTGAGGCGTTCTGTTAAAGTAGTCTTCCCATGGTCAACATGGCCGACTAAGGCAATATTTAATTCTGGTTGGACCGCTAGTTCCTGTTTAGATAATTCTATAGATACAGGTTCTGCTGGTTTTTCAACAGGTTTTTTAGGATTTTTTTTTACTTCTTTGGGCGAGTCTTCCGCTGATTTTTTCTTTGCAGCCATTACTAAGCATAGAAAAGGGGCGTATTTAAAAAGGTTTATTGTAATTTTGAAATGCCGAGATTGTTGAAGAGAATTTTAAAAAAACCAATTCTTCCTTTTCTCTAACAATCGGTCAATTCCCTTCTGAAGCTTTTCCTGAACTTCACCATTAATTCTATCAACTAACTCCTGATCATTGGACGCGTTACCTGAGTAGTGAGCAGTTTCTATAGGTTGACCATACTCAATAAAATGTTTTGTCGGCAGGGGGAACGGACCTAACAACGGTACGGGTATATGTTTCAATCCTACGTACTGAGCCATGGCTCTTAAATCTGCTAAGTTTAAATGCATTTCCGCGCAGCCTACAACCGTTACTGGAATAAGAGGCTTCCGAGCATCTAAAGCACATTTAACGTAACCTCCTCTTCCTGCTTTAAATCCGCCCTCATTTCCTTCAAGAGTATATGCTCGGTAAAAAGGTTTCGCATGTTGATCTTCACCACCGGGCATAGCTAATATTAACTGATCTTCTTCTAAGAGAGAGGTAGCTGCTTCGCGTGTTCCTGTAAATCCGCCCAGCATTTGACATAGCTTTGCAAAAAAGGGAAATTTCTCAATTCTTCTGTCGTAGGCACCCCGGACGAGTCTGCCTGTTCGTTTGTATGTTCCTACAAGTATTTCTAATCCATCAATCGCGAGAGGGAATCCACCGCTATGATTACCAGCGAGCATGGCACCGCCACGTGGGAGATTCTCTAATCCAGATATCTCCGTTCTGAAATAATGTTTAAAGAAAGTGTGATAATACAAATTCAAAAAAGATTCTTTTGTTAGCATGATCACGAACTGAGCGTATACGTCACAATTAAATCTTCTGGACCTACCTGCTGAATCCTATGGGGAACTCCAGACAATACCCCAAATCCATCTTCCATTCGCTGCTCCAGCGTATCTCGACGGATGATATGCTCATATCGGCTCTGATTAGGCCCATCCTGCTCAACCCAATTGTAAAACCACCGAGCGAGGAATTCTGCAAACGGAAACCTTTTCACCTGATCAAGATAGCGGTCTCCAAAGGGATCACAAATAACCAGCTTCTGCCTTGCTGCTGTAGCAGCTTTTTCTACAACTCGTTGTTGTTCTTCATACGGATGAAGATGGTGAAGTGCGTCTACGAGTACTACCCCTTCTGCACTGACCTCAAAGGGAGCATCGGTCCTCGCGTCGCCTAAACAAACATTATATCCTTTCTTCATTGCATAACGGACAAAAGAAGGATTAATATCAAATCCGGAATATGTTACCGTGGCAGGAAGATAGTTCGGAAGCAAGGCCGGGCCACACAATGGTTCAAAGACGGAATGAACCTTTCCCAGTTCAGCAGCGATTTTTCTATACCGCTCGGGGAGATGTTTTCCGTGCACAGTCCAGAGCATGGCTTGATAAAGCCAAGGATGTCGGTAGATTAAGCCAGGTTTAGTGAGAGCCATACCCCCTGAAGAGAAGAGGGAATTTATAAAAGTTTCTACTATTAAGTTATTACATTGCTGGCTGAGATAGGCAACACGTTTAAAAAGAGTTTATACTTACTACTTAGAAAAGAGGGTTCCATGACGTTATACGAATTGATTAAAAACCACCAGCACCGGGTAAGGCTCAAGGAGATTATCCACGTTTTTTACGAACAAGGTTTCGGCTTTCTCATCTCCAAAGTACAATTAGGGCATCATTTGCCTCTCACCAAACGGATCAAAGCAAGAATAATGAGGGAGAAAGACATTACCCTGCCTGTCCGCTTGCGAAAAGCCTTTGAGCAGTTAGGTCCAACGTTTATCAAATTTGGACAGCTCCTTTCCCTCCGACCGGATGTACTACCCCCCGAGTACATTACTGAATTTGAGAAAATGCAGGATCACGTTCCAGCGTTTCCATTCGAACAAGCTCAAAAGATTATTGAACAGGAGTTAAGAAAGCCAATCAAAGAAGTGTTCACTGTATTTAACCCCAAGCCCATTGCCTCAGCGTCTATTTCTCAAGTATATAAAGCCAAATTAAAAAATAAAGTAGTGGCAGTGAAAGTACAAAGACCAGGAATTAAAGAAACGGTTAAGACCGATATTGAATTAATGTACAAATTAGCTGAGCTTTTAGAGCGCCACGTTCCAGAATTACGGAATTATCACCTCCGGGCAATCGTGCATGAATTCGAGCGCTGGACCATTAAAGAATTAAATTTCCGCATCGAAGCGTATTATGCCCAGAAGCTGGCCGAGGATAGCAGAAATTTGCCAATGTTAAAAATACCAGCGATGTATCCGGAATTAACTACCGAGAAAGTTTTGGTAATGGAGTTTATTAAAGGGACCCCCTTGCATGAAATTAAAGAATTAAAACGACTACACATTAACCTCAGAAAAGTATTCCAAGATGGCTACGACATCTTTCTGCGGCACTTCTTCGTCAATGGACTTTTTCACGCCGATCCCCACCCGGGAAATCTTCTCATCTTGAAAGGAGGAAGAATTGCCCTGATTGATTTTGGGATAGTAGGGCAATTTGACAAGAAGCTTAAAGAGAATACCTTAGACTTACTAAGAACAATCGTGAATAGGGATTACGAAACCGCTACTACCGTTCTGCTGCGCATGAGTTCGGATGGAACAATCAACCGCTCTTCACTTGAAACAGAGGTGAGGGAAGTCTTTGAGCAATTACAGTATACTTCCATTAAAGATATCCAAGTCAGCCAAGGGTTACGGGATTTAGTTTCTCTTATTAACAAACACCACGTGCAAGTGCCCGTCGAATTCGTACTTTTTGTAAAGACAATCGTTACTATTGAGGGCCTGGCCCTTAAGTACCAACCGGATTTTAATTTCATGAGCGAAACAAAAGCCAGCTTGCATAAATTCCTGGACCATGCCTATATGGTTAAGAATATTTTGCACAAAACCAAAACTAAGATTTCAGAATATAAAGAGTTGGCGGAGGTCTTCCCTGAAACTGCCTTAGAATTACTTCAAAAAGCAAAACAATTCAAAGTGAACATAGAGATAGAAGATCGAGAGATTAGAGATTTAACCGTAGAGATTGAGCGCTCTTCCGGTAATTTAGCCCTGGGATTGATTTTAGCAGCGCTTATTGTGGCTTCAGCATTAATCATGCAAACAGCCGCTTCTACATATGTTTATATTTCAGGATTCATTTTAGCAGGAATATTGGGATTATGGCTAGTCCATCGTACCATATTTGTGAATATACTAAAGAGGTGAAAGCATGCAAAAAAAAGAACTCCTACGAAAAGGATTGCTCTTGGGAATTGGAGTAGCGGCGTATGCTGAAGAGAAAGCAGAACAGCTGGCAAGAGAGCTAGTCCATAAAGGACATTTGAATAAAGCAGAAGGAAAAAAGTTGGTGAAAGCAGTGTACAGAGAAGCACAACAGTCTGGAAAGAAGATTGCAAGCACTTTAGAAAAGGAAATGAAGATAGTCCTTCAAACAGTGAAGAAACCTGGAAAGAAGAAGAAATAAGAAATTGTTTATTCTTTCTTTTTCAGGCGGGTCATGTAGCCAGCGATGATATTCCTAAGTTTTTTACTGGCAACCCCCACATACTGTGAGGTAATTACTTTATTCTGAGTAAAATCAGTGGTGAATTTATCTCCGTGAAGCTTGTAGAGATCTTTGGTCTTTCGCTTGATTAAGGTCGTTTTAATTCGTCCCATTATTTTGTCAGAGGGTAATTTATTTATAAAGATTACGGTGGATTCTGCTTCAACACGCCTAGAGTAGCCAGTATACTTTTGAGTAATGTTTATATATTAACCTACTTTTTTCCTCAGGATGGTTATTCTCTTCGATCAGTTTAACCTTCCCGAGGACATCTATAAAGTTATTTTTGCTACAGAGCAGCAGGAAGTAGTAGCCAAAATGCTTATCAAGTATATGTGGGAAAATGGAGGAGAGATTGGCAAGACTGAAATGAGCGTGTTTGCAACCCAACTGCATGAGGGCAATGCGGTCATTAAAGAGAAAGGGAAGTTACCATTTGATAAAGAAGTAAGAATTTCCTACAACAAGCGGCAATTCTACGATAGGATTTTAACACCTATGCGAGGGATGGGATTGATTGATTATGATTTATACAAGAAAACGTACAAAGTTTCTGATAAATTTAACAAATTAATGGTAAAAGTGGGATTAATGTGGATGCGGGAGATGGAAAAAGTAAAAAACGAAGTGAAAATGCTGCCAAAGCGGTAAGAGTTGAAGTCTATACGCTGCCTGCCTGCTGTTTCAACAAATCTGCTTTATCGGCCTTCTCCCAGGTAAAATCAGGATCATTTCTGCCAAAGTGCCCATAGGCCGCAGTTTTCTTATAGATCGGTCTCCGTAGGTTTAATTGCTCAATGATTGCCTTAGGACGGAAATCAAAATTCTTGCGGATGATCTCTACAATTTTCTCTTCAGGTATTTTACTGGTGCCGAAGGTGTTTACTAAAATGCTTACTGGTTGAGCTACACCGATAGCATAGGCCACTTGTATCTCGCATTTCTCTGCTAATCCCGCAGCAACGATATTCTTAGCTACATAGCGAGCATAGTAGGCAGCGGAACGGTCTACTTTCGTCGGATCTTTGCCGCTAAAGGCCCCGCCGCCATGCCTAGAATATCCACCATAAGTGTCAACGATAATTTTTCTTCCGGTACAGCCGGCATCTCCAACTGGACCCCCGATCACAAATTTTCCCGTGGGGTTGATGAAATATTTTGTCTGGGCATCAATCCACTCATGGCAGATGGGTTTGACAATTTTCTCAATCATATCTCTGCGAATAGTTTCTAAATCAACATCAGGATGATGCTGGGTGGAAATAACAACGGTATCCACTCTCTTTGGTTTTCCATTTTGATATTCTACCGTCACCTGTGATTTTCCATCTGGACGCAAATACCATACTTCACCCCGCTTTCGAGCACTCGCTAAACGTTGGGTTAACTTATGGGCGAGAATTATTGGCAAAGGCATGTATTCCGGGGTTTCATTGGTGGCAAATCCAAACATTAAGCCTTGATCTCCAGCTCCCTGCTCTTTGAATAATCCCTCCCCTTCATTGACTCCCTGTGCAATATCGGGGGATTGCCCGGAAAGTGCAACTAAAACTCCACAAGTGCTACCTTCAAACCCATATTCTGGTTTGTCATAGCCTATTTCTAAGATGGTGTCACGAGCGATTTTCTGCACATCGACATAGGTGTTCGTGGTTACTTCTCCTCCAACGACGACAAAGCCCGTTTTTGTTAAACATTCTATAGCCACACGAGCGTGGGGGTCATCTTTGTAAATTGCATCTAAGATGCCATCACTAATCTGGTCACAAATTTTATCGGGGTGCCCTTCGGTCACACTCTCTGAAGTAAATAAAAAATTTTCTTTGTTATCTGACATGGTATTCGCCTCCGAGTTGATTAATAGAAAGGCCACCTAAAAGCTATATAAAATCTTGTGACAAGAATATTCTAATTGGAATATTAAAATCCTAAGCCGCCGTTTACAAAAAGACCAACGCCTCGTTCTTTTCCAACATAAAAATCTGCGCCGACCTGCGCTTGAAATGGCCATAGATTATACCCTAACCCTGCTTGCGGAGTCCAATACGTTTGCCCTTCTGAGATACCCATCCGAGCCGGCCCTGCTAGAATTTCCAAATTATGATCATTATTCTCTCCTAGAATTCGAATGCCGTTAGTCAGGCCAAATTCATAAAGATTTCTTTCTTCTCCAAAAAGACCGCGGAAAGATACTTCCGTTGAGAAAGGGACACGAACGCGCTCTGATCTAATCGCTCCTGTTTCAGACAAATTCAAATGATAGCGCTGAAGGCAGGATTCTGATCGTAAGCCAAATTTAAATCCATGGAGAGCGTTATTGAGAGAAGAATCTAGTGTCGTAGAGCCAGCGTATCCCACTACTGTGTTTACATTTGTGATGGTAGCCTCAACAAATCTCTCGACGTGCTCTTCAGAGACGACTGAACTAGAGGCAACAGCACAGCTAGACAAGTACAATGCTGCTAAAACTGAACGAAAATGCGAGATCATTTTGTTCTGTCCCCCTTACGAAGAGCTGGTTTCGTTTCTTTATCTTGCAAAGAACAGGAAGGAGGAATACTATCCTCAAACTTTCGCCGCGCAGAAGCCTTCCCTTGTGCTAAATCCATCGCATCTTGGTAGGTAAATCGTGCATAGTGCGTTCTCCTGTCGGCGCTGCGAACTTTCAGGGCAAAAAAATATTTTAATATTTCAGCTCCTCGCACTCCTGGAAAATCATCTCCGGCGTGATAAAGTTCAATAAACGGCCCTGAACCTTCTTCCCCTAAACGACGTAGAGTAGTTGATGTATAGCCTTTGTGCTGGCGAAGGAAATTCTCAAATGCCCCCATAACAGCAAAGTAATCCCTTCCAGAAGCAGCTGCAGCTGAATTCATCCCTTGATAAATATTCGGTCCGAGTACAATTTCAAGCCGATTTACTGGTAAACACTCCCCTACACGATAGCGCTGTGGAGACTCTTGCTGCTCAGAAGGTATTTCTACTGCAGGTTCGCATGCAGGTGCAGGAGGGCAAACACAATCGCTATTCTTCACCGGTGGAGTAGCTGGTGCTGCCGGCACTCTTCCATCTATCAACGCTTCACACGAAGGAGGGATAGCCGCTTCAAGAGTTTGCCTGTTTACACCAAGATTTGTACCTTGACCAATTGAAGATTGCATTGCTACTGTGTCTTTTAAAACATCCCGTCCAGCAATATCGACAATACTCACATCAAATCCAGATTCGCCCCGGCGATCAATCCAGTCGAAAACTATTCTTGGAACTCTATTTTCACCTACCGAAACGGATGGTCTTCCTCCCCGATACTCCCAGAAAGATCTCCCCTCTACTCCTTGGTAGCCTTTCCTAGTCAACAGATCCCCTAGAAATCGTGAAAAATTTTCCCCTAGAACAGTAAGACTATAACTCCCCGCATTACTATCGTAATGAAACTGTAGTTCCTGAGCATCCAAACACATTTGCCCCTGTTCAGCTCTGATTAACGGTGAGCGAGTATCCACCCAGGGTTCTGCCTTTGCAGTGCTCGCATAAAACATTCCTGCTGCTAATACTCCTGCCACCAATCCTGTTCCAGTAATTTCAGTAGTGAACACTTTTCCAAGGTAAGGAACTCTGCTCACAGTTTCATTCAATTTTTCTCGTAGTGTTGATATCATTTTTATTTCCTCCTATCGTGCTTGTTGATATATCGGTTCTAACAACTCGTCTGCTTCTTTCAACGTTCCAAAGAAACCAAATTCTTTTAGAGTTTCCAGCACATCGAGAGTTCTTTGATTAAATTTTCCCTGCAATAATTGTACCTCGATCCGGCCACCTTGTTGTAGAACATCTTCCGCATGTGTTGCAACATACTCATTTACATTTGAACATCCATAAGGCCTGACACAAGAATAACGAGGTTCTTCCGAACCATCCCGCCAGGTTTTTCCCAATCTTTCTGCATCCCGAACGACATCAGTTTTAACTTCCTTATTCTCAATATGAGGAGAGAGTTTCCCCACCAACTGCTGCCGTTTTCGTGTTGGAAGATGATCCATCCAGGCATGGGCTAATTCGTGAGGCAAAGAATAGCCGTCATTTGCCTGCAATGCAATAATATTACTATCGTTGAGGTAACAGGCTGCAGACCGTTGGGATTTACACAGTTGCTTGAGCTGCGCTTCATCCGTGTACAAGTACAACCCTAACTTCGGAGCCAGCTCTTTGTAGTTAGAAGGAAGTTTTCCTACCGCTTGTTTAAGTTTCCCAAGCAGATCATTCAAATCCCGCGGATCAGTAACGGAGGTTTTGATTTTATCTACATTAAATAAAGGATCACGGAGATGAGGATATGCCTCAAAGAGGAGCGCATTTGCTGGATCTTTCAACAAAGCAGCATAACTGCTGGAGGCTTCAATTGATCTCTCAAATTTTTGTTCCAACGCAGATAACCGTTCACGCTGCTCCTGTCGCAAACGTTCCTGCCGCTGTGCTTCTGTTTGTTGCCGTTGCCATTCCTCCCTTCTTCGTCGTTGTAATTCTTCAACCTCGCTTCGCCGTTGTTCTTCCAATCGTTGCTGTTCTTCCAGACGTGCACGTGCTTCTGCAATTTCCGTACCTACCTGTGCTTGCTTAGCTTTAATTTCAGCCTGATGATCCTGCAACCAGACGTCAACACCATATTTTCTCTTGGCAAGTTCTGCAATTTTGAATAATCTTATTAAATCAGAGAATTCAGCGGTAATGGCTTCCTTTGCTCCCGGTTTGAGATATTTTTCAAACGGAACGTCGAGCGTAAATTTATCTCCGGTTTGAGTGAGAGTAAGAACTTCATGTCGATAGTAGTAAGAAGGAAGAGTATCATTGTACAAAGAAGCCTCTCTTTGGAAGGTGGTGGAAACGTCTATGCTATCTATTTGTAACACTGTTTGCGTATCATTCTTGACATAGTAAAATCTTGCCTGACTATTATCACTTCGAGAGGAATATTCCATTCGTTCTTCTAACCCCGACACAGTACTTTTCAGAAAAAAACGAAAACCACTTCCCCTAAAATCCCACTCATCAGTTCTCCCGACGCATTGAGTCAAACAAAAGTTATCCGCATTTTGCTGTGTGAATTCAGGGATTACACAAGTTGCTCTGTTCTTAGGATCAGGCGTGTTTAAAGGAACAAGATACGCAGTTCGAATTACATCTACTATTTTCTGTTTCAATGATTTCGCTTTTTCCGGAAATAATTGTTGTGCTTCTTTCTGCTGTTGTTCAAGCACACTTCCGGACAATAATTCGTCTAACGTAGCTGTAGGTGAAACTACTTCTTGCTGCTCAGGATATTGTACATCGGTAGCTGGACGTATTGCGCATCCCTGTAAGAAAGCTGCGAGAGCAATTCCTCGAAGAAAAGATATCATGATCTCATCCCCTCAATTAATCCATCTGGGTCAAAGACCAAGTTATCATAGCCGGACTGGAGCGCAAACTCTTTCACGAATTTTTTTAATTCTCCCCGTAACGGAGCAAGATTTTCCTTCCTCATTTCATCATAGTAGGAACAGCGTCCAGCAGGGTGATCACCATGTATCCACACCGAACCTACTACCTCCATTTTTGTTCCGCTAGCAGCATACACTGAAACAAATTGGTGGTCAGCATCTGATAAAACTCTGGCAACGGCAGAAGACCCCTCTCGATACCAATCATTGATTTCTTTCTCTCTATCAATCAATGCGTTCATCACTTGAATCAAACTTCGTTCTACCGTAAAGAGATACCTTCTTCCCTCAATATCAACTTCTTTGCTCATTTCACCGGAAGTGTAGAATTTCCGCTGGGCATCACTTTGCACTGACTCTAAGACCGCTCCAGATCGCTGCAATCTCTTCTCCAGGATCTCTTGTTTTAAAGCATCGAAGAGTAATTTATATCCACGCTGAGAAGCAAGTTCCTCCACGACTGCAGGCCAATATTGTTCATCAATAAGATGAATTTTTCTTGCTCCCTCTTCTAAGACGGCGTTCGCAAATTGATCATACCCCTGAGTAGATCCTAAAACGGCATTAACGATTTTCCGAGAAAATTTTTTCTTTTCTTCAGCTGACCTTTCAACATAGCGTGCCTGTTCTATTGCCTGTAAATACCACCATTTTGGGGTTAGTTCAGGGCTGTGGCAGGGAATATATCTTTGCTCACCAGTTAACATCTGTGTTATCCAGTTAGCATCATGATTGTCATGTTCAATTGAGCGCGGAGTATAATACTCAAAAGCGTTAATAATCCCTGAATGCTCTGCTTGCACCAGGAATACCGCTAATCTTCGTGACTGCACTGACTCTGGTCCTTTGCGCATGGCTTCATGGAATAATTGGCGGACTCCCTCATCCTGAAATAATAATGCGTAGCGATCATCGTTTCTAACTAGGGTAAGAACTTCTTTATATTGAGCGGTAGATCTTACGACAAATGCAGGTGTTTTGTGTTGCAAGCGCTGTGCAGTAATTCTACGGATATTATCTGGATCTGCTTCAATCTTGACATCGTAGCCCAGAACAACGTCCAGCGTTTCATGTCTCCCCACCATGGTGCGAAAAACACGTTCCAAAAATGTTCGTCCATCTTCATCTCGGAAAAATTCCCGGATAAACCAATGCCGAAGTGTTGAACTTGCATTGTAAAGCTGAGCTAGTTTTGAAATTTCGGTAATATAATCTTCGACCTCGGGAGCGTCCTCCAGGTCAAATTTGAGGCTGCCATCCAAGCGGAGTTCTGACCCCTGCTCTTCTACTTCAAAGCAATGCTTAGGCCATAAATATTGATTTACAAAACCTCTCTTAAAATGGGAAGAAGTTACATATTCCCGCAAGACTTGTTGCGCGAGAGCTTTCACGGGAGAATGGTCAAAATGCTGCTTTCCTCGTCGAGGAAGACTATCTCCGATTCCCCAAGCCCAAGCAAAAGTATCGTGGGCATGCAACCCTTCAAATAGGCGATGCACTCGGCGAGTCAAGCATTCCTGTTCTCTATCTTTCATGGCAGCCATCATTGTAGTTTATCGTAATTTTCCCCCGCCCCAATTATCACTTCTAAGTAATTCAAAACCAAAAGATTTATATTTAATGGATATATTTTATATTAAAAATATAAAATGAAACGAAAACTCATCAAACAAGGAGTGGGAGGATTAACCCTCTGCGTCCCTAAACAATGGACTGAAAAGCATAATCTCAAAGCGGGAGATGAGATTATCTTAACAGAGGAACAAGAGAAATTAATCCTCACTACTGAAAGCAAACCTGCCCGCGTGAGAAAAGAGCTGGTTATTGATGAGCATTCCTATGAATTCATGACGAGACTGCTTACGAATGCCTACAAGAAGGGGGTTGATGAATTAAAGTTAAAATTCAAGAGAGATATACCCTTAGAAATCATTAACAAAGCGTTATCTACCTTAACCATAGGATACGAAATCACGGAAGTGGGTAAGGATTATTGTATCATCCAAAGTTTCAGCGCAGAACAGGAAGAGAATATCGCTGTTTCCATTCGGAAATGTTTTTTCCTTATTAAAGAGATGCAAGAAGTTATTCAGGAAGAGATTGAATATAAAAAGGGAGAGGCAAGAGATAGAATAAAAGCGCTTAATGAAAATGTGCGTAAATTGACCAATTATGCGATAAGGACCACTTCCAAAACCATACACGACAATAATATTGTCCAGTATAATACTCTCATTTTTTCTAATTTATATCTTTATTCTATTAAATTAACCTACATCTATCAAAAAGTGGGAGAAGACAAGAGAATAGGGATAAACACCCGTGAGATTATGAATAATCTTTTTGCGCTATTTGACCTTTTTTATGAGATGTACTATAACCAACAATTGCCATCTGCTCACCAATTTCTCCAGCGAAAAGAACAGTTGGTAAAAAAAATCGATGCTGCTGTCGACAAAGGCAACGGAAAGATTTTACTGCAAATATCCATGGCTCTGCGCTGCCTGCATGATTCTATCGGTGCAATGATTGGATTAATTATAAAGTAAGAGCATATTCTCGGCTAACTGCTTCTCTAAGCGCTGGAACTCCCTCCGGAGAGAGCTTCCCTGCATGCAGTTCAATAGTTTGGAGATCCAATCGCATTACGCGTTGAGCTTGCTCAGCCGTATATCTACTGCCCGTCATATCAAAGACATATTTGAGATGAGCAAGGTGTTTATAGATAGCTGCGGCATGGTAACCAAGAATAAAGAAGCTGGTTGCATCAATTCTTGAATCAGCGTAGTGCTTAGGTAATTCTCTTTTTTCAAGGTAGTCTATAACCAACGCTTCCTGTTCCTCAAGAGTCAAGCCCAAAGAGTGATAGGAATATAATTTAGCTAAGTCTTCCTGTGGAGCACCAAACCCTACAAACTCATCTTCAAAGTCCGTTAAAATTATTTTTCCTTTTCGAGGATTGATTAGTACATTCCGTGGGCGAGGATCACCATGGATAAAAGAAGGAGCCAGCAGGGCCATTTGGGTAAGCAGAGCTGAGATAATGTACTGCTCATTGTACACGAAATTTAGGTCTCCATCCGCTCTAAATAGGGTATAGCTTTTCTGTTCATAATCGATGCCTTTTGGTTCACCATCGTCAGTATAAAACCGTGAGCGCAATACTTCTGCATCTTTACGCATATCTCTAGTATCATCAAGAGAGAAAGAAAGTGATGAATCGGCATAGCGAAGATCTTGCTCTCCCTGTTCAGCCATATTTTGCAACACCCGTAACACACCAAGGTTAGGCAGACCTTGTAAATGCAACTGAAGTAGGGTGTCATTCATGCTTTGAAGGACGGCGCTTTTGTATTCAGGTGACTGTTGAATAAATTCATCCAACGTCTGCACTTCAGCAGCAAAGGGAGTCACTAGAGCATACTTGCAGCTAATCATCCTGTTTCCTTTTGGGAGGATGACTTCCGCAGCCAAATCAACACTTTGTGCCCTTCCTACTGATGCTAAAGGACTGGTTCCCCCGAGATAATGGTTTAAGCAAGCTTCAAAATCGCGTTGTTCTTTCTGCTCAGCGGAATAAAATTTGATAAAAGCATCCAAAGGCAATTTAGGAGATGTTGATGTAGAAAGATCACGCTGAAATAAGCGTACCCTCGCATTCACCTTTCTTGAATCTTCATCAACTACCTCTTCTAGTATAATATGCCGGCAAAAATCACCTGTTCTTACCGAAGTAAGTAGTGGTTCTGCACGATCTCCCAACTGTTGCTTCAGCAAAAAGGGATTATCTAAGAGCTGTTGCATCAAGTCTGTATATTCAATTGCAGAGATATCTCGTTCCTCTTTTGTACGAGCACGTTTAAGAACATTTTTCCCATCAAGTTCGAGGAGAAGATTCTGCACTACCCCTTGAGAAGTTTCATCAAGTTCCAAAGGATCGATACCAAAAAATTCCTGAGCAGCTATTCTTACTTTATACTCATCGGGCAAAGCCCTCATCATCCCAATATATTCCCAGGTTCTTCGAGGATCGCTAAGGATGGAGGTAAATACTCTTACGGCTTCTTCATAAATTCCTTGCTGGGGTTGATATAACCTTCCTGGAGTCAACCGGATCCAAGAAGCGTCGGGAGAAGAAGTTGGGCTAACCCAGGATGCTGGCGGAGGATCTGCTACTTTATCCATGGCCGCAAAGTATAACCGCATCCAGACGTGTTCTTGGGGAGTAAAATTACCAAAAAGCTTTTCTCGCAAGTGTTCCCGATTTGGATCAGAAGCGGAACTCATTTCCTTTCCTCCAAAAACGTCTTGATGGCTTCTTCAACCAGATGTGATTTATTCCGAAAGGAACTTTCTCTGGCGAAGGCTCTTATCTTCTGTACTAATTCCTCGTCAATAGATATGGTAAAGACTTGTTTCATGCTGGGGTAACAAAAATTATTAGTACTATATAAACCTTTTCGTCAGTTACTACTATTAAGAGGTATTTTTATTATTCTGCACGGAATAAATACCTTTTAATAATATTCTTTCATAGAAAATCTTATTAATAAGCCAAATTCTTATGGTTCTTATGACCGTCCGTACTTTGGAAGAGATCAAGAAACTCCGCAAGAAATTCCATCTGAATCAGAAAGAACTAGCAGAAAAAGCGAGTGTATCCCAAAGCCTTATCGCTAAAATTGAGGCAGGAAAAATAGATCCTTCCTTTACCAAAGCCCAGCAAATCTTTGAAGCTTTAGATCAACTTCGAGAGCAGGAAGAAGTGAAAGCAAAACAATTGATGAATGATAAAGTCTTTTTTACCAAGCGGCATGAGCCAATTAAAGAGGTTATTAAAGCCATGAAAACTAAAGGAATTTCCCAAATGCCCGTATTGGAAAGAGAACGAGTCGTGGGAATCATTTCAGAGGGAACTATTCTTAACAAAATTGCCGAAAACCCGCATAAAGTAGCTTCATTGAAGGCAGACGAAGTGATGGAAGAAGCCCCCCCCATTGTTTCCCTGAATACCGGATTGAAAACATTATTAGAATTATTACGGGAGTATCCGATTGTACTAGTAGCAGAGAAAGGAGATATTAAAGGAATTATTTCCAAGAGTGATGTGCTGGAGAGGGTAGAATGAGAGAAATGGGATCAATCCTTCGTGATGATGTGGAATACGCAATTCATTGTGATGAGAAAGGCAGAATTATAGGCCCTATTTCCAAGAAGCATGCGCATCTTCCGGGAGTTCGCCAAGCCCTAACCCATTACTCAACCTGGTCCATGATTTTTCATGCAGAATCTGGAAAATATGGTCTTCAACGGAAGAATCCAAAGAAACACGATAAGTTTGGAGCAGGAAAATGGGATATGGGGGTGGCTGGTCATAATTGTTATATCAAAGATAAAGAAGAGTACCGGCCCATGAACTTTAAGGAAACGTTACTCAAAGAAGCGTCCGAAGAAATCGGATTACCTCTGGAAGTTATTGATTCGTTAGAAGAATTTACCAAACGATTAAAGGATAAAATAAAGAAGCCAATCGCAATTTTCATTGAAAAATTTCATTATCAAACGGAGCGAAATAATGAATTTGTGGGGCTTGCCTTTATCGTGACCCCAACTACCAAGCTAAAATTCAAAGACAAAGAAGTCGTTGATTTTAGATGGCTAACCCCACAGGAGCTAGAGCACTATCTCAGGACTGAGAAAAATTATTGTGACCCATTGCCACTCGTTTTTGAGAAGGTTGAAAAGTTCAGAAAGAAATATCTTCATTAAATGCTTAAGAGAACTGGGGAAATTGCCTTATCAATCCTTACTCGCCTGAAACGCTAAAATATCATCCATGCTTAATTTTTTCCCTTTCTTTAATTTCTCCTGAACTTCAGCGGTTTTCTCTTTCACTTTGGTCTTAAAACTCTTCTCTTCTTCCGCCTGAAATAATTTGGAAAGTTCAGTATAGCGAGCTTGTATTTCATCAGCTTTTTTCTTCAATTCTTCCATCTGCGATCGAAGCTGCTGATGCTTTTCCGCTAAAGGTTTTTCAGATTCACGAAGCTTTTTAATCTCATCATACAAATGCCGGATTTCCTCATGCTTCGCCTGGGATTCATGGGCAAGCTGCTGCACATTTTGATGATGCTCGTTTGCCAATCGTCTAGTTTCCGAGAAATCAGCGGAGGCAGAATTAACTTCTTTCCATGCTGCACCCAACTCTTCCACTTTTTTATACAATGATTTTAATTCTTTGATTTTCTTGGTAAGCTGCTGCTCCTTCTCAAAGGGCATCACTTCGGTTTCTATTTTCTTTTCCAGAGCGGTAATCTGCGCTTTTATCTTTCGGGGATCTTCTTTAACATCTAATTTTTGAAGCAATTCTTCTTTCTTTTGTTCTACTTCTTTTCGTTCACTGGCTTTTTCTTTGACAGCTTGATTTAATTTATCCCGCTCTTCTTTAAGCGCTTTTACGGTAGACGTTTGCTGGTTACGCTCCTCCCGCAACTTTTTAACCCGGTCATTCCGGCCTTTAATCTGGCTGTGGATCTTCTTTAACTCCTGAAAAACGTTCTCCTTTTCAGTATGCAAAGAATGAAGCTGATTCTTCAAGAGGGACAATTCCTTCCTCTTTTCATAAAATTCTTTCCGTTGTTCAGATAAATCTTGGTCTAATTGCTCCATACACTCTCACTTTGTAAAACGAAAATAAAAGAGAAGAATAAAAAAGAATTATCCAAACAAAGCTCCTAGCCCTGCGGCCGCAGCTTCGTCAGCTTTCTTTTGTTCTTCTTCTTTCGATTTTTCGCTCTTCTTTGCTTCTTTTTGAGCAGGCGCTCCACCGGCAGCAGCAACTGCTACGGGCGCAGCCACGGCTGCTTTCTTAATTGCTTCGTCAATATCAACACCTTGTAAAGCAGCTACTAACGCTTTTACTCTGGTTTCTTCGACATTGACACCGGCAGCTTTAAGCACGGATTTAACCGCGTCTTCGGTGATTTGTTTCCCTGCTTTATGAAGCAGCATTGCAGCATAGATGTATTCCATAATTCATCCCTCCAATCTTGTTCCATTAATTTTGTTTATCAATGCCATTTTATTCTATGTTTCCCGCGTCTTTTACCGCCAAGGCCTGTTGCTCTGCTTTCGCCAATATTTCCCCGGCAGTAAGATCAGCAAGTATGTTTTGTTCGATGGATAAGCCCTTCGCATCAGTAAAAGCTTTCTGGATGAGTAGTTCTACTGTATCAGCGGCAGTGTATGCAGCTTCAACTGCCAAATTCATAGCCCATTGAGCTGCCTGAGTGATGTTCTGAGCATATTCTGCTTCATCAATATACAAATCTTTCGAGCTGAAAACCAGTCCTTTTTCCCACACAGCTACTAAATCCAAACCAATCTCCATGGGTTTAATGTCCAGCCGCTTCAAGGTTTCCGCTACTTTCCCCGAGATGGTTCCGCCTTCTTTAACAACGGTGACATCATCAATAATCGCTAATTTTCCAGCGTCAACTTTGGTTTTAATCCCCACTGAGGCAAGTTCAGAAATGATAGGGCCTGGAGCAAAATTAGTGGGTCCAGATTTTACAATAATATCCCGAGGTGCAATCTGCCCTGCTTTCGCGGGAGCTTCCGATTTATTTTTTCGAATTAAGGAAGAGAGAGCAAAGGGATTGTTCTTGCTTAAGATCAGTGCAGGCATGCCTTTAATAGTGTTCGTCAGTTGGTCAATATTTTCCTTCTTAGACTCCTGCAGGGCTAATTTTAATAATCGCTTCCGAGCCATAACAATATCAACATCCTGGCTCTTTAACATTGCCCTCATCTTTTGAAGCTGGGGAGCAGGAAGATTCTGCATATTTACGACTCCAACAATCGGAGCCTGCTGGATAGAGGAAATTAATCCCTGTACAAATTTTTTCTTGGTTGCATTGACCATTTTATACTTTGACCGGTTTCCCCATGCTTGATTTTAAGAGGAGATTCTTGAGATTTTGCATTTCATTGGGAAGCTGCTTTACCACCGCGTGATATACTGCTAAAACATTGTCAATAATTTCTTCATCTTTCTGATCCTGTTTTCCCACGACGCATTGTAAATTCAATCCTTTCTTTGCCTGCAGCCGCACCGTTTGGTTTAATTTTTTGACTAAGGGCTCTAAATTAGCGGAAGGAGGAACGACACAGCCTAATTTAGGATTGGGCATTTTCCCCCGCGTTCCCAGAATCTTACCAAAATTAGCCGCAATTTTAGGCATTAAGTTAGCTTGAGCAATAAAATAATCATAGTCTTCCGCTAATTTTTTAGCAGTTTTCTTGTCGGCGTACTTTGGAAAATCTAGTTCCCGAATGCTTAGATCGCAGAATTTTGCAGCTTGGGCAGATAATTCTTGATCAACAAAGGCAGCAACTTTAACTTTTCTTCCTTTGGAATAAGGCAAGGTTACAAAGACATCGAGTGGATTAGATTTAATCTCCAAGTTTTTTAAGTTAAGAATTAAATCGTAAGACTGGTTAAATTTACGTGCAGGCTGCTTTTTGATTTCTTCTAATGCTTTTTGTACTTGTTCTTTCTGCATGGGAACCTCCTACTCGGAGAGTAGTTCGAACGGTTTAAAGCTGAGGATAGCCGCTTCTTTATAAAGATTGCGAAAATTATTTTTGAAGGGATTGTAATTCCTTTTCCAACTTTTTTATTAAATCATTAAGGTCTCGGTAGAAAATCACTTTTCGTAAGGGAGGAAGCCCTAATACCATATTAGAGACTTTAACGCCTTCTTTAGCTAGGGCAATGATAGGAATACGATGATCATACGCCATTTGAAGTTCCATTCCCACCCCATGGGAAGGGCTAGAAACTTCTGCAATGAAGAGATCACTCCGAGTAATGGTGTTTAGTGTTCTGGTGTAAAATGCTCGAGGAGTTTCTTTTGAATTCCAGAAATCAGGATAAGTGCCAATAACTTTATCAAAGAATTTTTCACAGAGTTTCATCAATTTCTTGTAAACGGGAAGATAACTTCGACCAAACAAATGAATGGGGCCAAAAACATACACTATTTTCATCTACCGCTCCTTATTCCTTTCCAGAATTTGAATATTGATATCGATCTTCTCCAGCAATTGCCGATACGCCATTCTAATATCATCGCGGAAATGCTCTTTCTTCCGGAAGAATTCTTCAAGGTCCCGCTTCACTGCTTTATTATCCACATAGGAAAGATTATGCACAAACGTCGGCAGCATGTGGGTACCGCAATTATATTTCTGCAAAAGCATTTTCCAATGCCGTTTAGTCCAATTCCACAACAATCCCTGGCCAGCTGGATTGATGGATACCATCATCGGAATCATAAATGAATCTTGCAAGCGAACCGTTGCTGACTGCGACAACTCTAAGGCCCGCTGGAGTAAATTCTTATCCTGAAACAAACCCAATGAGCGCAGTAACTTTCGATTTTCTTCCGGGAGCTCTTCATGTGTATACCTATCTAGAAGGTAATGGAAAGTTTTTTCATTTCCCTGCCATGCCGCTAAGGCATAAATCGCTCCCCTCAAATTGGAATCAAGAGAAGTGTCTCCCTGTTTAATCTTATTGAAGAGCGCATTTGCTTTTTGTAAAGTTTCTTTATGTCCTAGCAATCCCAAACTCGCAATGGTAGCTGAACGTAACAGAGTGGTAGTATTTTTTTCATTTTTTGCCCTCTCCCAGCCAAGCCTGCGAAGCAGCTGCTGGTGGAAAAGCAAACTGGTCTTTTGGATGGAAGTGTATAAAGGCCGGCCATAAAACAGCCGTAATAACATTCCCAAATGAGCAGAAATACTGGAATCCAAAGGATATGTTGCCTGCAAACAAGATTTCTCTACGAAAGAGAGATAGTCTTTCACTGAACTCTTACCGGCGTGAGTTATAGCAAATAAATCGTTCTCAATTCCCACCGCATCCAGCGGGGATATTTTTTTTGATTTAATTGCCAGTCCTAAAGTGGAAAGCAAAGCAGCATCATACTTCACTCGATATAGCCCATTCTGACCGTGATTAAGTTTGATCCATTCGCTTTTCTCCGCTACAAGCAGGGATTTTGCCTGCATAAGTATCCGATGGGCTGATCCTTTCGCCGGGAGATAATGAAGAGGGATCAGCCATTCTCCTTTCAACTTTTTTCCCGTCAAGGTGAAACGCTGTTGCGTAAGCATAAACCCCTTTTCCGTTTTGGTTACTTCTACAATGGGATAACCCGGCTGAGTGATCCAGCGATTCATCAAACGAACGACATTCTGATCGCGATGCGCTTGTTGAATTGCCTTCCAGAGGTCTTCTTTTGTAGCATTAGCGTAGGCATGCTTTTGCAGGTACCTGGTTAACCCTCGGCGAAATACGTCGGGAGCGACAAAATCTTCCAGCATATGCAGAACACTTCCTCCTTTGTCGTAACTAATGCGATCGAAAATCTCATCAATTTCCCCGGGAGTATTTACCACTACGCTAATGGGATGGGTTGATTCTAGTTGATCAGCAGAAAGAGCGTCAGCAATAGTGTCTTCATAATATTGCAACATCACATCCCATTCGGGGAAGGACTCATGCACTGCCTTGTATCCCATGAAGGTGGCAAAGCTTTCATTCAGCCAGAGATCATCCCACCATTCCATCGTAACCAGATTGCCGAACCATTGGTGTGCTAATTCATGGGCAATAGTGATTGCAATTTGCTGCTTTACCGCTACACTAGTATGCTCATCGCCAAGCAAGGCAATTTCACGGAACGTAATTGCCCCCCAATTTTCCATTGCCCCCGAGGCAAAATCAGGAATTGCAATAACATCCAGTTTTGGAAGGGGATAATTAACCTGAAAGTATTTTTCAAAGAATCGCAGGAATGCAGAAGTATAATGTAACGCTAAGGATGCGTACTTAATCTTTTCCGGAACGGTGAAAACTCTAATTTCAATATCACGATAGCGTGTACTGATATATTTGAAATCTCCTACGCCCAAATAGAGCAGATACGTTGACATTTTTGGGGAGGTATGAAAGGATACTATTTTTCGATTATCGGGGAGGATTCGTTCCTGCTTAACGGGCATGTTAGAGATAGTGAAAAGCTGCCGGGGAACGATCAAAGAAACATCGAACGTGGCTTTGAAAGCTGGCTCATCAAAGCACGGGAATGCCGCTCTGGCATTAGCGGATTCAAATTGGGTGGTGAGTAAATAGCCCTGGCTGTATTTACTGCGATAAAACCCATACATTCCATCGTTATGCACCCCAGTAAAGTCAAGAGTGAGTTCTACTTTTCCCTTCAAAGGTTTGGGGAAAGTGAGGATGACTTCCTGATCGGCAGATCGTACCGAAGCATGGAGCTGAGCTGCCTCCGCCTTTCGGACCTGCAGCTCTTTCGCGTTGAGCGTAATTACTTTGGTTGGTTTTTTAATTGTAACCAGAATGGAAGCATGCCCCTGAAAATGAAAAGTTTGAAAATTAGGTTCAAAGCGAAGGGTGTAATGGGAAGGGATTACGTTCGTTCCCAGCGTCTTTCTGGCCATGGGAAAAGGTTATCTGCGAGGTTAATAAAGGTTACGAAATGGTGTTTAGAACAGAGTATAGAAGCTTAAAAATCATTCTTCTTTCTTCTTTTTGGGCTGTTTGAGGTCACCTACTGCCTTTTTAAAAGCCTCAATTTGCTTCTCCGTCAGCGACCCAAACTGAAGATAAGCGCGCTTAATATTCCGCAAGAACATCGATTTCTCATACAACTCCCGGGGAATATCCAACAATTTTTTATATTCAGGATCGGTTACTGGTTCTTCAATTTGTTTCATGTGGCAATCCACACAGATGGGAAATTGCCGGCTGGAATACATAATAACCATGTTTTTCTTGCATAATGCACAACGTTGCTTATATTTCGGTCGAGGCATAGCCGTAGAACAAGGGGCGAGGTTTATTAAGGTTTAGTAAATGACTTAAATATTGCATCAAAAATAAGTCATTTACTATCTAGTAAGCGACAGTATTTTGGGGGGTTAATTTTGTCGCTTACTAGTTTGGGAAAGGCTATTCTCCCTGAGGCCGTAACCGGGCTCTTCGTAGTTCTCCCCTTAGGAATTTCTCCCGGTCATCATGCATGGTTTTGTTCCATGCAACATACAAATTCCACCACAGCAATATGTGCCTTTTCTTTATACCTAACAGAATACAGCTCCGTTCATAGTGCTGAAGAAAATCCTCATCATTTTCCAATCTTATTGCTGCGATAGCCTGATGGAGAGTCGATGAAGGAAGGTTCTTAATCTCCGCGTTTTGACGAAAGAGGGAATTTATCTCCGAAATTGGAACTGCCTGGCCGCTCTTTAGATGTAAGCTGGGTTCACCCTGCTGGTGATAATATGCTAGAGCAATGACAAATGCCATCAAGAATCCCATCGCATATGCTTCTTCTTGAAAATATTTACGGTATACCTCCCATAAAGCGGGTCTGTCCAAGTCAAAACTGTACACCAATCGCTGTAAATCTTTTCGGTATTTCGCAAGGGCTTTGCTGGACAGCTGGACTGTTTCACTTTCCCGCCGTCGAACTAACTCGGCAAACCCTTCCTGACGCAAAGTAAATAGTATCATTCGGAAACAATGCTTATTATCAATCATTTTTAATGCCCCGGCCTGTTTCAGTGCAGCAATAAAAGGGGATAGTTTTAGATAATCCACATAATGGCCGACTTCATGAGCCAGTGCCCCACGAAAAGCGGAATGATTTTCTCTGGTTATGCACTGAAGGCTAACGGCAATGAAATCTCTTAGCGGGTAGGTAATAACGCACGTGAATTCATCGGAAAGATGGCCCTGAAAGTGAGGGTGATCTTCATTAACCAGAATTAAACTAAAATTGATTGAATTGCTAAAATAAGACTCTAAAGATTGTATCATTTGGGCATAAGAATCCAAGAGACGTTTATAACTTTGAGCATGAGCTCCTTTAAACTGTGCAATTGAGACAGTAGTTTTTTTTAATTCTCCCGCAAGTATAGCTGCGTAAGTAGGACCGGGAACGGAATTATAGACACGAACGTCAAATTTCTTTCCCGCACTGGAAAATGAAGTAGTAACGAGCATGAAAGAGAATAACGAGAGAGGTTATATTAATATTTCGACAAATTACCCAAACATCCTTTCCAAGAACCCTTTGCTAGGTTTTTCCTCATGCAACTGCTTAATTAATTCAATCTGCTTCTTGCTTAACTTCTTAGGCACTTCAATCTTTACTTTCACCATTTGATCTCCCTCTTCTCCATGATGAACATCAGGAAGGCCCATTCCTCCCATTCTAAAAACTGTTTCCGAAGCTGTTCCCGCGGGAATTTTCAAAGTCGCTTTTCCGGTGATAGTGGGAACTTCAATTTCATCTCCCAGCACTGCCTGCGTAAATGAGATAGGAATCGTAAGGTGCAAATCATTTCCTTTACGTTCAAAGAATTTGTGCGGTTGAAGATGGATCACCACATATAAATCGCCGTTTGAACCGTTATTTTCTCCCACTTCTCCTTCGCCTGCTACACGCAACTGCATGCCCCCATCTATGCCGGCGGGAATTTTAACTTCAATCTTCTTCTTCCGTCGTTGTAACCCTTCACCGCCACATTCTTTACAAGAATCTTGAGGTAATTCACCTCTTCCATGGCAGTAAGGACAGGGCCCAGTTTGCTGGAAAATGCCGAAGGGTGTGCGCTGCGTTTTTTTCATGTAGCCTGAACCATGGCAATGGTGGCAATTTTCAAAAGAAAGTGCTCCTTTCCCATGACAAGCAGTGCAACGTTCCAGCTTGTTGAGCTGAATCGTCTTCTCAGCTCCTTTGGCTGCTTCTTCAAGCGTTATCTCTAACTCGTATGCTAGGTCTGATCCCCTTCTCCCCCGAGAAGATTTCCTGCCTTCCCCTCCAAAAAGGTGATCAAAGACATCATCAAAGTTGCCAAAGGTTCCCGAACGGAACTGGGACATGATGTCAGAATAATCAAATCCTTCAAAGCCCCCAGCTCCTCCTTGAAAAGAAGAACTGCCAAATTGATCGTACTGCTGCCGCTTTTTATCATCTCCTAACACGGAAACAGCTTCATTAATTTCTTTGAACTTTTCTTCGTATTCCTTCTTCTTATCCTCTGGCGCCCGGTCGGGATGATAAACGAGCGCTAATTTCTTGAAAGCTTTCTTTATTTCATCCTTGCTTGCGTTCTTGCTGATTCCCAGGATTTTATAGTAATCTTTGTCGGCCATGTAGTTAGTTAAGATTTATTTTTTCTCCTAATTCTTCTGCTGTAAAAAGGAGGTGATTAAATAGTTTGCGTTCATAATCATATTGTTCCTGTTGTACGTCTTCCCAATTAATGTTTCTTTTCCGGATCCAATGCCCGTAGCGTTCATAAATGTAGTTCATGCGCTGAGCTAAAGGAACGACTTTATTTCCCAAGACTCGCCAATCAACATAATGGATAAATCTGGTTTCTTCACTTACTTCCGCTTTAGGGTTTCTAGTTAATCCATCTAATTCCAGGAATAAGTGCGCAAATTCAGGGAATTCTTCTTTGAGCAGCAGGTAGGTAACGTATGTTTCGGAATGTCCTTTATATTGTTCCCGTAGTTTCTGATGCATTTGAACTTCGTCGGGGGTTGGTTGGTAATTGTAAGGGGGATCAGTGAGCCGTTCCAAGACCACCGCTTTCATGAAGTCGTGCAAGAGCGAGAAAGGAGCAATAACTTCTACTTTAATTGGATATCCTTCTCGTTGCAATTCTCCTGCGAGAAAGATCGCTACTTTGTGAACAGTTTTGCAATGTTCTTTGACTGTGCCTGGAACTTTATACTGCTCGAAGAGTTCCTGGCAATGCTGAAGGGTGGGGAGATTCATGACAATAATTCCCTCCTAGCCCTTTCAATACTCTTAGGAACCATTTCTATTAATACATCTCTCAGACGTTGATAAGCTGGAAAAAGTTCACAGAAAGCTATTGGAAGTTTATTCATGCCGGCATACACGGGTAATACTTCTATCAGGGGCGTAGACGCTGCATCTTGGTACAGTTCCCGAACTAAAAGTTCCGGTCTTTTGGCTACTGGCAAGATTAAATGGACATCCTCTCTAACTCGCGTCGGCTGAAAACAAGGTCCCGCTATTCTTAATCCAATTTCTTCCAGAGCTTGATTTCGAGATTGTTCTTCAAAACTAGCCAGAGCATAGAAGCAGCTATTAACAGAGTCTACTCCCGCATGGACACCGAACAAGGCAATTTCTCCTGCTAAATGAAGAAGTTCTGGAATGGAATGTGCATACACGCCATTTTCAAGAGCGGAAGCGACAAAAGCAGCTTTAGTTTCTGGGGTGGCTTTTACTGTTCCATCTGGAAATAATCCACACCCACTAGAAGAAACAGTAATTCTATCGGCTAGGCCTTGCTTGCGGATATAATCACTCGCAATTGCTTCGGCCATAGGGCTCCGTCCATTATTGCCGTAACAGACATATTCTATGTTAATATGTTGATTCATGATAATTTTCTCACTACTCCTTTCTCCGCATCTACCTCGACTTCCTCCCCTTCCTGTAACACTTTCGTGGCAATTTTTGTGCCAATAACACAAGGCTTTTTCATCTCCCGGCAGACAATCGCTGCATGAGACGTAACTCCCCCCAAATCTGTAACTACTGCGCCTGCTAATTTCATCACCGGAACATAATCCGGGGTGGTTTCAGAAACAACCAAGATGTCTCCAGGGTTCATTCGGTGAAAATCGTGAACAGACTTAAGCAGCTTTACTTTTCCTTTGGCTTTGCCCAGTGAAGCCGGCATGCCTTTGATATGGTCTATTCCCGTTACTTTTACAGCTATATTTTCTTTTTCTCCCGCTAGTTCGTTCCCCACAAAAATATGTTCCTCGCCATCAATTACGATAATGCCAAACCCCTTCATTCGTTCTCGCAAGGTAGTTTGAGCTTGGAATTGTTTGTCTCTGATTTCTGTAAGAGTATGCTGCACCATCTCCTCAAAAGTTAATCCTTGCTGGCGAGCAAGCGTCTCAAACCAAGGCCAGAAGTGGAAGGCAATTTTGTTCAGGCTTTCGATGAAGTGAAAACGGAGAAATGCTAATCCCTCAGCCACTTTTAATTCCGGCCAGTGTAAATCTAGAGGTTTTATGTCCGCGTGCAAAGGAGGTTCAAAAGTGCGTAGTTCTTCTCTTACTTTTTCTTTGGAGAGCGGCGTTCCCCACATGACATTAATGGTGGTCCAGCTGTATTTTTGTAGGAAGGTTGAAATATCCTGTTCGGTGAGCTTGCCTTGTTGATGGAGCGAAGCAAGTTTGGCGAATTGCGCGTCTCGTTCCATGAATTCAAGCCCTTCATGTTTTATCTGTCCCAAAACAGGGTACAATTCAATACCTTCCTGGGCGCATTTTTCACGTAAAGCTTTGGTAATCCCTTCATCAATTTGGTGAATTATTAACCAGTAACACATCATGAGGCGTAAGTTCTCTAAGAAGAGATGGAATGAACCTAGGGAAGAATAATCATATCGTGCGGTAAGAAATTCTTGCGCTGATTTTTTTGCGTCGGAAATAAAGGTAAATAAGTATTCAAAATCTTTCTCTTTCATCTTTGCATAAAAAAATTGTTCTAAGGCATCCCAGCCTTCTTTATCCATGAATACTTCTCCATCAACGACTTTATATCCTTCTTTTATCGCCGGGAGATTATGTTTTTTGAAGACATGCTGAGAGTAGTAATGAGCGAAGAGGGAGCTGGTTAAAGGGACTGATTCCCAATGTCCTAGATATCGCCAGGTTGTTTCTTTCATGGTATTTTTCGTACTGTTCCTTTTTCTGCGTCTACTTCGACAAGGTCGCCGTCTTTGAATATCTTCGTTCCATAATTAGTTCCTACAATACAGGGAATGCCTAGTTCTCTACTTACGACAGCCGCATGCGACATCAATCCACCCTGATCGGCAACAATAGCCTTTGCTCTACTGCATAACGCCATCAATTCCGGACTCGTGGTTTGTGCTATCAAAATTGCACCATCTTCCATCCTGTCAAAAACTTTTTGAACCAGAGACATATCATTAAACATTGGCGCAATAACTACTTTCCCGGTTACTTTTCCCTTATTAGCGATCGTTCCGGTAACCGAATCCTGCATTTTCGTTGGTAGTAAAGACTGTACCAGTATTCCAGCTTCTCTTTCTGGAATTTCAGAAATCTCTCCCTCCTGAGACAAGAGAGCAATGCATTCTTTTCTCTTCAGTATATTTTCCATATTTGGCTTTTCACCATCAAACAAATCCAAGATTTCTTGGTACGAGAGATATCGAGCGCTATCATCATCATGGAAATATTTTCGCGAGAAATAACACACGATATTAGGGATAACTCCATTGAGGAAAAAGAACTGACTCATTACTTTTCTCCCTTCCACTTTTGCTTCATAAAGATCATGTAAATGAGGTGTAATGACTGGATTTTCCTCTTTCTTTTGGAAGGCAAGATTATGATGAGGAAATTCCGTGAACCCATACCAATACCAGTAGTTTTCAAGGAATTGAACTACGGAAACGAATTCTTCTTTAGTCATTTTTTCTGGAATCTGGCTATATTTGGAGAGAATATGCTTTTGTGCATGATCAATATGATGTCGCAATGCTGTTGATACCTTTTGATACTCCTGCGGATTGCTGAAGATTCGTACACCTTCCTGGAGGCATTTTTCTTCTCCTTCTCTATCAATAAAAGTACTCCAAAGCCCATTAGTGTATAAAATCACGATCTTATTTCTAGCGAGAGATGTTCTCCCGAAGATTTCACAATTTAGAAAAGAAGCAGTGATGATTCCATGGAACAATGGTTTAAAGTCTTGAGGATTTAGATTCATTTTAATCATAAAGAGGAAGTGTTAGATAACTTACGTACGGTGCCTGTTTCAGCGTCCACTTCCACTATATCTCCATCTTTAAATGCGGTCGTAGCAATATGCGTTCCCACAAGGCAAGGGATTTTAAATTCTCTGCTGATAATCGCAGCATGTGATAACATTCCGCCTTCTTCTGTCACGATCGCTCCAGCCCTGCTGGCAATATCAACGATATTCGGTTGAGTCATTTGGGTTATAAGAATATCTCCTTTCTTAAACGTCATGCGCAGTTCATTATTTTGTTGAATGTTATTTGACTGTAAAATTCTAGCTATTCCTCTACATTTCCCGGAATTAGCGACCATCCCCTTCACTTCATCATTTTCTTTTATTTCATAAAGATTTCCTAATTCTTTCTTAGCTACATCCTCGGCTTCATTACCGGAGATTAGAATCACTTTTCCCGCTTTTAAAAGTCCCACTACGCATTTCTTTCGGTTGTTTTTTTCTTCCGAGGACAGAAATTCATGTTTCAACAATAGCTTTTCTATCTCTGGTGAGAAGTAATATTTAGTAAGATCAGATATATTTTCTCCCGTCCTGCGGGCAATTTCCGCAAATAAAGGAATAGTATAAAATTCAGTGCCTGCCCAGCAAGACTTAACTTCCATTCTGGACATCGCCAATTGCTGTGCGCGATGCACCAAAATCTGTAATTCCGGCTTGGAGGAAAGGATTGCTTCCTGCTTTTGCTGCAATTCCTCTTTTTCCCGACGTATATCCTTCCATTTTTGGTGCACAGAATCATGAGCATATCGTTGAGAAAGCGTGCCTAGAACATCATTCATGGTGAAATGGCAGGCCACCAGCCAAGGGTATTTTTCCACGTGGGTTATCATTCTTGATTCGGAATAGGGTTGTGGTAGTATTTCCTGCCATTCCAGCTGTTCTTGGTTTAATACATCCACGCCGACAGGAGTAAGTAACACGGAAACGTCTTTATCCGTACAATGTTTTCGTATGGCTTCGAGCAAATAATGCATTCCCTCTACTTGAGTTGGCCGGAAATAACTAATGGTTAATTGCCATTGCTTCCTAGCCTCAAGAACAAGATCCATTAATTCCTGATCAGAAATGTTTTGCCAAGGAATATTCTTTAATGACGTAAAAAAAGCGCGATGTTCTGTGCAGCGCTGCTTCAAGTCCTGTAAGAATCTAGCAGAAAGATTCTCATCGAGGAAAATTTTTCCTCTTTCTTGGTCTTCCTGCAGATCCTCGCTGGAGTGAAAGGTAGAAATGCGATTATCTCGAGAGATTTGGATGATATTTTTAGCTTGGTTCCAAGGAAAAAAATGGGGAAATTCCAGAAAACAAAATAGATTCAGCTCAATAGTCCAATGGGCTTGATAATTTCCCCATAAATATTGATAGTGTGGCATACGTCCTTAACCTAGTAATTCTCTGACAGCTCTATCTACCGTTCTTGGAACTGCAATCCGCAAATGATCTCGTGCAGCTCGATATTCCGGAAGCAATCTGCAGAAAGGATTTGGTACATCTCCTTCCATCCCAGCGTATTCATTGAGAAGGGCAATAGTTGGAGTATACCCAGAACCAGCGTATATTTGTCGAACTTGGTCTAGATTAGCTTTTGCCATAGCTAAGACGACATGTTGATCATCACTTCCATGAAGCATTGTAGGCCGATGATATTCGCGAGTAGCAACCAAACCTGCTTCCATCAATACTTGATCTCGAAATATTGCCTCTGCGCGAACCACATAATCAAATAATTCTTGCACTAACTCTGGATCAGTTCCATGGCCCTGACCCTCCGCTAAGACTGCGGCAGCCTGATCTCTTCTCCACGATTCTTGATACACTCCGTTTGCAGCCGCCATTCGTACTATTTGCAGTTGTGCTTGAGTTTTCTCAGCTCCTTCTCTGAGGAACATTGGATGTAATCCGCTTCCACTCGAACGAACTCGCACTCTGTCCGCTAAGCCTTGTCGATGAACGTAGTCAGTAGCGATTGCCTCTGCTTGAGGACTTCTGCCATTATTCCCGGTACATACATATTCTAACGTCAAAAAATTTTCAGTCATTTTTATTTTCCTCCTTGTTGCATTCTTTCCATCATCCTCTGCACTGCCTGATCATGCAAATAACCTGCTTGCGTTTCCGTTAATCTTTCCCTTCCCATCATCGCTGCGCTAACTGCAAGCATAAAGTTATTCATTGACTCTTGCATTTGCATATTGCGAACATGATTTGGAAGGGCCATTTCCGTGCATGCTTTCTCTCCACATACCAATATCCCCGGGCTAAACCCTATAAATGTGGGCTCAGGATAGGTGAAATGTTTTCTCTCAACATCACCGCCAAGCTTATACGGAGGAACTTTCCCGCAAAAACCACACAATTCACCACGCTCATTATCATCTCCATCCAGTATAAACCTTTGGTTAACGATTACTAATCCCCCCCGTTGCCCTGGCGATAATCGAGCAATATCTTCCAGGGGAATTGTGCCAACTGTTCCTTTAGTAGTTTCATACTTGACACGACACCCATCTATTGGGGAGCCTTCTCCTCCAATCTCCGGAAGGTGATAGATTGGTCGAGGGGTAACTCCGTGCCTTTCTCTGTACTCTCGCAAAGATTGATTAAATTCTGGAAGCGCTCTACGAAGTTGAGCGATGATATATTCATCAGCCCATCTCTGTAGCCTATGTAGACCCCGCCCAGAGTAGCGTCTGGTGTCCCAACGATTATTCAAGTTGAGGACTCTTTTTCGCTTATCCAACACCATTTTATATTCAGGACTACACCAGAGAGCTGCATTTCGAGCCATCATCGCATCCAAAGTAGCATTCCCGGTAGGTTCGTCTTTAAACATAGAGTGATTTAATCATCCCTACTTTATAAACCTTTCCTTATTTACTACTTACTAGTTACATCTACTTCTCCTTAAACTCCGCATCGACAACATTGTCGTCGTCAGAGGAAGGTTTGCTATCATGCGCACCTTTCTCAGCACCCTGCTTAGCAGCAGCTTCTTGATACATCTTGGCGCCAATCTCCTGCACAATCTTATTCAACTCTTCGATCTTCTTGGTAATCGTGGCAGGTTCGCCTTCCTTCCGGGCATCTTCCACTGCTTTAATCTTCTCTTCAATTTTTGTTTTCAGGGCGGCATCAACCTTATCGCCAAACTCCTCGAGTACCTTACGGGTTTGGTATACGACAGCATCAGCATTATTTTCTGCTTCAATCTTGTCCCGCAACTTCTTATCATCAGCTTCATGCTCCTGTGCTTCTTTCTTCATGCGCTCGACTTCATCTTTACTCAAAGCACTGGAACCAGTAATTTTAATCCGTTGTTCTTTTGCGGTTCCTAAATCCTTAGCAGACACGTGCATGATTCCATTGGCGTCAATATCAAAGGTAACTTCAATCTGCGGCACTCCCCGAGGAGCTGGTGGAATTCCCACTAAGTCAAATTGCCCCAGTACTTTATTATCTGCAAACATGGGGCGTTCCCCTTGCGCTACTCGAATGGTAACCGCAGGCTGGTTATCCGCTGCCGTTGAAAAGATCTGCGATTTCTTGGTAGGAATGGTCGTATTTCGTTCAATTAATTTAGTAAACACTCCTCCCAGAGTTTCAATGCCCAAACTCAGAGGAGTAACATCCAAAAGCAATACATCCTTAACATCCCCGGCTAATACTCCTGCTTGAATGGCTGCTCCTACCGCAACCGCTTCGTCAGGATTGACGGATTTATCTCCTTCTTTTCCAGTCAATCGTTTGACTAATTCCTGCACCGCAGGGATTCTGGTGGATCCACCTACAAAAATAACCTTGTTGATTTTATCCAATGATAATCCAGCATCTTTCAGGGCATTCTTGGTAGGCACTTCCAATCGTTTTAAGATAGAGGCAATTAATTCTTCAAATTTAGCTCTACTCAACTCTTCCTTAAGATGTTTTGGCCCGGTGCTATCAGCGGTAATGAAAGGAAGGCTAATTTCTACTTTCATTTTACTGGAAAGTTCAATTTTTGCTTTCTCGGCAGCTTCTTTTAAACGCTGCACAGCAGTAGCATCATTCCGTAAATTTATGCCGGTGGATTTCTTGAAATTATCCATCAAGAAATTCATGATAATTTCGTCAACATCATCCCCACCAAGATAATTATCACCATTGGTGGCTTTCACTTCAAAGACTCCCCCGCCTAATTCCAGGATAGAAACGTCAAAGGTTCCCCCGCCAAAATCAAAAACTAAAATGGTGTGATCTTTCTCTTGCTTATCTAATCCGTACGCAAGTGCAGCAGCAGTGGGTTCATTAATAATGCGCAAGACATTCAATCCGGCAATTTCTCCCGCATTTTTCGTTGCTTGCCGTTGTGCATCGTTAAAATATGCCGGAACAGTAATAACCGCATTCTTCACCGGCTGGCCAAGATAGGCTTCGGCATCCCGTTTTAATTTCTGTAGAATCATCGCCGATATCTGCTCGGGAGTGTATTCCTTGCGATCGATCTCCACTTTCTCATTTGATCCCATTTTCCGTTTAATGGAACGTACCGTATGGGAAGGATCAACAATCGCCTGATTTCGGGCAATCTGCCCCACAATTATTTCTTCATCTTTAATATGCACCACGCTGGGGGTGGTTCTGGTTCCTTCTGCATTGCTAATAATTGCCGGTTTTCCTGCTTCCATTACCGCTACCGCTGAAAAAGTCGTTCCTAAGTCTATTCCAATAGTTGCTCCTGATGTTTTAGTTGCCATTTTTGTTTTGTTCCTCCATATGAGTTTGATTTTGTTGGCCGGCGCTTATTTTTACTCGAGCATGCCGGAGCACTTGACCATGTAAAGTAAATCCTTTCTGGAACACTTCTAAAATAGTGTTCGCTGGCTGGGATGATTCTACTTTCAGCAAGGCTTCATGACGATAAGGATCAAAACTGGTTTTTTCTGTGGTGATGGGTTGAACCCCTAACCGTTGCAAGACGTCAAAGAGTTGAGAATAAATTAATTCTACTCCTTTCACGAATTCTTCGGGATGAGCGCGGGCATTCTTTAAGGCTAATTCAAAATTATCAATGAGCGGCAAGAGTTGGATGATAACATCTTTCGCTGCTACTTGTTTTAGGTCTTCAATCCTCTTCTCAGTCTGCTTGCGATAATTTTCAAAGTTGGCTTGGGTGCGCTGGAGTAATTCGGTGAGTTCTTGAACTTGATTTTCGATAATAGGTGTTACATTTATCTCCTCACGTTGAGAGATGGGATGAGCCCCGTCTGAATCGTTTTTGTCTGCTACGATGTTATCGTGTATCTTTTCTTTAGCCATACTTTTCACCTTATTTGTTGAGTTTAAGTCAACTAGAACTATCCAAAATAAGCCTTCTATATAAATCTTGTGGAAAAAGTTTAAAAGAAGAGCCGTATTAAGGGAAACAATGGCGTATCGTGTTACACTTGTCCGGATTCGAAAAACCCAGGGAGGAAACCTCAATCAGGAATTACAATGGCTAGGAAATTCATTGGGATTATTTAATCTGAGGGATAGGGATAGCAGTTGTTTCCGAGTATTTATTACCTTAGTCCGAGCAGCAAACCAGGATAAGCCGCTTACCTCCGATGAAATTGCGGAGCGATTGCACTTAAGCCGAGGAACTGTTGTGCATCACCTGCATCGCTTGATGGAATCAGGAATAGTCGTGAAAGAAAAAGAGGGATATTTATTGAGAGAGAGTTCCATTGAGCGATTGATTAAAGATATTCACCAAGATATGGAAATGATGTTTTCTGAACTATCGGATGCGGCAAGGCAGATTGACGAGAGCTTGAGATAGTGTTGTCTTTGATAAGTAGTTATTTTAGGAAAATTTTATAAATAGGCTCTACTCTAAACACCGGATGGACAGATTACGCTTTGATCAAATAATCGGACCGACTCAAGAATGGGTTGTCACTGCATTCCAAGAATGGCAGAAAGATAGTGCGGGATTTGACGGCAGAGTTTCTGCAGGGTGGGGAAAGGAGATTATGGGAACATTTCTCCGTGAATTTCCCGATGATTTTGAAGGAGGACTTAACTACAGACGAAATGGGGGAGACTGTTACTTACTCCTTGAAGGACAGGAAGATCGAGGCACTTTAATGGGTCAAACGCAAGGATGCTATCTAGAACTGGAAGGAGAATTGCGTAGAGGTCGACCAAATCCTGGCTTCTTTAGGATCACAGCAGGGTACAGTGGGCTTTGCTCAGCTATTCAAGAAATAGAAAAGGATCCCCACCAACTAGATCAACTTTTATTAGATGTATGTGGTTGGGGAATTAGGCAGCCCGAGCATGCCAATTTATTTGCTGGCATGGGCAGATTATATGTTAGCACTCCCGAGAGTACAAGAAAATATTCGTTTACTCCTAGTGCGAGATTGTGTTATTAATCAAGAAGCAAGATAAAATCAAAATGACCATCGTCTACGCCCAGTCCGGAAAAGGAAATCAAAATCTAGTGGAAACACTCCAAGCGCAACTCGATGCTGTTCCCATTCGTGGAAAAGATTTTCTTCTCAAGCCCAACATGGTTGATCCCCATATTCCTAAAGCCTGTTCTGATCCAAAAAGAATGCAAGCAGTAGTCAATCTCTTACGGGAGTATGGCGCTGCAAGAGTTCTCATTGGCGATGAACCCGCTCATTACGTGTTTGGATTGGCGGAACGTCAGGGAAGTCCATTTGATATACAACAAGCATATCAACAGGTAGGATATGCGAGAATCAAAGGCGCTGAGTTGATAGATTTGAGTTCCCTGCCTGTAACCTCCTACCAAGCCATTCGTGTTAGTCCGATAACTGCGCAAGAAGAAACTATTACGGTTCCAATTAGAAATACGACTGGGCTGGTGGTTGTTTCTTTCACCTTGCCCAAACATCATGGAAATTACAATTACAGCGGTGTTACTAAAAATCTGATGGGCTTAGTGCCAGAAGCAGCAAGAAAAGAGCCTTTTCATTATTTCTTTGCAGATGCAGCAAGGCAATCTTTACGAGAGGAAGGAAAAGATTCTCCCCGCCGTCAGGAATTAGAACAAAGGGTGGTTGATCTTACCTTAGGGTTTGTAGATAGATATACAGAACTCCACGGGGAAAACGAATTGATGATTTCCGCGTATCATGCTTGGCTCGATGAACAACTCGACTTTCAATCTTTCCAAACACACCTAGAACACTTTGTCAACGCTGGTTCTTTAGTAGGACTAGCAAGTAAAGTGAGACAAATGAGCCCAGAGAGTTTTTGTATCCTTGATGGAACCTATCTTTTAACCCAGCAAGAACATGATGGAATACCGGTGCAAACGAATTTCGCTCTTGTTGGAGCAGACCCTGCGAGTGTGGATAAAGTAGCGATGGAAAGATTAGGAATGTACGACAGCGAAGTTCCCTACCTTAACCAGCTGTTGAAAGCAACATCAACGGTGGAAGTGCGGGGGAAGATAGGAAGAAAACTATCTAAAAGATCTCTACTCGCAAAAGAAATACGCCGAGATTCGCATGGATTACCCTTCTCTTTCGTTGCATAATAAAAATCCCAACCGCAACAAGCTGCGGGGTATTCAATTAGTTAGGATTTTTAATCTTAACTGGGTGATTGGAAGCCGTAGCAAGCTACGGGGTATGACCCAGTTAAGAAATCAAATCTTCACTTTCAACCGGCAATAGTGGCAATAGACACTGGTTAATCCCGGGAACAAAAATGCAACAAATTTATTTTTGCAAGAAGGACAATCAAAATTTCTGGAATTCACTTCATTCACCTTTTTTAGCTAAAAAATATTCTCCTTTATAAAAATTATTGAAAAGAAAAAAAATCCCGCTGCTCGTGACTCTCTTCCTAATCGGAGGCGAGTTTCCAAATCGTTTTCAATCCCAGCAGAATTGCACCGGGAACGACGAAGACAACGATGTTGCTCAGGATGCTTCGCAAGTATAATCCCACTCCCGGAATCAAGCCGAGATTAACAATTCCCGCTAACATCAAAGCAATTGCAGCAACTAAGAAGGGGATTGTTTCTTCAGCCGTCAAGTTGAACAGGCCAACCAAAAACCCTAAGATAACTAAAGTAGTTACTAACACTTCCGGACTTATTACGGTACGGAACAATCCCGCCACAATCGCTACCAATAATCCTACAAAGAATGCATAATGAGCCACTCTATGAATTTCGATTCGCTCTTTGGGAGCAGAAACGCCATTGCCTCTTTTTTTTGCCATTTTTAACTATCACCTCGAAAGGATAGTCCAATAAAACGATTTTAGTATATAAATCATTCGGTTGTTACAGAGGATTACTTTTATAAAAAAATGCTCTTTTTAGCAGTCATGACCATTGATTTCACCTTCGGCAAATGCAAAACTCGGGCAGGATATTCTGCTAAGCTGAAAAAGCAAGGCAAATTAGATTTAAAGAAAATCAAAGAACATTTTGAAACTATTTTAGAAACCCCCATCTTGCTCGTGATTAGAGAGCAAGGCTTGGAAATAATTGTTCACGGATATGGAGAATTATTGTTTAAGAATGGAACTGATGAACAAATAGGGTTGATGGAAAGAATTGCAGAGAATATTTATCAGAAAGGATTAGGAAAATGAAAAGCGCCCCGGACCAGATTTGAACTGGTGACCTGATGGTTAACAGCCATCCGCTTTGGTTGATTATTCTCTAACCGCTGAGCCACCGGGGCATACCTGTACTCTCAATCCAAATCATTTATAAAGATTTCGAGGCCTAAACTAAGAATGCAGATTAGCACTGGAATTGAAATTATAAATACGGCCCTGTGGTTGTCAAGAGAAAAAACGCTCATTATCAATGACCTACACCTCGGATATGAGGAAGCTTTGCATCGAAAGGGAGTTCTCGTGCCTAAATTTCAATTACAGGAAATTCTCAAGGAGATGGAATCTATCTTCCGCAAAATAGAACCAGAGAGAATAATAATTAATGGTGATTTGAAACATGAATTTGGCACGGTATTGAGACAGGAGTGGAGTGAAGTACTGCGATTCTTGGATTTCTGCTTACAGCATTGTACGGAAATAGTTATTATCAGAGGGAACCATGATCCCGTTATTACGCCAATTGCAAATAAAAGGGGGATCAAGGTCCTCCAAAAATATGAGATAGGAAATACAATCATTGTCCACGGAGACCAGTTAATAGAAACCAAAGCCCAGCGCATTATTATCGGGCATGAACATCCTGCCATTACCATCCGGGAAGGCAGCAAACGAGAGAAATACAAATGTTTTCTCAAGGGGAAGTGGAAAGGGAAGGAATTAATTGCCGTGCCTAGCTTTAACCCTTTATTGGAAGGAACGGATATTCTGAAAGAAGAGTTGTTAAGTCCTTTTTTAGGGCATATTCAGAATTTTGCGGTGTATATTGTAAGCAAAGGAGAAGTGTTTGAGTTTGGGAAGGTGAAAAACATTCCGAAATGATTAAATAAACAAAGAGTGTTAGTCCCACCATGAAAGTTATTCTGTATATGGCCACAACCGCCAATGGTATGATTGCCAGAGCAAATGATGATACTGATTGGGTTTCTCCAAACGAATGGAAGCAGTACAGTCAAATAATCAAAAAAGCAGGCAATGTGATCATTGGCAGAAGAACGTATGAAGTGATGCGAAGGAATAACGAATTCAAGAGATTAGGAGACGTTAAGGTTGTCGTAGTAAGCAAGACTTTGAAAGCAAGCAAAGGGATTACAATCGCTAAATCTCCCCGGGAAGCGATTACTTTTTTGCAAATGCGGGGTTTCACGAAGATCATGGTTTGCGGCGGAAGCCAGTTGAATTCAAGCTTCTTGAAAGATAAATTGATTGATGAGATTTATCTGGATGTAGAGCCTATTTTTCTAGGAAGAGGAATACTATTGTTCGCCAATGCCAACGTTGAAGCAAAGCTAAAGTTAGTGGGGGTGAAGAGGGCAGCACAGGGAATACAACTGCAATATAAAGTGAAGAGATTATCAAAGGGGCATAATTCTATAAAGAGTTTATACCGACAGCGCCTAACTTCTCCAACTGTAATTATTGGGTAGTGGTTACAATGCAAACATTTATATAGTGGGGCCACTTTTAGCAAGTAAAAGGAGGAAAAAATGACCACCGATTTTCGTAACATTGCAGAAGAATATATACGAACATATGATCCTACTAGAGCCACTCCCAGTAGAATATTCGAATTAAGCGAGAGTGAGCGGGATCAGGTAGGCGATATAGCAAAAGAGTTAGCTCAGCCCACGATAGATGGAATTATTGCACAACTTCAAGCTGGGCGCAGTGGACCGGTACGAGTCTTTCACGGCGACTGGGTACTTCAAGAGATATTGAAACCAACACCTACATTACCTGGCCATGTTAAAGATAAGCTTTCAGAACCCTATTATCGACATTTACGTGAATTGGCAATGCAATACAGAATGCTGATAGAATTATCCGATCCCTATCTTCTGGATGAGCAATTAGATAGCTGCGTTGAAGCCCGATTACTCACCCAATTCCCAGAAGATGCTAATTAAAATGAGATCTGTCCCTCGCCCGTTGATAAATCAAGAACAACGTGCAAATAGACTTGAAGATGTAATTGGACTAATGAATTCATTTTATATGAGTGCGGTTGTAGGAGCTGCGACAGGAGGATTGCCGGACTTAATTGATGGTCGCATGGATCCAGCGGTTCTAGCTATTTTTTCAGTAAGTGCACTTTATGGAGCAGTAAGAGGATGGAAGGGAGCGGAAGGGAGTTATAAAGCTAGTTCGCTGACAGCCCCGGTTGCTGCAATCGCTGGTTCTTTTGCCCACGTTTGTTATAGTTTAGTCGGATTTGGAATTGGCAGTGTGGCCAGAAAAGCTTTAGGCGAGTAAGAATTTGAATTACTCCTTCCATGATTCTTCTTTTGTATATTTCTCATGAACCGGATAATCTGAACCTACATCTATCTCCCAGTCGTCCCCTTTCTTCTTTTTGAGCTTCTTTCTCTTCTTCATTAATTCAGTTATTTCTGGCATTTTCCACAATAATACGTCCCTCTCCCTCCCAGATACGTTTTCTTGATCGCATGCCCTTTTGGACATTTTTCTTTTTCGTACACCGCTAAATATTTCTGAAACCCGCCTGCCCCTTCAATATGCACATAATTTTCTACTGTAGTGCCATTATGGGCAATAGATTGCTGTAACACTCTTTGAATAGAATGATGCAACTTTATGACCTCTTTCTCAGTTAAAGAATTAATTTTTCGCTGAGGAAGTATTCCCGCATGGTAGAGCGCTTCTTGAGCATAGATATTTCCTATTCCGGCAATGAAATGTTGATCCATCAGGGTCGTTTTAATGTTCGCCTTCCTCCGTTTGTTTAATAATTCTTTAAATAATTGAAGAGTGAACTCCTTCCCCAACGGTTCCGGGCCAAACTCGGCCAATTTACGCTGTAATTTCAATTCGTCCAACAACCGCACTGAGCCAAATTTTCGAATGTCAGTATAACTTAGAATAGAACCATCCTGAAGAAAGAACTTAACAATGGCAAATTTCTCATCTTTTCCTAAACCCTCCCCCTTGGCGGCAAAATGAAAATGCCCAGTCATGCCCAAACGAATGAGAAGATATTTTTTCCCCTCCAATTCAAGGATAATCGCTTTGGCCCTGCGCCAGGCTTTGGCGATCTTCCGAGGCATGATTCGTTCAAGGGCTACGTCCGCTCTTTTTTTCTCAAACACTTGTGCAGACATAACCCGCTTTCCAACCACATGCTTTTTTAATTGAGTGACGATAGTTTCAGCTTCGGGTAATTCAGGCATTTTCTCACGAGCGACAACAAAATATATAAACATTTAGGATTTAAACAGATTATGAAAACGAGAGAGGACGAAACAATCATTACCACCTTACGCCGTTCTCGCAAATCTTTTATCATTGAGTACGCCTGTGCATTAATCTTGGTAGGATTGCTGATAGCAGCTTTCTTCAAGGGAATTCCTGTTCATCGCTATATTGTCTATTTCATCGTAGGATTAGCAGCTCTCGCGGTCTTATCTGCCGAATGGTCCCGAGCCATGGTGAAGTATATCGTAACCTATCCTAAGGTGATCATTATTAAAGGAATCATAAAACAGAGCAAAAAGAATGTTCATTTTCTCCCCCTCGGTTTCGTGCCAGAGATTAATCTGAAACAAACCCGATTGCAGCGGTTGTTGAATTACGGCACTATTTTCGTACATGGTTCCGGGGAGAATTCATTCGAGATTAAAGAAGTTGACCAACCACAGGAAATGTTAGCCCTCATTGAAGACCTCATCGAGAAGAATAGAGCCAAGCAGCGATGAAATGTTCCCTGCCGAACCAAAAAGTTTATTAAGCTCCCTCCCCTCTCCTGGTTCACCCGATAAAAGAGGTTTACCTGATTATGTATAATCAACAAGGCGGAGGACAGCATTCTCAGCACAATTTACGCTTTTACATCCTCTTAATCACCTTAGTAGTGGGGGGAATCTTTTTCCTCTTGTTCCTCAACGATTCTGACGGGTTTAGTCTCACCAATGCCATTGTAAGCGTAGCTAAAAATGATTCTGGAGAGACTGCAGAAGTAACCGCTCAGGACGTTCCCTGGGTCGAAGAAGAAAGAACCATTGACGAAGTTTTCAGCAGTAAAATTCAGAAGAACGCTAATGAAGTTGATTTAGCCCTCTCTTTTGATGAAATTCCCAGCGTGAAAAAGAAGGTGAAAGTGAGGGGAATAGAATTACAATTTAATGATTTAGCTACCAAGATTTTAGTAAATGATGACCTTTTAGAGCTTAATAATTTAGAAGAAGTAGATTTAAAAATTGAAGGATTTGTGGGAAATCTTAGATTTGATCGGAGCAGTTTTTCTTTGGATGGAACCGCAAAAAGCATTAAAGTGAACGATATTTCCCTTTCCTCAAAAGGGCAGATAAAAATCGCTTTCGATCATTTGGATTATGATTATCTCTCCCTCGAGGACATTGAATTGGATCAGCTGGAACTGCCCATAGGAAGCGGACAAATGACCGTGGGAGAAAAATTAACCTACACGTTAGAACAAGATCAAGTGAAAATGTATTATTTCAATGGGAAGGTAGTTATTGACCGAAACGCCGTGACGCTGCTAACCCTAGAAGGCATAGCGAAAGGAATCAGTGCCGGTGGGGCCCTCTTAAACCTCAACTTACGATAAAAAAATTCAAAATAAGAATTCTTCAGTTATGCCATGGCATTTCTTAAGGACGTCAAGGTGAGTAGCTTTATCCCTAACCAATTTAACAACGGCTGGGCCACCACGTTTATTTTCCTCTAGCCACTTTTCAGCGAGCTTTATTTCTTGCTTTAGAAATGAACGTAAGTGCTCTTTATTTTCAAGTTTATGTTTCTTAATATGATCTAAAAGAGCGAGAAAATGAGGCTCTTTTTGCATTTCTTTAGGAACTACTTTCAGAAGTTCTTGCTTGAGTACCATTCCAATCACCTCAATGCTTACAAAATCTTTAAATTAATAAAGGTTGTGAAGCTTCTTAATAAAAGCCTCTCGATTGCAACTCGCTCTTTTTAGTTTTCCGGCGTAATTCAGCGTACTTATCTTCTAAAGAAAATTTAGGTGGACGGGGAAGGATCGTGGCGGAGGAACATTGAAGACACTTTTGCTGCAGGGTGTAACCACCGCAGGAAGAACATTTATGGATGTGCTCTGCCATGTTATTCTACTTTTTCCCGTTCAAGTGAGGCAACAGAGAGTTTATCATTAAATTGTTCAAGTAACTGCCCTATCCTTTCCATATTTTTTTCTGCTGGTTTGTAATCTACATCTTCAATGACTACTTTATAACGCCCCGCTCCAAGATAAATTACCTTAACGGTAGGAGAAACTTTTTCGATCGCGAGCAGCGTGGTTCTTATTTTCTCTACCCCTTCAGCAGCATAGGTTTGCAGTTTTATTTCTCCTTTAAGGGCAATTTTAGGAGGTTTGAACTTCTCTATAACTGCGGTGGTAATTTCTTTAGCTAGCGCTGCTTCCACACCAATCCTCTCCAAATTGGCAGTCCCTTCTACCAGATCTTTAAAGCAAAGATAGAAGTGGGAGTATTCTTTGAAAATCTTAGCGGCAAGGTGAGCATATAATTCTGGAGCGGGCTTATTCAATTTTTTGGCGAGGTTCTTAATGAGACTTTCTGCTTTCAATTCTTGTTTAATCTCATCAATTTTCTCCATTCGCTGGGTAGAATTAACTCGGCGCAGGGAGAGATCAATATGCCCCCTCTCCCGATCAATCCGCAATACTTTACAGACGATCTCTCTTCCAATAGTTACATAATCACGTAAATTGCGAATTCTTCCTGCAGCAACCTCAGAGATGTGCACCATTCCCTGTTTTCCGTACTCTAAGAGTTCCACGAAGACGGAGTTAGGAAAAAGCTGGGTTACTTTACACAGTACTATCTCGTCTTCTTCCGGGTAGCCTTGGCGTTTGTAGAACATTTTACTGGGAGAATGAACGCTATTTATAAAGATTTTTCGGGGATTATTCTAATTGCAATAATTGATCAATAAACGGTGCCGTAAACTGGCCTTCCGCAACGCTGGAAACTTCTCCAGTCATAATCATCTGAAGCCCTTCCTGAATACGAATTTCCAAATTTCCGCCAGGCATGTGAACGGTTATTTCGTTATCGCATAATCCTTTTTCATAGCAAACCCCTGCTGCCGCGCAGCTGCTGCTACCCGATGCTAAAGTGTAACCTGCACCCCGCTCCCAGATTTCGATTTGAATATTGCTCCGATCAAGAACTTTAACTAATTGGACGTTGGTACGCTCGGGAAAAAGAGGATGGCGTTCCACGATAGGGCCCAATTGCCGCACCATTTTTTCGGAAAGCTCATCGAAAGGTTGTAACATCACGACGGCATGGGGATTGCCAACAGAAGCAGCATACACCCAACGTCGGGTAATACCTCCAATTTCCAAGTGCTCTTTCCACAATAAAGATAATGCCCCCATAGCAACAGTAAGATTCGTTGCTTCAGGATTGTTTCGAAGAACGCTAACCTTTCCTCCTTTTGTCATAATATCCAAAGAATCCGAAGTCGCTAGTCCATGGTCCCATACATATTTTGCAAAAATGCGGATGCCATTTCCACTTTTTTCAGCTTCGCTTCCATCGGGATTGTAAATTTTAACCCTCGGAATCCCCTCTACTTCAATCGGCCCATACAAAATACCGTCAGAACCCAAGCCAAAATTTCGATGACAAATCCTCTTCACTCTTTCAACATTCAGTGGAAGAGAAAAACGAGCTGGGTCAAGAACAATATAATCATTTCCTAAGGCATGATACTTAGAATAACACTCACTCATTCCTACTCCAACACTTCTAACACTCGTGCAGAAATCTTAGATTTTCCACCAGTAGGATACGCTACCTCTTTATTGCAGACTAAACAATGAACCGTAGTGCTGGAATTGCCAAATATAATTTGTTCATTTTTGCATTTGGAACAGCGCACTTTAATGAATTTGCTTTTGGTTGCGGCAATCATCTTTAGACAAACTCCACCCGTTTAGCCCTAATACCATGGGACTGTGAACTGGATTTATTGCAAATAGTACAAGTATATCTCAAATCAGTTTTCTTGGTGTTCTTAGCTCCCGTACGTTTGAATTTGGTAACTGCCGGCTTAGAATAGCGACCCCAACTGCCCACACCCCGAGCAACACCTCTCTTCCGGGCTCGATATTTTGATCCTCTGCTCAGGGAACTAGCGGCCCTCTTCTTATTCTGAGCCACTTTTTGTTCCGTGTGTTTCTTACAGGTCTTGCAGTACCGCTTTACCGTCTTGGGAATCTTCATGCTTAGCTTAAGAAAGCGGGTTATTTATAAAGTTTTGCAAAAAAGAAAAAGGGGGGAGGAAGGTATTTAAAGAAGGGCATCTAGGAAGGTTCATGACTCTCGACCAAGAAATAAATCAGGAAGAAGAAAGTAGGATATTAGATCGTCCCTTTCTATGGTTAATAACGGCAGCAAGTGTTATTCCAATGGATTACGCTATCCGAACGTATGTAGTACCACTCTTTGATTGGATCTATAAATAATTATGCACAAAATTTCGCCGGGTGTAAAACCAACCTTTTAGGGCAAAATTTTGGCACAAGAAAATCAACGTAATTTTCTGTGCAGAAATTAAGTAGTTTCTTAATTTCTTGCATGCTAAAAATGGGGGGATTACCCCATTTTTATCATAACAATCCAAGTTTCCCCGTGATTGCATCAACCTCACTCTCTCTCGCCGGACCAATACCCACACAAGTTTTCGTGCCGGGAGCAATGACCGTTCTGCCCGCGTCGGTGATAAGCGCTGCAATGAGCCCTGCTTCTTTCGCTTGCTGAAAATAGGAAAGAAGTTCTTTTTCATCTTTCACTTTAAGAACTATTTTGGCCATGCCCTGGCTTCGCCACGCTTCCACCACTTTCTTATCCGATTTCAGAACTGCCTCTACGGAAGCATGGGCGGCTTGAGCTGCTAATTTTCCCTTGGGTAGCTTTAAGTCCTGCCTTACGAGGATGATTTGTTTGTAGTCCATAATAAGTGCGCCGGGAGCGGGAATTCCGTTAAGGAAATTCGAACCCACATACTTTCGGGCGAGGGTGTGCTTGATTGAGCAACCCGCTCTTTTTCTTTTTATTAGTCAAAAAGGAAATCGGCTACCACCGATCACAGACCGGTGGCATGCTCACTCACTTCATTTGCTCGAGTCGATTCCCTTTTGACTCCCAAAATTTTTCACTCTAACTGATGGGGTAGTGTTCTACGCCACCAGTCCTAGACTGGGTGGAAAATTTTGAGGATTCTGAGAAGAGATATAAAGCTTTCTTTTACAAATTGAGCGTGTCTTTTTTTAATAATAAGTGTATTTTAGAAAAAAGGTCGATGTTTTGAAAAATTATTCAAAAAAATCAAGTTTACTTTCAATTAATTTCCTGCTGACTTTAGAGAGAATCACACCAAGAAACAATTCTTCTTTCAAGCTCAAGGAGCTTTAGGAATTGGCCTTTGCTTGGCTCAGATAGTGCATCAGGATGTTGGTTTCCTGGGTTAAGAGAAGCTTTCATAAAAACAAAATTATCTTTAATTTTAGCGCAGGTATCAGTAGAACCATTCTGATATCCTCAATCATATGCTTCTTGGCTACTAGAACAAGCTAAAGCTAAACCAACTCCAGCGTATCTTGCAAGTTGGTAAAAACCTCGCATTTTACTTCCCAGCTCTCCATTCTTTCTCAAATAAGGAGGCAAAATAATCCACAAACTGAGGAGCTTCTATCCATACTGCGCAATCATAACTCTTGTGGACTTTCTCATCGTCAGTTAAGAACAGAAGCATTTCTTTGTTGTCAACGATGCAAAATCGGGCATTCTCTTTATGCTGGCGCACTTTTCCAAGTTTAGAAAAGTTTTCAACAACGTCCTTGCTCGCATTCATGGGAACTGAAACGCGGACATCTACGCCACTTTTGGCAGCCCGTTTTAAATAACCAGCAAGTAATTCGTATTTTCGCTCCGCTCCGGTCTTAGAAGCCATGATAGTAATGCTTTTTTTCGCATTCTTAACCATATAGACTAAATGTTCTTGAGCTTTTTCCTGGCCGCGGAACGCGCCGGATTTATCGGTGGGATCAATTAACTTAACTCCTTCGGTATGTAAGGTGTTTAATTCTTCTAATACCGTGCTATCTTTGAGGTTAGATAATACTTTATTTCGTTGCTCGGCATCCTCTACAATTTTCTTCTTAACTCTCTCCACGACTTCAGCAGGAGGAACCGCTAAATATTTAATCGGTTTTCCTACTTTAACGATAATAAACCCTTTCTTCTCCAGAGATTCAAGAACATCATAAGCTCTGCTTCGAGGAACATTAGAGATGTCGGATAATTCTCCGGCGGTAGATACTCCTCGAGATAGAAGCGCAATCCATAGCTTGCTTTCGTACGAGTTGAGACCGAAGTCTTTTAATTTGTTTAAAAACTCCTTTTGAACTATCATCTTGCGTTCCTCCGACGGTTTTATGATTATTTATACACTATCAACTTTTAACAAACCTAGAACCCCTTTCACTGGAATAAGAGGTAGAAACCGCACTTATTTATAAATCTTTCGGATTATTTAGTACTTTTTAGTAGTTATATTAACTATATGCTTCCCCGTCTACGGTAAAAAGATGGTTATCGTTGACGTGGAACAGGCCGATTCTTGCTCCCGCATCCAGCCAGCCATGGGCATAATTGAGAGCAGCAAACGCTAATACTGCATCATCTTTTTTCTCTAGGAAATAATGGGCATCGTCGTAATACCGCTGAGCCATGTCTAAGAAGTCCTTTGCTTCTTTCACGCGAGACGGATCTAAAGCAACTTTGGCTTTTTCGAGCGCTTGTTTGGTTATAGAAAAATATTTTTCCAGTTTTTCTGTGGAGATATAGTTAGACATAGATAGAAGGAATTTCTACAAAATTTACTTCGCCTTTGCTCCCGGCCTCTTAACCGTGATGGGAAGAACATTCTCTTCAAATTCCATCAAGGCAATAGCAATGGGATCATACTTAATTTTCTGGAGATCGGTATCAGATAATTTCACTAAAAATGGCGCTCCCATGGATAACTGTAAAGCACGGGAACCAATCATGCGTGCTTTTTCATACTTAGTGTACTCCATTTCCCCTTCGAGATGAGCAGTTTTGGCATGTTTCATAGTAATATCCTCACACCTTCAGAGCTCTGTGCAGCTCCGACCTTAAAAACTTTGCCTTTTCCAAAGCGACATCCACCATCTGTGATACTTCTGCAATAGCCAAAGGAGCCGCACCGCCTTTCTGCAACGCGGAGATAGTTCCTTTCGCATCAGATGCAATAGTTAAGCGGGCATCATAGGCTTTTTCTTCTTCAGAAGTTGGATCGACTAACAAATTCCCATTGATTTTATAGACTGTAACGGGTAAGGGGTCTTTTAACAAGGGCAGACTTTTATCCGTCTTTGTTTTGTAATCAATTGCTCCCGTTTCGGGATCAACTACCGGGAATTTAGCTGATTTAAGAGCGGCTAGGGCTGCTAATCCAGCTGCATCTAAAAGGTTTCCGGCATCGTTAATACTAACAATGTCAATGCTAACAAACCAAGCTTTTTCACCCGGCTCAATACACAATTTCTTCATGTCGATAGCTTTGGCTTCTCGAATGCCTCGATCAACTACCCGAGCTAGTTCAATGGCTTTTGCTTGAGGCGGACCTGGTTCATATTCCGGACTGGATAAGGGCAGGAGTTCAGCGTTTACCATAATACCTCCTTCCTCGGCAGTATCATTGTATGGCTTTTCAATGGCCATTTTAACTCCGGCCATGACAATGGTTTCCCCAATCTGTACTTTCGCTGATCCTTCAGCAGTCCAGGAGATACCTGTTTCTATCTGAATTGGCTGGCGGTAATCCAATAATTGCCTCCCATCCAATCTTTTGTTTTGAGCAGCAAGCTGAGCAATAGTTTCCTTGTTGATGATCATCTTAATTCTCTCCGTAAAACTTTTCTTTTAAAGCTTTTTTTTGCAGTTCGTACACTTTTTCGGTTGCTACTTTTGCTAATTCTAAAGCTTTCAGTAAATCTTCTTTGGATATTTCTCCATCCATTTGCAACAAACTTATTTCTTTCTTATTATGAGTCATGGCTACGGGAATGTCAGAAACAATGGCATCATATGCCTCTTCATTATAATTTAAATCCGCCAGCACTGCGCCATCAACTTGGCCCACGGCAACAGAACTAACCATATCTTTCATCGGAATTCCCGCATCCGCTAAGGCTATTGCTGCTGCAGAAATCGCGGCGCACCGTGTTCCAGCGTCAGTTTGAGGAAGATCAACAAAAACATCGACAACGGCATTTGGAAAAGCAGATAAATCTACCATCGGTTCAAGCGCGGTAGTCATAACCATGGAAATTTCTTGCGCTCTCCTATTTGCTCCCGGTCGGATACGTTCTCCAGATCCTGAAAAAGGCATCATACTGTAAAAACAGCGCACTATCCCCTTCTGCGGATTTTGCAGGAACTTTGGGAAAAGTTCTCGAGGACCATACACGGCGGCATAGGCAAAGGTTTTCCCGATTTTGAAATAGGCTGAACCATCAGCATTGGGAATAACTCCTGCTTTGGCTTCCATCGGACGCAATTCATCAACTGCACGTCCATCCAATCTTTTCTTATAGGCCATTTTGTTTGTTCTCCTCTAGAAATTTCTGCACACGGTCAGTTAACCCTTCTTGATGGGATTTACTTTCAATCAGGCGGATAGCTCTCTCGGCAAGTAATTCTCCTTCTGGTGATCCTTTCACCCAGACTAAGCCATTCTGGCCAACAGTGATCTCACAGCCTGTTTTTTCTTTGATCAGCGAAATCATGCTCCCTTGTTTTCCGATAACCCGAGGCACTTTTTGGCTGTTAATTCTAATTATCCGTCCGCCAGAGATTTTATGCAAACCTGGCTCACGCATCACTAAATCAATTAAGTTTTGAGAGGTTACATTGACAATTTTTGCGACAATGTATTCGCCGATAGCAATGATTTGACTTAAGTCTTCTTCTTTCTTGACGAAACGGGAAGTCGCATCTTTAACATTTAACATTGCTGAATATGCCGTTCCGGTATCTACTCGCCAGCCGCTAAACGCAATATCAGTGACTCTTCCAATGATCTTATCTCCTGGTCGAGGAATATATGGGCCAGATAGAGGAGTAATCCTTAAGACTCTTCCCTGCAAGGACACTAATCCCAGCACTTTAGAATAAATATTCTCATTTTCCCGGTAAGTGTTATCTCCGGGAAGATAATCCATTCCTTCCGCAAGAACTTCTCCTGGAATGACCACGTCCCTTTCCTTAACAACAATAGTACTCATTTTTTATTACCCGCACCGTGTATATATGATCGTGAAAGCGTGCGGATATACTCTCCTTTTCACTCTCTGTGCTACGTAAATATGCGGTTTATTTAAAAGGTTTGCGGTGGGAAATGGGGAGATCATCTTTAAAATTGATTACGCATCACCGTAGAGAACACCAAGTGAAGATAGTACTAAGAATTACCTTCGATACCTTTTTATATTTCTCCCTCCCCCATAAGGATATGAAAAAAGAGCTGGAACTAGTGAAAGAATTTCATCTGAAATTTAAAGCGCCAGTGTTAGAAAAGCCTTCCCTTATTCCGGCAGACAGATCTGCGTTGCGGCATAATTTAATGAAAGATGAGGTTGCTGAATACAACGAGGGAGTGCAACAGCAAGATTTGGAAAATGTCGCCAAAGAATTAGCCGATATTTTATATGCTGTTTATGGAACCATTCTTGAGCACGGGTTGCAGGACAAGATGGAAGACGTTTTTGAAGAAGTGCATCGTTCCAATATGAGCAAAGATTACCACCAATATAAAATGGTCAAAGGCGCAGGATATTTTAAAGCGGATGTTAAGAAAGTGTTGGAGAAATAATGGTTGCATATCATCCGCTGACAAAAGGGGAACATCCATTTAGAGGCTATTTATTCAACACTTAATAGTAGTGAAATTATAGAAAGAATTATAAAGTTAGCCTCTCTCCTCGCTTCTATGAACATCCGACTTCCCGATCGATACCAATTAAGAGATTATGCTACAGCTATTATACCGCTAAGCTTACTTGGTTCCATGGCCTTTCTCATTGCTCAACTCGGATTAGCTTATATCCCTTCAACATTCTCAGAAGAGATCACCACTCAAAATCGACTAGAACAAGTAGTGAGAGAAGAAGCAGAAGAATTGGGATTAGATTCTAATGATATTAAAGCGGAGTTTGGAAGTTGTCCGCAAGGAAGAGCCTGTTCCACCTCTTATATGGTTCGATTAGATGGAGATAGAACAAGGAATGCAGTGCAACATGAACTTTATCACATTTACAAAGATCATCACGATATGAAAGATCCGTTAGACTTAGAGGGATTCTTGAATCATCCCGTAGATCAAGCAGGATTATTTCTAAAAGGATTAGTTGTATGTGAAACCCAAGCTAATGTGTATGCTGCTTTCGGGATAAAATTATAATGAGAGTTACACCCTAACTAATCTCTTCAAGTCTTCTAACACTTCCTTCGCATGTTCTGCCGGGTTAACGTGTTCATAGATTTTTACTATTTTTCCTTTCGGATTAACCAGAAAGGATGTCCTAAATGTTCCCAGATATTCTTTTCCCATAAACTTCTTTTTGCCCCATACTCCGTAGAGCTTTACTACTTTTTTGTCCTGATCAGATAGGAGAGTAAATGGAAGAGCGTATTTCTTCTTAAATTTCTGGTGGCTCTTGACGGAATCAACACTCACTCCTAGCACCATAGCATTACAGTTGGAAAATTCTTTCCAAGAATCACGCAAAGCACAGGCTTCAGCAGTGCAGCCGGGAGTATCATCTTTTGGATAAAAGTAAAGTAAAACCCATTTACTCTTATACTGAGAGAGTGCATGTTTCTTCCCAGATTGATCTGGAACGATAAAATCCGGAGCTTGCTGCTTTAGTTTTAATTTCATGTATCCCCTTACAATATTTTTATGATCGCCTGCCCATGCGTTACCGCATTTACCTTGTCAATAAACTCCTGCAACAATCCTGCCGGCACTTCTATAATTACTTCCCAGCTACCGTCAGACTTCCAATCCTCTTTTTGTATTCCCACTGCTCGTAAGGTGCTTTGCGCTTTTCCTGCATGGATCGCAGGAATGAGGATACTCAATCGTTTCTGCTCTATTTTAATAGGGAGAATGGGCCTGAGCTTCGTGATAATAGTATCAAACTGTTCTTCTACCGTTTTATGGTCATCCAAATGCACTTTTGCCTGCTCTAAGGCTGCCTCAATTCTTTCCGAAGGAATTGGAAATCCCGTTCTGGCATCAATTGCTTGTTTGTGAATGAGATAGATTAATTTCTTTCTTTTCTCTTCCCGTTCTTGCTGGCGGTGATCAGCGGTAAATTGAATTTCACCCTCTTTAATAATCACATCAGCTATTTTATTGGCATCACTGGTTTTGAAGGCCTGCTCTAAATCACTGTGCGATGCAACTAAACCCTTCTTCGCATCCAGAAAAATTCTGTCTGCATGTAAAACCTCGCCAAGATCATGAAGTTCGCCTTTTTTATATCGCAAGGCTTGTTCAGGGTCAATGCTAATCTCAAAGGTTTTGCCGAATTTCTTCAGGCGGGCGATGGTTATTTTAGGGGGCATAACTAGGATAATAAAAATGAAGTATATATATCTTTACTTTGCCATATTCCAAAGCAATTCAAAGTATTTTCGAAATGAGTGAGCTATCTCTTTGTTTTTAATAACAAAGGCCTGCGGATTTTTCGACCAAAGAATAAGTGCTACTTTTTCTCCATAAATACTTACCTCCGCCGGGCTCATGTAATCCGAACTTAAAGTTTTAATTTTAATAGTGCTATATCGCTGGCAGGCTTTAATCTGGCGTACTGCCCTCTCATCAAAAATAACTCGCGTCTTCACTTTATTTTTCTGAAAGGGGATCATCACTTCCGCTTCAAAAAAATCCGTCCATTTATCCGAAGCAGGGGGAACCCCAAAGGCAAGATATTCCTGCCCTCCTTTCATCGTTCGAGCTATTTCAGAAAAAATTGCCTTAACATCATCAATACCCCTAAAAATAAGCGATTCCTGTTGCCAGAGAATATTAAAATGTTTGCGAAATGCTTCTGCCAATTTTCTATTTTCGATGAGGAGCGTCGTCAAACTTGGTTCCCAAATGACAATTTGAACTTTATCACCATAAGTCAAAGTAGAAGTAGGACTAAATAGTTCAGTAGGAAGAGGTTTGTACTCTGTCTGTTGCGGATCAAAATAATATTCAGCATTTATCTTCGTCAGAATTCTCTCATGAATATTCTTTTCTTTCAAAAGACGCTGATATTGTTCGATAAAAACGGGCAACGCTTTTTTCCAGAGTCCGTCATCAATTCCAATTCCGAATATTTCTTTATTACCCTGTCCAGAAGTTCGGATACAATCAAGCATTACGGTCTTTAATCCTTCTTTCCCTTTGTATACTTCCACTTTTACTTCTTCCTTTCTGAAGGTAGTCAGGGCAGTTAATTCTGGAAGTATTTGTTGCAAATGCTCCTGTTTCTCTTGTAGGAATTCTACCAATTTTTGCGGTTCAGTGGCATTATAATATTTGACATTATTACGAACTACATAATTGATTAAGCCTTTATTGAGAAGCTTTTCTACGAAATCATAGATAGTAGTTCGGTGCAGATTAGTTTCTTCTTTAATGGCGCTTACGGGGCTTGAACCAAGTTTGAGTAGGGCTACATACACCGCTATCTCTCCTTCAGATAAGCCTAATTCTGCTAAAACCGTACGTACGTCCATGGTGGTAATGGTAGCAAAAGGGTATATAAAAGTTGCTGTCGTAAAAACGACAACAAGAATTTAAGTACTAGCTATTGCTTGTCACTTTGTAGTGAGCAAATTATAATAGAGGTAACATGGCAGATACAAACGTAACAATTACACTACGAGAATTGGACTTAGACCAAGAGATTGGCTTTGCTAAAGGTGGATGGTACTCCCCCACAGAGATTCTGCAGCGAGTTCAAGAGTTAGGAGTAGAAGAAGTTACCGCCGCGGCGGTAGATCGTGCAGCCCGGTATTATGATCTGGCAAGAGTTCATGAATTGCTCCACTGCCTTGATGTTGGTTTTGGAAGCGCAGAGTTAGTGCGGCAATTAGCCCATGATCCGCAAGCCCAACAAAAGATAGGCTACACCTTTCCACATCAAGAAGATAGCCTCCCTGAACAACAAGTTGCATTTCTCTCAGGCTTATTTCATGATATTATAGTAGGATATCAAGGGAATACCATTACTAAAACTAGCCCGGAAAGAGAAATTATTGGTTTTATTGCTCCAGCAGAAGAGAAAAAGGTGAAAGGTAAACCCCAGTATATCAAAGATGCTATTGGCGATGATTTACGGGGGGCAATACAATTATATTGGTGCGGACAAAGAATTCCTGCGTGGTTAGCAGTTCGGGCTGGTGACGAATTACTCGCCGGTTCTGATCTCAAAGTCCTTGGGGAACCAAAGAAATTACTCGGCCAATTCAGCCCCTACAAAATTCTGGATGCAATTTGGTATCACGATGGAAACTACCCCCTTCGAGGATTTGCAGAAGCTGATGCAATTCTAGGAGACAGAGTACGACTCTACGAGCAGCAGCAAGTTCCATTAGAAGTAATTGGAGCAGGGATTCAAAAATTGTTAGGATACACTGAAGTTGATCCGCAATGGGAAGAACGAAGTACAAAACCTGATGCTGCTTATCTTGAGAAAATGGTTACTAAAAAAGCTGGCCCTTTCTTACAAGCAATCGCGGGAACTTCGACGTACGACTTTGTCAGAGAAGATCTTTCTTCTCGTGGACGGGGAAAAAGAACCCTTGTTAGTCCCGCATTTTGGAGAGGGGTAGATTTAATGCCAGTGGCCTTAGAACAAGCTCGAGCTGACAACGAGGTTAATAATGCGTTCAGTCATGAATTAGCTACACTGCAACAAAGACTACAACACCTTGAACAATACCGAGGTAGCTCAGCATGATAACAGGAATATGTGTTTCACCGGGAACAGCAGAAGGAATTATTCGCATCCATCAAGAAGGGAGAACGTACACGAAGGAAGATATTATTGTCTTACAACGATGGTTAACTCATGAAGTACTCAGCCTCAAAAATGCCGGTGCTTTAATTTCGGCAGGGGGAGGCATTACCTGCCATGCTTCGATTATTGCGAGAGAATTAAAAATTCCCGCATTAGTTAGTGCAGACGTTTCCTCGTTACGCGAAGGACAGTGTGTTTTCATAAACACCATCGAAGAAAGTATCGAGGTACGAGCATGAAGAAGTACGCCACCTTAGCTCGGCCTGCACCCAAGAATGAGATTTGGGAGCAAGAGATTGATGGACAAACGTACCTTTGCGAAAGACCACATTATACTTTAAAAAAATTAGAAGTAGAACTACTAAAAGAATGCTTTGAAAGAGAATCACTAATGCTGTTCGGGAAAAAACTTCCCCTCTTCTTTGAAGGGAACGGGCGATGGTGGGCAGATCCAGAGATATGCAGTGCAAAGCTAATGGAACGATGCATCAAGAACCCGCAGCTCTACATTAAAACCATGGCTCAGAAAGTTCAGGATGTTAAAGAAGTAATCCAAATTCTCCACGAGATTAATCAAAAGATAGAAGAAAAGAATCCAGCAATCCTGAGAGAACAATTTACAAAATTAGTTGAAGCCTACTTCCTTTTTTATTCGTATCATTTCATCACGTTTGTCCTTTTTGATGAAATGGCGTTGAAGTTCAAGAACATCTTACAACAATTTCTAAGCAGAGGGGACGCTAACCAATATTTCACGGAGTTCCTTCAAGCAGAAATGACTGCTGAAGCAATACGAAGGGGAGCGGTTCAAGATGACACCGCCCAACAAAGTAGAGATTTATTTTATTCCGCATGCAAACCAACTATTTTCTACAAAGAGCCAAAATTCTTTACGGAATATGCATATGATAATGAAATTATTGCTAAATTGTATGATTCTACTCCCTCCCCGTTAATAGTGCAAGAGTTTTTTGCCCTTCGTCTTCTCGTTCCGCTCGGATTCCAAATAAATGAAGAAGCGCAGTACATTGAGAGTAAAATGCTCTGCCCCATCATGAAAATAATTCTGGAAAAAATCAGAATATTTTTGGTACAGCAAGGGTTGTTTGAGAAGGAAAAAGATATTCGAGAGCTGGGTGTAGAAGAAATCATCTCCAAATTACAACAGAGTAAAAGAAAGCAGGAGGAATACCATGACCATTGAAAAAATTGCAGTTTTTGACGTTTTAGGTCCCATGTACCATTACGATGCCCGGGGATGGATTGATGGAGCGATAGAACCACTCATAGAAAGGCTTCATCAACATGGATATACGGGAAAAAACATGGCTGAGGAGGCCCGAGATGAAGAAGATTTACAGCGAACGCAAAAAGAGCCAATCTTAATTATGCCGGGATTTGCAGAAACAGTGTTGTATCTTCGCCATCACCAAGTCCTCCCAGTGGTAGTATCCGCAGGAACTCCCTGGGTGTTAGAAAATACGTTGAAATTAGCTGCCCGAGATTACCAGACGAGGACAGGAGACGACTGTAGGGCAGAGCAATTAGTTGCCTCTTCCGATTTAATTAGCACTATTCCCTTTGGCAGTAAAAGAGATCCTGAAACTTGGAGGAAAGCAGTACAGCAATACGTAGGAGCAGAAGTGATAGCGATATATGAAGATACTTTTGCAAATCTTACTGCTGCCGCGGAAGGGTTAACTCCGCAAGTAGGCTATCATGTAACTTCTACACGGCATGGGCTTGCACGGCTTTGTCGGGATCAGAGAATTTACCGCGGCCATATGCTTGAAGCTTTAGAACATCTACAAAGAGAGGTAATATCAAAATAAACTATGAAAAAAATACTTCAAGGGTTGGGAGTAAGTAAGGGAAAAGCCAGAGGCATTGTTCGCATTATCACAAATGGACAGGATTATTCTCACTTTCAAGCTGGAGACATCCTTGTAACGAGGCTCACGGATCCAACGATGGTGCCGGTGATGGGAAAAGCTGCTGGGATTATTTGTGAAATCGGTGGAATGACATCACACCCTTCTATTGTTAGTAGGGAACTTGGAATTCCCTGTATTGTTGCTGTTGATAACGCTACAGAAATTCTCAAAGAAGGTGATCTGATTGAAATATGCGGGGAGACAGGAGAAATTAACCTCCTGGAAAATAAATCGACATGGAGGCTACGATGGGGATAAATCATTTTATTGACACCATGCTAGAAGCTTTAGGGAGCATGGACCTCAGCACTCTTGAACCAATGAGTAATTTCATCTTTCACCCCCTTTTCGATAGGGAATGGATAGAAAGAATAGAAGAAGTGATGAGAAAAGTAGAAGAATACAACCTCCCCTTAGAACAAGCGGCCAAGCATATCAAAGGAATTGCACATCTTCGATGTCAACTATTCTTCTTACTCTTAGATTTAAAATCGGCAAACATCTCTATAGGGAGAAGGATGAAACTAGCCTCTTTCTTCCATGAACTACTCGAACTCAAAGCACAGGGAGATGTGTACGGTAAACAAAGTAATATTGCTCATAGTCCTGAAGAAGTAGAACTTATTTTACGAAAGCCATTTCAGCCGGCAACGGAAGAAATTGCCAGATTATTAGGAAGATTATACGCTGCAAGTTATCATTTGGTGAACGGGTTGTACACTGACTTCTATACTGATTATAGCGCTGAAAACATGGGAGCATATCCTTTGAGTGATGGCAGGATATTAGTTATAAAACATTTCGAAGATGTAAGACCTTCCCTGTTGTGGGATACGAAAACCCCCTGCAAGAGATTGACCATTTACTGTATTTATGAGCAAGTGAGATTCACCTGCGATGCCGTCTCCTGCCATAGCCGGTACGAAGGGGATCCCATTCGGGGATTAAAGAGTTATCTCGTTGAAGCAGATGAAATACCGATTAAGGACCTTCAGCAAATAGAAAAGATCAAAGGGGCAATAGAATCCCTCGCTGTTGAGCAGTGGAAGAAACTCGTACAGCAAAATAAAGAAGAATTGAAACAAAAAGGGGTGTTCATGCGTTGTTATGTGTTTAAAGATTTATTTGAATTAGTGGGGATGGACTGGAGGCCTACTTCAGCTATGCTTGAAGCAGTCAAGGGAAAAGAATTAGCGATTAATTTCTGGAATCCACCTGTAGAGAACCAACAGGAATACTGGAGAAGAATTCTTGATCCGGCAGAGGAAGTGTATAGGTAAGGAAATGAGAGAACCATTACTAGAGGTAAGAGTGGATCAAAAAAGTTTTGGGAAATTACCCATCCTCCAGGAGGTTTATTTCACCATAGAAGAAGGGGAGTATGTTTCTCTCGTTGGGCCAAGCGGTTGTGGGAAAACCACCTTACTCCGCTTAATTGCAGGATTAGAGAATGACTTTCAAGGAGAAATTACGGTCAATGGCCATCCCCCCATAGTGGGCTACGACACGAGAATGATGTTTCAAGAATCAAGATTATTTCCCTGGCTTTCCGCACGGGAAAACATTGAGCTTGGACTTCAGAAACACCCGTTACCGGTGTATCAAAGGGGGTTAGGAAAGAAATCATTATCAGATCCACGAGTAGATGCTTTATTGAAGAAGAGTGGATTGGAACCATTTGCGGGTTACATGCCCGGGCAACTCTCCGGAGGAATGCAGCAGAGGATAGCTCTTTTAAGAGCGTTAATAAGTACACCAAAATTACTCCTTCTGGATGAGCCTTTCAGCAAGTTGGATTATCTTACTGCCCTGCCTTTACAAGAAGAAGTAAGCGATTTGGTGCGAGGAGTGGGAGTAACTGCATTTATGATTACGCATAACATTGAAGAGGCGGTATATCTTAGTGATAGGATACTCTTGCTTTCTTCAAGGCCAGCAACAATAGTAAGAGCATACGATATTAAACTTCCACAGCCACGAGAAAGAATGAGCGATGAAATACAAACATATGTAAGAGAAATCTTGCGACAGGTACAGGGAGAGATGAGAACTTCATAAACCTACTTTTTCGCTTTATTCCAAATAATCTGAAAGAATTTTGCATAAGAATTTGCAGTTGATTTCTCTTCGATCAGAAATCCATACGGTTTATCTAACCAAATAATAATAGCAACTTTACTCCCACAAATAATAGTTTCAGTTAATTCCTCAAACTTCTCCGGCGTATATCGTACTTCTGTCAACTTCTTTCTACTTAACTCTTTTCCCCAGTATTGAAGCTGGGGATGAAACAATAGTTTTCCTCTAATACCTTTGTTAATTCTATGATTGTGAAAACTCTCCCAAAAATAGTCCCCCAGTAATTCATTTGCTTTTTTAGGGCCTCCATAGGCACAATAATTTTTAGAGGAAGTATCAAGCATCAGACGAAGAAGTTCTTTTATTCCCCGAATCCCTTGAAAAAGTATTGCTTTGGGCTTTTCCTGGGCAAATTTCTGCTTTGCTTCTAATTCCGGGATGATCTTTTGAAGACGTTCTTTCTTTTCTTCGATAAACCCTAGCAATTGCCGGGGAGAAACCCCTTGATATGTTCTCATTTTCCCTTCCAGAACCGAGGTAACCAGCCCTTTTTCAGCTAAAGAATGAAAAGCCCGATGGACCACTGCATTTTGCAAGCCTGATTTTTCTACCACTTTACCAGCAGCAGAAGAGCCAAGTTCTAAAAGAGTAAGAAATACTTTAATTTCCGCACCGGTAAGTCCTAAATCTTCAAGGATGGAAGTGTCCATAGGATATGGGTACATATCATTAGGTCCATTTAAATCTTTCTAGTATAGTCACAATTGTGATTACAAAGTATTAAATAGCCACCCCCTCCCCATAAAAGGCATTTTCAGAAAAAAAGCTAATTTAAAGCGAGAGAGGGTATGGAATTAAAAAAATCATGAAAACCAAAGAAATTGTCCAGCATCTGCAAGGCAAAAAATGGCGCAAGCGGGGAACATGGCCGCATTACATTATTAGCAGCGAAATATTCGGGGAAGGGGAAACCGCATCCTACTGCCAACGATTAGGATATCCGTTCAAGCGCACCTTAGGAATTTGGTACAAAGAAGACTGGTTTGACCCGGAAGAAGAATGGGAGGCTATTGGTGCCATCGTTACCTCAGAATACAAAAAAGATCCTGCCTATTTATGGAAATATGGACAACATTGCCTTCAACTTGGAGAAGAGACTATCCGAAGAACAAAAGAATTAGGGGAGATTGATCCTGCAACGATATCAAATGAGGAGTTAGGGCATAGATACAGGGAGGCAATTACGGAAATCAAGGGATACATGCCCTTCATGTTTAGCCTGCATCTTTTTGACAAATTCCTCACGGAAAAGTTTGAAGAATTGTTGAGTGCATTTATTCGAGAAGAGAAGCTTCCAAAAGAAGACTATTTCAAGTATCAAACGGCTTTAACACTCCCAAATAGGAAAATCTTTGTCTTACAGGAGAAAGTTGATCTAATGAAAATAGCTCTCCTTGCCAAAAAGAAGAAGGAAGGGATTAAGGATAAAGCCATCCAGAAAAAAATGGAAGAGCATACGGCACAATATGGTTGGATCAATATGGCTTACTTAGAAGCACTTCCTCATGATAAAACTTATTTCCACCAAAAAGTACAGGCATTGTTAGAAACAGATGTAGAAAATGAGTACAATCAAATCGCAAGTTATGAGAAAAAGCTCATTCGAGAAAGAGAAGAGTACATGAACAAGATACAGAGAGGGGAATTACATACCATTTGCAAGGCTATCCAATTATTTGGATTTCTGCGATCATTCCGCTTGGATACAGCATACATTGCATATTATAACTGCTGGAAAGTTATCCAAGAAATTGAGAAGAGGCTTCACCTGCCCGTGTTTGACATTCGGTACCTCGATTCAAAAGAAGTTTCTTTTGCTCTCCAAAACCCTAAAGAAAAAGGATACTTACACCTAATTCAGGAACGAAAAAGAGGAGTACTGTCCATAATGATCGAGGACACGCGTCTTGAAATTACAGGAGAGGAGATAGAAGCTATTACACGAGAGATTACCTTTCCAAAGGAAATTCTTTCAGCAGCCATTAAAGGGACTACTGCTTACCCCGGGAGGATCATAGGACCATGCAAAGTGCTTCATCGTCTGGAGGATATGCAAAAAATGTGCGTAGGAGATATCCTCGTGATTGCGATGACTGACCCCAATTATATTCCGGCGATGGAAAAAGCAGCAGCTTTTGTGACGGATCAAGGAGGGATTCTCTGCCATGCTGCTATTGTCAGCAGGGAAATGAAAAAGCCCTGTATTATTGGAACAAAATCAGCAACTAAATCATTCAAAGACAAGGATATACTAGAAGTAAACGCTGATGAAGGGATAGTAAGAAAAATCGATGAGAAATAAAAAAAAATTCTACTTCATCAACTTAGCCATTTCGGCATTACTAAGGAGAGTAAACCTTTTCTTCTCCGTATCAATGTAGGCAGCATCAACTCGATCAAAGTTGAATTCATCTTTCAAGAAGTCTTTCAAAGCTCTAAGCCCTAATTTTATTCCTTCCTCAATGGAGAGATTTGGCTTCCAGTTCTTTTGTAGGAACGCTTCCACTTCCGCATCTCCCTCCCCGATGGCTACCGCTTTATATTGAAAGTATAATCCGTATGGTTCAGTAAGGTATAATTTAATCTCGCCATCCTCTTCTACCCCGCCAACGAGCATGGAAACTCCAAAAGGCCGCAGTCCGGCAGATTGTGTGCATACTTGCATTAAATCACAAACCTCTTTCACAATAGACAGAATATCAATTTTCGAATCGTAGGTTACAAAATGCTGTTGTGCCCGTAATTGGGATCTATCCACTAATACCCGAGCATCGGCAATCAAGCCAGCCGCAGCCGCTCCAATATGGTCATCGATGCGAAACATTTTTTCAATTGCTTCCGGAACCATCAGTTTAGAGGTGATACGCTTGTCCGTTAACAAGACTACCCCATCTTTACATATCAAACCCAAAGTAGTGCTACCTTGTTTCACCGTTTTCTTGGCATACTCTACCTGCAGCAGTCTTCCATCGGGAGAAAACATGGTAATAGAACGATCATACCCCATCTTATCAATCATTTGCTTTTGACTATTCATAATAAACACCTCATTCTTTATCATCTAGATACGAACCGGCCTTTTTAAGTGTTCCGGATACGGTAACAGAGCGGATAATTACCGCACTATTTTTAATCTTTTTGCTTATGGCGAGCGCTGCTTTCAACTCATCAACGTACGCATTATTCACTTTAAGTATAAATCGCTGCTTCTGGGTATTAAAACGCTCTTTGACTATCAACGGGCCTGCTCGAGAAAGTCCTAACTGCCCCCAAAAAGAAGTGAGAGCTTGCTGTACCCCTTCCTGAATATCAGCAAAAGAAAAGCGAGCATCACTGATAATCTCGAAAACCACGTATCTCTTTTTTTGGCGTAGAGAGGGAAGCAAATGCATAGATAGGTATGATGGATGGATCTTTATAAAACTTTGGTGTGCTTCTTATTCCACAAATTCTTCTTCTCCTACCTGTTCTTCTTCACCATCATCATTATCATCATCGTCCCCATCATCGCCTCCTCCAGCTTTTCCAGCCAGCATTTGAGGATCATTAGTGAAAACGGTTTTTTCTGCTCCACTCACTATGTCAATCTTTCCGAATTTTCCTGCGGAGAGCTGTTTTTCTCCTTTGTATTCAGAGCACCAGCCATTTTGCACATGCAATTTATCCCCTATACTTACTTTATCCGCATCATCGTTCCATAAAGTTAAGGTAATCTCTCCGGAATCGTCTTTAACTTTGGCGTTGCATACTTTCCCCTTTTTGCCAAACTTTTCAAAAGTGCGCGGTGTTTCTTTAGTAACAACTTCTACTACTAAATCTATATTTCCTTTATTTGGCTGTACATCTTTGATTTCCATAGCAGAACAACCCCCCACTTTATTTATATAATTTTCTATAGTCTAACTATCTCAACAATCTATCTACTTCCTTAGCTTTCCATCCCTGCCCCACTAATCTGGTACGAATCTGCTCATCGGAAAAGCCGCGGCCCCTGCTTTCCTCAATATATTCTTTAGCAGGAGCATATTTTTTCTTATGGATTAAAGAAACGCCAATTAAGATAATGAGTGCTAGTAATACTAGAATTCCACCCAAATAATAAATCCAGCTCGGGAATGGTTTCTGCACTTGCGGAGGAGGAGTGGTTTCCTGTAGTTTGCAGAGCAAAGTAATAGAATCGCAACTTTGTGGGCACGCTTCTAAAGTCCGCCACTGTGTTCCGTCATCAGAACATTGCTGAAGTAATTGCCCTAAGCAGCGTTTCGAGGCAGGAGAACATTGTTGTGCTCCTGATGTTGAAATCGCACCAGTGGTACAAGACTGCTGCTCTGCCGGTTTAGGAGTTACGATGATTGGGCTTCTATTTGTTGGAGGTTCACCACAGGTATCAATCCGGAAACAAATTCTGGCTTGCTGTCCATTGCGGCATAAGCTCCAGCCACCGCATTCCCAATTATAGAGGCAAGGACCAGGAGTAACATTCTGGGGAGTAGAAGTTTGATTTCTTCTGGGCCTGGGAATGAATGACGTTTCATTCTCTTCTTCTTCGGGAGTTGGAGGGGGTGGTTGGGCTGCAGGATATGCCAATCCAAGATTCGTAACTGCACCGCTTTGGTACGTTGCAGTCCCAACCATGGACTGGGCGCCAAGTGAATTAACAGCGCTAAATGAGATCGTAGTCCCATCAATCCCCGTTACTTTAAAGACAGAAGAATATCCATACTGGCCAGATGCATTGATGGGTGTTGTAAAAATAGTTCCACTGACATTAGCTCTCAACGTAAAGGTACCATTGGGAAGATTATTTACTTGCCCGTAAAATTGGTGGAAATTAGTTAAGGAAGGGGGATTTTCATTTTGAGCATGTACTCCCACTACTACCAAGAAAAGAAATACCAGAGAAATAAAAAGCAGTAGTGGTTTCATTGTAAAGTGTAGGGAATGGTAACGGGACTTTCAACCCATACCCAGTATGGTTTTCCTGGGCTTAGAGGTGTAGTAGCGGGGACGGATGTACATTGATAATTCTGCTGGCATTGGAAGATAACAAAAGTATTTGCGGAAGTGGTAAAATCCGCTAAAGGCCTGGGAACTATTCCTGGAAGCGAAATGAGATTCCAACCAGTGCGTAAAGACAGCATTGACGGCGCAGCGCCAACACCGGGTGGAATTGCTGCTGCCGATTGCAGAGATTGGACTTGGCAAGTAGTGACGATACTCGTGGAATCACTATCCGCAAGGGCTCTCAGGCGTACAAAATATCCTCTAAAAAGGGAAAGCGTGGTAAACTCATCTGGTGCAGCGCCTTGCGTCCACACTTGCGCTTGCCCAGATTGAGCGTCATAGGTATGAATTCTCTCAACAACGCTATTTCCAAACACAGCATCAAGAGTGGTAGATGTAGGCAGACAGGGAAGCGCAAAAGCTTGCAATTCCTGCGTTCGGCTGAAAGTGACGTTGAGTTGAGCAGTGTTGTCTTCTAACAACGTTACAGTCATTTGTGGAAAGTTTGATTCTTGTAAGGCATAGGCAATGTCTCCTACTGCAAAGGTATAATATTGGTTAGTTGCCTGACCTAAAACGTTAGCGGTAATATCTAAAATAACGGCACTGGACATCGCTGGAGCAGTGTACACAAAATTAGCCAATGTTACATTGAGCGTCGGATTAGGACTTACCGAAGAGAGTGTTCCTAGGTTCACTTGAATCGTAGGCGGAGAGGAACTATTGGCAATGATTTGCCCAGAAAATGATTGGGAAGTGTTTAATCTAATTACTGGGGGATAAGGAGTTCCGCTCGCATCAAGCAACTGAATGCGGGCACTGTCGGGAGGAACGAAATGGAGATTACGCACTGTTACTTGGCCATTCTGGTAGCGTACTTCTACATCGGGAGTAGTATCATCAAGGTTAAGGTAAACAATCGAGTTATCTTCAGCGCCAGTGGTAGAGAGTACATCTACCGCAAGAGGAGTGCCTTGAGGCTGCTCTAACCTGAAGCCATACGTTAAGTTTCCTAACCGCACCAGCTGGAACCAATATTCCTGTGGATTAGAATCAAAAGCAGAAAGCCCTGTTTGAAAAGTAACGTTTCTCTGCGTGGCGGGAAGAGTCGTGAAGGTAAACGATTCTTCTCGGACTAAATCAATCGTCCCACCGGCCCAGGGAGTTTCACCAATAAAGATTGCTTGTCCCACACCAACCCTGGAATTAAGATACACGCTCACAAAAGTTACTAAGACGATTAGAGCTATACCTAACATAATCCAAACTTGCTTTTGCGCTGGTTCAGGAATTGTTTTTGCGGTTGCTCTTTTCACATTACACTCTCCGTATTGAAATAGTGGCAGTGATGGTAGGAGTGTCCTCATCGGCTTCTAAGTCTAGGACAGTAAGTTGTACGGGTACTCCACCCAGAAGTATGGTTCTGCTATCACCTTCGGCAAAATAACGGTCAAGGAAATTATCCATACGTAGTCTGAGGAGGTTGCTATCTGCAATATCAACGATTTGAAGCGTATGAATTGGTCCATCGACGGCACTAACGAAGAGAAGCGTTGAGCCTTCTACTCCTACAAGAGTTACAGGATCGCCATTATCGGGGAGATAATTATATGCTGGAACACTAAACTGAACTTCAATAGGTATAGTTTCCACTCCAGTTTCCTGCTGATCTATAAACACGGTTCTATTTCCTAGCACGACCGTTCCGTTATATGCAATAGGAGTATGAGCATGCAAGTTTCTAACTGGTTGTATTGAACCCGCTGGATATGCACCAAAGCCAAAACTCTGCAGACGGTTATCAGAAGCGTACGGCAAGTACAACTTCCCGCTAATGTTAAAGACTGGTTTTCTATCAGCAATAATTTCATTGATGAATGCAAACCAATCTGGATTGTCATACTGAACAGCACTTAGGGGGATAAGTCGCCTGATGAACACCTTTTTCGCATTTCCTGTTTGCTGATTTGATTCCAAGATGTACTGCTGGTCATTCGTGCCATCGTTGATAGTAACTGCCGTAAATGGATCCACCAATATTGATTCTGTAAGAATAGCGTTATCATCGCAAACCCTAGCGGAAGTGAAACCACTATATGCAGTTAAGAAGCACATACGCAGCAGGGATGTTCCTACTCTTACCCGAATGGAAGGGGTTAATTCAGTCATGAGACCAGCAAATTCAATTTGTGCTAATTCTTCAGCGGTAGTGCCAGTAAAGGTAATTTGTCCAGCGGTGATGTCCACAACCACATCAATTCTTCCCGCAGGAGTATTAAACGTGGCCACATCTCCCAATACACTCACTGGGAAAGTCTGACTCCCATTAAGTGTACGCAAGGTTAGTTGGGAAGGATTATAAAAACGAACTTCTCCTGGGTTCCCTTGATGACCAAGACGATAAAAAGAATTATTTAAACCTAATACTAATTCATTCCCCCCTGTGAAAGTACTAATAAATTGGTCATTGAATGGGTGAGATCGGGGTGCGGCAGTAATATTATAAAATTGGTAGATTGAAGCAGTTTTAACTGGAGTAGCTCCAGAAATTTGAGCAGAGTGGTAATAATACAGTGTCGTATTCCTATTTTGCTCAACAAATGGTGTGCGGTAAAGCAGTGTTCTTGGACCTAATGCGGTGGTAATCATAAATGTCGGTTGATATAATTCAGTATCGAGAGGGGAAGCTGAAACTGTTCCTACATTCGGTAGGGGGGTGATGAGCGTAACTCCCCCTAGTGAAGAAAATGAAGCAAATAATTCTTGTGGTAATGTAACCGGCATAAGTTGATCAGAACGGAGTGCAGTTAAATTAAATGGCGGAGGAGGAGCCCCATAAAAACGTTGCAGGAATATTTTTCCCCCCTCTAAAGTTGGAAACTCTACTTTATCCTCGCTTCCTGATGCGGATAAGTCCGTCGTTCCCCCCTCCTGATATGCTGTAAGTGTTAACAACGGTAAAGAGAGAGTCGGTTGAATAGGATGACCTAGCAAGTAAAGGTTATCTTCAAACTCAAGTGCAATTCTCTTCCCTGCAATAATGGAATTAATGAAGTTATTGTACTGAAGATTAGTTCTCATAGCGGAAGGTTCTTTAAGATCAAAGACGGAAACTTGTTTTACCCCGTCAACGTATTCGTAGAGGAAGCCGACTGAGCGTGAGGGGGGTATTGGCCCGGGTAGAACTGGAATTCCCCCTACTCGAGTAACAATAGTTCGATTTGTTAATTCTCCCTCCCTTAAGGTAAATCTATCGGCATCATTCACACAGACTAATGCTTGCTGTACATCTGCAGGATTATCATCACGGCAGATCGTGAATTGGCCTATCGCTGGGTCAGTAATCTCCACCGGAGTAGTAAGCGTAAACGTGACTTCAAACTGTTCGGTGAGATTTTGAGGGACGACATACGCTGCAGGCGCTTCTCCTGGTTCAAATGAGCGGATAACGACTTGCGCGCCAAAAATCCCCACAGCAATTTTTCTTCCTCCAAGGACATCAAAAGTATACCATTCCGTCCCGGCAAAATTTGCAATAGTATATTGTTCTCTGGTGGGAATGTGGGTTAACTGTAACAATTCAGTATCAAATAATTCCTGATCTTCTGGATACTCCAAAAGATAAAATTCATTTTCTAACAGAAGCATAAGGGGATTTCCGGAGACCATATTGAGTGAGAATGCTCCTAGGGGAAGAAGGTGCTGTCGACGAGTAATATTTCCCGTCAAGATAAGATCGACGGCCTTTACTTCCCCTTCAAGAGGTTCATCGTATAGAAAAGTGACTCCCTCCGTAAAATAAGGTCGTTCATTGGTTAAGGCAAGAACTTCAGTAGAATTGAGAACAACGAGAACATCATCAAGAAGAACATCAGCATCCGACCCATCATTACAAATGGTTACTCTGTTTTGTACTAACATCGTTCCCCCAAGATCATCGCAAATACGAACTCCGGCGAATAGATGATCTGCAGTGGTGGTTAGGCTAAGCAAAAGTAATAGTAGTATACCTATCACCCATTGCGTATTGGTTTTGATCATATTATTCTCACCGCTAATCCCGCTCCGGGACAATCGTCAGAGCGAAGCGTTGCAGCGTATTCTCGGCTGCCATTCAGAGTGACTGATCTGGGAGCTCGGCAATCTGCATCATCACAATCGACATCTCCGTCATTATCGTTATCTATATCATCATAACAACTATTCCCGGTTTCCGTGACGCATTTGCCAAAGCTGTCTGCTTCGTAGATGGATATGATTTCTTCTTCGGTTAAATCGCGGGTGTAGAGAGATAATTCATCAATCATGCCTTGGAAAGGATACGAAGCGGCAAGAGCTGGAGGCACGGCCGACCCTTTCTTCCCAATGACAAAGTCCATTCCAGCAGGAGAAAGTGGAGCAAGACTTTCAACAGGGATGCTACCTTTGTTCTCTCCATTGACATAAAAAATCACATTGGCGCCAGAATGAACAACTGCAATGTGCGTCCATTCATTATTCACGATATCAGATGTAACTCCCTGCCACACCGGTGCTGCTGCCAAGGCATTATTTTTAGGTAAGAAGCATATTTTTCCCCCCCAACAGGCTGCCGGGTCCATGTTTAATCCAACAACGTAGCCTTTATACTCAGCAATAATATTAAAAAAAGAAACAATTCCTTGCGGAGCAGTTGAAGATTCCGTCTTGATCCACCCTTCAATTGTAAAAGGATTATTTCCAAAGTCAAAAGCAGATGAAGCAGGAGGTGAAACTTCCACAAAGTCAATCATACCTACACCATCAGCTTCGATACTTGTAAAATGAAATGAATTTCGGCCTACTTTTCCTTCGGCAAAAGAAGGGTCGGCAGCATCAGCAGCGGCATCGGTTCCTAAATGACCATCATTCTCGTTCCCGCTGCTGTCAGCGGCATTGCCTTCAGCCTTATACCACCCCACTAAACCAGAAGGAACAGATGCACATTGCGGTCCCGTCTCCCCCGCTTTCCCTACAAACTGCGTAGGCACAAGATAGACAAATATCGCTGCAAAGAGAATTAAAGCTACCAGAGATCCACCTATGGCTACATACGTCTTATGGACCGGATGTGGTCCCTTCCCCTTTTTAATCATACGCACTTGCTGAGAAACCCTTTTTTCTATATAAACCTTCCGACCAACACGTTTACAGAGGCTATTCCTTTAAAATCAGAAGAACACCGGTAAAACGGAAGAGTAAACTATTTGAAGAGTATATCTATTGTAGGTTACAATGGAAACAGTAACGCTCTCCAGGGAAGAATACGAAACTCTCAAAAGAAAAGCCGAAGTAGATGAAGACTTATTAATTTCCCTTGTACGTGGCTTGGAAGATATTCGTGCAGGTAGAGTTAAGCCTTGGAAGAAGACTATTGCGGCATAGCCTCCAGAATGAATTCAAAAACCTTTCCCCCACTTTAGAACAGCATCTAAGAACTCGTTCCCTTCTCCAACTGCTCTTTTATCTGCTTCATCTGAGTGTAGTACTTCTCCTGCGTCTTCTGAGAAAGTTTGTGATAATAATCATACAAAGAGTCATAATTCTCTTTTTGTTCAGGTATGGGGCCCTTGCCAGCTTGTTCTAACAAATGCTCTACTTTCTTCTCTGCTTTCATTTGCTCTTCCACTTGTTCCCGTACTTTAGTTACGCGAGCATAGAAATTCTGTTTGTCTTTCTCAGACAATTTCATGTAAAGAGCGTAGATCTCTAGGTATTTACTCTTAAGCACATCCAAAGGCTCTTGCTGCAAAGCCGTTTCCATCCATTTCAATTTCTTCCGTAATTTGGTTGCTCTCTGCAAGAGCATCATCAACATAGTTCCCCCACCAAAGAGGACTACTATTATTAATAATGACAACAATAATGTTTTTATTGATTCCGATTCCACTTTAAAATAAAAAACGGCAAGAACAGCTATTACTAATAGTACCAAAATAAAAGGTACGATAAGTGATCCCCTTTTTTCCATATAGAGAGAAAGAGATCCAAAATATATAAAGATTTGGGCGACCTTTACGCTTACCGTAACGCTTGAAGCTTAGTTCTCAGCTCACTTATCCTTACTCTCTGCTGCTGGGTTGTATCTCGATCACGGATAGTCACGCTTTGATCATTCAAACTGTCAAAATCAACCGTAATGCACCACCGCACCCCCATTTCATCAGCCCGGGCGTATCTTCTGCCCACACTTCCAGATTCATCGTAGAAACAAGAAAAGCCGGTGCCAATGAGTTCATGCACCTGCTCCGCTAAGGCAACTAATTCTGGTTTATTTTTAACTAAGGGAAATACCCCGCAAAAGAAAGGAGTTAATTTCCCAGGAAAATGGAGGATAATGTTTCCTCTTTCCTTATTATCTTCATAATTCAAATCAAGCAGAGTATAGACATTCCGATCTACCCCGAATGATAATTCTAATACGTGCGGAATGAATTTCTGCCCCGTCTCTTCTTCCAGCACTGCCAAATTTTCTTTCGAAACTCGCTGGTGCCCCGCTAGATCATGATCAGTCCGATAATGTAGTCCGCCAACTTCCGTAAACCCTAATTCCTGCAATTCTACTTCAATGTCAAAATGATATTTATTGTAAAAAGCTTTTTCCTGATCACTTAACTGATAAAAACGGAACTTTTCCATAGGAACTTGTAAGTGTTCCAGATAAAACTGTTGGATTTTAACTAGATGATAGACGTAGAATTGGGGCAAGCCGTGCTGAAATAATTCCTGTGCGGATCTTTCAACAATTGCGTTTTTCTCCCTATCACTCACGAGCATGGTTCGCAGTTTATAGTCTCTCACTGATTCAAACTGCCGATGCTCGTTTATTTTCTTAGGATTGAAAAAAATCTGCAATTCCGCCTGCGTAAACTCCCGCTGGCGCAAGGTCAAATTTCGGGGAGAAATTTCATTGCGATATGCCCGACCAATTAACGCTAATCCCATTGGCAATTTCTTGCGCTGCAATTCATATTGTAATTTAAAGTTCACATAAGGCGATTGCGCGGTTTCCGGGCGGAGAAAGGCTCTCGTTGCCGAGCTAACCCCCATCTGCAGGGGGAACATCATATTCAGGATTGTAACCGGTTTAAGATCTGCTTTACACTGCGGGCATTTCAGATTATGTTTGTGGATGAGAGTCGTTAATTCTTCTGGGGATAAACCTTCCACTCTTTTCTTCACATTCCTCTCCAGGAAATGATCGGCACGATCATTAAACGCACATTTTGAACAATGAACCACTGGATCAATGAAATTCTCCAAATGCCCAGAGGCTTTGAAGACATTTTCATGCATAATATTAGCAGTTTCTATCTCGAAATAATTATCGTCCAAGCCCAGAAAATACTTGCGCCAGAGGTTTTCAAAATTATGCTTCAATTTCGTTCCTAAATGTCCATAGTCATATAAGCCGGCAACTCCCCCATAAATTTCAGAAGAGGGATAGATGAAACCTTTTTTCTTACAAAAAATCGCTAAATCTTGTGGAGTATGAGGCATTATATAAGAGAGGGAGCAGCACACTTTATTAAGTTTTTTGCCCGCCGCGCCATTCCAGGAGTTCCCTTACTACCCCACCAAAACCCCTTTGCCGGCGTAAATATCTAACAATTGAGTCGAATGCTTCCATGGCCGTGTCAACAACATCTTCATGATATAATTGTCGAAACCGAATTATTTTAGCCATGTCTGCTGCTGCTCCCACTGCAGCAATGCAAAAGATTTCTCCTAAAGCTTCCAGTGACTCATGCTGCACAATAATGCTGGGGTCCCTGCGTACGGCCATTCGTAATGCTTGGACTACTACTACCTGCTCTAATTCATTATGATAAGAAACTCCTGATAATACAAAAGCAGCTTCATGCCGTACAGTGGGGAGGGGATGATAATACAAAACCTGTATGGCCTCAGTTAAGGTTCTCCAATATTGTCTTGGAGATTCAAGATCTCTTTCCAGCATAGCGCTTACTGCTTTTCTGCTATACTTGGCAATCCTCTCGAGATCAATCTCAGTAATTTCTCGCCGAGCTCTCTCAAAGGTTCTTAGAGAATAGTCCCTAGCAACCATCTCTACCTCTTTAACCACTCCACTTCTTCTTCCTCCAAATCTAATTCCTGCACCAATTCAGCTGAATTTGATTTCCGGAAAATCGCTTGGAGATAGGCAACTTGCTCATACGCAACTTTTTCAGACGTGTGTGTAATCGCTGCCAATTTAGCCGCTATTTCTTTCTTCTTTGCCCATTTCATTTTTGCCTGCCACATCTGCAGGAAACGCATCGTCCGTTGATACGGTACGAATTGGGTATTTTTTTCTTCTTTGGCAGAAGAAATGCCTGCGGTTAAAAGGTCATTCATATAGACTAAAAAGCGCCAATGCTGCTGCCGGCTAATTCTTCCCTGAAAAACATCGGCCCGAGCGAGAAATTCATATGCTTTTGCTAGGGATGTCGCGGAGATATATTCCCGGGGCAGATTCTCATCAATCCAAATTACGACATCTCTTAATTCCATATCTACGTTTTCCAAGGCAGGAAGCGCCGTTTCAACACTGGAAGATTTGAAAATAATTCGCAAGGCATTGAGCACTGAATCGGTGCGTTTGCGGTCGGAGAGCAGCGCCAATTGATCATACGTAAATGTTCCATTTGCAGCGCAGAGCTGCAGGTCAATCAGCGCAGCCCGCATATCTCCATCCGCTTGGCGGGCAAGAGAACTAACCGCTTTTTCTTCAAACGTAATCCCTTCCTGTTCACAGACCCATTGAAGTGCATGCGCAATAGTTTTATATTGCAAGGCGTGAAATTCTATCAGCAAACTGCTTTTAGAGATGCTTTTAAACTTAGAATCAGATACATCATTCGCGGTTAAGATTAAAGGAAAAGTTGACTTCTCCATTATCTTGAGAAGTGCAGGAATACAGCCACGGTCACGAACTCCCGAGATGTTATCTATTTCATCGATGAGAATGATCTTGGGAACAAAAAACAAAGATTGTTGGCCGACAGCTGCGCCTAAAAAGCTTTTCATGCTTTCCTCATTTCTAAGGTCGGAAGAATTAATTTCCAGAAGATCGTACTTTAATTCTTTCGCTAACGCATACACTGAAGACGTTTTTCCACAGCCAATCGGGCCCACTACCAAAGCTGCTCGTTGAGGTTTTTTTTTATAGTTAACAATAAAATCGCGAAGTTCCGCTGCTGCTTTATCCTGCCCGAAAATCTGTTCGCTCCGCTGGGGAGCATATTTAATAGTATATAGAACCATGATTATCAGAGGAGGGGGCCATTTTAATACTTTTTGCTTAAAAAATGAGTTTGTGTGCGCTCATCAGTTACTACCGTCGGCTATAAGGAAGCCATGGTGTTCACCTAATCATCACGCATTCCACACTAGTAAGACTCGGCACTAGCCCCTTATAAATATTCCGGGGTAAAGTTTATAAAAGATGAGCTCTTGGTGCTATAAAACCTAAAATAGTGAGAGCAGAGAGTAGGTACGATGCCTCTTTCTTGAAGTACATTTTAGGAAAAGGAGAAGAAGTAAAAATGGAAGGAACAGTAAAATTTTTTAACAGGAAAAAAGGGTTTGGATTTATCAGCGGCGATGATGGGAAAGATTATTTTGTGCACTTCTCAGCCTTGCCCCAGGGCGTATTTTTACGCGAAAATGACCGGGTCTCTTTCAAAGGAGCCGAAGGAGAACGAGGATTAAAAGCAGAAAGCGTTCAGCTACTCCAAAAAGGATCGGAACGACAATCCAGTTCTGCCGCTTCAGAACCTTCTGATGAAGAAGGAGATGAAGAATAAGATTTTTCTGATTATTTCTTTATTATTTTTTGTGATAATTTCTATTTTAAAACTTTTAAATCAAAGCAAACCCGGAAGACACGGGGGGAGAACTGCCCGCATTTTACTTTTCTGAGCACCCTCACGGGATGCTTTAACTGGGAACAGAGCTCTTTTATTTTTCGGGCCTCCGCAGCCATCTCTTCTTCAGCTAAAAAAGCATAGAAGTGGATAATGGCTCCGGGTTTAGCTTTGATCAAAGCAACATCCA
>CAYJXA010000001.1:103682-298406 GCA_964373955.1 uncultured Methanosarcinales archaeon
TTCTTTTCCGGTTTTGGGTAAAGGCATTGCCACCCGATCAAACTTATTTTTTATAGCAGGCAATACTTGGTGCACATCTCCCAAATAGAGAACAATTTTATGTTCCAATTTATTCAAAGCAATATTTTCCGCAGCATAGGCATGCGCTAGTGGGTTTATTTCCACTGCACAAATCCTTTTTGCGGGAGAATTCCTGGCGATAACCAAAGGATAAGGGGCAGCCCCGGAGAACATCACCAGAACATCCTCAGGATTCTTAATTTGTTTAGCTATTCGTAATCGTTCGTGAGCAGAACGGGCAGAGAAGTAGGTTTTTTCTAAATCAAGCTTTATTTTGATGCCATTTTCTTGATGGATGGTTTCTTTGGTATTTTTTCCCGCTAATACTTTCACTTTCCGAAGTCGGTATTCCCCTGCATGAGCATCATCCTTTTTGACTACGGTCTCAATGCTTTTATTGCTCTGCAAATACGTTTCCGCAATCATTTTTTCTTTGGAATGGAGCTCTTCAGGTATTTCCAAGATCAAGATTTTCCCCACAATTTCCTGGGAATGGGGAAGAAGTTTCATTTCTGTAGGAGTTAATTTTCCTCTTAATACGTCTTCTATGGAAAGCCGCTTTTCCTTGCCCGGAAAGGAAAATGGCACGCTGAGAGTTTGGGCAAAGGGAATTTTCTGTTTGCGAATAAGAGGGAAGTAAATAAAGCCAAATTCTTTCACCGGAAAGAAATCAGGATGTAAGAGTGAATGCTTTTGAAGAAACTGTTTTACTTTTTCTGCATGTTTAAGTTCAGTTTTGGCGGCAAGCATAGGATTAGAAGAAAGTGTAAAGATAAAAATGTTTCCTATTTTAGGCGGGCCTTACTTCACTCATGACAATATCTGAAACATCAGCAGAATCTTGGAGCGAACGAAGAGGATGAAGCAACTGATAGAGTACATACCCCTTCTCTAAGCGACCCCCTCTCGTGCTCATTTCAAAGCCTCGTGCTCTTTGTATATAAGAATAAACATATTCTCCACCAGCAGTAGGGACTATTCCCCGCAGAAAGTCTTCACCTAATTCTTCTGCCTGCTCCCGACAATCAGCAAGAGCATCGGATCTATGCCTAGCATAGGAATACCCTAACAGCACATCATTAATAAAGCCCATTGAAAAAAACAGCGGGGAACAATTATATTAATATTTTGGTGGTGAAGATTGATTTTGAAGATGCCTAGCCGCTTTCAAGATCAAAGCACTGCTAACCCCATTCGTAATTCGCCCATCCATCACCATGGCCAGGGCTTCGGTTAATTTTACTTTAATACTGGTAACCGATTCACTTCCTTCCAAATGCGTTGCGCCAAACCTTAATTCCCGAGCCAGAAAGCTCTGCGTGCGAGCATTCGTATAGGTAGTCAGCTGGTCCATCTCCCCAAGATCAATCCATTCCCGGGCAGTTATTCCTAATTCTTCTTGCAACTCCCGCTGAGCTGCGTGTAACGCTGATTCGCCAGCATCAATTCCGCCAGCAACGACTTCAATGGTTTCTTTCCCGGCAGCATAATGAAATTCTTTGGTGAGGTAAACGTAACCTTCATTATCTAAAGGGAGTATGCTTACGCCGGGCTTGATTTCAATGAAAACGTGGATGCCATCTTTCCCATTCGGGAGAATAACGTTATCTTCATGGACTTTTATCCAGGGATTTTGGTACTTTAATTCCCGTTCTTTGATTTTCCACGGGCCTCTAGAAATCATAATTTTCGTATCACTCCGTTATCGGCATCTACTTCAACCATATCGCCTTCTTTTAGTTTGAGAGTAGCATCTCGCGTGCCGGTAATACAAGGAATGCCTAATTCTCTGCTGACGATAGCAGCGTGTGTGAGCACTCCACCCAAGTCGGTGATAATGGCTCCTGCTTCTTTCATTAAAGGCACAAACTCGGGCGTGGTCATTTGTGTAACTAGAATCTCTCCTCTCGAAAGGATAGCATCTCTTGCTAAGTTTACAGGAATAATTTTCACTCGACCGACTACTTTTCCCGGCGAAGTGCCATGGCCACGAAAGGTATTTTTATTTTCAGAGTGATTCAAATTAAGCTTAAAATGGCAGTACATATTCCCTAGAATCCTATTATAATCAACAAACCAAAGACCATACTCTTGAGAGGAAGTAGTTTCGAAATAACCACAAAGAAGATTTTGAACAAAAGAAGCCGAGAGCATGGTGGCTATTTCAGCTTGTTTTTCCTTTTGAACGGTAATCTTCTCCACAATTTGCTGCAAGTGAGCCAGAGCTTCAGAATTATTCTCGCTGAGTTCCCATTTTGTAAAGTTGTATGAAAATAGTATTGGTCTGGCAGCGGCATAGAAGCCTTGTGTTAACTGATAATGACCTCCGGCGATGATCTCACCGAAAACACCCTGCTCATTCACCACAAAGATGGTGGACCATTCAGATTCTTCAGCATGTGGAACAAAGTCTGCGTGATAAAGATCTGGATTAATATTTTGTTTTGCAAACCACTCGAGAGATAATCTCACTGAACTCCCCCTTATCCGTAATTTTGGCAATTCCTTTTTTAATGGAATTAGCCGCAAAGCGCAGAGGTCCTGTCCATGATTCTCCAAATAAAGTATAAAATCTGGAGCCCGGTCAGCGATACTACGAGCAGAGAACTGAACCGGTTTATCAAAAGGAAGGCCGATACTCTCATTAAGTACCTTTAACCGCTCCCGCTTGAGATTATCTTCCTCGCGCATTGTTTCTGTATAAGGATGGTTGATCCGGGAAAACCATTCGGTAAAAGAAATTTGATGTTCATAGAATTTAGCAAGATTCTGATTGTCCATCTTCAGAAAAACCCACCTAACCCTTTCTGTTCTCCCTTCCCTTGCACTTCCTTCAATGCTGCTATCTTCGTTCTTACCCGCTCCTCGCTGAAATCATGCCTTTTAACCAGCAATTCTAGCAACTCCTTTTCGTCAATCGATTTCCATCGCAGGGAATAATCCTCGATCACAGGCATATTCTTAATGGTATCAAAAACTTCTTTCCAACCTAAATCCGGATAGTGGACACGCCATTCTACTGCGTCAAAGAGCCGAGAATGCTCCGTTCCATATTCTTTCACCAACTTTAACGCAGTTTTCGGCCCAATCCCTTTAATACCGCCAGGGTTATAGTCCGTTCCAATTAAAATCGCAACGACAATTAATTGATCTTTGGTAATTCCTAAATTATCTAGCACCTCTTGAAGTAAAATTACTTCTGGTTTGACTGTCTGATATCCAAGTGTTCCTGTTTTCTTTCTTTTTCCTGCGATGGAAAGATTTCGTATCAATCTCGGACAGCCAAAGATTAAATTATCATAATCCTGACTGATGGAAGCATACGCACTGCCTTTGGCAACCATGAATGCCGTTTGCGCTTCGCCTTCGGAAGGAGCTTGCACTATTGGCAAGCCTAAAGCACGAATAACTTTCTGTGCATCTTCAATCATCTCTTTTGTTAATACTGCTGTCCTGGACGCAAATTTTTTCATCTCTTCAATGTTTCCAGCTTCTTCCGCTTCCTTGAGCTTGAGATACGCTTCTGTTTTTACTGCCGTTCTTTTCTCCCAGGTTTTTTGTTTAATTGCAGGCGGTTTCCCATCAAAGACGAACACGAGTTTAAGCCCTTCTTCCATTAAAGCGGTAGTGCGGCTAAACAAGCCAATTAAATGAGATGTCACTTTGCCGTGCTTATCCGTTAAGACTGACCCATCCGCCGCTCGAATGGTAGTAAGAAACTGATACAGCATATTCATACTGTCAATCGCTAAGATTTTACCATGAAGATCTTTGATAGAAATATCATGTTTTACAATGAGTTCTTTGAATTGCAGGCCCATAAACCCATTTAGCTCATCTTGTTTATATTTTTATTGGCAGAAGTTAAAAATCAACAAAGGGCGGCGAAGCGCTCCGACCCCAACCATATCCACAGAAGTGACGCTTCTGGGACCCCAAAAATGCAAGCATTTTTCAGGGAATGGTGGGGTTTGAACGGAGCGCTTCTTTAATAGCCGCCCTTTGGGATACAAGAAATGAAGAAACTACTTCATTTCTGTACCGACAACTTTGTTGTCTTGTACCAAAAATCCAGAAAACAATTATCCATTCATCTCCATAACTTCAGTCAGGGAGTTTTCTGGATTTTTGAGTATAACAAACATCAATTTATAAATAAACGCCATTTATTTAAGATAAAGTGACTACATGAGAAAATTTAACCGCTACGATAAACCAAATAAAAGAAGTCCTGACCGGTTTCAACGGGATAAGCCCAGATTTAGCAGAGAGGATTCTCCCCGCTTTCGAGCGCGAGACTCGAATAGATTTGAGGAGAGGGATTCTGAACGATCATTTGAGAAGAGAATGTTCTCGGTAACTTGCGCCAGATGTGGGGAGTTAGCAGAAGTTCCTTTCAAACCCCGGGAAAATAAACCCGTTTACTGCAGCAATTGTTTTAGAAAAAACGATAACCGAGATCAAAAATCATCTGGCCCAGCACGAAATGAGCTTGATGAAATCAACCAAAAGCTCGATAGAATAATGGAAGCAATGGGTCTGGAATGAACCTACCCTATTTTTTTCACGATACTATTCTCAAAAGCCCCTGATTCCAGCATTTCCTGAGCTTTCTTGGTTAATTCCCCCGTATATAATAATAGAAGGGGAAGTTTCTTAATTTGAGCCTGCATATAGGCAGCAGAAAGATCTTTCTCATCGCACTTAGTTTTCTGCTTAGCTTTGCAAAAATAGGTCATCATGCCTACTGCGGAAGGAACTTTAAGCAGAAATTCCATCTCTGCATTCTTGCGGATGGTTTCTTTCTGCTCGATCGTAATTTTGAGCTTTTTACAGTATTCTTCTACGGAAGGTAATAATTCATCCTCACTCTTCCGCTTGCTTATCCTTTCCCTAACCCGCTGCAAGAGTGGTTTCTTCACCATCGTAGAGACTTTTTCTTCAGGCAAATCTTCTTTTTTAGCTGATTCTGCAACCACAAGATTATCCTTTTGTTCTTCTTTCTCCATCAAGTGCTGTCTGGGAAGGCTCGGAGAAGGAGATATCGGTTCTGAGGGAGTGATTTTATGCTCAAAACTACCCAAAGTAGTTCCTAAGCCGCTTGGCAAGGGTTCCGGAGCAGGAAGGGAAGCAGAAACGGGAAATTCAGGGAGCGTAATTGGATTCTGGCTGGAAATAAACAATATTTCACTAAGAAGCTGGTTGGTTTCCTCAGCGGAAAGAAGCGCCCACTTCCAAAACAATTCTGCTTTTCCTTCTAAGGTTACTCGCAAAGGAAGGGCAAAATCACGTAAGTTTCGTAGCGCCACCTTATCCAGAAGCTCTAAATGCGATTCTCGCAGTACTTTTTTCTCTTTTAAGAGATTAAGAACATGCAAATCTTTAGGATTAATGTTGCCTGCGGCAAACTGATGTAGCTGGGATTCCTGCCCAGGAAGGTAATAAAGAGGAGAACCACCGATCTTAAGAAAGGAAACTTTTACTTTTCCCTGCGCCGCTAGGTCGGAAAGCGAAGCAGATGCCAGAAGGATATCAGTACTGAGCATTTTAGCTACCTTTGCCGGCAAACTGGGCCCTGTAACTCGTAAAAAATGAATAATTTTGTCTTGATCGCTCATAACTACTTTAGTAAAAAGGCACTTTAAATAACTTTTGCTAGAAAAAGAAGATGGTGAAAAAGAAGAAAGATTACAAAAAAAATGAAAAAAGAAAGAAAAGTAAGTATTTTTGGAAAGGGGAGGGAGGAGAGCTGGAAAAATTATTCTTTTCTATTTTATCGTCGTTAAAATGAAGAGTTTTATAAAAAATGGCAGTGGAGGAGAGTTTGGCAGGAATTTTTCAGGTTTTAAAAATGGAAAAAATAAAAAATTGATAAAAATTTTTCACGTCGATAAAATATTGAAAGGTTTCAAAAAACAAAAACTATTTAAATACAAATGATTTTACATCAAAAAATAAAAACTTAAATGGCGTGACAGCCAAAACGGGTGAAAGTGCATCAAAATTATGTTTCAAGTGGCGAATCTCCACTGCACATTGTTGTTTCCGCGTCTACTCCCAGTTCTCTTGCATCTGACGTTTCTAGTTTGAGCTATCCTGGAGCAACAAACAGTTTACTAGAACAGAAAATTGGTCTTGCTCCCCCAATGAAAGCAGAGGGATACAATTCTGTCAGCATCACCCCTTTACCGATTTATAACGGTCTTGCGGAAGAAGATGAAGAGTATCTTACTTTAGGTGAAATGATTGATGAACAGTGGGTAGACGAAGATGGCGACGCTGCGGGAGATAAAAGTGCAGATTACGATGCCATTATGAAAGGAGAATATGCGGGAAGCTTAGATGCTGATCTTGCTCTCTACGTTGGACAAGATGGCACTGAGGAGGATGGCAATTGCTCTGCTCTAGAACTTTCTCCTGCTCTAAGCTATTTATTAGATCTGGAAGAGATGGATTCTGATACACCTACCCCTTACGCATTAAGGACGGAGGATACTTCTTCATATTATGCGTTTGAAACTACCAGTGCCGACTCAACAGGCGATTTTGAAGGAGATGAACCCGCCACTCCACTTAAAACGGCAACAGCAAAGGCAGAGACTGACGAAGCAGAAGAAGCGAGCGATCAAAAAGAAGGGTATGGACGGCGAGAAGGAGCACAAAGTTTAGATCAAATGATCTTAAGAGCAACTTGAATTAGGGTCGTACCCATGCTACTTGGTAATATGTAACATCATTCTCATCATCGACAATCGCTAACAATAATCTCTTTTTCGTGCTATGTGCAACCCGGTTTTTAGCGCTGAATTCATGCCAGGTAAGCGTGCTACCCTCATGAACTGGGAAGACAATCCATTTTGCATGGTCTTCCCCAGGTTTTACTCCCCGATCATACACCCTGAAGTCAGCTCCAAACTTGAGCGCAGTTTTAATTATATACCCCCTATTTCGCATATCTTTAAAAACACAATAGCGGATCCAGAAATTAGGCTCAATTTTCTTCGTCTTCTTGAGATACTCTTCAGGAGCAAGCTCTTTCCCAGCATCATTTCTAACCAGAAGCTTACCCTTTTCCATTAAATAGTATGCTTCCAGCAAGGATAACTCTACTTTCCCGTTCTCAGCTAAAGTACCATAACGAGATTGGTTATAGAGTTCCCTGGCGTCATCAGAAGATTCGGTGAGGACTTTTTCCCGGCCATGCACTGCTTGAATAACCACTTTTGGTTTAGATTGCTTTTCTGGTTCTGGTTCAGAGATGGCCACTTTCTTCTTTGCATTTAATTCCAGATCTTCAAAAGCATTCTCTTCTTCGGACTTACTTTTGGTTATTTTAGGCATAAGAAAATAGTTTAAGGGGATGTTTTTAAATGTTTGCAAAAATCCTCACTGATTTTTGAAACCCCAAAAAGATCTATTTTTTGTATGGTTTCTAAAAGGTATTTTCTCTACGATGGAACTATTGGTCATATTTTGTCTCATTAGAGGTGTTCTTAATCTACGCACAATTCTGCAAGTAATACGATAAAGCTGCTGTGCCTGCAGGAACCATAGTGGTTATATTTCTCTCTAAGAATGGACCTAATTCTTCTGGCGTACAAAAGAGAAGTTGTTCGTGTTCATAACGAGCCGGAGCATCTCTCCAGCGTTGCTCTAACTCTGGTTTGCCAATACGAAGAGGTATTCCCATCACTAATTCCGGAACGCGAGAAGGCTGCTGGCGAATAAGACCATAAAATACGGGAACCCCCACACTACTTCGATCTAAGCCCAATTTTTCTGCCAAAGCTTCCATTAAATAATCAAACGGATCAGGAGATCTATCTTCTCTCTTTTCAACATGGCAACCAAAGACGTGCACCGAGCCGGGATAATGATGGACTCTATCGCTGCGTAATCCCAATGGGATATAAATTTCCGTTCCAGGCGTTCGTCCTTCAGATTCCATACCATAAAGTACTGCACAAATGCTTAAAGGACTGCCAAAATAGGAATCGGGATCAGCAGTATCTTCAAGTCCTGCATTGACCAACATATCTCGAAATTCCCGGTCGTGAACCGCTAAATCATTCGTTCCTAACACATCACTATACGAAACGCTGTTAATTCCTAGATAAAGCGTAGTGCCTTGTAAAAATGCTCTTGACAATCGATGTTTCTGTCGCCCATCAATTTGACTAACAAGCTTTAATGCCTTTTGTTGATGCCCCTGGGCGAAGGCTTCCGCTAAATCTTCCTGGCGATGTGCTCTTACTCGAGCATCCGTTTGTTGCCAATATTCAACTGAACGCCGATAGAGTCCCGGATGTCGCGAGGCCAGCATACAGGGATCACCACCAGCAATTCTTATTTCTAATTTATCAAGAGAAATGGGTTTTTCTGGTTGAATTAATACTTCCCAGGGCCTTGCTACTCTCGGAGACGGAGAAACGGTTTCTGTAAGTACAATATCTGCAGCCACTCCTCGCCTCTGCGTAGAGGAAGATAACGGAGGAATTCGGTCCATCCAGTATTCAATCATCTCATCAAGCATACTTTCAAAAGTATACGTTGGTTTCCAGCCTAAAACCTGGCGCAGTTTAGCAGAATCCCCTTTAAGTACACGCAGTTCTTCACTGCGACACAAATTTGAATCAGTCTTGACAAATGCCTGATAATCAAGACCAAGCTTTCCAAAAACATATTCACAGAGCTCTAAGACGGTATGACTTACGCCGGTTGCTACTACAAAATCATCTGGTTTGTCGTTTTGAAGCATCAGCCACATAGCTTGTACAAAGTCGTGGGAATGACCCCAATCCCTAGCCGCATGCAAATTACCAAGCAAAAGTTCGGAGGACAAGCCGCGACTAATCTTAACAGCTCCTTTTACAACTTTGTTGGTCACAAAATTAACCCCTCTTCGGGGGGACTCATGATTAAACGAAATTCCGTTGGACAAAAATAGGCCATACGATCTTCGATAATGTTGTATTAATTTGTGGGCATGGAGTTTGGCACAGCCATAAGGACTTACTGGTTCCATAGCAGTGGTTTCTCTTTGGAAGCCATCGGGATCTTGAGAGTTGCCAAACATTTCTGAGGAACTAGGATGAAAAAAACGGGCAGGCAAATTTAATTCTTTCATGAAATCAAGTAGCAGCATGGTTCCTTGCACGATAGAGCTGCTGGTAAGCACAGGCATATCAAAGCTGGCACGCACATCCGTTTGAGCAGCTAAGTGGTAAATCTCATCGGGCTTGTATTTATGTAAAACATGCAGCAGAGAAATTGGATCTTGTAGATCTGCGCGCTCAAGGGTGATACGACTAATTATAGCATCTAATCTCTCTGTATCAGTTTGGCTCACTGAGTAGTCGCGCTGGGCGATACCGATAACTCTGTATCCTTTATCAAGAAGAAAAGGTGCTAAGTAGCTCCCGTCTTGTCCGGTAATGCCGGTAATCAGCGCTTTTTTCATACGAAATAGAAATAAGAAGATTCTTTTTAAATATTTAGTAGATACTCACTAGAGAGTAGTATCCCATTTAGGAGGGCCTGCTACCATAATTAATATATAGCTCAGGAAGAGGGAAATGACATGAAATACGCTCACCTCGCCGATCTCCATCTTGGATCCTGGCGTGAACTACAGATGAAAGAACTTTCCACCAAAGCCTTCCTCAATGCTATCGATCTTTGCATCCAACAGCAAGTGGATTTCATCCTTTTCGCTGGCGACATCTTTAACACTTCCCTCCCCTCACTTGACACGCTTAAAATAGTGACCAAGAAAATCAAAGAGTTGAAAGACCACCATATCCCTCTTTACGTGATCGCGGGATCTCACGACTTTTCTCCCAGCGGCAAAACGATGATTGATGTGCTTGAAAATGCGGGATTGCTCACCAACGTTTGCAAAGGGGGGGTACATCCGGAAACCAAGCAACTTCAGTTGCATTTCACCCAAGATCAGAAAACGGGAGCAAAGGTTACCGGAATCCTAGGCCGGAAAGGCCAATTAGATAAGAGTTACTATGAAAATCTTTCCCTGGAACCGTTAGAACAGGAAACAGGATATAAAATTTTCATGTTTCATACTTCTATTTCCGAATTGAAGCCAAAACATTTAGAAAACATAGAATCACAGCCAGCTTCTTTCCTTCCGAAAGGATTCAACTATTACGCTGGAGGACATATCCATCACCGCACTCAAGTTGACCTTCCAGGCTACGGAACGTTGACTTATCCCGGAGCATTATTTCCCAATAATTTCGCTGAAATAGAAAAGTACAGTCACGGGGGCTTCTATCTTATTACTGTAGAAGAAAGCACTCAACAGATTCAGTGGATCCCTGTAGAGATAGTAAAACATCATGCTTTTACCTTCCACTGTGCTCACGAATCGCCAGAAGCTATGTACAACCAGATTATGGACTACTTTAAAGACCTGGGAGTAGGAAACAGCTTAATCACTATCCGCCTCCAAGGAAAATTGGGTTCAGGGAAAGTCTCTGACATTAACTTTAAGAGAATTTTCCAAGAGTTGTATGCTAGGGGAGCTTATTTTGTCATGAAAAATACGGCTCAATTAGCCTCTTCGGAATTCGAGGAGGTCAAGATTGCTGAAAGCAGCCCGGAAGAAATTGAGGAAAGAATCATCAAAGAACATCTCCAACAAAACCAACTCTTCGAGAAAGATGTGGAGCTGGGGATAATCACCGGCCTTTTGAACATTCTGAATACAACCAGGAGAGAAGGAGAAACAAGTACAACTTTTCAAGAGAGGATCGTTGAAAACCTAGAAAAGCAATTCTTGCCAGGGAGAGATTAATTTCTTGATTACCCTAATTAGAAGAAAAAAGATAGGACTAAAAAAGAAAAACTCAAAAAGGAAATCGCCCAGAGCGAAGCTTTCCGCAAGGAAAGTCACGAACGAAGTGACTCGACGAGCATCCCACCGGTCCAAGACCGGGTGGAAAATTCCGTGATTTTACCTTTTTTGGCTATGAATATACACGGCAACAAGAGCACCAATAGCCACAATTGCTAAAGTAGCCCACAACCAGCCTAATTCTAGTGCTTCCCGATCCATTTTTTCTGCTACTTCTAGTTCTTCAGTTGGAACCGTTTGATCTTGAACTGCTTCCTCTTGAATTTCTTCTGCAGGTGCAGCTTCTTCAGGTGCTTGTTCCGCCGTTTCTAGTTCTGGTTCTTCTGCTGCAGGTGCGGGCGCAGATTGCTTAACACAAACACCATTTACCTTCGTGTAACCAGCAATACAAGTTCCACCTACTCCTCTCCCTCCGCCGCCCCCGCCGCCACCAGTACTGGAGGAGCTTGAACTACTACTGGAAGAACTACTTCCACTTGGCGCACTTCCCGGACCGTACGCCGCAAACGCAAATGAAACTAAAAACAAAGTTATAATCACAAAAACAAAGGCTTTTTTCATTGTGACTTTCATTTTAACATCCCCACTCCGCTGGAACGCGCCAGGTTGTCAAGTTTGTAGTAGTATTATAACCCAAATTTGTAGCGTTCGCAGTTTTATTCACGCAGTTTCCAAGATTAGCATTACACTGCCACAACACAGTTACGTTCCCTGGAATTCCAATTTCCAGTTTCTTCGGTCTGAAAGCGTTAATTAATTCCTGACACTTGGTATTTCCCAAGCCAACAAAAGTCCCATTAGTGGTCGAATTAATTCCGATGTCACCTGTTCCAGGAGTAAAGTTTTGAGCACCGGTAGAAACTTTACCAGTAATGCTTGCATTAACTAAAACCACTTTCCACTTGCTGCTATTCGAAGCGGTAGGATTTTCTATGACCAGATCGAAGCCTTTAGTCTGGCTGTAATTCAAGTTAACACCTGCGCTGCTATTCCCCGTAACATTATTTGTCGTCCCACCAGGTAACCTAAAAGTAAAGGTAATATTTCCCAGCGGATCAGTTGCTACCGCTCCCGAAGGGGGCGTGAAAGGGAACGTAAAAGTACTGGTACAAGTTTTACAGGTAGTTAACGTTCCTTTCGTCGTAAAATTGGAACAAGCGCTCACAGCACAATTACTACTGATATCGCACACCGTTGTTTTGTAGTAATATACTGTTGCATTGTTCAATGTAGAGCCAACTTTATCTGGATTAAAATCAAAGTTATCAATAGAAGCATCGTGCCAGAGCCGATAATCTTGAAGCCCAGTATCAATAAGACCACTATCTCTTATAGTTTTATTTAATACCTTACAGGTGCTGTCGTTATTGTAAAAAGAGAGGGTTCCATTTGCCGGTTCATTAGTATCATAACTGATGAACGCTGAATCAATGAATGGATCCACCTGTGACCAGGTTATTTTTGGTGCTGTCTTATCATTCGCATCAGCTTGTAAGACTCCGCCACAGAAATAGGAATCATAGCTGCAGCCAGCATCATCACAATCTGTTAGTCCGTCAGCATCGTTATCCACACTATCCTTACACTGGAACCCAGCTTCATTGGGCACGAATCCAAACTTGAGGAAGCTGAAACAGTCCGGATCATTACTTGCGGTTATTCCATCCCCATCATTGTCTCCTCCAGTGTTAGAACAATCCTCAAACTTAAAGTCAAAAGAGCCGGGAGTATAGAAGTATGGTCCGGCAACATCCACCACAAAGCTATCGTTAGTGGTAATATTACTTACAGTAGCATAGACGCGCATACTCTTGCTCTTATTGTAAAGAGACTTAAACTTGCTGAGCTCTACTTTGTCTATCCCGGCCATTCCTCCCCCAATCAAAGAACACATTTTTGCCCGATCCGAGGTAACCGGTATGGGAACTGCTCCCCAGCTGCCATTGAAACACTGGAAAGATGTTTTTATTTCTGCTAAGCTAGAGGTATAATTACCCTGATACTTAAATGAAAACTCAAACCCAGTTAAAGAACTATTATCCCGGGCAGCACAATTATTGGTCGCATTTCCATCGGTATCAAGATACCAAAGAAAGGTGTGATCCAAACTACCTGATCCGACACCGTTAGTTTTCAAAGGAATACTATTGCAAATTCCACTTCCAGTGAAATCCTGAATTACTGATCCCAGCACTAAACGATCAAAGTCATCACGCAACCCTAACTGGCCTAAGTCATAATTATCACTTATTCCAGGTTGGTTGCCATCATCACCTAAGAATGTTGGTTCTATATTTCCCATGAACGTAACAAAGCCACCTTCTCCTTTGGGATCACAGAATCCAGAAACATTTTGGTTTTCTACGTTACTGGTTACATTATTATTAAACCGACTATCTGTAAACCAGGTACAACTTGCATTCAAAGATCCCTCACATTTACTTTTATTCCCATCAGCACTAAAGCAATTTCCTCCAAAGGATTTAGGTTCACATAAGCCCGTAAGCTGTTCACATAACCCATTTGTTCCCGTCAGACAGGTAGCATTCGACCTCGTGAAACAAACAGGTTCACATTGTCCCAAAGAGTTATAAGTAGTACTCCAAGCACAGACTTGGGTAGATATGCCTCCAATAGTCACATTTGCTTCGCATGCTGCCTGGGAACTTCTTCGAGTAGCGTTGCCAAAACACTGTGAAAAGATAAGCGGCTCACACCAGCCCCCTCCACCAAAACCGCCGCCGAAACCTCCCCCCGTATTCCATCCGCAGCCCCTCGTTGTTTCGCACGCAGTTTGATTTTGGTTAGAGAAGCAATTATCTTCGGCAGTTGCATTTACTTCACAAGTACCGCCTGCTATAGAAATATAAGTACAGTCGGCAGTATTGGAACAGCCCGTCTGATCAGTATCAAATTGCCAGCATTGTGCTCCCGGAAAGTCACAATGACCACCACTGGCTCCTCCAAAAGTACTTTCAAAATCATCTTTCAGCCAGGCGCAGCCGTTAGAAGTACAGGTGGAATTACTGGTATAGCTGGGGCAGTTGCCAAATTTATCGTTTAAATCGTCCCCCCCGCAGAATTTGTCTGTAGCACAGTCTGCATCCGCACAGTCCGTTTTAGCGTCATTATCATTATCCTGTCCGTCAAAACAAACTTCCCCGGTAAAACCTACCGGTTCGCAATAATAATTTACACTATCCCAGCTGCAAGATCCATTTCCCCCTTTTCCAGTGTTAATGCAGTCACTAGAGGAATAACAGCTGAAACAATCATTCCCACAGCGTTTCTCATTCTTGCCAAAACAATATCCCGCTCCGTTGGCAGCGCTAGTATCCGCTGCCCAAACACAGCCAGCAGTACTGTTCTCACACTTTGCCTGTGGTGCAGTTAAGAACTCACAAGCACCACATACATCATCACAATCTTTTCCTCCACCAATCACAAAAGCGTCTTTCGGAGTACACCACCCATACCCGTTAAAAGCGTTACTATCTGCACTAAATTGACAATATCCTAAAGGAGAATTCTCACAAGTAGATCGAGCTGATGCTAAGCTGGTTACATTACTGTCTTTTTCACAACCCCAACAGCCAGCAGCACAATTTCCGGTAGATCCGAAATTAAACTCACACCAGGTATCTGTTTTCACCGTGCCGGAAACAGGATCGGTGTATTGAGTCGTTTTCCATATTCCCCCCTGAGCTTCACACGCTACCTGAGACCCAATTTCATCAAAAGTAGCAAAGTCGCCAAAGGCTTGGCTGTTAAAGTGGCACTCATTGCTGCCATTTTCCCACTTACAGGGCATATACCACGGATCCCCAGCAATTTGTTCACACAACGTTTGATTCTTAAACGACTTAGTATCTTCACAGAAACTGGCGCCAGTGGGAAGATCAGCAATATTATCATAACAGCCTTTATCAAAGGAAGTGCCACAAGTAGTTCCATTCCAATTACAACATGTGGACAGGAAAGTAGCACTGGAGCAAATGGTTTTGTTTAACTGGCTACACTGGATTCCGCCAGCATTTCCAGAGCAAGTGCTCGTGCCAGCACTCCAACTACAACCACTAATGTTAATACAGAGATCTTGGGTAGGAACTACTCCACACGAAGGATTGATTGCTCCGGAACCACCTCCTGTTGTAAAACCTCCGGATGGTTGCTTACAGGTGCTATCGCTCGAGTTCCAAAGGCAATAAAAAGTGTTAAAGCAACCTACTTGGTTTCCATTAAAGTCCGTACAGGAATTCCCAAAGAAGTCTCCCCCACTCGGATCACAGAATTCTTGACCAGAACCATTAGTCCAAGTACACGAAATATTATAGGTGGTATTTAAAGTTGTTTGACAATACGTTTCGTTGGTGTGGTCGCCACTAAAACAACTAACCCTCTCGCACCAACTGCTACTCGCTCCAAAATGAGTTTCCGTCTTCCAAACGCAATTATTGGTAGCTTGGGCGTTACACGTAGACTCGGTGGTATACTGCCAGCATTCAACAACTGCAGCTGCCGCTAGCTGGGAAAAGAGCATTGCACTAAAGATAAATAAGATAGTAAAAATAGTTAGTCGAATAGCTTTGTTTTTCACGTTCCACACCCTCCCTCTTTCTAGCGATGACACTACTCTAGAGCACTATTGAGAACTTTCAAAAAACCGTTGACAAAAACTAAACTGCTTTGCTTTATCTTCACAGGGTTTGTCGCAACAATTTAGGCCCACAGTTGGCATCACAATAATGCTAAGTCAAGAAAAATTCTAGACTATTTAAATATTTCTTTTTCTAGAACTATGTTCTACCTCTCATTTTCAATTCAAAAAGAAAAGATTTAAAGAAGGCGTATACCTAAGACATTAAAGATACTAAAACAAGGTCATAAAAAGAGGCTTCATGAAACACTTTTCAATATCCGCCTTGCCGGTAAGAAATAAAACAATACTGTTGAGAGTGGATTATAATGTTCCCATCAAAGACGGAAAAGTCTTGGACAACGGCCGAATTAAAGTGTCTTTACCTACAATCAAATACCTCCTCCAGCAACAGTGCAAGATTGTGGTAGCAACCCATCTCGGAAGACCGGAAGGGAAAGTTATGCCTACTTTGAGAGTAGATCCACTGGCTAAGGAATTGCAAAAACTTCTTCCCAAAGAAAAAATTATCAAACTTGATGATTGCATGGGGAAAGAAATTAAAGAGAGAATTTTTAGTGGTCAACAGCGAGAAATATTTATGCTGGAAAACCTACGCTTCTATGCTGAGGAAGAAGCTAACGATCGTATGTTTGCACATTCCCTGGCTAGCCTTGCGGAGGTCTATATCAACGATGCTTTTGCCAATTGTCATCGAGCGCATGCATCTGTGCATGCCATCACGTCCTTTCTGCCCTCCGCAGCAGGACTCCTGGTAGAGAAAGAACTTACTTACTTACACCAAGCGCTTAACCCCAAGCACCCTGCGGTTTGGATTCTGGGAGGCGGAAAATTAGACAAAGTGGACTTGCTGCAGCAGGCGTTGAGGAAAGCGGACTATATATTATTAGGGGGAGCCTTACCTTTTCCCTTTCTCAAAGCCAAGGGTATCGAAATAGGCATGTCGAAAGTTGATCTTAAATCGGTAGAAGCTGCAAAGAGAATAATGTCCAATAGGGATGCAAAGAAAATTATTTTTCCCCTCGATTTTGTCAGCGCTCTTTCTTTTTCAGCAAAAGCAAAGAAGAACGTTGTCTTTGCAAATCAAATTCCAAAACATGAAATTGCTCTTGATCTTGGTCCTCAAACCATAGAATTATTCAAGCGATATCTACGAAAAGCGGAAACCATCGTCTGGAATGGCCCATTGGGATATTATGAGTGGGCAGCGTTTTCTACCGCTACGAAAGAAATTGGCCGATGCCTTGGGAAGCTAACTGCAACTGCCATTGCCGGCGGGGGAGAAACCACGGAAGCGATAGAGAAATTCGGATTAGCACACAATTTCACTCATTTGTCTACAGGAGGAGGCGCTTCCGTTGCCTATTTATCAGGACAGGAATTGCCGGCATTAAAAGCACTGGAAGAGAATTATAAAAAATTTAAGAAGAAACTTGGACAATGAAACTGATTTTTCTGCGACATGGGGAAACGAAGATTAATGTCCGTGGGAAAACGCACCAAAATAACGACCCCTCCAAATTAACTCCAAGGGGAGTCAAGCAAGTATTGACGGTTATACCCTCTCTAAAGAAAATGGGGATTGAAAAGGTCTATTGCTCCCCGGAAAGGAGAGCATACCAATCGGCATTTTTACTATCCAAGAAACTAGATTTACCGTTGTTGATACTTACAGACCTTCGAGAAAGGAATTGGGGGGAGTGGGAAAGAAAATCCTGGGAAAGCATAAAGAGAAAATTAGAAAAAATGACTTTAAAGGAGAGATATACTTTTGTTCCTCCTCACGGAGAATCTTGGCAACAGATGGAAAAAAGGGTTACAAAAGCCATCAAAAAAATTACAAAAAGAAAGGAAAAAAAGGTCGTAATTGTAACTCATGCAGGAGCCTTAAGAGCCCTGGTTCCAGTGCTGAGAGGAGAAGCCATCTCCAAGAGCTTACATTACAATTTTGAAAATGGATCAATAACCGTTTTCGATCACCAAGGTACAAAATTCAAAAGCATAACCATAAATAATACATCCCATTTGAGAATTACGCGCTAATCGTCAACAAAATAGGGAGAAACTAAATCCTCACTTCTATCTCCTTGCCCAAAGAAATTTTAACTAAGTTTTTGAACAGATCTAGTTCCCGCCCCCTTCGATTAATCAATTCCTCAATCTCCTCTTCAATTATGGTAACTTCCTGCCTGAATTTGTCAATTTGCTGATTAAAATGATCCAAGCGATAGATTGCTTCTTCCAATTTTATAATAAAGTCCCGATTGCCAGTAGATTTTTCCAAGGCGTCCACCTGCTGCTTTAATTCAAATTTTTCTTGCATCGTGGGAGCTTTTTCAATCTCCGCTAATAGTTTGGCTCTCCCTTCCTTAATTTTAAGAAATGCAGTATAGGTTGGATTCTGCTGTAGTAAAAGCAAATCGGCTTCTTTTTCTTTTTGCTTCTCGGTAAGGGCGGATAATTTAGCAGTGTTTATTTGTAAAGCTTGTTGGAGCTGTTGAAGCTCTTCAATGTATTTCTCAATGAGTCCAGCCCGTTTCATCAACGTATCTACTTTACTATAGCCGCTTTGTACCACCCTTTGTTCAAAATCAGTACAAAGACCATTTACTTCCAGGAGTTCTTTAAGTAAGGGATTTGCCCCCACATTCTCAGGGAAGACGACTGAAAACTGCTGCTGAAAGGGATCACTTTCCACTCTTTTTGAAAATCTCTCCAGTTCAAGTTCTAACTTTGAATGAAAAGAGAGGAAACGGTCAACCGTCATTTTTTCTGGAAATTCTATTAATCCCATTATTTTGCGTGCTTCCAAAAGAACGGAACTTACTTCGCTCTGCCTCACTGGATTAATTTTACTCTGCCACTCATCTAATTTGCCTTCTATAACCCAGCGTTTATCTTTTAAAAGATTGGTTATATCAACTACATGGTCTTGCAATTTTTGTTTTGAAATTATTTCCTGACTTTTATTTTCCAACCACTCTCTGAGATCATTAAGAGGAACTGACTCAACACGTGGCTGCACGGAACTAGAGACGCCTACCTTTTCAAAAAGAGACTTAAGCCATTTCATCATCATACGCCTCATTACGGAGTTTTTAATTATTTCTGTTGGGGAATAGTTAGGTTCGTTTTAGCCACCCTCCAGAAGGATTCAAAATAGGCTTTAAATCCTCTTACTGCCTTGATGTATCTCACTTGTCCTGGTTGGGTAGGAAGAGATGTTGCTTACTATTGGCCTAAGTGAACGCAAAGATAAGAAAATAATTTATTTCCCACTCACAATCTCAATCACATCCCTATTCTTAAGAACATGATCCTTCCCCACAGTCTTCTTAGTCTTCACATCCTTAGCACAAATAAAATTCTTCCCTAAGTCCGTATGCAGCTTATAGGCAAAATCCAAAGCCGTGCTTTTAGCCGGCATCAGGAAGCAGTCGGGCAACACTCTCCCTTCCGAATCTTCCAACTTACTCACCCCTCCCGGATACACGGCAACATATCCTAACAAATCAAAAACGGCTTTATCTAAGACTTGCTGCACACCGGTGCTGCCAAATTTGCCTAAAACATTTATTTGAATGAATTCCAAGGCTTTCTTCTGCCGTTCATTCAATTTTGATTCATTGATGAGACTAAAACCTTTCTCTCCCGGCAAATATTCAATCAGTCCTGCTTTTGCTGCTTCTTTCAGAGCAAGTTCACTATCCGCAGAGCAAGGGATAAATGAATACTGGGGAAATTTCTGCCGTAATCGTTTCACGTTTTCCTCTGCAATAGGCACATCTACTTTATTGCAGGCAATGATAATGGGTTTAGTCTTGATTCGCAATTCTTGTGCCAATCTGTGCAGCTCTTCCTCAGTCCACTGAATCGGTTTTTCTTTGTTTAGATGTAATTTTGCGATGGCATCCTCCACCATTGCTGCCGTCACATGTAATCCAGATAGTTGAGTCGCAAGTGCTAATTGGATTTCCTTTTTTTCTTGCACCACCGTTCTAGCAAATTTCTCCCATCCCTTCTTGAGTATTCCCAAATACCACATGTCTAATTCCACTTCTAAAAATTCTACGTCATTGCAGGGGTCGTAACTGCCTGCGGGAATACTCTCACCTTTTTCATTCGTAGCTCCGGCAGCATCGATAACATGAATCAAAACATCCGCCTGGCGAAGATCGTCCAGGAATTGATTACCCATGCCCTTGCCTTCATGCGCGCCTGGAACTAATCCGGCAACGTCAAGCATTTGCACGGGAATAAAGCGCCAGCCTTTCGTGCAATATCCCGTTCGGGGATTGCATTGTCGGCCAAGATCTTTGTCTACGCAATCAACACGGACAAAACCAACCCCCGAGTTTGGTTTGATGGTAGTAAAGGGATAAGCAGCAATTTCCGCTTCCGCTAGCGTAGCTGCCTTGAAAAAAGTACTTTTTCCCACTGATGGTTTTCCTACAACTCCTACAAGCATAGCGCTTTAAAATGCAGCAATTATATAAAGATTAAGCTTATTTCCGCAACGAGAATGACTTTTGCTTTTGGACATCTCATTGGAGCGTGGCTTTTAGGAAAGGTATACGAATATAAAAGTAAAAAGCACCTCTCCCATTATGCCTGGCTTTTTCTGCTCTTTGGAGCAATACTCCCAGATGCTGATTTCATAATTGATTGGGTTTTGGGAACAGAACTGCATAGAACGTTTACGCACAGTTTGTTATTCGTTGTGATTACACCTTTCTGTCTGTATGTAATTCTCAAGAATTATGATAAAGAGGATTCCTTTGCTTGCGCGCTTGCTTTTGCCGGGGGAATTTTTTCCCATGTATTCCTGGATTTCTTTTCCAGTCAAGGCGTTCCTCTGTTCTGGCCAAGCTTGGTAAACTTTGCATACAATCACGTAGCATATTTCGATCCCGCCACTCCTTCCTTTCTGCATAGTTCACCGGAGCAGATGCGTTCCACGCTGAGGTTTGCAGTTTTGGACATGGCCTTAGGAACAGCGTGGATATTTTATATGTGGTGGAAGAAGAAGGTGGAATTTTAATTTTTCTTACGTTCACTGTAAAGAAGCCAAATCAAATATAAAGCAATAGAAACGGCAACAATAACCTCAATAATTACTTTAATAGGAGATAAGTCCATCGTGGTCATCGTTGCCAAGGCGAGATAAGCATCAACGACAGAAAGGATTAACACCAAATGTTTTGCTCGGCGTTCTCTTTTCCATAACCATTTCCCTTGAAAAAACAATAAGACTGCAAAAGCTAATAGCAATATCTCTCCACCGAAAGGGATTATCAACCCCAGCGGATACAAAAGATAAACAAATGTCGGAATGACAGAAAATAATAAGTTGAGCATAGGCAATGGGAAGAAAAGCAACCACAGAGCAGATAAGAGAAGTAGTGCTGATAGAATATAAAGTACAACAGAAATCACTTTCAATCCAAGCAGATTTTTACTTTTTACACTTAATGATTTTTGGATTAAAAATTTTTGAGCTTTTTTCTTCACCATAACAATTAAAGAATAAAGTGAAGTACTTAAAGATTATTGAAAAGAACAAGGGAAGAAGAGAACACTTCCCCTTCCCTTGCGAAGTCCCCCCTCCCAGATTCGAATTCCCCAAACAGTACTAAAGTTTTATGTTCGGTGGGCTTTACGCCCGCCCTTTGATCAAACTTTATTAAAGTTTGCCGGGGATCCCTCGGTCTCAGCTGACTCTTTTTCATGCAAGTCATACGACAAAGTCAAAAGAGCGACGATTCCCTACAGCCGAGTGTTCTAGCCGCTAAACTAAGGGGGGATACCTTGCCAAGCTAGGTCTAATTTATTAACCTTTTGCCCCAAAATAGCTTCCGATGAAGCAAAAGTCTTTTAAATGAAAATTGTTTTCTACTCTAAAGAGTTTATCAAAAAGAGGTGATAGTAACAATGGCAGCAAAACTGAAAGTAGTCCCTAAATTGAAGGGCCCTACACTGATAGGAAGCTGGTCTTTTCTGATTGGACTGATATTAGCAGTACTTTTAGGACTGGGATTTGGAGGAGCATACCAGGCAACTATGCTGTGGGTAGTATTCTTACTCGGAATTGTAGTAGGATTATTGAATGTAACCCACGACGAATCCAGTGGTTTCCTGACCAGTGGAACTGTATTAGTGCTGGTTTCCTTCCTGGGAGTTCAGGTAGGCGTATTTGAAGGGGTAGCACCGTTGATCGCAAATGTCTTGCGGGGAGTGTTAACCTTGTTCGTGCCAGCAACCATCATTGTGGCGTTGAGAGCAGTGTTTGTCTTGGCAAAAAATTAAGTATTCTTTTTCTTTTATTTTCTTTCTCAAAAAGTCCCCGACCAAAGCGAAGCTTTCTGTAAGGAAAGTCACGGAAGGAGTGACTCGACGAGTATCCTACTTGTCTTTGACTAATGATAGTCGGCAACTTTTGAGTCCCGGAATGTTCCACTGAAACCGGGCGCGTATGAAGTTGTACGCAAGAATTAACCAATGGAACATTCCGTGATTTTCATAACAAACTTTATTAATAAATAGCTTTCTTGCAATAACCAAGCGGCTGTAGTCTAACGGCTATGATCGGGCCTTGCCAAATAAGAGCCCCCAGCGCGGCTCTTATCAACTCATGGCAACCATCGCAAACAGGCTCTGGTCCGGGTTCGAAAGAAAAAGTTGGCGCTGTGAAATCCATATGGTTAGACGCCAAGCGTTCGTAAAACTTGTCTCGAAAGTCCCGGCAGCCGCATATTCTTTTTTGAGTTTAGTTAAAAATGGAACAACAATAACGACAAAATCTAGTAATTAATGGGCTAAGCACCATCATTTTCTCTGCAGGAGGCTTATATGGAGAAAACATTCAGCACTTAGCTGAACAAATAAGTGGGCTCGGTGAAATTTGAGTTTTAAAGTCTCAGCGTCATTATGTACAGATTAGTACACAATTCTTGCTACACGCATCTGTCATCAGTTACTGAATCATCACCACCATCGGTGAAGGTACATCCTGCTGACGTACATAGATCTTTCCTTATAAGATTAGACCTGTACCCACTATAATTATATTCATCAATGCGAGGGCATTCCCTAAGTCTTCCAGTACAAAAATCATCATTTAAATCACTTGTCAGGCGTTTTCCACCGCGTGTGTCACCACCGCTAAAAGTACACCCCGCTTGAGTACAAATAGTCTCTCTAATGTCTGTTGTTGTTTCAACCATTATTCTTTCCAGGTCTGAGAACTCGTAAGCTTCAAACCCAGTAGGATCAGCAAGTATAATATGACGAATATTCATACAAAGCTGATCCGTAGCATTCTCTTCGATTATTGAAGTTGTTTGGGTTTGAGTAGGAACACAACCTCTTGTCAACAATAGAAAAATAGCTAAAATAAGTATGACCACGAAAGCAATGCCAATAAACTTAAATTTGTGCTTATCCTCCCCTAGTGTACTTTGTCCAGTTGATAATAATTGTCCACTTTTTTGAACCGCCATTCACTCACCTCTGTCTTGAGGAAAAGAGAAATTGATATATAAATATGTCGCCGTCTTAAAAACAAGAGGTGCCTGGTTAATTCGTAAATAAAACTGTCGATAGGTTTAAATAGAATAATTAATTCAAAAAGAACTATGAAAGGGGCCAATTATTTTATCTTCACTATCTTTATTATCATACTTGCTTTAGTCAGTGGTTGTACAAAGCAGGAGATAACACCCACTACAACCAGTTCTCCCATTATAATATCAAAAGTTTATACTAATGGATTTACTTTAGAGGAATTGGGATTAACCATAGCTTTAGATGGGGCTGTTGTCTATTATGAAAAAGCTACTGATGAGTATGGTGTTAATTTTGAACAGAATAGAAAAGAAGGAAAGATAAATAATACCCACTTAATCCAATTGATCCAATTATTTGATAGCAATTTCTTTGGCTTAGAGGGGTATTATGGTTGCGAAAATGCTCCTACAGACGCTGGTACCAATACTTTTAATTTTAAGGATGAAACAAGAGAAAAATCTGTGGGGATTTATGGTGGTTGCGAACTTCCACCTGAATTGAAATCAATAGATGAAGAATTGAATAAAATTAAGGACAGGTTAAAATAATTACTTTCTTTCTGTCTCATAGAATATATAAAATCAAAAAATGGCCCCACCGGGACTATCACCAAAGTACACTATTCTGCTCATGTTGCGGGATTTCCAGAGGAATATCCCGCTTGAATACGACTCGCATAGTGTAACTTGCTTTGAACCCAGGACATCTGCCTGACTTCTAGTGCTTTGTTAAGAACGCACCCGTATAAGAGCAGCGCTCCACCAGGCTGAGCTATGGGGCCATTCCCGCAAGATACCCCTTTCTTTAAAAGACTTTCTTCTCCCAGAATAAGAAAGGAAGAACAATTTCTTCCGTTTCCTTTATAAATAAACCCTTATTTTGCTTTTCCCCACCAGGGAATTACTACAAACTTATATAAACCCAAAAAAGAAGTCTAGGGCTAGAAATTAAATTGACCTTTCGTGAGAAAAGATGAACATAAACCAAATTAAGAAGTTAATGGAACGGAAAAAGACTTCCCACAAGGGAGAAAATGGGTATGCTTTAGTGATCGGGGGATCGGAAGAATATGCGGGAGCGGTTACTTTAGCAGGCTTGGCAGCGCTGCGAGCCGGCTGTGATGCCGTTACCGTTGCTGCGCCAGAAAAAGTGGCCTGGACTATTAACCGCTACAGCCCTGACTTAATGACATATAAAATAAAAAGCGGCGCGTTTAGCATTAAAAATGCGAAAGAAATGGTCAAGTATGCTGAGAAATTTGATGCCGTCCTTATCGGAAATGGCATTACCCGAAAAGCAGACAAGTTTTGCCAATACTTCATCAAGAAATCGCAAAAGCCCAAAGTCATTGATGCAGATGCCTTGAAGGGGCTTTCTTTTAAGGAGTTTAATAATGCCATCCTTACCCCCCATGAAACCGAATTGGAAACAATGCTCATCAACAGCAACAAGGAATTCCTGCTTCCCAAACTAAGAGAATCGAATGCCAAAGAGAAAGCCGAGATCCTTCAGGGGAATTTGCGCTACTTTTTGCAGAATAATAATGTGCTCTTAGTTAAAGGAGCTACGGATATCATCATTTCCCGTAATAAAATCGCCTACAATAGAACTGGAAACCAAGGTATGACCAAAGCGGGTACGGGGGATGTGCTGGCGGGAATTATTGTTGGTTTCCTGGCGAAAACGAAAGATCCTTTCAAGAGTGCAGTGGCAGGATCATACATTAATGGCTATATTGGGGATATGCTTTTGAAGAAAAAGAAAGGATATACATTTATCGCTTCTGACATCTTGGATGATTTGGGGAAGATAAGTAAAGTTCCTAAGAAATAAAACAGTACATTTTAGTCCTCAATAATAGTTAAAAAAGCTTAATAACGCCCCTCTTCTCTACTAGAGAATAATGGAATTCCGAGTCCAACGAAAAGAAAACGAGAACATTCACCGCTATCCTACCCAAGACTTAAAGATTGCGCAGCGTTTTGCCCAGGAATTAAAGAACGAATTGGGGGATTTCATGATTTCAGCGGTTGCCTTTGGTAGTTCTGTGCGAAGAGAAGCAACTCCCGAAAGTGATATTGACGTTTTAATTATTAGCGATGATGCTTCATTTGTTATCAACGAGCCCCTCGTGGAAGGATATCGGATGATTGTGGAAAAGTTGATTGGGAAAATTTCAACTAAATTACATGTTACGTCCATGACCTTCACTTCTTTTTGGGAATACGCCAAAGCCGGTGATCCTGTGGTGGTTAACATCCTTCGCGATGGTATTGCTTTAATTGACATTGGTTTTTTTGATCCTTTACAACGCTTGTTAAAAATGGGCCGCATCCGCCCCAGTGAAGAGAGCGTATGGCGATACTTTGGCCGATCGCCAAGAACTTTGCTAAACTCCCGATGGCATGTCTTGCAAGCAACACTCGACTTATACTGGGCGGTAATTGATGCTGCTCATGCCGCTTTGATGCGGAAAAATGAAATCCCTCCCACACCAGAGCATGTTGCAGATTTACTTGAAAAAGCTTACGTTAAACCAAAGCAGTTAGAGCCTAAATACGTGGAAACGATGCGTCGTTTCTACAAACTGAGCAAGATGATTACCCATCGGGAAATTAAAGAAGTGAAAGGAGAAGAATTTGAGAATTATTATCGGGAAGCGGAAGAGTTTGTCCTGCGGATGAAACGGTTAGTGGAGAAAGGAAAATTCTGACGTGTTTCAAAGAAAGATTTTAATATCAAGCCATGTCTTTCTAGAGAGAAGATGACACCAGTAAAATACCGGCGCCTGCACACGAAGTTGAAAAATTTTCCTTTGGCACCAGTAAAATCCATCGCCACGTCGTACAATAAAGCTTTCCATGCTAAAATATTCACGCTGTTTGCATCGTCCGAGAGTGAGATTTACTCCTTTGCTCAGCTTTATCCAGCACATTATGACTTCTGCCTTTGTTTTATCAACAACGACCAGGGACAATGGTATCTCGGCAACGACCAAATTGAGCGAGTTCGGAACTGGGTTTTAGAAGAAGCTCGAAAAGATTCTCCAAAAGTTTCCGAATTATATCAGCAATGGAAGAAAAATTGGGAGAAATATCTCCAACTCTCGGCAAAATTGCAACGGATTAAACTAGAAAAACTTTCCAAGAAAAAACTCTATGCCCTCTTTGAAGAGTTCCATTGCCGTTACGTAGTAGCGGGATCAGTAGCATACATTGCCGATGCTTTTATGTCTACGGGAACAGAAGATTGGCTGGAAACGCTAATCATGCAAGAATTAACCAAGGTAGGCGTTCCAAATACGGAAAGGGCCAAAAAAGTGAGGATACTCACCTCCCCGGTTCATCTCTCGTTTACGCTGGAAGCAGAATACCAATTGCTCAAAACAGCTCATGGGATTACCGCTCGATTCGCGGGAAAAGCTCCCTCCTTAAAAACGGTACGAAAAGAAGCCCCCTATTTGGGAAAAGAATTGCAAAAATTAGAGCAGAAATTTCACTGGATCCAGAACAATTATTACAATGTGCACTACCTCACTGCTGAAGAATTTTATGATGAAATCTGCCATCTGATTCAAGAAGCGGCAAAGAACAAGACGACCATCCACCAACTTTTGAGCAGGAGGGAACAAGAATTGCAACGGGTACGGAAAGAAAAAGAAGAACTGCTGAACTCCCTGGCCTTATCTCCATTCATGAAAAATCTAGTAGAGACCGCAACTTTATTTTCCAAATGGAAAGACGTGAGAAAGAGCGGAGTGTATATTGGAATGTATCACTATGATCGTTTTCTTGCGGAAGTAGCGCGAAGAACTGGCTATAACAAAAAGCAACTTAATTTTTTGGTCTTTGATGAAATAAAAGAGGTGCTGCTAGACAATCGAAAACGCGATGCAGACATCGCCAAGCGAGAAAAACAATGCTTCTTTGCCGTAACGACGAAGGACTATTTTATCGCTGGAGGAGAAGAGGCAAAACCCTACTTTACACTTAATGCCCCCAGTGAAAACAGGAGTGTCACAGAATTGAAAGGAGTGGTTGCGTGTATGGGTTATGCCCGTGGCCGAGTAAGGATCATTAGAAAAACCGAGGAGATGAAGCAATTTCAAACCGGAGAAATCCTGGTTACAAACCAAACCACTCCAGAGTTTGTGCCAGTGATGAAGAAAGCTGCCGCCATTATCACAGAACAGGGAGGAATTACCTCTCATGCAGCAGTAGTGGCAAGAGAATTGGGAAAACCCTGTATTATAGGCACGAAAATTGCAACTACTGCTTTATTAAATGGGGAAGTGGTGGAGGTAGACGCCAACAATGGAGTGGTAAGACGAGAGAGATGATCAAAAATCAAAAAGTTTAAGTACAAATATCTCTTTCTAATCCTTGATGAAAGAAACCATTCTCAAATATGCTCTTAAAAATGCACTAGAGTTCCAGGGCAAAGTAAATCAAAATGTGGTGCTGGGATTAGTTTTAAGAGATCATCCAGAGCTTAAAAAAGATGTTCCCAAGGTTCGGCAAGAAATTGAAAAAGTCATTCTGGAGATTGGAAAACTAACCCTTGAAGAAAAAAAAGAGAAATTAGAACACCTTGCCCCGAATTTGCTTCAATCACCACCCGAAGAAACCGCCGAAGGACCATTAAAGCCGCTTCCCAAGGCAGAGAAAGGAGCGGTAAAAGTAAGAATCGCTCCTTCACCGAGCGGAGCGCTTCATATAGGGCATGCGTATGGAGCTTCTTTAAATTACGAATATAGTAAGATGTATCAGGGAAAACTCATCCTGCGGATTGAAGATACCAATCCCGAAAATATCTATGAGCCCGCATATAAATTAATCGAGGAAGATCTGCGATGGTTAACGGAGAATAACGTGGCGGAAGTGCAGGTGCAATCTTCTCGCTTAGGGATTTATTACGATTATGCAGAAAAATTAATTCGCGACGGAAAAGCATATGTGTGCACCTGCAATGCGGAAGTTTGGCGGGAGATGAAAAACCATGGTAAAGCCTGCTCTTGTCGAGAACTCCCCACTAAAGAACAGCACGTACGCTATGCGAAAATGTTTAGCGGCTATGCAGAAGGGGAGGCGGTACTACGATTAAAAACAAATATCCAAGACAAGACTCCGGCGAGGCGGGATATAGGCATTATGCGTATTGTTGATCATGTTAATCCAAAGACATGAAAGCAACAGAAACTTTGGCCTTTTATGGTTTTTTCAGTTGCAGTAGATGACCATGAACTGGGGGTTACTCACGTCTTAAATGGGAAAGATCAAGCAGATAATGCCGTGAAGGAGCGCTTGATTATGGAATTTTTGGGGTGGAAAGCACCGGAGTATAAACATTGGGGCATGATTAATTTTGAAGGGTTTATCTTAAGCACTACTCAAACCAGGAAAGCCATCGAGCAAGGAGAATACAAAGGATGGGATGATATTCGCCTACCCTTTCTTCCTGCATTGCGTAAAAGGGGTTACCAGCCGGGAGCTTTCCGCCGTTACGCTGTAGAAATCGGACTCAGCCTAAATGACAAGACCGTAAGTAAAGAAGAATTTTGGAAAAATATTAATGCCTTCAACAAAGAGATTGTAGATCCCCTTGCAAATAGATATTTCTTTATTGACGATCCCGTAGGAATAGTCATCGAAGGTTGCCAGAAAAAAAGTGTTGAGCTGGAATTGCATCCTGATTTTCCTTCGCGGGGAAAAAGAACTTTTCTTACTGATGAGAAATTTTACATTAGCATGCACGATTTTAAAAGACTGGGAGAAGGGTATATTCACCGTTTGATGGATTGTTGCAATTTTGAATTGCGGAAAAATAAATTATATTACCTTTCACAGAGTTATGAAGAATACAAAAATGCAACGAGGAAAGGACATATCATTCATTGGTTGCCTCACGCCGCTAAGAATGTTCAGATGGAAGTGCTTCAAGAGAATGGGTTAACTACCGCCGGATTGGGTGAGGAGCGGTTAGCACAGTTGAAGGAAGGAGAAATAGTCCAGTTGGAACGGCGTTATTTTGCGCGGGTAGTGAGGAAAGAGAAAGAGAAGGTTATCTTTTGGTATCTGCACAAGTAAAAACCATTAAATAAAATAAATAATAAATCAAATAAAGCATCAATAAAAAGGGGAGGCCATCATCATGGGAAAAATTAGCCGGGACACGCCATTAGCGGAGATTACACTACGACGATATGAAAAGCCAACTGCATCAGAAAGGGAGTTAGTGCGGAAGTTCTGTCTATCCGTAGGGTTATTGCAGCCGGGAGATTCCCGGGACGTGGTTGTGGATGTCTTGCATGTCCTATTGAAAGCAAAGCAGTACCGCAACGAGTTGCATTCAGAAGAGATCAAGGATCAAGTGATTGAGGAACGGAAGAGACAGAAACTTCCCCTGCTGGGAATAGCATCTTCTAATGTGCGCAGGCAGTTGAAACGAATCAAAGACCTGCATTTAATTGAATCCAATGCTAATTTGTATCGTGTGGCAGAATTTAACGATATCAGTGAACTTTTTGAAGAGAAGATAGAACAGTTCATTCTGAAATCAGTGGTGAGCAGAGTTAAAGAGTATGTGAAAAAAATGGATGAAGAATTTCCTCCCAAGAGGAGGTTGGAAAGACTTCAACCACAGCCATTTTCAGACGAATTGCTACAGTTAGCGAGGGCGCATAAGCAATAATAATGAAGAATTTCGTCGATTTTCATGTACACACCCATTATTCTGATGGGGAAGACTCCCCCGCAAAAGTAATAGATCTAGCGATGGCAGCAGAATTAAAATCCATTGCTATCACCGATCATGGAACAGTGAAAGGGATTACGGAAGCAAGCGAGCATAGTCGTGGAAGAATAGAAGTAATTCCGGGGATAGAACTGAGTTGTGATGAGCCGCTGCTCGATGTTGTAGATATCCATATCCTCGGACTTTTTATTGATCCTAGAAATAAATTTTTAGAGCGATGGATCCAGGAAGCAAAAGAAAAAAGCAAAGCTCACAAAGAAGCCATCATTAAGAAATTGAATTCTCTCGGATTTGCCATTACTTTTGCCGAAGCAGCGATGTTTACCAAAGGGGAAGTAGGACGGCCCCATATTGCCAAAGCGCTGTTAACAAAATATCCTCGTCATTTCTCAAGCGTACGGCACATTTTCGATGAATATCTCATTGAGGGAAAAAAAGCGTATGTTCCAGCAAATCATAGAACAACCATGGAACCCGTGATTCAATTAATTCATCGGGCAGGGGGCATAGCAATTCTTGCCCACCCAGGATATTTTGATAAAGCAAAGTTCAAAAAAGTAATCGCTTTATTCGTAAAACAAGGCGGTGACGGGATAGAAGCATATTATGTGTATGATAAACTTCGCTTTCCATCCAGTTCTAGCCAAATTAATCAATTTTTCCGTTCCCTTGCACAAAAGCGAGGATTAACAGTATCGGGAGGAAGCGATTATCATGGGAGCTTTAAGCCGGTTAAGATTGGAGACGCAAAGGTTCCCTATGCTGTTCTTCCCTTTCTTCAGGAGAAAGCAGAGAGGTATAAATGAAAATACTTTTCTTTAAGTACACACTCCAGTGCATAAAAAATTATAAATCAAGCTGTAAGAAAGAGCGCTGATGGACCTAACAAAATACTTGGCACCGGATATCAAAGTCATTGCCGTTGTTGATAGTCAGTGGGGTGACACCGGCAAAGGGAAAATTGTTGATCTTCTCGCAACTGAAGTGGATGTCATTGCCAGAGGAACCGGAGGGCCAAATGCGGGGCATACGTTAGTCGTGGATGGAGAAGAGCTCGTGCTTCATGCTATCCCTATCGGGAGTAGGTACGACAGAGAAGGAAAAGTAAGCATCATTGGAAATGGTTGCGTTATTTCGCCAACCATTGTAGAAGAGATTGATTTTCTTTTACGGAAGGGTTTCACCCTTGATCATCTGATGATCAGTCAGGATACTCATGTTATTATGCCCTACCATGTTGCTCGTGATAAAGATAAAAATGCCTCACTCACGAACGGAATAGGATCAACCGGGAGAGGAGTTGGTCCCTGCTATGCTGATAAAATTGCTCGTCATGGGATTTCTGTTCGCGATTTATATGATCGAGATGCTCTTGCCAGAAAGATTACAGCAGCATTGACTCACTACCCAGAACAAAAATTGTCCGTAGATGATATCGTTGCGCAATTAACCCCGTTGGCAGAGAAAATTGCCCCTTTTGTTCGAGACACTATCCATGAATTACACCAACTCAGAAGGCAGGGAAAAAGGATATTATTGGAAGGAGCGCAGGGATTATTGTTAAGCGTAGAATATGGAACGTATCCCTATGTAACATCTTCCGATCCGTCAGTAAATGGAACCGCAAGTGGCGTAGGTATTTCTGCAAGAGAAGTGGATTTAGTGTTGGAATTAATCAAGTTTCCATTCATGACCCGAGTCGGAGCAGGTCCTTTCCCCACGGAATTGGGAGGAAGAGCAGGAGAGGAATACTGCCAAAACCAGGAAAGAAGGAAAAAGTTCGAATTGGGGGTATATCACATTCCTTTCACCGAAGAGGAAGGGAGAGTTAGATATAACTATGCCGATCCAAGAATTATAGAACTAATGAATTCTCCCGATCCTTTGTTAAAAGCAGCCGGTATGCGCTTAGCAGCGGGAGAATTTGGCGCCACGACTGGAAGGCCCCGACGAATTGGCTGGACGGATGCGGAAGCGGCCCGATATGCGCACTCCATCAACGAGGGGAAAGTAATCCTCACCAAAGCTGATTGTATAGTAGGAATGCGGGAATTTGCGATTGGCTACGGATACATGAGTGCCCAAGAAGGAGATGTTCCATTTACAAGAGATAGTAGTGCGCTCGCGGCATGTCAACCAAGATTAAAGGCTTATAGCGGGTATGCAGATATTCGAGACTTGACTACATATGGAGAACTTCCTCCTTCTCTAGGAACAGCTATCGCTGATTTTGAACGGTACACCGGAGCAGAAGTAATTGCTGTCTCCACCGGGCCATCAAAAGAACAAATAATCGTTAAATAAGGGTAAATAAACCCAGCGAGTAATAAAAGAGTAATAAAAACAAAGAAAGAGGTCTTAAATAATGTCTTCTTCCGCAACCACAATAAAGTCACCTTTAGCGATAACAGCAGAAAAGGGAATCAATATCTGGCCTTCCTTGGTTTTCTCCAATTCCATGCGATCAGTATAAGGAGTAGGATTCTTCAATAAGAGGTGAATTAACTCGCCGGAACCAACTTCAAAGATGAGATCTCCCACTTCTCCGAATTTCTTACCTGATTTAGAAACAATAGTTTTCCCTATCAACTCCTTAGAATAATTTTTGTCTTTCTCTTCCATAATGATTCACCTTCTTTGAGTATAATAGCCTGTGGATGGATGGTGACTATATAAAGTTTACGGTGATGGATTGGGATGATTCCCTCTAACCTATAGTTCAGACTACCGGGAGGGACGTTGATCCAAAAATAACCTCTTTTCTATTGCTTTTCTTTTCCAAGCTCTTTATTCAATTTCTCTAATTCTCCCTCAACCTGCAACAATCTTTTTTTCAGAGAAACTGACTCGCTGAGGGAAGACTTTGGACGAGAAATTCTTTCTGCTTCTTTCGCTTTCCGAGCACTATCAGCAGGCCCCAATCCGGCGATAGTTTCTTCGATTTGTCCTAGTTTTCGATTTAAGAATCTCTTTCGCTCTAGCGAGTCAACTCGGGAGGAAATATTCTCATGGGAAGCAGGAGGTAAAAACTCTGGGGGTAGCTGTCCCGCTCTGAGCATACCGAAAGGGGGTTTTGGCGGTACCACTGTACCCGCTTCTGGCTGGTACTCCAATGATTTAAGATTTTTGTTAATCTGGTCATACTCTTCCTGTAGTTCTACCTGCTGCTTCTTTCCCCAAGCTGAAGGAAGAGTGACGCTAATGCTTGGTGCGGTCTTCTCAACTTCTTTCTTCCGTTCTCTGGTTTGGATAAAAGCTTTATATTTTCGATATTCTTCCCGCATCAAAATGGAAGTCAGGAAGAGCAAAGGTAAAAAGATAAGGAGAGCAATTAATCCTACCCAATACGAACTATACTGCAACGCCCTCCCTTTAAACTGTTGGAAGAATGCGCCCCCAACTAGAGCTCTTGCTTTAGGAGGCACAACTTCAGGGGCAACTACTACCGGAAGAGGTGCTGCCGCCATCACTTCGATCTGACGATGACTGGTAATGTGATAATCTCCATACGTTAATTCAATAGTAAGAGTATACTGCCCTGGCTCAAGATCAGAAGGCACAAAGAGAGTTGCATTTTCTATTTCCTCCCTGCCGCTTTGAATAAAAATAACATCTTTCCCCTCGGTTTTTATTACCCCCTCTTTCTCCAGGGTGAAATCCAAAACGACGTCTCCGGAAATATTGCTTACCGCTTTCATTAAATATCTCACCATGATATTTTCCCCAGCCGGTACCGGAGAGGTAACATCAAGTATCCTTAGGTCAAAGAGTTTTACACAGGAGTGTTGAATGCACACTTCATCAGTACTACATTGATCATCAGTGATACATTCATACTCTATGCATTGGTTATTGAAACAATATTGATCTGCTTCACAATCAGCATCGGTGGTGCATTCTACTTTTGGTTTACTTGCTCCACCTCCGCCGCCTCCACCCCCCGTTACCGCTTCGCTTTCCGTTGTAATCGTTTCACTGGCAGTAAAACTGCTGAAACTGGAAGTATTAAAAGTGAGTGTTCCGCTGCTGTAACTGATAAGAGTACAACCTGAGCCAAGACAATCAGATCCGCTTATCTCGCTAGCGCTTGATCTAAAGAGTGGATCCTTAGTCACCCCCGTAACTGAACTAAAAGTAAGCCCTTGAAGAATGATTGTTCCTGTCCGATTTAGGCCTACGAACGCAGAAGTATTAAAAGCGAAAAAATTATCTGCAATGATGAGGTTCTTTCCATGCCCCAGCTCAAAGGGAAGACTGATATTAGAGATATTTGTCCATTGCACTGAACCAAAACTATTGTTATATTTCATAGTTTGGGCGCAGGCAGATCCGGTAAAGAGAAGAGTAGTATTCTCAAACTGGTTATCCACAAAAGTGTTATTGCAAGAGTTCTCAACTGCTACTCCGGAAGTTATATTTCTCGTTTCCCGCACTTGTAAAGAGAGAGGATAGGTATATCCGCTACTAACATTAAAACTGGAGTTAAACAGGGCAGTAAGATTATCAATATAATTAGAGGAATTGCCATTAGCTATTAAAGCATTAGTGATGTAAAAATCACAAATAGATCCGGGGAGATTAGTGACAACATTACTACAATTAGTTAATCCGTTAGTATCAGCAGAATCTTTCCGAAGAAAGATGGTCTGGTTAGAAGGAGTTGATCCTGAACTAGAATTAAGAAAACCAAGAATAAGATTAAAATTGTTACTGCCATCCGCCATAATGATGGTGGTGTTATCTGCAGAAACATTAACGGAGCCGCCGCCGCCGGTGTACCTTAGGCTGCCATTATAAATCACCCCATTATACGTCAAAGGCGAATAGGAGCTTCTAAAAGATATGATAGAAGATATTCGACTGCTATCATTGATAATATTACTCTCTAGATAGGAATGGTTAGAAAGATTAAGAAGTACCGCCTGAACCCCCTCTTCATAAATAAGATTCCCCGTGAGATTTGCTTGGCTGCTGTTGAAAATTTGTATAGCCCAAGCAACATTAGAGTGTAAAACAGTATCAGTAATAATGCTCTTGCTGGTGTTATCAACAGAAATTCCCTGGGTATTCGTTGTAAAGGTGCTATTGCTTACTGTTACATTATTAGTATTAGATTCAAAAACCCCCAGAGAAAAATTACTGATGAATATATTTTTAACAGTGACATTATTTACATCACTTATATTTACTCCTAACCCTACGCCATTGCCGATAATCGCATACCCTGCACCATCAATGATAATATTACTTCTCAGAACGGTAAAACAGGTTCCAGAGGAGGTAATATTTCTCGTTAAAGTAACGCTGGAGTTAACAGAGCCACACAATGTGTCAAGAGCCGCAAAACTGCTAAAAGAGGTAGTATTAAAGAGAAGTACTTGGCTAACATTATCAAAACTAAAAATAGTGCAGGAAGTGCCATTACAATTGGTTCCGCTGGTTCTTATTTCATTGGCATTAGTATTAAAAGTCTCCAATCTTCGGATATTGACCACTTCACTAAAACCAAGCCCCCTAAGAGTAATATTTGCGCTGGAGTTAATTCTTCCAGAGGTGAAAGCGGAAGTATTTACCGCAAGGGTATTATTTCCAATAAAGATATTCCTACCTACACCGATACCATTAGAATTATTAACATCTAAAGTTAAATCCCGAAGGAAACTACCCGTACCATTATCAATCCATTCGATCCCTCCAAAAGAGTTATTGTAAATAAGATAGTTACTGACATTAGCAGCACTATCGTCAGAAATTTCCACAGACCCATTAGAACTGATATTAATGTTGACGAAATAATTATTTCTTATACAGTCTCCACTAGTGCAATCTCCCAGCGAAAAAGAGTTAAGGAAGAGAGCGCTAGACGTGCCAAAGTGAGTAATATTTTCATCTGTAAAAGTGTTGTTCTCAACTACTCCCTGCCCCTGAAGATCATAGGATATGCCCAGGCTGCCCCCCCCGGAATAGAAACGATTAGAAGAAAAATTCATAGTATCCACTCCAGCTATGAGCACGGTGCTCCCAAAAGCAGCAAAATCTATCAGGGTATTAGAGAAGAAAATTCCCCCGGACACATTACGTAAAATTATTCCCCCCTGGTTACTGTTATTAGTTCTATTCACGTAATTTCCAGTGATATTAAAGCTTTTTGATTGAAATGAAATATTAGTATTAATTGCCGTCCCCGAAGAATTTAATTCAAAGAAGTTGTTAGCGATGGTCGTATGATTAGAGTTTTGTACAAAAAGAAGATCGAGACCTGATCTGGTTCGTGTTACTAAGGTCATATTGGTAATATTAGTACCGTTCGAATTCTGAACACGAATGTTAGTAGTGAAATTATTCAGCGTGAAATTAAAAAGAGTAATATTGTTAAAACCATTAATAGTTACTCCCGTCCCCGAGCCATTACTGTAAACGGAATGGCCAGAACCATTGATGAAGAGGTTAGAATTATTAATAATAAAACAGTCCCCGGTACTACTTAAATCATGATTTAAGGTAAAACTAGCGGTTACCCTCCCACAGAAATTACTGATGGTAAGATTTCTTGTTTCAGAAACTGCAGAAGTTCCCCCGTCACTACAGTTAATAGACCAGTGGTATTCCCCATTGAGAAGAGAAGCATTAGCAGTTATACTAGTAGCGGTTGCATTTCGGGTAGAACTATTTCGGCCATAAGGGGCTGTAACCCCCTCGCTATTGTTCAAATAAAGAGTACAGTCTAAAGTTCCCTGTTGCGCTAGATCATCCGTGACATTAAAAGCAAAACGAGGAGTACTATTAGTATTGTTCAAAGTGTTATTGGGAGGAGATAAAAGGGAGATAGTAGGAGAACTGTTATCAGCGGTGACGGCAGTGAAACTGCCAAAAGAAGTCATGTTAAAGAGAAGAACTTGAGAGGCATTATCAAAACTCAAAATAAGACAGGATGTTCCATTACAATATTCCCCTCCAGTTTTAATTTCATCGATATTCGTGCTAAACGTTTCTAACCGCTGGATGTTAGCTACGGAATTAAATCCTAAACCGACTAGGGTAAGATTGGCGCTAGAATTAATTCTTCCTGACGTAAAAGCAGACGTGTTAATGGTAACGCTATTATTACGAATAAAGAAACTCCTCTCTAATCCTATCCCCAAAGCATTACCAACCTGAAGATCTAAATCATCCAGGAAACTATTGTTAGTCCATTGAATTTTACCAAAGGAGTTGTTATATACAAAAGAATTGAGGTTAGAGTTTCCTGATTGATCATCTATTTCAGAAGTACTAGCGCTGGAGATATTATTATTTCGAAGAGTATTGTTGGCGGCACTAGCTTGGATAATAATACTTCTAACGGTATCAGTAGTGAAGTTATTCTCCACAAGCGTGTTTCGAGAGGCGTTCTGTCCAAGATTAACCAACCCTCTTATAATATTAGACGAGATGTTGTTATCGCTGGAAGATTCACCGGTAGTAGTAATAAAGTTGAAATCAAGAGCAATACCGTCTCCCAAGCTGGTGATATTATTAAAGTCTACAATACTAAAACTAGAGTTGACAAAATAAAGACTGCTGCTGTTAGTGGTAACAATTCTATTAAAACTAATGTTGTGGGACAGCGCATGTTGGGCTAGGATTCCCTCGGCTGCATTTCCAGTCGTATTAACATTATTAAAAATGATGGTGTTGTTTCTTTCACCCGGATTGATTAATATCCCTACCGCTCCTAATCCCGAAGTGATAACCGTATTAGATTGCAGACGATTGGAAGAAACAGCAATGTCCAACCCATAAGAATTATTTCCTGAAGTCACCACTTTATTTGAATCGATAACCAGGAGGGTTGAGGTGAGTGATCTTATTCCAGGTGACGAGTTAGTAAAAGTAGTGACATTATTTCTGCTGATGTTAGACCGGTTCGCGCTGGAGAAACTAATTCCTATACTGCCTGTGCTTGCATTGCCAGAAATAATGGTGTTATTCCAGATGGTGTGATTGACGGAGTCTCTTACATCTATTACGGTGGAAAAGTTAACCGCGATTAGGTTTCGAACGGTGAGATTATTGAATCCAATTGCTAAAACTGCCGAGCCAGATCCATCTCCCGTTATGGTAAATCCCGCACCCTCAATCAGGATGTTAGAAGCGTTGACGATAAAGCACGTGCCATCAGTACTGATATTATTGTTAATAGTGACATCATTATTAATAGTGCCGCATTGAGTTACATTGCTTCCCGAAGTAGCGGAATAATTACTAAATGAAGCAACTGTCGCAGTTAAGATTCCCGTAGTAGAATCATAGGAAGCGATAGTGCAGAGAGTATTATCGTTATCACACCTCACCCCATCTTTCAATAAGAATGGCTGGGTAGAGTAAGTTAAATTTTTTATGTCTATACGGGCGGATCTATTAAGGTTAAGCGACTGAGCTGTGTCGAGAATACCCGTGAGATTTTGCTGTAAAAAGATAGTTTGTCCAAGCACTAAACTCATATTGGTAGTGAGATTTTCCCTGGTCCAGTTTATCATCCCAAAAGAATTATTGTAAATGAGCGTGTTGTTAGTCTCTAAGCCACTCAGATCATAAATACTAAAATTTACTACGGCATTGATGGTATTATTCCGGAAAGTATTGTTATAGGTGCTAACATCACTTATCTCTATAGTGGCCAAGGTGGAATTGCCAGTAATATTGTTAGCGATAAAAGAGTTATTACTATTATTGATGAGCAGAAGACCATAACTATTCCAGCCAATGATAGTATTAGATGCGATTATCCCCCCGCGGGTGTTCAACATATACAATCCTGGTGCTATTGTCCCGGACGTGTTCATATAATTCTGGGAGATGTTAGTCCTATTTGCAAAATTTCTAAGTTCTATTGACGCGCTAGCATTGGCAATAGTACTGAGAGTATTATTAAAGAGTACACCGTCAAGAGCGCTGTCCCACCAGATTGCGTCTTTGTTAGAGGAAGTATCCGCCTGTTCAACCATCAGGCAGTTTTTAATGGTGACGTTATGAAAGCCGGTGTTATTAACTCCCTTTCCCTCTGCACTGGAAGAACCATACCTAATAACATTTCCAGTACAATTAATGAAAATGTTGGATGCGTTTATAATGAAACAAGTGTTCTCCGCGCTTACATTCTGGTTGAGAGTAAAATTTCTATTGACATACCCACAACTAGCAATGTCCGCAGCAAAACTGCTAAACGAAGTAGTATTGAAACGCAAGATGCCGGTGTTTACATTATAATTAAAGACAAGGCAAGAATTGCTGCTGATACAATCAGTTCCTGCTCTGATCACGGTAGTACTATTCTCATCATACTCTTCCAAACGACGGATACTTTCAACCCTGCTGACATTAAGGGCATAGAGGGTAAGATTCGCGCTGGAGTTTATTCTCCCCGATACAAATGCGGAAGTATTAACGGTGATAATATTCTGCCCAATGAAAATATTTCTACCTAATCCAATCCCCAGACTATTATTAGCATTCAAGGTTAAATCCTGCTGAAAGCTCGTATTCGTCCATCGGATCTCCCCAAAGGTGTTGTTATAAATGAGATAATTTACCAAACCTGCTGATGACGAATCAGAAATCTCAGTGTTATTTGACGTAAAGTTATTGTTTAAGAAGGTATTATTTTCAGAAGTGCTTAAAATTGACAACACCGTCGATTTACTCGAATTAAGGGAATTGTAATCGAAGAGGTTATAGCTGCCATTAACTAGGTTAATAGCAAGGTTAGGGCCAGAGCCAGTCGTATTGATGATGTTAGAACTAACATTATTATAGTTAGAAGTCCTTAAACCAAGACCAGTAGAACCATTCCCGATAGAAAACAGAGTATTAGAAAGTAGGATATTGCCCTCTGAAAAGTTGAGCAGGATTCCATGAGAATTGGTAGCATTAATAGTGAGGGTGCTGGTGTTAATCACAGAACTATTTGTGTCTTGAAAAACGATACCTGGTCTTTCTCCATCCCCCGCTGCGGTTTCGATAGTGACATTAGAGATGGTAATATTAAACCCAGCAGTGATATGAATCCCTTCTGAAAAATTGTTGAGAGCAATATTCCTAATAGTAATATTCCTAAAGCCTGAACTGTTGATTCCAAACCCGCTTCCGGTTCCCGTGAGTACATACCCGGCACCATTAATCAGGATATTGGAAGCATTAATAGTTAAACAAGTTCCCGTAAAGGTTGTATTTTGAGTTAAAGTGAGATTCCCATTGACCGTTCCACAAATGGAAGACCCGTTTCCCAAGGCAGCAAAACTGCTAAAAGAAGTAGTATTAAACCGCAAAGTACTATCTGCTCCCATACTAAACACGGTACAACTACTCCCCAGGCAATCCACCCCATTGTTAGAAATATTGGTAGAATTCGTATCATAAGCAGGAACTTTCAGAATAGAATTTATCGCCGTAAAGTTCAAACCAAAGACGGTTATGTTAGCTGTTCCGTTAATCCAGCTGCTCCCGAACGTAGAAGTATTTAACGCAATAACATTGCTCCCTATAAAAAGATTCCTTGCTAAACCAATACCCTCACTGCTTGCAACAGAAAGTGTTAGGTTCCGAGTGAAGCTCCTTGTTCCATTATCAATCCATTTTATCTCACCAAAAGAGTTATTATAGATGAGATAATTACTGACATTGGTAGCACTATTATCCTGTATCTCCTGGGACCCATTTGTGCTTATATTCACATTAATGAAATAATTATTTCTCACGCAATCCCCACCGGAACATTCTCCTTGCGAGAAAGAATTAAGAAAAACGGCGCTTTGAGTTCCAAAACTAGTAATGTTGTCATTGGTGAAAGTGTTATTTTCCACAACGCCCATCCCTTGAAATCCAAAGGCGGTTGACAAGCTCCCTCCCCCAACGTATACTTTGTTAGAAGAAAAATTACTGTTAGTAACTCCCATTAAAAGAATCGCCGTTCCACCACTTCCAAAATCGAAGAGGGTATTGGAATTGAAATTCAAGCCAGTGATGTTTCCCAGATTGAATCCCCCCTGATTAGAATTATTTGTTCTATTAACGTAATTATTAGTAATGTTTAAATCGGTATTTAGAAAAAGAATGTTAGTATTAAGGGTCATGGAAGAGGTATTCTGCTCAAAATAATTATTAACAATAGTGGTATGGTTTACATTTTGTAAGCTTATCAAAGCTTGCGTATTAGTTATGCGAGATAGAAAAGTAACGTTAGTGATATTAGTACCATTAGAATCCTGGACATAAATTTGTTGCGAGAAATTGTAAATAGTGAGATTAAAGATGGTAATATTATTGAAACCAGTGATATTAATTCCCACGCCAGAACCATTGCTAATAAGGGAATAACCAGAACCATTGAGAAATATGTCTGAACCATTAATGATAAAGCAGTGCGTATCCGCAACAATATTCTGAGTAAGAGTATAAACTCCGCGAGCAGTAAGATTAGCACAAGTTGATTGCAGGACCGTAGGGATGATGTATCCTGTGGGTGAAATGATATTTGAAGGGTTATTCTCTGTTACTATTTCAACTGAAGCCCCAGTAATACTGTTTCCTGTTCCAAGGAAGGAATCCAGTGTAGTCACAATTATTTCTTTTTCGGAAAAAAAATGTCCCGGAATAGTATCAAAAACCAGAGTGGTAGTTGGCTCACTGACCAATAAGACAAAAATAAAAGAAATCATTCCTGCAAGCAAGAAATATTCTTTAGTCTCGTTCAGTGAATTCCTTTTCCAGTTTTTTCTCTCTCCTGATTTCATATCTGTTTTCCTTTCCTCATAAATTCTACTCTCACCATGGCTCCTAATTGAAACTCAGGCCAAAATTTCTGCGGCACGGGAATACGACGCTGAATTTTTCCCTGCGCTTGCACTTTATCAACATAAAACAATGAAGCATCTTCCAATTGTTCCACTTTTACAAAAGAACCGAGAGGAAACTCTCTCCAAAACTTCTTGGGAAGCGGAATTTTCCGTTGCCTGCGTCCCTGTCCTTGAATCTTATCCACAAAGTAGATAGACATGTTATAGGTTTATTTCTTTATTAAATAGGTTTATTTTAAATATTTTATTGCCTTTATTAGACATATCACAAGTTTATTTATAAAGTTTTTGGCGGATTGTTGGTCACAAATGGCAGCGGCGAGAACGGAGATACTGCTCTTTAGCTTAAAAATGAGGAACAACAAACAAGCCTACTTAGAAAGATATTTTTCATAAAAAACACTGCCCACGTCTTTCTTCAAATCGCGGACCAGATTTTGGAAGGAGCGCTCATCAGCAGGACTGTTTTTATGTAAAAGATACGTCGTAACTTTCGCCTCTACAACACGATGGATGCTGTTAAACATTTGGCTGGCATTGCGATGACCCCCCTGTTCAATTTCTGCTTCGAGAAGCGCTCTTCGTTCGGCAAAAGCATTCATGAAATTATTCACAAAGTTCCCTCTCGTTTGGGTAGACGTTAAAAAATTATGGTCATTAATTCCTTTATTGCTGCCAGCATTTCGAGTAGTTTTAGTATAGGCTTTTAGCAAACTTAATTCAAATTCAAGAAGGAAGGCTTGAGTAATCATAATGGTGTTAAAATTAAGATAAATATATAAATTGTTCGAAACTAAAGACTATAAATGTGGATATATGATTTAAACCCCGTATTGGTACAGCTCGGCCCATTGCAAATACGATGGTACGGGTTGGTGTACGTTTTAGGATTTTTTGCAGCAATATGGTGGCTTCATCAAGCACAAAAAAGGGGGAAACTTTCTCTTGCCCCAGATGAAATATGGGATTTGATATTTTACCTTATGGTGGGAGTAATTATTGGCTCCCGCCTTTTTATGATATTTTGGAATCCAGAAATATATCTCTACCATCCAATAAACCTCTTTAAAATCTGGGAAGGAGGAATGAGTTTCCATGGCGGTTTTGTAGGAATAATTACCGCTTGCTGGATTTATTGTAAAAGAAAGCGATTAGATTTTTGGCGGATAGCTGATATCATTTCTATTCCGGCGATGCTGGCCCTGGCGTTAGGAAGAATCGCCAATTTTATTAATGGGGAATTAGTCGGCAGGGTTTGGAATGGACGTTGGTGCGTAGTATTCCCAGAGTATGGCCAGGAATGCAGACACCCCAACATGATTTATTCTGCTCTACAGCGGTTAACGGTATTTAGTTGGCTCTGGTTCCTCAGCATAAGAGATCGGTTTGCTCCGGGATTTATTTTCTGGAACTTCGTCTTTTGGGAAGGAGTAGGCCGATTTTTGATGGATTTTTTCCGGGAAGATAGCCTTTACGTTGGGCTTAGCTTGGGGCAATGGTTTAGCCTCGCGATGATTATAGTAGCATTGGGGGTATTCTGGAAGAGATACAGAGAAGACTGGAAAGGGATGTTTTCTCCACAAAGTTCTTAAAGGGCCCCCTGAAATAAGCTTACTGGAGGGATATTATATGAAAACACCACTAATTATAGCAGTGGTGATAGGTGTTCTTGTGTTAATTGTAGGTTGTACGCAACAAGCTACGATTACAGAAGTAAAGTCAACCGCACCGCCAGCATTAGAAGATGATTCTACAGCAGTGCCAGTTCTATCGAGACAAAGTTACCAGGTAGTAATCGAAGACGGCAAACTCATGCCTGTAGATGTGGAAATTAATGCTGGTGATACCGTAGAATGGGTCAACAAAGATGAAGTTCGTTATACTTTATTGTTCAGCGGATCTGAAGAGAGATTATCTGTTGGGGGAACCTTTGAGCAACAGTTTACAGAACCGGGCATAGCACGATACATTGTAGCAGTCGTAGAAGAAGACCGGGACGATAATCAAGAACGAGAACTGCAGGGTACAGTAATAGTAAATTAAGATAACCTTTTTATTTTCTTCTTTCTTTCTCTTTCGCTATGTTCAAAAAACAGATCCGTTTGCTGGGGATAGACGATGCTCCCTTTGAGAAAGGCGATGAGCAAGTTTTAGTGGTAGCAACATTCTTTCGGGGAGGAGAGTGTATGGATGGTGTACTAAGCACTAAAGTTCGCGTAGATGGGGATGATGCCACCTACAATCTCATTCAGATGATTAATAACAGTAAATTTAGGTCCCAAGTACGGGCTATTTTGCTCGATGGCATTGCCGTGGGAGGATTTAATGTAGTCAATATTGAAAGCGTATGGAAGCATACCGGAATCCCAGTGATAGTTATCGTTAGAAAGATGCCTGACTTTAAAGATTTGGAAGAAACGTTGCAAAAATTGGGAATGGAAAAGAGGTTTAAGTTGATGGAAAAAGCGGGAACGCCCCGAAAAATAAAAGTGAGAGGGGGGAGTATCCATATTCAAACCGCGGGAATTTCCATTGAAGATGCAGGAAAAATAATTACCCATTCATCAACCCAAAGTAATATTCCCGAGCCTATTCGGGCGGCTCATTTAATTGGCGCAGGAATTGTAAAAGGGGAAAGTAAAGGAAGGGCGTAACTACTAATTCATCTTATTGAACAGAAAGTATTAAATAGAATAAACTGTTCATAATGATGAATGGAAGAGAAGATACACTTGTTTGCAGCTCAACTCTATTTCGAGGTGGCGCAGCAAAAAGATAAGGAGTATGAAAAAGAAATAGAGCCGAATAGAAGAATTGCTTTAAGGATAGTAGCTGCTCAAAATTATTTCTATGCCATAATAAATGCCATTGAAGCTATCCTCGCTACTAAAGAAGAGCATTCATTTAACCATGAAAATAGAATGAGTAAAATCCACGAGCATCGAACTCTCTTTTCTGAAGAAGTGATAGGTTTGTACACGCAAATTGAACGAGACCAGCGAAATAAAGTGACTTATCGCGGCCAAAATGGGGTTATGTATGAAAATATTAAGAAATTAGCCCGGGTATTAAATCATGAATAAATTTGAAATAACTCTCCGAAAACTGCAAGAACTCTTTCCGGAAATACGCCAGGTATTAATGGTGTTTTTATTTGGTTCCGTTGCAAGAGGTGATTTTTCCCTCCGTCATTCTGATTTGGATTTGTTTGTTATTCTTAAGAAAAAAGTGATTACTGAAGAGATTAAAGAGAAGCTAGATAAGATCATTTTACCGGTGGGAGACAGGGAAGGAGTTAAGATACAGACCGAATATCAAGGGCTCACTATTCTCCATGAAGATCGGACTTTAATCCGAAAGATGATCGAGGAGGGGAAAATAATTTATTCCACGGGGGTATTTACGTTCGATTACCAACAGGTAGGTTTGCAACAATATGCAATTTATAGTTTCTCTCTTAAAAATGCCCTTAACCCCACCATGTTCTCAAAAGTATTGCATGGACGAAAGAGCTGGTATCGAAAAGGAAAAGAGAGAGTAATCAGAGAGTATATTGGGATTATAGATGGGAAAGAGGTTATAGAATTAGGGAGGGGAGCAATTATGGTCCTTAAATCTAGAGAGAAAGACCTGAAACATATCTTTGAGCAATTTAAGACAGAATACAAACTAATAAAGATAGTGTATGCTTAACTATAATACCACTTATTCTGTTCCCGCTGCTCACGGTCTTTGACACTGCCAACCTTGTTAATCCGGGGGCGATGAGAGTTAACATCCCGACGAAGAGTAATATCCAATTCTTTCAAAAATAAATTCATGCCTTCTTCCATGGAGAAAGGCCCTTGCAGTAATCCAGACTGAGCTGGCTGGCCGGTAAACACGATTAACCTATCAGAGATATTATCCAAGAACATTAAGTCGTGGTCAACTACTAAGATAGTGATGTCCCTTTCTAAAGTAAGGTTTTGAATAATCTTAGAAACAAGCAGCCGCTGTTCCACGTCTAGGTAGGCAGAAGGCTCGTCAAGCAAAAATAAATCCGCCTCTTGCGATAAGCAATGGGTAATTGCTACCCGTTGCAGTTCTCCCCCGGAGAGATGCTGAAGTTTTCTGGTGAGTAAGGAATCTAAGCCTAGAGGAGTAATCAGTTGGTTGCTATATCGCTGCACCGCCACCTGTAGAAATTCCGCTACCAATTGCTCTGAACCGGTTTCTAAATATTGCGGTTTATATGCCACTCGCACTCCTGTTCCAAGCTCTCCGCTATCCGGATCTAAAAGTCCTGCTAATAATTTGATGAAGGAGGTTTTGCCAATGCCATTTTCTCCTAAGATACCAACAATTTCATTTTTATACAATACTCCCCGTCCCGTGCGCAGTTGGAAATGACCTAATTTCTTCTCCACCTCATTCCAGGAAATAAGCGGCCGGGTGTGAGCTTCCCGACGATCCTGTACCCGCTGGAATTTAATGGGATGATCCCGGAAGCGGATATTCTCTTCCCGAAGGTAGCCTTCTAAAAAAGAATTAATACCCTCGCGAGAGGATTTTACGCCGGAAACGACGCCAAAGACTCCTTCGTGGCCGTACATGATATTTAAAAAATCCGTCATGTAATCTAAAATGATTAAGTCGTGCTCGATAGCCATCACTGAAGTTTCAGCTGATATTAAAGAACGAATAAAAGCAGATGCATGCAGTCGCTGCCTGATATCAAGATAGGAAGTAGGTTCGTCAAAAAGATAGACATTAGCACTCTTCAGGGAAGCAGCGGCAATCGCTACCCGTTGCAATTCTCCCCCAGAGATGGCGGAGATAGGATTATCAAGAAAAGGAGTAAGATTTAATTCCTGTGCCCGGGCAGCGAGAAGGTTTTGTTGATCTAATTTTTGCAGTAATTCTCTCACGGTTCCAGTAAATTGTTTGGGGATCAAATCTACTTGCTGGGGTTTGTAGGAAAGCGTAACCGCATTTTCGTGGAGCTTTTCAATGAACTTCTGCATTTCCGTTCCCTTGAAATACTGAAGGACTTCTTTAAATTCTGCTGGATCTTTCCAACGCCCCAAGTTAGGCTTAATCTGATTGGCCAAAATCCTAAAGGCAGTAGATTTTCCAATACCATTCCTTCCTAAGATGCCAACGATATTGCCAAATAAAGGGGTGGGAAGAGAATACAACTCAAACATATTCTCCCCATAACGATGGACGGGATCTTTATTAAGCGTTTCAGGCAGGTTAATAATGGTAATAGCCCCAAAAGGACAACGCTTGGGACAAATGGAGCAGCCAGTGCAGAGCATTTCATCAATTCTGGCTTTTTTACCGGCATCTTCTCCTGGATAAATGCAATCGGCCCCCGCTCTATTAACGGGGCACAGTTTAGCACAAAGGTAGTTCCCACATTCGTTAGGGTGGCATTTTTCCCGGTCAATGACTGCTATTCTTTTTCGCATAGTGTTGATTCTCAGAAGGAGGGTTTATATTATTTTTGGTCAAGAATGCGCGAACAGATTAATGTTCTTTAAGAACAATGATTGTTTCCGTGGACTGAACTCCGGGAATTTCTCTGATTTTATTGATTAATAGAGAGTTTAGATCACTTATCGATTTAACGCGTACTTTAACTAGGAGGTCATATTGTCCGGTAATAGAATGTACTTCTTCTACGCCTTCTTTTTTCTTAACCATCTCTATAATATCAAGAGGCGCTGTTTTCTTTGCCCGCAGGTACCCCAAATCCCCTTTAATTAAAAGGTACGCTACGATGCCATACCCTAATTTGTGATGGTCAAGCACTGTAGTGTATCCTACAATAATCCCTGCTCGCTCTAATTTTTTAATTCGATTATGAACAGTAGTAATGGGGATTAATGTTTTTTTAGCAATTTTATAAGTAGATGATTTAGAATTACTTTTGAGTATCTCCAAGATCTTTAAATCTTTATTGTCAAGCATTTTTGGAATAAATGTTCCATTATTTATAAATTTTTAGTGTATAATTGAATTAAATAACTATAAAAAGGAGGGATAGACCTATTAACAACCAAATTATAGAAAATAACATGGTAGACAGTTTCCCTCCCGGAGCTGAAGGAGAAGCAGAAAGATTAGAGCGAGAAGCATGCTGTGGTGATATTTCCAAACTTTTAGAACCTTACAAACTTCCCTGCTGCATACTTTTTTTAGGCATGAGTCTGGCGGGTGAAGTACTACGATCCTGCGAAGAGAGGAAAAGATCTCAAACAACATTTTCTTTACAGCAAGTGCTGGTTGACCAGATTGAATGGTACCAGCAAGAAATATCCCCTGAACTTCATCAAAGACTGGGCGTAGAGCGTATCTGCCGATATGAACCCAGCTGTTCAGCCTACGCAAAAGAAGCTATCATCAAAAATGGTGCTCTTCTGGGATCTTTACAGGCGGGAAGAAGATTACTTCGCTGTAACCCTTTAAGTCTAGGGGGGTATGACCCAATAACTTTAAACGAAACCAGGGAACACTTTAAAATGATGATAAAAGTTTACCAAAATGAAGGATGGTACGCAGCCCTACATTACGATTATGAACGAACTAAAACCTCTTGGTCAGAAAAATTATCGTTGAGATCATGACTTTCTCTGATAAAATTTATAAAAAAACGCTTTGATTCATGAATAAGATGGAAAAGTGCAGTATTTGTGGCAATAAGATAGCAGAGTTATTCCTGGAGAAACCAAAAGGAACGATCATTAAAAAATTAGGCTCTAGCAAGCAATACCCTATCTGTTTCGAATGCCAGAAGAAGTTTAGGAGTAAAGAAGAGTTGTTACAACAAATAAAATAGTATCCCTGTGGCTTAGTAGCTCTTCGCGGCCAATTTCGATTTGGCGTTCGAGGTGCCATCTTCGCAACGGGGCTGCTCGATAGCACAAGAGCATAAATTCGTGCCAAATGCCCCTGTGGCTTAGTAGCTATAGCGGCTGCCTCGTAGAATCGAATGGTGATAAGCGTTACTCTTCGATTTTTGACAGCAGCAGATCGCGAGTGCAATTCTCGCCAGGGGCTTTTTATTCTTCACTCATACAGATTATAATCAAACCAACCATCATAATTTATATACTAGAGCTTCTTCTGCTCAAAGCATAATGAGCATCGTCTTCAAAACGTACAATCGAAAACATCAACTTCATTTGTACCAAGAAACCTGGGTGTTTACAACCAAAGTCCAGTTGGATGAAGTTCTGGGGCTCTTTCCAAAAAAGGAAATTAGCAAAGCAGAGATTAAACCAGTCAATGAAACTATTGAAGTGACGTTTAACGGCCTGATCATGGACTGCCGGGATTTAGCTGATTTAAAGAAAAAGTTTGGTTTGTTGGCAGACTTGAAAGAGCGATACCAAAAACAAATGGTGCAAAAACCAAAGAAATAAACCCCTTTTTAACATTACTTTCTCTCTAAAAGTGAGCGTAAACCTTTATAAAATAGACTTCATCCTAGATAAAAGTATGGACGTAGAAACAGCCCACTTAATCCAACAAGCGCAGGAGACCTATGTGCAACATTTTCCTTTAGAGACCTGCTTTGAACGAGCTGTTTTCTTTAGCTGGGGATGTACTATTGGAGATTGCACCTTCTGCTATATGAGCACTCAGCCTGCAGATAAAAAACCCACGGAAACGAAGCGAAGCGTTGAGTCCATTCTCGCAGAATTTATTCTTGCTAAGCATCTGGGCTGGGACATCGGTTTTTTTACCGGAGGCATAGGAGTGTTCTCGCCAACAGAATTAGAATTCTTACTTCAAGCCATCACTACCATCACCAATGATAAGATCTGGCTTTCCGTCGGACCGCTCTCCAAACCACTTTTAGAACGATATCTTCCTTATATCAAAGGAGTAGTAGGATCTACAGAAACAATTAATCCTCATTTACATGAAGTGGTCTGCCCTTCTAAACCGCTGGCTCCGTACGAGCGCATGTTTGAAGCAGCAGAGGAACTTAACTTGCAAAAAGCAATGACGTTTATTGTGGGAATGGGTGAAACTAAAGCGGACTTACAATTATTGAAAGAATTCATTCGCAAATATAAAATTGACAAGATCCATCTCTATGGATTGGTGCCACAAAAAGGCACCATATTTGAACATACGCCCCCGCCCACTGCGGAAGAGCAGGCCTGGTGGATCGCTCAACTCAGAATTGCTTTTCCTACTTTAGATATCCAATGCGGAGTATGGGAAGATCGTATCGAACGAGTTTCCTTGCTCTTACATGCAGGAGCAAACTCCATCTCAAAATTTCGGGCAATAGCATTGTTTGGAACTTCCTCCGCCAAAGAACTAGAACTCCAAGCCCGGCAGGCAGGAAGAATATTTAAAGGGACAGTCACAAAAATACCGGAGCCAGATTGGGAAGGGGAAGTGCATACACTCCCATTTGAACCGGAACTGAAAAAGAGAATACTGATCAAACTTCAAGAATATCTGGACACCATGAAGAAGAACAGCAAGATTATGGTAACACAAAGCATATAAATCAATAACAGCAGGGAAAAAATATGAATGATGCAGCAAAGATAAACATAGGAGAGCGCAATAACCCTCTGCCCCTCGAAGAAGCAACAGGAGATTCCCCTGCAGATAGAACGCCAAGCACTGAAGGAAAAACCGTTCTCATTATGGCTGCGGTAGTGGTTGGCTTGTTGATTCTGATCATAGGGGGAACGAAAGTATATAGTAATCTCACGACAGCTAATGTTATAAATATTGATGAACAACATCAGAAAAATTTGCAAGGAGAGCTTGACTCAGAGGAAGGATACATCTATAACGGATATAGTTTCATTTACGCAGATGGATTATGGTGGACGGAATTAAATAAATTTGGAAGCTTACTTAAAGTTCCCTTGCACTTCGGCCCTCAAGAATTGGAAGGTATTCCCATTACCGGGAGATTGGATTCGGTATTTAACGATCAGGACGAGGTGTTCATCGCAATTGATCCCAATATCAGAGACAAATATTACACGCTAGCGATCTCGGAATTAAGTTTTAATGTCGTAAAAGGGTTGGATAGAACTCCAGTAGGCTCTTGCACGGAAGAAAATTGGGCTTGCGAAAATAGAACCATTGTGAGCTGCAATAACACTCAAGGCAAAGCAGTGGTAGAATTAGCGTTGCAGAATGAAACCGGGATTGAATTCTCAGGTACGTGCATTAAATTGCAAGGCCGGGAATATGGATTGGTGAAGGCGACGGATAGATTGTTATACCAATGGTATGGAGTTATGAAGTAAGATCTACAATGGATTCATCTCCTTTTTGGAAATTGGTATATCAAGTATATCCCCCACTCCTGCGTTTTCTTGAAAGAATGAAAGTCCATTCCAAAAGACAACCTTTCATTTTGGGAAAAGTAAGAGGCAATGCTTCCATTGAAGAGATTCAAAGTTTTCTGGTAGGAAATGGCTTTGAGCATGCTATTCTTGCATGGAAAGACCCGGAAGAAGTGCTTAGTGTGCGAAAGAGAGACAAATCAAATTTTCAGTATCATCTTAGGATTTATAATGATATGGAAATACGAGGACATTACGAGTTCAGGCCAGAAACTAACCCTTGGAAGCACATTAGAGAAACTTTATTTGAATCGAAAGAACAAGACTTCAAACTATTACTCCAGCCATACTTACGATAATGTTACCTTTTCAGCCCTAACGTTTCAACCTGGCCGTTATTCAACGTAATCAATCGAAAATTTAAGCCCAATTCTAATACTGCTTCTACTACGGCCATGTGTTCTTTGCCAGAGCCGGAAACCAAATTTATACCTACCTCAAAATCAGAGACTTTTCCTTGAAGCTGTTTCTTAATTTGTTCTACCAGTATCGGAGTTTCGGCCATAAAATTAAATAAAAGTAATTCGGTGTTGGCAGTGGGTTTAAAATTTTCTTTTCCGAATTCATTCGTAATCAGGAATACCTTGCTCCAAGGCTGACTATTCATAATTCGAGTAACTTCACTCCAAGTTCCCTTTCCCGTAGAAAGGCAGGCAATCAAGGTTGGCATGCGAAGGGGAAAAAGCGAGTACTATAAAAAATTATGCAAACACTACGTGCCACACCAGCAGTAGTAGGGTGGCCGAAAACACGCTACCCCGTTTTGCTCTCATCATTTATAAACCCCATCAAAAACTATTTAAATACAAAACTATTCTTACCTCTAAGAAGCATACTTATCAACAAAACAAAAGGGGGTGTGAACATGGTGGAACAATACGGTAAGAAAATAGTCAATAAGCTTATCGCTTATGCCTTTACGATAGGGGTAGTCGTTGCTTTAGTATTGGGATTGATTGCTAATCTAGTCCCAGCCGGCGCAGTGCCTTATCTAACCAGCTTACTGATCTTAGCAGGGATAGTAGTGGGATTCTTTAACATTACTCCAGCGGAAACGCGGGATTATGTGTTATATGTAACCGCTCTGGTGCTAGTGACCAGCTTAAGCAGAGGCGTTTTGGGCCAAATCCAAGGGATCGGGCCATACTTAGAAAGCGTTCTAGCGAGTATTCTTGCCTTCATCCTACCTTCAGTCGTGATTGTGGGATTAAAAGCAGTGATGAACTTAGCGAAGAACTAGATTTTTTTTATTTTATTTCTCTTTTTTAATATGGTTTTAGTTAAGAATCTTCTCTCAAAAGAAAGATTAAAAAAGACTTGAAAAATTCTTCATACATGATTATCAGCTTCTTTGAAGAATTCCCCACCAGGAAAAATCTCCAAAGGCTAAGACTGGTGAAATGGCCAGCGAAACTCTATCTGGGCTGCTCTTCCCTCCAAGAATTTAAGAGGATATGCTCAGGAATAAGGAACAGACATTGTAAGGAACTAATTTACTGGCCCATTCTCAAAAAGAATGAGGGGTATTGGATTTCTCCATTTTCAAAAAGAAAATCTTTGCGGAGGGTTTTTCAGGAATTACATGGTCAGAAAATTCCCGTGATGCTGGACTTGGAATTGCCGACGACTCAAAACCCCCTATTGTACATAACACAAGCGGTATATTTTTGGGTGAACAAGAGAACTATACAGAACTTCATCAGACGCTATGATGGAGAGATTTATCTTGCGGAATACTATCCGGAAGGAAGGAGATCTGAACAGATAATGCTACGGTTAGGATTACATTATTCTAATCATAAAGTTAAGTTTATCAAAATGCTGTACCATTCGTTACATCATTTCAGCGATAATTTTCTGCGCCAGGAACTAGAACGAGGCAGGCAGGAGTATAAAGAGAGGTTTATTCCAGCATACGGAGTAATTGCTCCGGGGATCCAGGGAACAGAAGTGGTGTTATCCCAAGTGCAATTGGAGAAGGACTTACAGCTGGCAAAGAACGCTGGAGTAAAGGAAGTAATTATTTTTAGGTTAGGCGGGTTGAATAAAGGATACCTCAGAATTGTACAAGAATTTTCTTATAGCAAATCTCCTTAATTATTGAAAATTTGGAAGATTTGCTAGAATAGTAAATCGTAATTAAAAAGTTCTTGGATGATTTCGATTTACTATTAGAACAAATACTTCCCAAACCTCAAAAACCGCGGTTCCTTGAATAACGACTTCAAAACAAGGGGAATGGGATTATCTCTAGTATGCTGCTCAAACACTTTCTGAATGCGAGGTTGATTAATATACGCTACTAAGCGATCCCAATCTTCGTCAGTAAACTTGTCAAAGATCTTGTGCACTTGCAAATGCAGCCACATTTTCTTCCGAACAGGTGCAATCTCCTTTTCGTAATTCTTACTGTTAATAATGCAATCTGCGAGTATCTTCGCCTGCTGTAATCCGGGCACTAAACCACCCAAAGTAGTTGCTTTTACGTACGTAGACGCATCTCCCACCAAATAGCAATTCTCATGCTGCAGCTTCTGGCGAGGATGATACACAGGAATAGCTCCAGCTTGAATTTCTTTTGCCACAAAATTATGCTCGTTCATAAATTTGTCAAAATAATGCTTAGAGTTTTTAACTGTCGCTAAACCGACCCGAGCAATGGTTGCTGATTCCGGAACTACCCAGGCAAATAATCCGGGGCAAATTTCATTGCCAAAATATGTTTTGATGGCATGTGGTTCAAATTTTCCTTCTACTGTCGCTTGGACACCATAAAAATTAATCCTCTCTGGGTTATGGAAGCCGTATGCTTTTGCTGTCGGTGATAAAGGCCCATCTGCAGCAATGACAATGTCGGGAGTGATTACTCTCTCTACCTTATTCACCGAATCTTTAATGATGATATTCTTCCCTTCTTTACGCGTGAAAGAATGATTCAAATGAAGCGTAGCACCTGCTTTGATAGCCATTTCCACAAAAAAAGTATCAAATTTGGTCCGATGGACAATATAATCTTTCTGTTTCACCGCTAATTGCTGACGGGGGGTTATCACTTCAATTTTATCAATAGTATTAACCAAATAAGAATCCATGGGAAAGCCAAATTCATCAAAATCGGAGGTTAGAATGCCCGTGCATTGAATGGGGCAGCCCACTTGGGAATGATTTTCATAGATACTAACGAAATTACCTGCTTTTGCTAACAAATAACCTGCATAACCGCCGATAGGGCCTGCTCCGATGATGGCGATGTTCATGAAAAGATTCTTACTTATAGACGGTATAAAAATGTTGTTAAACAACTTACCGCGAAAGAACACAATACCTCACAAAGAAGCTGCCGCCCTCGGGATTATTTTCTTGGAATTCCAATGCATACATTAAATGAGGATCTTTTCTGGCTTGAGTGTACAATTTACTTCGCTCATCTAATTGAATGCGTATACCACTATCGATAATGGCAGTAGAACCCTCTGGAAGGGTAACTGTTCCGATATCAATTCTGTCTTTGTTGCAAGGAATGGAGCAATAGAAAGTTAAATTGGTGATGTAACCGCTAGCAGTTTGCGCAATGGAACCTTCAGAACCAATACGTCTGTGTACGGTATTATCAACTAATCTATGGGTTAGCTTCCTGCCTTCAAATTGCTCAAAATTGCACCGGCTGATTTCTACATAGCCGGAATGATTAACTCCATAATGACCAAAGGGAAACCAAAACGGCCAAGGGTCAAATTCAGAAAGACATTCATCACTTGCCTTATCTAAAGGTAGAACTGCATATACCGAAGCTTGCTGGCATTGACTCTCTAAAGACTGTGGCAAGCATTGTAGCGTTTCTTGACACCTAGGTCCAATTGCTGCGTCGGGAGAAGGGGGAGAAGCATCTCCACAATAGGCTAGAGCCGACAGCAGCATTGCTCTCCATAATGATAATTTTCTTGCCATAGGAGCTTAAAATACCATCTAATCTTTAAAAGATTCGTAAGAAGAATTAAAGTTAAATTAAAAAAATAAAAAAAGATTTGGAGGAAAGATCAACGAGCGTACTACGCTTAGTAGTACGTCTTTTCTTCTTCCTCGCCGTCTTTTCGCAGTCTGCTAAACCCGATTATCAAGCCGATTATAACCAGTAAAACTACCAGCACAATTAAGGCTATTTCTAATCCGTTTCGCAGGCTTAGGCTTTGTTGGCCTGACTGAGGCTGAGCTCCAACGACGTTTGCATTCAGGGTCACTGTTTGCAATACTTCATTGTTAGCGCTTACAGTCATGGACACTGGATATTGTCCAGCAGGAGCATTTCCTGCAGCAGCAACTTGAACATAGACGACTTTGGTCTTGCCAGCTTCCAGAACCACTAAGCTATCACTTAATGAGGTAGTAGCCCAGCTTCCCGTAGTTGCAGCTAAAACATACGCTTTAGAGCGAGTTCCAGGGTTGTTTAAGGCAACTGCGTACGTAGCAGTACTGCCCGCGGCAACATTTTGGGTTTCCGGACCAACCGCTAATACTAAAGTGTCTTCGCTATCTTGAGCATCTTGGAACAACTCATTCGCTAACACATTCACGGAGTATGTTTTGGTAACGGTATCATATTGATTAAACTCAGCAGTTACTTCCACATTGTATTCTCCAGCGGCTGCATTAGCAGGGATGGACAAGAACATTTCAGGAACGTCTTCGTATTCAACATCATCGGTGTCAGCTTCCACGTCAACATATTCAACTGCGCTTACGCCCAATTGAGGGATGCTCACGGTAACTTTGACATCATTTTCGTCCCTATCTCCATAGTTCTCTAAGAGAACGGTGGTAAGCAAGGATCGTCCTGCTTTAACAGTGTTTCCCGGTGAAAAGGAAACGTCAGCAATGTCTAAGCCATGTCGGGGCGATTCAACCGCTAAAATGACATCTTGGTAAAGAGCTTCGGTATTTCTATCTAATACTCTCAAGCGAAGCAGATATTGATCGCTGTCGAGCTGCCGAGGCATTTCAACGTCTAAGGTAACATATTTGGTCGTGCCAGGCGCAATGTCGAAAACAGGGGTGGAATCTTCCAAAGTTTGTCGATCGGAATATTCGTATCCACTAATTCTGGCTTCAACTTCAATATTTTGTGCACCAGCTACAGCTTCTAAACCTACTCTCACATGCAAGGTTTCTCCTTCTTCAACCGCAAGAACGGTTGGACTTGCCGGATCCGTATTTATTTCGTCGCCATTAATCTTAACTGTTCCCCAATCAAGATTAGTGCTGTCTAAAGCGCTAACCATGGAGATAGTTAACAAACTAATGACGAACAACGCCATTATACTTAACAACTTTCTCATTTTTCTTCCTCCAAATCTTTTAAGATTGTTTGATTATTACTTTAAGGCTTGAAAGAGCCCTTATTTATAAATGTTTCGGATTTTAGTATCCTAAAGTGATTACATGATGTACCCATCAAAAAATGAATACCCTCTACACTACCGTAACCAGGCGATACGTAGAGGACCTGCTTTCGCCGTTGCCGACGGACACTTTGATCAGATACTCACCGGGAACAGCATCGTACGGGATCTCTACCGTCAGCAATTTATTGACACTCCTTCCATCGCGAAGGTCAAACTCAGCACTGGCTCGATACACGTTCAAATCGTACATCATCACGCTGATTTGCAAATCTTCTAAATCTTCCTCGCCTTCATTTCTGACGCCGACTCGCAGCAAAAGCATATCGCCGGCAACTACTTCTTCCGTTGCCAAATGTACGCTGGTAAAGCGGATATCATTGGTAGGAGCAGCATAGCGGCAATTGCCCACGTCTAAGGTGGCGCGGGAATTGTAATTCAAAGCGGTCGGATCAGTGCAGCCTAAGACATCGACGGGAAGCTCGTCCTCATCGCAAACGCCATTACTGTTTTCATCAGGACAGGGAGGTACTTCCTCATCATCGCAAATACCATTCCCATTAGCATCAATGCATTCATCAACGGTATCACAAATGCCGTCTTCGTCGACATCTGCAGGACAGGGAGGGACATCCTCTTCGCAAGCATCTCCTATACCATCCCCGTCGCTATCTGCTTGAGTGGGGTTAAAGACTGCTGGACAATTATCTTCATCATCGTTAATTCCATCCCCGTCGCTATCTTCTTCAGAGTCATAAACACAACTTGCTGGATCAGAGATCCCAGCGAAAGGATTGTAATTGAGAGCCGCTGGATCAAGGCAACCTGATTCTTCTTCATCACAGGTTCCATTACTATTTCCATCAGCGCATACTTCTTCCTCATCGCAAACGCCATTACTATTTTCATCAGGACAAATTTCATCTTCATCGCAGATGCCGTTGCCGTTGGTATCGGGGCAGGGAGGCGCTTCTTCGTCATCGCAGATCCCATTGCCATTTACATCCGGACAAGGAGGGACTTCTTCATCATCGCAAATGCCATTTCCATTTATGTCGGGACATGGTTCTTCGTATTCACAGCTACCATCGTCAGTAGTTGCTTCGGGATTATAATTAGTAGCGGTAGCATCCGTACACCCAGGAACTTCTACGACGGGAAGATCTTCAATAGTTATGGAAATGCTTTCAAAGTCTTCTAATTCACCATCAGAAACAATAAAAGTAACTTCATATACTCCGGATTGTGCTAAGCCGGGAGTCCAGGTGAAAGTAGCAGTACCGTCTCCATTATCAATAAAAGTTGCTCCGACATCCACGAGATCAAGATCTTCAGCCTCGAAAGTTAACGCATCTCCATCAGGGTCGATAGCAGTAAGTAGTAATTCAAGTGTTTCACCTTCCGTAACCGTTTGATCGCCAATAGGCGCTAAAACGGGTGGCCTATTTACATTGCCTACACTAATAGTAATTGTTTCCGTATCAATTAAAGAGCCATCGGTAATAGTGAACGTAACTTCATAATTTCCCGTTTGTTCAAAGGTGGGCGTCCAGCTGAAAGTTTGGGTTACTGCATCAAACGTAGCTCCTTCCGGAAGTCCGCTTGCAGAGAACGCAACCGCATCTCCATCCGGATCACTGCCGCTTACCGTGAACGTTAACAATTCCATCTCCGCTACACTTTGATCGCCAATGAGATCAAGCACCGGAGCGCGATTGGTATTGGCAACAGTAATAGTAAATTCTTGTTCTACACTATCAAAGCCATCGGAAACTCGAATGGTAACATCATGATCACCAGCATCATTATAGTCTGGAGTCCAACGGAGACGCTGCAATTTGTCAATCGTCATCCCTGTAGGATATGTGGTCAAAGTATATGTTAAATCGTCTTCCGGGTCAGCATCGCTGGCGGTAACAGTATAACTATAAAGAGAACCTTCGGCTGCTTCCGTAACCGGCGTGGAGGTAATCGCAGGAATTCTGTTGACATCATGAACTCTAATAGTAATATATTCATCGGGAGAATAATTCTCGCCATCGAATGCGCGTAGTACTAAAGTAAGGGTTCTTTCTTCACTCGGATGTTGAACTTCATCATACTCAGGAGTGTAGGTGATGCTGGTGATTACGCCGCTCTCTCGAACTGCACTCACATCAGCATCAACCAAAGGCAGATTCCAGCATGAAGAGCCAAAACCTACGTTGATACAATATCGTTGAAGTAAAGCTACCTCTAAATCATCCCCATCTTGATCAACAGTAACAATTCGGGGAATCCATAACGTTTCTTCCTCATTAACATCATAATTGTCGGGCCACACTGAAACTGCAGGAACGGTATCGACGTTTAAGTTAAGATATTGAAAATCTTCTCCTTCTGTATTCATCACATGAACCCTAACAATATAATCTCCCGCAAGTCCCTCGGTGTTAACTGTAAATTCTTGAATATAGGGATCATCAATATCCGCAGCAACAGTAGAATCAGCAAAAACAGTTCTTACAATAGTGCTTCCACGCAAAACATCAATCCATAGGCCGATATTTTCGGTACTGGTGACGTACACTAACAATTCAGCATTTTCACCTTGATCGACAGATAAAGAATCATCGCCATTAGCGGTCCATTCACTGGTCAAATCAATAGTGTGATCTGCATATGCCAATGAGATTATTGTACTAGCTATTAAAATGAATGCAATTATTCCCCCTAGGATTTTACTTGTTTTCATGGTTTACCTCACGAACTAATTAAAACACACCAGAAACCACTTTACATTAAAAAATAAAAATAATTAAAATGTGCCCAAGAGGCTGAATGCAAATTCTGCACGATTGTTTTGGACATCGATTTGCGCCGTTCCTCGTACTCCAACTGCATAACCATCTCTATTTCCATCACGGAAGAGATCAACTGCAACCCCTGGAGCAACACCGTAACTTCTGGTGCTACCTGATTCTGCGCAAGCATCATTTGAGTCAGTGCCACAGCTAACTGCATGTGGTTCACCAACAGCTCTACCATCCGCATCAAACAATTGCGACGTTCTCGTTCGAGCAACGGCAACTTCTCTATCGCTTGCGGTAAGGTCAACAATGCCACTAACTCCTGGAACCCATTTTTGACTAGGTTTCCAAGGTGTTCCTACTCGTAACTGAGCATGACCACGATAATGGTCAGTTGTTCCTCTCGTTCCAATCATAGAAGAATCTTCTCGGTAATCTCCTTGAGGTTGGGATTGTGCTACGGGATCCAGATCGGAGGTGTCTGTAACTGCTCCGCCATGTCCAACTCCGCCGCCTAAGCCAACGGTGACGGAATCCCCTCGGTAGGTAACTGCAGCAACGACTGCGCCAGCAGCTGCTCCTCGATATCCTGCTTGCACTCCTGCTTCCAGCCAGATGCGTCGAGTATTATCATGATGTCCGAAGACGTTACGAGTAATCCGTTGTTCGAGTTCATGATAAGCTGCATCGTAAGCACCAGTTGCTTGGGTGCATTGTCTTGCGACTGCATCCGCATGTTCTCTTCGCGCAGGTAATCCTCGTTGCCGTCTTTCAAGTTCTCGACGAAGTTCAATAGCTCTTAAAGCTCTACCCTCATCAGTTAAACCTTGTTCACTGGCAAGAGCATCAATTCTCGCAGAGAGAGAAGCTGCTTCCTGTGCAACGGCACTTTCTTCTCGCGCAACATCACGCTGAGCTTGATATGCTCCAGCACAAGTATCTTTCATTTTTTGTGCAATTCCAGCTAATCGTGCAAATTCAGGGGTTAATGCTTCCCTAAAAATTCTATGCATATATTGTGTGGTTGGATCTTTTTCCATTCTGTCCACTCTTACTACCAGATCTTCATAGCCTTCTAATCTCTCCACAAGCCCAGTAAGACTTGCTAAAAGGCCTTCTTGAGCAGCAGAAACACTTTGTTGATTTCGTTCAAGTGCATCTTGTCGTCCTGCTAAATCATCCTGGCGTTCACTTAATCCTACAACACCTTGACCTAAAGCATCAACCGCACTTTGAAGACCGCTATAATCCTCGCCAGTTCTTTCTTGCAAAGCATCAATTCTTTCCTGTAAGCGTTGTAATTCGGCTTCATAATCCGCATGCGTATGAGGATGTTCATGCGCTCGCACTGCTGGAGCAACTGCTCTTTTTCGTGCAGGTCTCTTTGCAGGTGCTGCTGGAGCTGCAGGACTTGGGGCTGCAGCAGCTGGTGAACCGCCAGGAACGAAAGTCCCGCCTTGCGTACCATCATCTGCAAACGCAGTTGCGGAAAGTAATGAAATTCCAACTGCTGCTGCAGGAGCTAAAACATATTCTCCAATCATTCTGGTTAATGAATTTGACATTTTATTTTTTCCTCCACTTATAGCTTATCTAATCCCAAACCAAATCTTATGTCTTTGTCTCTGCCAACTTGAACATGAGCAGCACAGGCGTCCACTCCTTTTGCAATAATATCTGCCCTGAGAGGACCGTACAATGAATGCGTTTGAGCTCCAGGAACTGAACCAAGAGTAAGATCAACTAACTGGCCAATACCTAATTCACATGCCCCTCGTGCATCATTTCCTTTGTAACTACGAATAGAAACGGCAACAGGAACTCTTGCATACGCACCAACAATCTCTTGCCAAGAGTGATTAGCAACATACTGTCGAGCATCCCCTAACATAGTTGCTAAAAAATCAGTAGGTGCAGGACATACTGGAGCAGGTGGACAAACTACAGCAGGAGCTGGAACCACGGGTGGAACCGCCGGAGCTGTTGGAGCCACCGGTGCAGCTGGTACAACGGGTGCTGCAGGAGCAGCAACATATGGTGCAGCGGGACTAGCTGCAGCTGGTACTCCACCATCCATTCTTGGAGAGGGAGTTTGTGCAATATAAGGAGTTCCCGGAGTTGCTGGTGCAATAGGAGCAACGGGCGGAACTGGTGCAGCAGGTGCAGGAACTACTGGAGCAACTGGTGCTACAGGAGCCGCTGGTTGAGCTGGAGCTCCACCATCTAAACGAGGAGGAGGTGAAGATAATGCGCCAGCAGACGCTGCTGAAGGTGCTCCGCCGTCAGCTCTTGTAGCTGCTACGGGAGGAGCAGGACTTGCACTCGCGTCACGTCGTTGAGATTGAGCAGATGCAGAGCCATCGAGAGGAGCAGAATACCCTGCTCCGTCGCTTCCTGCATCTAAATTAGGATGAACGCCAGCGTCTGCATGAGAAACTGGTGCTGGACTAGGTCCACAGCCCCAGCCTTGATATGAACTGAAACCAATTGCTGCTGCTAACACTAACGTGCCTAAGCCAGCATACGTTGCAATTCTTTCCCCGCGAGTTCGAGGTCGAGGAACTAATGCTCGCAATTGTGCTCCCCATCCTAAAGTCTGAAGATTTTGTTGACCTTGCCCTTGTTGTTGAACAGTCATTTGTCCTAAAGCAGCGAAGACAGCTACTCCATCACTTTGTGGAGCTAAACCAAAATAACTTGCGGTATCAGAACCATGAAGGGTAGGTTGAAGAGCTTGATGCTGCGCAAAAACGTCCGCGATTGTTTTAGTGCCAACCCCAATCTGCGCCCATTCTTCCGCTCTAGCAGCAGGCAATTGTGCCACCACTCTGGGCAAGCCAACCAGTGCATGATCTGCTGCGTCAAAACTTTCATACGCAACAAAAGTTCGCAAAATTCGAATAAGATCGTCCCCTACTCTGGTTCTGTCCGCCGCCGGAACTACTTGCGCTCCCGGGGCGGCGCCTTCGCCAGTGATGTAAGTAACTGCAGATAATAAACGAGCATCGTCAAAATTGTATGCAAGAGGCTGGGCAGGTGGTTGTGCTTGGTAATGATTACGAACTTCATCTTCAAAATCTGAAAGTCGTTGTAATAAATCCCGCGCTTCTTGTGTTTGAAAAGTATGCTGTACTTGTCGTGCTGCCATGATGGTATACCTCGTACGAATTGTTAATACCACTGCAAAGTAGACACTTCTATATAAATCTTTTGCACTAAATTGCTAGCTGGGAGTGATAACTTATACGAAACTTCCCCGGAGCTGGTACAGAATACCGAGGATAAAAAGAAGCATCAAGGCCGCTCCCAAAATGAAATGTTTACCCAACGCATATTCTGGCGTTCGGTCTCCATACTTCTTCGCTTCCCAATACAAAAGAATAATTAAAACTCCATTCAAGCCTCCCGCAACGGCACCGGTAATATCTAATACTCGTAAGAACGTGGCTAAATTAAAAACAGCAATCACCAACGGCAAGGAAAATGTTAATAATAAAGAGACCGCCCTGCTTATCTTATAATCATATTCGTAGACTTCTGTAAGTGCAATGCTTAAGGTCAGAAAAGAAGTAAACATCGACAGTATGGCCAAAAGGTTAGCGAATACTCCCATCAAAGGGTTGGCGTACATGCTTAAAGCAATGGTCGCAATTCTCTCATTGGGCTGCAATAATTCAAATTGTTCTATGCCTACTAATCCCATGATAACTGCCGTGAAGACAATATATAACAAGATAGGGATGAGCGAGCCGATAATTATAGCTCGTTTGAGGAGCTTTTTATCTTCACCCAGAACTTCCTGCATCTCTGGAATGGCGGGTGAGCCTAATAAGGAAAACAGGATTACACCATAAGGCAAAAAAACATAACCCCAGTTAAAAGTGGAGAGACGAGAAAAATCTAATTGCCGATAAGAAAATATACTAATAGACGCAACAACCACAAACAGAAGAAGAATTAAAAAAAGTTCTACTTTGCCTGTTGCTTTGACTCCTCTCCAGACAATGAAAAAACCGATAATAAAAAAGAGAAGAGTGTAGAATAGCGGCGACCCTAGTTTGAAAATTGCCCGTAAGGATTCCCCTTCTCCAATAAGATAAGCCGTTAAAGCACCATAAATAGAAAAAAGCATAATGAAAGTCATAACCCGTTTTCCCCATCGACCGAGATACTTTTCCGCATACCCAGTTAATTGGTGCTGTTCTTTGGTTCTTAGAACGATTTCACCGGTGAAAAGATTAAGGTACAAGAAGGCTAAGCCAAGTAGAACTATAAACAGGAATCCAATGATAAATCCGGCTTTCGCAACGACGTAAGGAATCCCTAAAATGCCTGCGCCAACGATCGTTCCTACGAGAGTAGTACTAGCCATCCATATTTTGTGGCGGGAAAAAAAACTGCTTCTTTCAGTCATTTCACCTCTTTTTTGGAACATAGAGAAAAGAGAATTTTTGCTATTATATATAGGTTGTGGGAAGAACCGTAAAAGAAAAGAAAGATATTACAACGGATTTCCAATATCCGTGAAAATAATTTTTCCTGTATCTAAATTCGTACGATAGGGTTTATCATTTGGAACAGCCATAATTAAGCCCACTAAATCATGCCGGGCATTAAAGACACCACAGCCACTATTTCCTGGACCCCCTTGCATATCGGTAATGTAAAATGAAACATTGGGATTTTTGTCATCGTGAACAACAAATCCTGCATGCCCACGCAAGGTTACCACTTCTCTATTCCGGTAGCAAACCGCATACACATTTTTATCCCCGTTCTTAAAATCGTATTTTGGATCAATTCCAATCCTGCCCGCGCGAAAGAAAGGTTTTTCTAAAGTAATCCGCGCCAGATCCGTATCCTTATTATGACGAACATTTCCTGCATGTAAGTCCACCCGCACACTCTCTCCCTGCGCGAGATAACTTTGGCTTTGTATATAGAGGGGAGCTCGGCGAGCTACGCTTTCTTCAATAACGTGGTTAGCAGTATACAACGTGTAAGGATCAACCAAGATTCCCGTTCCTACCCCTCCCGACGCAGTAATTCTAACTACATTATCTATATTTCGGGCCATGGGCCCGTCAACATTGAGTGTTTCAGAGAGAGATTGAGCAGCGAGAGGTTTGTCCCGAGCTATTTTTTCCACCAACTGAGGAACGGCCCCTTCCAGAAAGAAAGAACTTAATACTTGAATTCCAACTGCCGCCGCAAGGTATAACATTCCTCTCCCGTAATTAGAAGAAGCTAGCCCTTGGCGTTTTTGTTCTATTCTAAAGTCGCCTGCGCGTTCATCTTCAATGATAGTTCGTTGATCTTCTGCCATAATGTAATACCTACAGTTTGTTCAATTCCTCATGAAGCCGTGAGGCCATAGTTGATGCTTGATCAAAATAACCCCCATCATCGCAAAAGGGAGCCGGCTTGACTAATTGAGGAGTTTCCTGCGCCAAATATTCATTCATGATTCTCGCTGCCAAGGTATCGGAGTCAGCTTGCAATCGGGCAACGCTCCGGGGCAACGTCCATAACAATCCGGGTGCGAAGCGTGCACTATATTCGGACTGCGCTAAAGCAAGTGCATAAAATTCGATGGGAGACAATTCAACTGCCAGCTGCAAATGGAATCCATCCCGAGCTTTTTCAAAAGTCGTTTTGGATGAAAGAACCGTTGCCCTCACATCCTGATGAGAGTATCCTCTAGCTGACTCGTGAGCTTTAATTTTGTCCAACTCTTCCTGATATTTCCGTCCAAGATCCTGCTCCAGTTTCCGTAGCACATCCATTTCTTGCTGAGCAAAGGAAGTAAAGCCAGCAAAATTATCCAAGTAGGTTCGACGGGCTATTTCTGCGGATCCAGTCCTGGCTAACCGCTGTTCTAAGTCTTTTAGGCAGGGCTGTAATTCCGTAAGGCGTTCCAGAGGAGGAACCCCTTTTTGATCTTTGTACATTTTCTTGTAGCAGACGTAAAAATTAGCGGTGGTGGAAAGATTCAGCCAGTACTTCTGTTTGAATTCTTTAGCTCGATCCAAGAGAGCGTTAAATTTCTGCGCATACTGTGTTCCCAATTGTCCAATCTCATCCAGCTGCAAGGTCTCTTGAAATGCCGTTAGATCCTGCCGACGTTGAGCCGCTACATGAGTTCGATGCCCAAGATAAATTGGAGTAATAATTGATGCCGCCAACGCTAAAGCCGCGACAACTGACCAAGTTCTGGTTTTTGAGCGTAGAGCCCGTTCCGGTTCAGCAGTCATAACCTCTACCAAATCAGCGAATCCTCGTTGGGCAAATACTTTTCGTGCCTGAATTTCACCGGCAAAAGCATCAACCAGATGGTTCATGAGATAATAACGGACATATTCATTCTTGATCAGGGGCTTGGTTTCTGCCGGCGGTTCCGCTTGAGTTGCAGCGGTTCCCTCCTCTTTTTTGACTGTTTTCTTTTTCTGTTCTTCTTCCAGCGGCAATTGATCAAATAAAAAGCGAAGGGAATTGGCCATTGGCCTAACTAAAGCAAGAGCATCTACCAACGCTTCCAATTTTCGGGCAACAGTCTTTTTCCGGCGGGTATGTTGTACTCGCTGGCCCAACGTGGGAGTATACTCTAAGGCATTAACTTGAGTTATGAAGTCTCCTAAACTTATGCCATACGTGCTTACAAAATTATAAAATCCCCGCTGCTGTAATTCCCGAACACTGCGTATTCCATCGCAAGTTTTCACAACATCAGAACACATCTCTGTAATAAAAGTACAAGCATCTTCCAAGGAATTAACGGTAACTGGCACGGGCAGTCCACCAACGGCAGCATAACCCTCCAAAGGATCAGCGATCTCAAAGCGAGGAGTGATTCTTCTCATTAGAGCGCCCCCTTCTTCATTTTATCGTTCAGCGTTCGGCTAAATGCCTGCATATCTTCTAAGCGTGAAATGTGAGAGTACCAGGTTTGAGGAATTCCTGTTTCTCTAATTATTTGATCTTTACGAGGATTATATCCTCCGTCAGTTCTCCATTCAACGAAGAATACTCGATTTAAAGACGCAGTGCCCATGACTCGTTGCAACTCTGCAATATTCTGGCGCATCGATTGCTCGCTAAAGACATCATTATCAGCAATAATATAAATATCTACGGCAGAACTTGAACCTTTCAGGATTCTTTCCAAGAGAGCATAATCAATATACGTTCCGTCACATTCTACTTTGGAAAATTGATTTGCTAAGGTAGGCATATTTCGAGTAAAAGGAGTAGCGTAACTTTTCGTCGAGAAGACAAAGGCGCTTACGTCTGCATTTAATTCATGCACATAAAAATCAGCGATTGATAGGGCAAAGGCAGAAGGCAAATAGACCGTATACCCTTGGCTATTAAACGATCTCTGTTGATAGTTACGGGGATTAGCACACATGCTTCCGGACGTATCAACCAGAATAACTGCTTTATTGTCACGAACTACTTCTAATGCTTTTTCTGGTTTTTTCTCTTTCGCTTTCGAACCGTAATCTAGCTGTCCGCGAGGAACAATAAAGCTGGTGTCCCGATTAAAAGTAAGAGTTTTGTCTCCATCCAATTTACGCAATTCAAATTGATGTCCCCGCTCCACATCAGCTTTGGGATTAAGATATTTTTGCGGCCCTTGCTCCTGCACATCCGTCGTGCCCGGATCAGCTTTCGGTTGATCAAGCTTGAAACGAAATTCTTTTGCCGTGAGCATTAAAGCGGTAGCGTCCATTTCCTGCGGTGTGCGACCACTTTCCCCTCCCCTGAAATGCCCTAGGTCTTCTGCTTTTGCTCCTTCCTTGAGAAAATCCGCTAAGCTTTGAGAAGAATCTAATTCCACCTCTCCCGGAGCACGGAGTTTTTCTTCCAATGCTGATTGGCCTTCCAGAGATTTTTCCATCATCTCCTGCTGCTGACCTTGATTAGAAAGGGAACTAACGTAATCTGCGTGCTCTTTGCCACTGCACGTGAGTCTTCCCAAAGTGTAGATTAGAGAAAGATAAAAAATGCCGCGCCCGAGCTGCTTAAACCAACTTCCCGGTTCTTTTTTCTTTTCTTTTCCGTTTTTTGTCGTCATAGTCCAACCAACTGAATGAGATATCGTTCAGCATCCTCTAAATGTCCCGGTGCTTTTCCCGGTACGTTTTCTTTGGTTACGTTGGCCGAGTCAGGAGATTTATAATATATCAATGCTTCCAGTCCTTCTGACGTTACCGTTCCTTTACCAGTAGCAGAAAGATTGGGAGCAGGAATGGCTTTCGCGAGAGGGACAGTTAACTTATATCCTCCCGCAGTTTTGCGAACATGCGTGCTATAATCTTTTCCGGCAATTAAAACTTGCTGGGGCAGCTGCGGAAAAAAAAGAGATAAGGTTGTTTCTGCAATAGACTGGGGAGCATACACTTCCGTGGTTTGCCGGGATCGCTCACTATATTTTGCCCCGTCCCATTTCTTCACTGCAGTACCGGGATGGAAAGTAACTGGTTTCCTGCCCTGCGCTACTAATTCAAGCCGGCTGAAATGAAGAGGATCATATCCCATCGCTTCAACAATGGGCACCTGCACTTTCTGTTCTTTGTAGACTATTCGACTATGCCTTGGCGGGCTTCTTCCTAAAACATAGGCTAGTCCTGCTACTGCCAACACTCCCGCGACTGCTACGGCATTCCTCCGGAGAGCAGAATAACTAGGCAATCGTTCTTTTCCTTCCCCGCGGATGTAGCCGAGGAATGTTCTACTTTCTCTTTGGTTCATGGAGTGGTTGGTGTGGTTGGTTTGGCTGGTGTGGAAACTTTACAGAATATTGCCGACCATCAGTATATTCTATTTTAATATCCTGAAGATCCATTCCGGCAAAGGTCATTTCTTTTGTTTCTGATCCAATAGCGGTGCGATAATCCAATTCTTGCGTGTACGTTCCTTTTCCTTGTCGGAAAGTAAACAAGACGCGCTCCACCGGATGTGCGGAATTTTTGGTGAATTGAACGTTATATGCATTGGTAGCACTATTCACAAAATCATCCAAGCTCAATCTTAATTCACCACTCGTCGCATTACCTAGTGGAACGTATCTCCCGTTAATCATGAGTCCACCTTTATTATCGGATTTCCCCGAAACTTCGATTCGGGTATGCGCGCGTTCATCAATGCTGACTCGATCAGACGTGGTGAGATAAATAATAGAGAAACATAACGCTGCTAATCCGGTTGCTTTCAATCCGGTTCTCGCGCGGCGTTCGCTCCACAGCCGACGGTACAAAGGCATTTCGAGTTTTGGATCCATAGTCATTTACCTGTATTGTTGCGCTCTCTGTACAAAATCAAGGAACGTTGTCTTTAACCCGCCCACACTTTCCACAAAGTATGCTCCCGTATATCCCCGAGGAAGATGCCCGGCCCAGTCGGGACGATAATCTGCAAGATCAAGCAATTCTCGATCAGGTCCTTCTTTTCCAATTTGATAGGCATAGGCCCTGGCTTTGCTGCCAAACTCAGCTTGAATGGTATGATTGCGATCGCCCACCGGAGAACTCCCGTTCACAATATAGAACGACACCGTGCGAACCATTGATTCCTGTTCAGCAAGTTGAATCGCTGCTTCTATCCCCTGATTGAGATTCAGTCGGGAATCAATTTTAACCGCATCAACAGCCGCTGCATCAAGGGGATCCTGAAATCGCTTCACGACTACAAAATTCTTGCCAATAGCATTAATAGCGACGGGATGTCCAAGTTCCGCAATAGTATACGCTAGGGCTTTGGTAAGGAGAGTAACATAGGGTTGAGATACTTCTAAGCCCTCTTGACATGCCGACGTGAAATTCAATACAAAACGATATTCCTGCGGGCGTTCAGTGGTTACGGCATAGCGATCGAGCACTAATACTCCACCGCGACGGGCTATTTCCCCCTCGACGAGAGCATCATGATCAAAATCTTCCCCGTCCCGGCCCAGCCTCTCATCAGGCTTCGTCTCAATGAATTGCTCTAAGGCTTCTCGCAATTCTGGAATTAATACAGCAACCTCGGCAGGAGCATCCCTATTCCTCAGCGGGGGAGTCATCGCTACTGCGTTCATTCGACGAGATAGAACTCTTTCCAAGCCTAAATACCCGGCGGTAAGGCCCCCGGTTAGAAGGGCGTTAAAGAGCAGATCATGCATACGAATCCTCCTACGCTGTAGCTTTTCTTCGACCTAAGCCGCGGAGTTTGCCCATGAGGGTTCCACCTACTGCGGTAACTTCAGCCTGTTTTCCACTAAAGAGATTTTTATTACTCATGATTTGCTCACGAGCGATATCTCTAAATTGTTGCACTTTCCGTTCCCGGCCAAAGTAGAGGTCTTTGCTCAGAATGGCATGCACCACTGTTTCCAGGACAATTTGGTAAAAATCTGCGGGTGTTAATCCGGGAGAGTAGCATTCCGCTGCGCGATAATAACAATCAGGGTTTTGATCTATGCCCGTTATACTCTTATCAGCTTTTTCTCGAATACCCGCAAGCATATCAGAAACTGCGCCAATGGTCCTAGCGGGAATCGGTTGATCAACGTACAACCCACTAAATTTTGCTTCCATCTGCTCCAGGGTAGCCATGTCATCGCTTAATTTTCCCTTGCCTTCCTGACGAGATCGCAAGGAGGCAGCGAAATCAGTCCGAGACATGTATGGCATATTAACCCAAACCCACCGCTGTAAACTAGCAATGCTGAAATCAGGTCGTTGATATGAAAAGTTCCCTGAGGCAATAATATTAAAATTCTTCAGTCGATAGGGAAAGAATTGGGCTGCTCCAAACTGTGTTGGAACTGTAAGGGGTTTACGCTGCAAGGGAGCGTGGAATTCAACGAAATGATCTTCGTCAAGGGTAGCAACTTCTTCAATGTAATATAAACCATCAAAAATACAGGAAAGGGTAAGTTGTCCAGGATGATTAACGGTATCCCCATCTTGAATATGGGGATCTACCAGTGCTTGTTTTAAGGTTAATTTTTTCTTTGCGTTCTCCTGGTAAAAGGATAGCCCAAGACGAACCGCTAGGTTTTCCGCGAGAGTGGTTTTACCCGTCCCCGTCGGACCGCTGAGCATTAACGGAAATCCGCGAAAGAGATAAAGGTAAGCCCGTTCTTCTAAATTCAGCGAACAGCCCGCTTCAGGAAGAGGCGAACGAAAGCGATTCACTTCATCTGGTTTAAGCCTATTTGCATCGTAACCTAAATCCTGCCGAACCCATTGAACATATCTTTCTGTAATTCTATCTGCAATACTTAATGCTGAACCGTCATCTGCCATGGTAATTTTCTCCCCTCAACGCCGCTTGGAACACGGAAAAAGCTTCTACTTTATAAATGTTACCCCCCTTAAGTGGTTCTTTGGATAGCTGAGAGGCAGAAGTAAGAATAAAACTGCCAGCTAAGTAATTTATGCTTAAGAATATTATATTTTTGAAACCCCCCGATAACTTTATTAATTTAATAACGATCATACATAGATGAATGGGTTAAATCATTTCCTCGTTCCATTTGGTATTCTTTATGCTTTGTTTCATACCTCGTTACCAATCGTAGAGGTAATTATGTTTTCTCTCCTGTTTGGAACACTTTTAGATGCGGAATTACTCTTGGGAAAATTTCTACTTAAGAAACCAGCTCATCATCTGAGAACATGGATTCAAGAACCATTTGGAATTCTCTTCCTGGGGATGCCCCTCGCGATAGGATTAAGTGCAATTAAAGGTGAATACTTCTGGTTAGTCCTTATTCCTTACACCAGCCACGTCATTCTGGATTACCTCACTATTCATGAGGTCTGCCCTCTCGCACCGTTCTCGAAGAAGATGAAAGAAGTAGGAATATTCAAAGCGTACCCTGCTCCTTTGTGGTATACTTCTAGAGTTAAAGGAATTCCGGAGAATTATGTTACTGTAATTAGTGTGGGAATGATTAGTTTGTTGCTTTATTTGTGGTAAAGAGAAGTGGGGACGCTGGGATTTTCATATCTTTATTTTGAACCCAGATCCGAAGCTAACCACAGGAAAGTTTTGTCATTGCCTATGCTCAACCTTCCATTACTGGAGGCTCCTGTTTTTGGCGGTACGAAGATATACCTCTGCCAGGTTATACTACGTCCCCACAATTCCAGAAAAAAGAGGGCGGTTTTATTAATGTTTTTGTTTGGGAGAAGGTTCTTCTGGAATAATTATCCAGGCAATCACATATGCCAGAATACCAAAACCCATGGCAAACGTAAGAAGCACCCACAACAATCGTATAATTACCGGATCAATTTCAAAATAATTCGCGATGCCACTGCAGACTCCCCCGAGTATTCGGTCATTTCTGCTCCGATACAAACGCTTGATTGATGGAGGCATACTTGGGAAGAAGCTCTAAAAGTTTATAAAGATAGTGTTTCAGATTAAATCAATGATCGAATTAGACGGCTCGCATTTAGAGGGTGGCGGGGCTTTAGTACGCGTAGCCCTAGCGCTTTCTGCTCTCACGGGAAAAGAATTCAACGTAACCAATATCCGCTCCGGCAGAGCTGAAAAAGGATTGAAAGCACAGCATGTCCATGCCATTAAAGCGCTGAAACAACTTTGTAATGCAGAAACAAGTGAAGTTGACATAGGAGTAACCGAGCTCCATTTCAAACCAGGCAAATTGCAAAGCGGAATCTATGAGATCGATATTGGAACTGCCGGGAGCATAACGTTACTTTTGCAAGCACTGATCCTGCCGGCATTATTTGCCCCGGCTAAAGTAACCTTTAAAATTACCGGTGGAACGTGCGGGAAATGGCAAGCAAGCGTGGATTACTTGCAAAATATTCTTCTTCCCCATCTGCAGCGGTTTGCGGAAAAGATTGAACTAAAAATAGTAAAAAGAGGATACTACCCGCAAGGCGGAGGAAAAATGGTATTAGAGATCAGTCCAAAAGTGAAGAGAAAAGATTTTGCCGCCTTTTCTGATTTCTGTACTGAACTTTCAAAGATTTCTCCTCCCATCGTGCTAACAGAACCAGGAAAACTGGAACAGGTGAGAGGCATTGTCAATGTTTCTGCTGATCTTCAGGAGAAAGAAGTTGCCGAACGCATTAAGAGAGCAGCAGAAGATTCGTTAAAGAACTATGAAGTTCCGGTAACGGTTAGAATAGAATATGTACAAAGCTTAAGCGTAGGAGGAGAAGTGTTATTGTGGGGGGTATTCAGCCAAGGGGGAAAAATAAATCCTGTAAATCCCGTTCTTCTTGCCGGCGATGCTCTGGTAGAACTAGGAAAAAAGTCAGAGCAGATTGGGAAAGAAGCTGCTGAGAAGGTACGCCAGGAAATCGAGTCAAACGCAGCTGTTGATCATTATTTGGCGGATCAATTAATAATGTTCATGGGATTATTGCCGGGATCTACCATTAAAGTGGGTGAGGTAAGCAATCATACCAAAACAAATATACATATTGTGGAACAATTCCTGCCAGTTCAATTTCAAGTAGACAATGCGACCATTCGTGTTCAGCGGAAAGAACAATGATTAGTGAATAATTTCCGCGAGTAATTCATGTACATAATCCATAGGCCCATCATCAGTAATAACAACATCAAATTCGGCCATATACTTCTCCAGAAATTCCTCTTTGTTCTCGTTCAGGAACCCTATGCGAATAATACTGTCATGCTCAATACCCTCACTCATGCCCAAATCCCCTATACTATCTCCCAATAAGAGAACATTCCGGCAGTGGGCTATCTCTTGGTAATAAGGTGTATTTTTCACTTCTACTTCATTCTTATTAAAAGAATGAATGAATCCGATGCTCTTTTTACCAATATTCTTTTTTCCGATTACTTTTCCTTGCTCGTCAAAGATGTAAAAATTAGACAACAAATGGACATTGGAAGTAAGTTTTCGTTCCGAAACAAGCAATTCTTGGATAATATCGCCCAACCCCGCAGAAAGAAGGAGGAGGGGAATATTATTTTTGGATAAGAAATCAAGAAATTCCAACGCGCCGGGACGAAATTGAATTTTTCGTTGAGTGACGATATCTTTGATTACTCCTCGGTTCATGCCGCATTCTTTCATCAAGTCAAAATGTTCGCTCCACCACTGCACCATCTTTTCATTTTTTTCCGGTAAAGATAACGTGGCATCAATTTCGTACGGGTGATACTTCTCAAAGAGCGCATGAGCCCGAGCAGGATAGTCGGGAGTTAAGTATTTCCCTTCCCGAATTAAAGCATAGGACGACTGAAATTTCTTTCCCTCAATAAAAGCAGTGGTGAGCGTTCGATCAAAATCAGAAATAACGTGAAGAGACTGGCTGCCAGCAGCTCTAAACTGGTCAATCTTTTGCCGTAGTCTTGTGGGATCACCAATATGAATCGAATTATTTTTCATGAGGAGAGTAATTTCAGTAGGGCTTAATAAAAATTATCGTATCAAAATTACAAGAACTGGCAGCTACGGAAAAGATTTATAAATAACCAGCGGTTCAGATCAAAAATGGAAGAAAAAACCTGCCTATCTTGTAAAACCAGAGTAGTGAATGATTCTGGTCAAGCTACCTTTAACTGTCCTTCTTGCAGCAAATACGAAATTGTGCGCTGCCACAGCTGCCGGGTTAACGCTGCTCCTTACAGTTGCCCTCAATGCAGTTTTGTCGGACCTAATTAAGATTATGGCAAAAGCAATTATTACCTTTCGATTAATGCCCGAATCTCCAGATACAGACTTAGAACCAATTAAACAACAAGCGCAAGCTATCGCCAAGGAGAAAGGGGCTATTGGCCAGATGCAAGTAAAAGAAGATCCCATTGCCTTTGGCTTAAAGGCAGTGTTAGTGTTAGCAATGTACACCGTGGATGATACTAATTTTGATGCGATTGCCGAAGAGATGGCTCAGATCGAAGGAGTACAGAACGCTGAAGTTGCCAAGATGGATTTAGCGCTGGGTTAAATATTTATAGAAGGTTCAGTTTCCAATTCTTATGAAAAGAGGAATATTCTTCTGTTTAAGCTTAATATTAATTATGATCGGTTGTTCTCAACAAGAATTAAATACTTCGACAGAAATTCAATCTACAGCGGAGGTGAATCTCATGAAATTAACCAGTTCTGCTTTTCAGCATAATGAAAGAATTGCAAGTAAATACACGTGTGATGGAGCGGATGTTAATCCACCATTGAAAATAACCAACGTTCCGGCATCAGCTAAAAGTTTAGTCTTAATCATGGATGATCCCGATGCCATCAAACCGGCGGGAAAAGTGTGGGATCATTGGATTGTGTTTAATATTCCTCCGACAACCACAGAAATTCTGGAAGGAAAAGAGCCAGTGGGAGTGCATGGAAAAGGAACTAGTAATAATTTAAAATATCATGGTCCCTGTCCGCCAGATGCAGAACACCGATATTACTTCAAATTGTATGCGCTTGACACCATGCTTACTTTATCGGAAGGCGTGACCAAAAAGCAAGTTGAAGAAGCCATGAAGGGGCATATTCTTGCAGAAGCAGAATTGATAGGGAGATATGAACGAAGCTAAATCTAGTTCAGAGGAGTAAGTGCATCTCGGTAGAGAGGGTTATTTTCTACTTTGGCCATAAATTCCTGACGATAGTGCGCAAACCATTCTTGAAGCTCTTCCCAACTTCTCCCATTAGGCCCGTGAGGGTTTTCTCTGATAAACCACGTAGCGTACGTAAGTATCTCCCCGGAAGAAGTGAGAAGGCCCTCGCTGTATGCATCTAATGAAAGGGAGCCATGTAATGAACAAAAGACTCTTTCTTTAATGGTTCCTTCGATCAAAGGAGTAGACACACGAAGATAATATCCGTTGCTGTGTGCATCTCCGATATAGGCTAAACGCGTGGGCCCTAAAGATATTTCTAAAGGATTTTTTTCTTCATCAAAATAAGAATATCTGGAAAGCGTAGAAGGAGAATATCCTCTCTTCAGATAATCAATGAGAGAATTATAATCACCATGATGCTCCATTGGAACAGTACTGCATCCTGCTAAGGCCATAACGAGAAGAGCTGTTCTCATGGTTAAAAAAGAGTACAGGTCTGTTATTAATATTGTGAAAGAAGCCTCTAACCGGAAGCCAAACGAAGTGCAGGTAATTCTGAGGTAGATGGTTCTGCATTTCTACCTTTTAGAGGAACAAATGCCACTTCATCATACCATTGAATTTCTTCGACATTGCCAAATTTACCATATCTCTCTCGGATCATGAAACCAGCTTTCTCTGGGTAAAGGAGTATCCCTCCAGGTAAGTTCAGCTGCTGAGCTAACAACCCCGGCTCAAAATGTTTTAATTCCACTCCCGCGGTAAAATAGATTGCATCGAAAGGGGCTTGCTCAGGAAGGCCAATGGACCCATCTCTACAGAGAATTTCAACTCTCCGCTGATAATCTGGACCAAAATGATCTCGCAGGTTTCTTCTGGCGAGTGCTGCTAATTCCGGAATACACTCGATAGAATAGACTTTGCCTTCGTTCCCCACCAACTCAGCGGTAACCGCGGCATGATACCCGCATCCTGTTCCTACTTCTAACACATTCATGCCTGGTTTAAGGTCTAGAGCATCCGCCATAAACGCAACCATGGATGGCTGAGAGCAGGTTTGGTCATAGCCGATAGGAATTACTTCATCATTATAGGCTAAAGCACGTCGAGAGATCATTACAGTGCGAGTTGAAGCAACAAGGTGATATGCGCTCACAACACTACTTCGAATATTCGCCGCAGTTGGCCTGGCATCTCTTCCCATTACTAATTCTAAATCCCGCACTAATTGCTGCTGCAATTCTTCGTCAACGATAGTTAAGGAGATATTATCATCAGGAATGAACGTTGCACGATCAACCCGACGCATTGCTTCCAAGACTCTTTGGCTGCGAGGGGTAGAAACTAAATAGTGTTCTCGAGCGGCTATCTTATCTACGAGGGAATCGTTATTCATTGCGTACTCTTTTTTGGAGATGGCATTTAAAGGTTATGCAAATGGGTGCATTACTCCACTCCTCTCTTCAAAGGTACAAACCCAAAATTACCAAAACATTCCTGCCGCTGCATTTGTCTTTTCCCATATTCTTCCACAACCATGGGGCCCATGTGCTGAGAATAGACATGTATCCCCGTAGGACATTGTTCTATAAGAGCAGAAGCATCAAATCTCTCTCGCTGAATTCCCGCAGTGAATATTACTCGATCATAGGGTGCTCTTTCTGGATGCCCTGCAAAACCATCCCCATGAACAACCGCTACTCTGGATTCATACCCTACACCAAACTGAGTAGAAAGGTTTTGTCGAGCAAGATCAGTTAGGGAAGCTATCCTCTCGAGAGAGGTTACCTGGCCGGAAGGACCGACGATTTCTGCCAGAACTGCAGCGTTGTACCCGCATCCAGTTCCCAATTCCAGAACACGCATTCCCGGCTCAAGTTGCAGCAGAGTGGCCATGAATGCCACAACGGATGGTTGTGAACAGGTTTGATCTTTTCCAATAGGCAGTGCAACATTAAGATAAGGAATTTGCTCTAAAGGGAAGCTTTCTGGATCAAGATGATATATCTCCCTCAACACGCTACTAACCACCAGTTTTACTCCCCAAGGCAATTCTCCCGAATAAGGAGGAATAAATGCTTTCCTATCAACTCGCCTCATGGCTGCTAACACCTTCTGGTTGGGAGATTTAATCTCCAAAAGCGGTTCATAGGAAGCAACAAAATCAACCAAGCTATCATTATTCATACATGAGGACAGGAAGAGACTCTCTTTTAAAGATTATGAAGCAAATGCGTAGTTTTAATCCCTGTTGGAGAGAAATGAGTTCGCACTCCCTTCAATCTCTTTAATTCTATTTCCATCTTTTTTGGTTCAGTTTTCTTTTTTCTCGCTAAAATGTGCAGATCATAAAATCCAACTGCATTCTGTTGAAATTCTCCCACCAATAGTTCTAAGAATCGTTGCTCCTCGGGGAAAGGATTATTTTGGAGCATGTGCTTAACTAGAGAAGCATCACCAAGATTTCCTACCCATAAAGGTCCAGCAAAATCAAATTCTTTGCCGCAAGAGCATTGTTCTTTATTGTACATTGACGTTTTAAAGCGTAAACAGCCATGACAAAACAAAAAGTATTGATGCTGGTTGATTAAATCATCACATTTTTCTTTTCCCCGCTCCGCATGAAGATACAGCCGGAAATAATGGTCTTTATGATAAGAGAGTAAGGGGGTGAGTGCTTTATCGAATTGAATCCCCTGCAACTGAATTTTGCGAATTAAGATACGCAGACCGATTTCATGCATCAAATAATTACGTAAAGGTTTAGCCCAATATTTTCTCTTCGTTACCTTTTCGTAGGTTCCGGTAAGGGCAGCAGTATCGGTAGCGGTTATCGCCAATACTCCCTGACGGCAGATACGAGCAATGGCTGCATCCAGAAAGGGATTGGGGCTGCCAAAGGGATCAATATCAATGTAATCAAAGTAGCCGCAGAAGTCGGCTGGTTTTTGTTTATCTTTAACTCTGGTGGTGAGGGATAAGGAAGCATCTTCGCTAAACAGAGAAAAGTTATTGTTTTTTATTTTATTGAAAATTGCGTTTTCTTTGAATATGGTCCTGAAATTCTCTTTCAGATCATTTACAAAAAGGTGATTTATTTTTCCTTTCCTCAATTCTTTGAGGAAGCGCAAGCTGCGAATGCCTGAGCCAGCTAAAGGATCGGCAATATTCATGTGCTTATTGGGAAGGGTGTTGAGCAAGAGAATGGAAATATTTCTATTGGAAGCCATAATGGGATTATAAAAGACATCCATTTTTTTGTGAACGTCTTTTTCTGGAAGAGTTACGTTAAGAGTAATGGAATGTTCGGTTACGGGAGACATTGTAACTCAAATAATGACTGAGTTTAAAAAAGTAATTAAATTTAAAAAGAAACAACTAAGAAAAGAGAGAATGGCCCTCCGCAAAGTTCTGGTTGCAACGCTCGGACATGTCGATCATGGAAAAACCTCTTTACTAGATAAAATTAGGCAAACTGCTGTCGCCAAGGGAGAGGCAGGAGGAATTACGCAGGCAATTGGCGTTTCAATCATTCCTCTCGACACCATCAAAAAAATCTGTGGCAAGCTTATGGATGTCTTCAAAGGCAATGTTACCATGCCCGGTTTAGTCTGTATTGATACCCCAGGACATGCAGCATTTACTTCTCTCCGAAAGCGAGGAGGAAGTTTAGCAGACATTGCTATCTTAGTCGTGGACATTAACGAAGGTTTCAAACCGCAAACCATCGAATCCATCGAAATTTTACGGGCAAATAAAGTGCCTTTTATTATCGCTGCCAACAAGATTGATTTAATCAATGGTTGGAAATACGACCAACAGCAATTCTTGCTCGATAACATTAACGCGTTGGATTATTCCATCCAAGGTGTATTCGAAGGAAAAATGTATGAATTAGTTGGCAAGTTTCAAGAGTTGGGATTGCAAGCAGAACGATTCGATCGGGTTTCCGACTATACCAAACAATTAGCGATCGTGCCTGTTTCAGCGTTAACCGGCCAGGGCATCCCCGAGTTGTTAATGGTGCTTACTGGTTTAGCCCAAAAATTTTTGGAGAAGAGATTAGAAGTAGAAGAAACTGGACCGGCAAAAGGAACGATTTTGGAAGTGAAAGAAGAAAAAGGATTAGGCACGACCATTGATACGATCATTTATAATGGAAATCTGAAGGTAAATGACACCATTGTCATCGGCGGGATTGAAAACGCAATAGTGGCCAAAGTACGGGCCTTGCTCGAACCAGCGGAATTAGCGGAAATGCGAGACAAGAAAAGCAAATTCATCCAAGTGAAAGAAGTATTTGCTGCTACGGGTGTCAAAATTGTTGCTCCGGGAATAGAAAAAGCAATTGCGGGTATGCCACTGCGCGGTTGTTCAGGAAATGAGAAAGAAATTGAGCAGTTCCAGCAAGAAGTACAGGAAGAAATAGGAAATATCGTTATGGAAGAAAGCGGTGAGGAAGGGGTAGTCATTAAAGCTGACACGATTGGAGGCTTAGAAGCATTGCAACATTTGCTGCGGGAAAAAAATGTTCCCATCTCCTCCGCATCACTGGGGGATATCACTAAAAGAGACCTTTCCCACCTGGAATCAGTAAAGGAGAAAGATGAATTTCATGCCGTTTTGCTTGGATTTAACGTACAGATCCCGCAGGATTTAGAAGAATACATTAAAAATAAGAATTTTAAGATCATTGTCCATAAGGTTATTTATCAAACGATCATAGAATACGAAGAATATCTTGCTCAATTAAAAAGGGCTATTGAGTTGAAAGAGTTAGCATCGCTCGTTAGGCCTTGCAAATTTTTTATTCTCAAGGGATACATCTTTAGGCAAAGTCATCCGGCTATTGTGGGAGTGGAGATAGAAATTGGACGCATTAAAGCGGGAGATCCCTTGATGAACGCTGATGGAAAAAGAATTAGCTCGGTAAAGAGTATGCAGGAGGGAGAAGATTCCGTCAACATTGCTGAGCAAGGCAAGCAATTAGCAATGGCCATGGAGGGGGTTACCATTGGCAGGCAAGTGAATGAAGGTGATTTCTTATACACGGACATTCCGGAACAGGATTTCAAGAAGTTAAAAGAATTAAAGAAATATTTATCTAAGCGGGAAGTGGAAGTATTAAAAGAAATTGCTGAAATCAAACGCAAGGAAGATCCGGTATGGGGAGTGGGATAAGTAATGGATTCTGATCAGGAATTAGTAAGACTAATCGGAACAGACGACGTTTCTGGATATGTTAGGTCTTTATCTCCTATACAACTGCCAGAGGGAGGATATAGGCAATTAGCAGAAGTCTTGAGGTCGTTCTTTCATCCAGGAGAAAGATATATGCGCCTCTGCAGAAATGAGTATAGTGATGATGAAGAAGATTGGAATTGGGAGATTGATTTTTTAGAAACGAGGTTTGAAGAAATGGAGGTTAGGGATGAAACTGAAAGTCATTATGCATCCATCCGAGCTGAGTTTTCAACAGTAGGATGGGAGCTTGCGTTTACACCTAGCGCACAAATAAAGTATGGGGTATCTGCAGATAGGAGGGGATTTTATTTGGCAAATAGGGATGACGTTAAAATGAGAAAGAGATTACCCCTGGATTTTTCTGGATTTGAGGATTTGTATATTAAACTTGATTCATAAAAGATAAAAGCCAGTATCAAATCAGTAATTTTTAACATGAAATTTGAAAGCGATCGACGAGAAATAAGAGTACGTGGAGTGTATAGTTCCGTCCATCCGAGTAAGGACTACAAAGGAGACGATTATTTTGTGACGGAATCAAGAGAAGAATTAACGTTCACGCTTGAAGGTATCGTTGGAGATAGGCATTCCGGATATGAAACGATATCTGGTGGGAGGTTCAAGACTTTATATGCACCGGGAACAAAAGTGAGAAATAATCGGCAATGGTCAGCCATCTCTCCTCAGGAAGTAGACAGAATAGCTGAAAATTTAGGAGTGAGTGGAAGACTTACACCGGAATTATTGGGAATTAATCTATTGTTAGAAGGAATGGAAGATCTTTCAAAACTGCCACCAATGACCTACCTTGTTTTTTCCCCTCATAGCACTTTTCAGCCAGGAAGATCGGAAGATGTAACTTTAATAGTGTATGGCCAAGCCCTTCCTTGTACTATTGCAGGAAAAGCTCTCGTTCAGCCTCTCAGTGATCCGGGCTTAGAGAGAGGATTCCCAAAAGCAGCCCTGGGATATCGCGGAACTACAGGGTGGGTGGAACATGGAGGAATCATCAGGCCAGAATATACCGGATGGGTTCTGACTCCCAAAGGCATTGATTAGAATTCAACGAAATTCTTATATATTATACTCAACAAAATATCTTTATGCAGCAATTAACTATTCTTAACACTCGCGAGGTAAAAAAAATAAAAGAACATTTACAGCGGCAATTTGGCTATGCTCTCAGAGAAGATTATGCCTATCTGCAAAGTGAGAAAGATAAAATTTTCATTATTAACAAAGATGTTGCTAAGATCGATTTAAAAAAAGTGATCGTAGACAAACTGGGGCTGTATTTCGCAGAACTGCGGAATGAAGAGGTACGCTTAAGCAAAGAAGGAGCCCAGTTACTAGGTCGGGAAGCAGCCGAGAATGATCAAAAATTGAATAATGTCGTTTCTTTAACTGCAGAAGAAGCGAAACTATACTTTCAGGGAGTGGATTTAGTGAAAGATTTGGGACAGGGAAGCAAGCTCGTATTAATTGGATATGGAGGAGAAATTATTGGCTGTTCCCGATATAAAGACGGAAAAGTCCTCAATTTCCTTCCCAAAATCCATCGAGGAGAAGTAATTCTGTAATGGCCCAACGCAAAAAATGAGCGAAAGGCTTATAAAGAAGTTGTCATTTTAGAGTAGGAACAATGACCAACGCCAAAAGATTACATCTACTCGTATTTTTATTTCTATTCGTAAGTCTCGTAGCCGGAAGCAGTGTAGCAATGTCTCCGCTTACCCCTAATAGTCCTCCTTCCTTCTCACAACTAGGAAATCAAGAAGGTAGTGAAGGGGAAACTTTAGAATTCCTGGTTACAGTTACCGATGCTGACGAAGAAATTGTAGAGCTTAGCGCAGAATTCCTCCCGGAAGGAGCCGACTTTATGGATAATGGGGATAATACGGGTACATTCACCTGGACCCCAGAGTATGATCAAGCAGGAGAATATTCCGTCACGTTTGTTGCAACAGATTCTTCTGACGTAGATGAAAAAGTAACCATAACTATAACTGTTGAAAACACGAATAGAGCGCCTTCGCTTCTGGCTCCCGCTGACCAGCAAATAGAAGCAACACAGGAACTCTCTTTCCGTCTTGTTGCTTCTGACCCAGACCAAGATCCGTTAGTAATTGTGGTACAAGGCCTTCCTATGCAAGCTCAGTTTGATGCGGACACCTTACTCTTTGAATGGACTCCCAGCACCCAGAATGTTGGAACACACACCCTTACTTTTCAAGTGAGCGATGGACAGTTGAGCGATTCTGAGGAAGTGGTTATAACGGTAACTGCCCCTCCTCAAAATAATCAAAGCAATAATACTGGATCACAAAATAATACTTCTAATCCAACTAGTCCAGAAGAACAGGAATTGCAAGATTTGCAAGATGAATTTGACGTTCTGGAAGACGATTTTAGTTCTTATAAACGAAGTTATGAGCGGGCTTTAGATCGTGATGATGAAGAAGATATTGAAGAATACGAAGAGAAGCTTGAAGACCTTGATGAAGAGTTAGAAGATCTCCTTCCGGAAGTGGAAGAGTTATTGGACGATATTGATGATAATGATGATTTAGACAACCAAAATGCTCTCGAAGAAGACGCAGAAGATTTGTATGATGATATCCAGGAATTGCGACATGATATTGATGTTTTGCTTCATGGTGAAGAAGAGGAAGAAGAAATGGAGTATGAAGAGACTACGGGAACTTCATCTGCTCCCCCAGCAGTAGAGCGGGGTACCCGAGTATTGGTAGAACCAATCAACATTCCGCCTACCGCTGTTCCAACTCTACCTGAAGAAAAGAGTGATTCTCAATGGGAAGAAGTCCGGCCTTTAGTCTGGATTGGCGCGGGGATTACGGTAGTGGTAGCGATAATTATATTCTTGCTGGCGTTGTTGTTGCTTTAATCAGCGAATAGTAGATTTATTATAATCAAAAAAAGATTTTTATTTCAACACATCCTCAATAGGTTTTTTACCCTTGAGTTGTTTGCTGGCTTCTTTCGCTTGAGCGACCAAATCGACGCCTAAATTCTTCAACTCTTTAATATGCATTTGCATTAACTGTTCCACGATTTGCAGAATTCGTAACAGTTCTTCTCTTTCTTTGGTGAGCGTTGCCAATGATCCTTTATGAAATCCTACCTTTTCTTCTTTTGATCCCTCAGTTTTAGCCATAAGAGGGGAAGAGAAAGGCTCTTTATTAAGCTTTTGGTGAACGAGGGGGTTGCTGCGAAACAGTGCCTTGAAATTAGCATCGACTCGCTTCTGAGAAGAGAGTAAATGATTGCGGCCCCTCCCCAGATGGAGCGACCCCCTCCGCAGTCGCTAATGATTTAGGTGGTATCGCTCGTGAATTGATGCTAATTCCTATTCTTCGTACACCTCAAGAGAAACAAAAGAATTAAAAACAATGCCTTCCTCCTTTACTAGATGGGGTTACTAGGGAAACTAGCTTTTTGGAAGAGGAAAGATGAATTTGACTTTGATGATCTAGCGGACAAAGAAATGAAAGGTGCAGCAACTACTCCCTTCCCAGAAGAATTTGGGTTTGATCAGAAACCGGCAGGATTGGATGAAAAGCCCTTCTTTCCGGATGAAGGGATGGAAGAAACAAAGAGTCCTTTCACCCAACCCCGATTTCAAGAAGCCCGTCCTCTCTCCCGACCGCAGCCAGCGATGCCTACTCCCAGCATGACGAGTTCACCATCGACGAGAAATATTGATTTGGAATTAATTAATAGTAAATTAGATACGTTGAAAGCACTGCTCAATTCTTTGGATCAAAGAATGTCCCATCTCGAGCAAGGCAGTACAGCAGACAAAAAACAACGCGTATGGTAACGATTTCAAGAAAGTTCTTTTGGATAACTGCGTTGGCAGTGCTTACCCTCGATCAACTTCTCAAATATGTTCTGAGTACAACTACTACTACCCTTGATTGTGGTTTCGTAAGCATACAGCAGGTTCAGAATACCGGAGCAGGATTTGGCATTCTGCAAGATCAAACTTTCTGGTTAGGATTAGTTTCGTTAGCGGTTGCTGTTGGAATATTGTTTAATTACCAAAAGATTCCGTTGGAAAAAATGCCGCTCTTCTGGTGGGGGTTATTTTTAGGAGGAGTGGTAGGAAATATGGTAGATCGCCTCTGGCGAGGATATGTTATTGACTTTATTGATTTCGGATTTTGGCCGGCATTTAATATTGCGGATGCAGCTATTACTGTTGCTGCAGTAGGATTGGTGGTGTATTACTGGAAGAAATAAGATAGTTTATACAACACAACTATGCTTCCGATATCCTTTATCCAGCGCTTCTTTTTTTTCCGCAAACCACACTTGCCGGTCTTTGGTAATCTTCTTAGCCCAGTCGCATTTTGGCTCATGGTACACATTACTATTCCTGCTGGCTACATATTTTCCCGGCGAGAATTTTACTTCTGCTTTTCTTTCTGTAGTTGTTGCCTTCTCTTCCTTCTTTACTGGCTCATCAAAAACCATGCTATGCAATTCCTCTGGAGCTGCTGGTAAAGCTGGTTTTCGAGCAGGAGGAAGCAAACTCAGCACAAAGCCAACGACTGCTAGCACTAACAAAGTAAGATAGAGTGTATCCTTAAAGTACCAAATTAAAACCAAGTTGAGAAGATAAAATAAAAACACTAAGAAGAGAACGGGCTGCCCCCAGCGGCGGGTATATCCTATGAATCCTGCTAACGAAAGCGCTAAGAGAACCACAAACCCCAGAGATTCCAAGAGTAGAAACGTATTCTTGGCCTTACTAATCACTTGCAATAATCCCAGAAGAAGCAACGCTACCAGAATGCCATACGCTATCAGTGTAAGCTTCCGCACCGTCTTTCCCATAGTTCAAATGCGAGGAAAGAACATATTTAAATATTTCCATTGTCGAGTAGTTATGCTGGACTAGAATTCTTCTTGGATATTCTTGAGATACCCTTTCTTCTTTAAGAAATCAACTTCTGCCTTGCCTTTATACTTGTGGATAATATCCCCCTTTTCATCCCCGCCCAACTCCCAGGGTTCAACGATAACCACATCGCTTTCCCGAACCCATAAGGCCCGGCGCAATCTTCCCGGAATGCGGCAGATACGGTCTTTTCCGTCCAAGCAGAGAACCCGCATTCGACTTCCTCCCAATCGCTGTTGGACTATCCCCAACACTTCCTTCCCTCGGGGGATACGAACGCGGAGTAATTCTTCTTCTAATTGTGGTTCGGGCATAGTATCGCTCCAGATGAAGAGTTTATTTATAAAGCTTTGCCGAGAGAAAAACATATAAACCAATCCTCTTCTTAGCAAAAAAAAGAAGTGAGGGAAAGTTATTCTATGGCAAAGAGAGTGGAGTCACCATCATCAATAAATACATTCAAGCAATGCCCGCGGAAATATTATTATCAATATATTGCTAAACTTCCCACGCTGCCAAACATTCATCAAATTCGGGGAAACATTGCCCACTCCACCTTAGAGAATTTTTACAATATTGATGTTTCCTCGTACACGGAAGAAGATTATACTCACAAGTTTAGGCTAGCTATCCAAACTTTATTTTTGCACTATTGGAATCATTATCAGCCAAAATTAAAAGAACTGGCGCTGAATCCGGACCAGGAGCGGTTTTATTTTGAAGAAACCATGCTGATGCTGATGAATTGGACCAATCACTTTATTCAAGACATGAATGTCCTCGTTCAAGAGAAAAAATTACCCCCCTCTGAAGCTTTTTTGCAGCTGACCCCAGTGCGTGAACAGCAGTTCAAATCCGATCATTACTCGGTGCAGGGGTTTATTGATGCCATCCATCATATTGAAGAGGAGGTGCATATTATTGATTACAAAACCAACGCCAGTTTTGAATTTAAGAATGAAATTAAGCTGCAATTGGCTATCTACTCACTACTGTACTTCGAACGACATGGAAGGATGCCCTCAAAAGTAGGAATTTTCTTTCTACGCCACAAATTAAAGTTGATGGACGTTGATCAAGAATTATTAGAAATGGCTAAGAAAGAAATTGAATTGATTCACGCCCACACTTCTAAAACAGAGAATATTGATGATTATCCCCGCTGTACGGGACCATTATGCAAGTGGAGCTCGGGGAAATGCGATTTTTACGATGCATGCAAGCCGTTTGAACAGAATGGAAACACCCATCACCAAAAAACTATCCCCCCACTGCCTGCAAACTCATCCGGATAATTTCTTGATAAATCGTCACGTTCTGCAGCACAAAGGTCTCAACCAGAGCACCCAGCACTAAGAATATCAATCCAAAGAAGAGAAGATATAAGTTAAAACCAAACACCTCTAAGAAACGATCCGACGCAAATTGTTCCAGCAGGACGTCTTTGGAAATAACCGAACCGGCGATGGCTGCCAAAAAATAAGAAATGGCTTCGAGTATCATGTGAGGAAAGACCACCAACATAATAATTCCAAAGACAACCAATGGTTGTTGTCCGGAGAAAAGCGCAGCGCTCTTCGCGGTAATGCCAAAAATAGTTCCCCACACCGAAGCGTTCCAGGTGATTAAGAAAATAGCTCCATCCCCAGCGAGAAGAGCTAAAATAAAACAAGCCATCAGCACCAGAAAATTATTGCTCAGCAATTCATAGAATAATCCCGAGGAAAAGAATCCTCCGGCCACCGCTTGTCCTGAAACAGCGTTTAAGTCACAGTTGCCTCCTCCACAAAAACGGATTTCAAGCTGCTCTCTAAAGAGGGAATTGGCCTGAAAATCTGGCAAAATGATTGCTCCGGCGGCATACACCAATAAGATGCCCAAAAAGAGGAAAATATAAATTCGAACGACATCAATATCGTCCCTCCACAAGGCAAATAGAGAAACTTTTTGTTCCATGCTCTCCTGCCGTTCTTCGATAGAGAAAATTTTGTATAGCTCTGGCAATAATAACATGGACGTAAAGGCAACTGCAACTAAAGCAGGATCGCCGGGAAAGAGAATGGAGGCGATCAGGACACCAATAATAGAATAGATAATTCCCAGCAAGAAAGCATATCTCCCTTTATGTTCCAACCAGTCCTCGGGGAAGATGTGCTCTAGAACCATTACCTATTCACCTCTTTTTATATAAAGAATAAACAATAACTATTTATATAACTTGCGCTTTAGAGAAAACTATGGTTGCCTACAAAGCGAAAAGCGTTACCATCAGCAGGAAACCGGCAGAGAAAAGAGACGGTACGTGGAGTGCGTTCATCGGCCTGTTTGATGAAAATAATCCTCATCTCAAAGCCAAAGCACCCATAAAAGTAGTGGAATTGAAAGGCGTCGAAAAAGTTCGGATCCGGGATTTACGAAATATTTCCTATTATCTCATGGGAAATGATATTGTGATTAATAATTTGGTAGAATTAAGCATTGATGTGAAAGATACTATTGTAACGTTGACGGGAAGGCAGGAATTGCCTCAGAAATGATTTCACATCATTCTTCCTAATCTCCCTGTTTTCTTCGCGCGGGTGTAGCAGAGAACAAAAAAGAATACTGCTAGCACCAACCAGATGATGGTAGTGATGATCAGCATTGAATAATTAGCGGTACCTAGGCCGATGGTGCTTTTCAAAATATCAAAACCATATACCGCAGGAATAAAGGCAATAAATTTCTGCACGGCTGCGGGAAAGATGGTGATAGGATAATAAACTCCCGATAAGAGGACGAGTAAGTCGGGGATGATGTATGCAGCCGTATAAGCATTGTCATGATATAACACGATGAGCCCCATCCCAATAATACCCAAAATTATGCCAAATACGGACAGGGCGAGGATGCCGATAATAAATACAGGAAGATTAGTTAATGTGAATGAAAATAAGAACTTTCCCAATATCAAATAAATAATTAGCACGAAGAGAAATTTAATCACGCCGGTGAGAATGTTCCCGATCAAGAATTCCACTTTACGAAGGGGAGAGATCAAAAAGTGATTTAGAGAATGCCCCCAATATTCTTCCATATAACTCGTAACTAAATCAAATTGAAGATGATATACTGCTCTCCAGCCGGTTACCCCCAGAATGACCATCGCGGTTATCTCTGGACTAGCATCCATGAAATTGACAAATAAAGCGATGGAGAAAAGTAAGGTTAAAGGCCAGATGGTAATGTCAAACAGGCGGAAATAATTTCTAAACAGAAGCGTCATGTTCTTGTAGAGCTGGGAATAGATGGGCTTAAGCATGATGTCCTCGCACGAGTTTCAGGAAGGCTTCTTCTAAGGTGGGTTCTACCAGTTTTACTAAGTACACGTGATGTGTTGAGCTAGCTAAGTGCTTCATCACCTTCCGCACATCTCCATAACTTTGAACGGTGATGTGTAAAGAATCACCTACTTTGTGGATGGAAGAAACGTATTTCTGCTTTCTCATTTCCTTGCTCAGTTTGTCTGGATTTTCAACTTCGACTTCAATAATTTTATCGAGTTTAATCATCTTCTTTATTTCCGTTACCGTTCCGGAAGCGATGATTTGGCCTTTTGAAATTAAGGCAATGTGATCACAAAGTTCTTCTACTTCGTACATATTATGCGTGGTAAGAAGGATGGTTGTTCCTTTTTTCTTAAGATCTTGGATTAATCCCCTAATTTTAATGGCGATGTCTACGTCAAGGCCAACAGTGGGCTCGTCAAGAAGAATGACTTCGGGATCGTTCAGTAAGGCTTTCGCTAACAATACTCGCTGCTTGTAGCCGGAAGAAAGATCTAAAGTTAAGACGTCTGCTTTATCGGTTAAAGAAACTGCCTCCATGGCGTGCTGGATTCTCTGCTCAACATTATCAAGGTTGTAGAGGTAGCAGAAGTAAGTGAGAAATTCTTTCACGGATAAGTGCATGCCTATGCCGGTAAATCCGAGAACTAGGTTGATTTTCTGTTGAATGAAGTGAAGTTGGGTATCATGATCTTTTCCTAAGATTTCTATTTTTCCGGCATCCTTTTGTAATAAACCGCAGACGATGCTGATTAAAGTAGTTTTACCTGCTCCATTGGGGCCGAGGAGACCGAAGATTTCACCCTTTTTGAGAGAGAGGGTAACGTTGTCTAAGGCTTTAACGGATCCAAATTGTTTAGTGAGATGGGAAATGGTGACGGCGTTCATAGGTTGATTGTTCTGTAGTTTTGTATATAAAGGTTTGGTGGGAAGAACCAGGTGATTACGAAGGTATGCCCAGTTCTCCTAATCTCAATCTGAGCCAAGCAGTAATGATAGTATCCCCTGTCGCTGTGCTTATACCCCTCACCGATACGAAGGTAATAGAGGTGATGAAAGAGAAAAATTTATTTAACTATCTTTACCATTAATTACGAATTTTCTAATCCTAGTATAAAGCCAAATTAAACTGGACCAGGAGATTAGGACAAGCATATTTTTAATCAGAATGGAATCTAGTTCAGGCTTTGCATACGCCGTGGTGTCAGGAGATATTTTTGCTGTTTTAGATAGACTGTAATGTGTTGCATTAATGAATACTTTTTTTGGTTTCACTTTTGATAATTTCTCCGGATTGAGTGAGCTTTCTAAACGCCACTGATAGGTAAAGTCTTTATCCAATTGGAACTTTACGCACTTTGTTTCCCCTCGGGGTATGCTTAATATTGACTGGTTAATGTTAAAGTAAACAGTGGCGTTGACTCCTTCTTCAATTCCAGGGGCATAGATTATCCTTGAATTTAAGTTACTAAAACAGACCTCGTACCATTTTAAGTTAAATGGGACTTGGAGTAGATCTCTAAGATGGTTTTTAAGAGAGGGTTGAGAGATAACATCTGGTGATATCTTGACGAGAGTGATATTCTCATTGTCTGTGTATTTACTTAATTCTATTCTTTCAAATGGTGAGAAAAGAAAAAAGAAAGATAAGATGACAGGAAGTAGAACTAGTAATATCCTCATAATAATATCACTTAGATTTGTGTCCCTCTTGATCTGCTCTTTATTTTCAGCCGGTTTATCTATACTAACTAACGCACTCCTCTTTGGGAATGGAGCAAAAACCAAAAGAAAGAAAACTACCATTAAAAGCAAAACAAGAAACTTTATTAATTGGGGTAGTAGGAATATTGCGAAGATCACTAACCATTTTGCAAATTTATCAGGAGCATTAACTGCAAAAATAAAAATAATCAAAGCCCCTATTAAGAAAAAATTTGTCGTTAAGAGAATGTTTATCCATTTCACAATAAAAGAAGCCTCACCCAAGGTCTTCTTCTTCCAACAAAAGAAAGCATAACTAAAAATAATAATGGAGACTAGAATAGAATAAGAGACCAGATATTCTGAAGCTTTCTCAGTATCATGAATCTTAAAAAGACTCTCGATGAGCATTATTAAAAAGATAAGAGAAGCTATTGAAAATTCTATTTTTTTGCCTACTGATTCTACTGTATCATCCATTTTAAACCTTTGTTAACAATGTAAACATCAACACCATTTTGTAAATATTTCTATCCTACAGGATAGAAGTGCAGCCCATTAGAACAGTTAAGCAAGTAATACCTTGCCTGAATAGGGTTACCTTCCCAGACAGCCATTAACCACATACCCACTCCTGCACTGGACAACTCCGGCTAAGATATATAAAGGAGTGGAGCTCCCTCTTAACTATCGACAATTTGTCGACAACTGAATTAAAGAGAAATTATTACCATGATCCGTGACTTTACTCCCAGACTCTACCAGCAAACTATTCTGGGAACTGCCGTCAGTAAGAATACATTAGTAGTGCTGCCCACCGGTTTAGGGAAAACGGCTTTAGCATTCCTCTTAGCAGCGCAACGATTGCATATGTATCCGCAGTCGAAAGTGTTAATGCTTTCCCCAACTAAACCATTATGCGAACAGCATCTGGAAACTTTCCGGAAGCATATGGACCTGCCCTCGGAAAAAATAGTTCTTTTCACCGGAAGTATTGCACCAGAAAAAAGAGCAGAACTCTGGAAGGAAGCTCAAATTGTCATTAGCACCCCGCAGGGATTAGAGAATGATGTCATTAACCACCGTGTTAAATTGGAAGAAGTTTCTCTCCTCATCTTCGACGAAGCCCATCATGCTAGCGGGGATTATAGTTACGTCTGGCTGGCCCAACAATATGAAAAAACTGCAAAATACTCCCGAATTCTGGCGTTAACCGCCTCTCCCGGTTCTGATGTAGAGGATATCAAAACTATCTGCCAGAATTTGTTCATTGAAAAAGTGGAAGTGCGCACCGAAAAGGATCCCGATGTGAAGCCCTACCTTCAACCTATTGAAATCAAGTGGGTTAAGGTTGATTTTCCGGAAGAAGCGAGAACAATGCTTACCTGCCTCCAAAATTGCAGAAAGGGTAAATTGCAGGAAGCCAAGCAGTATGGATACTGCAAAAGCACGGATATGCGTAAAGGAGAACTGTTAGGATTACAAGCAGAATTACAAAAACAAATCTCCACGGGCCTTCGGGATTTTGAAATACTCCGTTCTATCTCCTTAGTTGCGGAAGCCCTCAAAACAGAACATGCTTTGGAATTACTGGAATCGCAAGGAGTGAAGCAAGCACACACCTACCTCAAAAAATTACAACAGGAAGCGAGTACCTCGAAAGTAAAAGCTGTGCAGAACCTAGTGCAGGATACAAATTTTAAATCCGCTCTCTATCTGGGAGAAGAACTCCTTCAGAAAGAGTTCCAAAATCCCAAACTGCTTAAATTAAAAGAATTAACCGCAGAAGAAATCGCCAAAAACGCCCAGGCAAAAATAATCATTTTCACCCAGTTTCGTAATTCCGCGGAAGAAATCGTCAAAGCCTTGAATGAATTGAATATTAGCAACAATATTTTTGTGGGTCAAGCCAAAAAGAATGGGTTGGGGTTCTCACAAAAACAACAAAAGGAAATCCTCGATCGCTTTAGGAGTGGTGAGTTCTCCACACTTATCGCTACCTCAGTAGCAGAAGAAGGTTTAGATATCCCAAAAGTGGATAAAGTTATTTTTTACGAACCAGTGCCCAGTGCCATTCGTTCTATCCAGCGCCGGGGGAGAACGGGCAGGTTAGAGCAGGGAGAAGTAACTGTATTGATGACCGCCGGAACTCGAGATGAAGCTTATCGCTGGAGTTCGCATCACAAAGAGAAAAAGATGTATCGTAATCTAGAAAGCTTAAAGAAAGATGTTGCACTCCAGGATGCTCCCGAAAAGAATACTTTATCCCCGTTCATCCCCTCGGAACAGGTTATCGCTGTGCTTGCGGATCACCGGGAGAAAGACAACAAAATTGTCAAAGAACTGATTGATTTGGGAATCTCCGTTCGCACGGGCCAGCTAGAATCGGCGGATTATTTGTTATCAGGCCGGGTGGGAGTAGAATTGAAAAAGATTCCCGATTTTGTGGCTTCTATCATTGATGGCAGGCTGCTCGAGCAAGTGCGGGAATTAAAAAAAAATTTTGAGAAAGCAATCCTCATTATAGAAGGGGAAGAAGATATTTATGCAGTGAGAAAAGTCCATGCTAATGCTATTAGGGGGATGCTGGCAGCGATTGTGCTGGATTTTCACGTGCCAATACTGTACACCAAAAACCCCCGGGACACCGCAGGATTATTAGCGATCATGGCCAAACGAGAACAGGACAAAGATCGGGATTTTTCTTATCATGCTAAGAAGCCTCACTCTTTACAAGAACAGCAGGAATTCCTCATCTCCTCCCTGCCAGGGATAGGAGTGCAAACTGCTCGGAATTTATTGAATTATTTTGGCTCAATTAAAGAAGTGGTCAATGCTCGCAAAGAAGAGCTTATTGCCTTGGAAGGAATTGGAGAAAAAACTTCGGAGCGGTTATTTCAGCTGTTTAATGAAAAATATGGAAATGATAAAACATAAAATAATATAAAAAAATAAAAATTTATTCCACCATAATTGTTCCAGTGTTTCTCGGATTCAAGTGGTCGTGGTATTTCCAAGATCCCCGCTCATTGAACGTAAAGGAATACGATTCCCCTTGTTCCAGTCGAGTGCAGGCATCAAAGATACTATTTCTTGCCACGGAATTGCACTTGTTTATATCCGATCCTGGATATGCTCTATGGGTTGGGTGTGCATCAGAAGCAGGCCAACTATGCACTGAATAGGCATTCACAAAAGTGACCGTAGTTCCAGAACTAACCACTAAAACACTGGGATTAAACCCATCCGATGTTATTTCAACGGTATGTTCGTTAGTGTTACTTTCGCTCGCCGCTTCAGCTTCTGCTGCGGTGTCAGCGACATCTCGAACTGCTGGTACTTCTGGTGCTATTTTTGGCGCTACTGCTTGCCCGGTGGGGGTCTTAGTACAGGCACTTACTAACAGCATTAATGCCAGAATCCCCACTATTCCTACGATTAATTTAGTGTTCATAAACTATATCCGACAGAGGGAGGTATATAAAATTTTCTGCAAAATGGCGACTGAAAAATATAGTTGTCCATCTCGCTATTGGAAGTGGATGATGATTAGAATGAAAAAAACAAAAAAAAGAGTGGTTAAAAAAACTCTTTTTTGAAAAGCGCTTGTTCCAAGCCCCATTTCTTGTTGCCGTACACCAACACTACTAGAAACGCAGCAAAGTAGAGCAAGGCTAACTCCCCTTTGTTCACCAGTGGAATCCATCCTCCCCGGGAAACGTGTCCCATGAAGAAGGCAACGAGCATTTCAACGGCAGCAATTCCCCCTAACAGTCGGCTGAACAAGCCCAAGGCAATCGCTAATCCACCCACAAACTCGATAACACCAGCTAACCCCATCAAGCTCATTAAGGCTACGGAAGCGCCATCTCCGCCAACACCTCCAAACCAGCCAAACAATTTCTGGCCCCCATGCTGCATGAACAGGAGTCCAGCGACAACTCTAAACACAAAGTACAGATAATCCCCATACTTTTGTACACATTTTTCACAATAACCCATTATAATACACCCCCTAATATTAAAATTGAATTTGAATGAGAATTTAAACTTTCCGATGGCCTAACTTCCCCGTCTGCCAATCTTTTAATAATAATCGCGCAGTAGCCTCCCGATCCGGCTTGCCACCCCTCATTAATTTGTTAAACTTCAAGGCAATCTTATCCAAGATCTCTTCGGGATCTTCCTCTGCAATAGCATATTTTTTCCTGACGAGAGGTTTATATTCTTCAATGAATTGTAAGGCTATCCCCTCGGGGTCTTTAATCTTGGCATAATCAATGGAACCTAGTTTGCCCAACATAAATTCGTCTTTTTGCTTGTAGGGAAACACTCCGGGAGTATCAAGCAGGACAATCCGGCTATCCACTCGTATTTTTTGCAGTCCTTTAGTATAGCCGCTTTCAGAAGATGTTTTTGCGGCAGTTCTCCCCGCCAAGGCATTAATGAGTGAAGATTTTCCCACATTAGGATATCCTAGCACTCCCACGGTAACGGGCTCGCCATGGGACAATTCCAGAATCTTTTTCTTGAGGATAGTTGTTCCCAGTCGATCTTTGCTGGAGATGAACACACTGGGAGAAAGATCTTTTTTCTCTATTTTTAATGTTTCTATATCTACCAGATCACATTTGTTAATAACAAAGAGGAGTTTCTTCCCCAAATGCCTGATCTTGTCTTCAATCTCTTCATTCCTAGAAGCCTGAATCATTCGAGCATCAAGTACTTCAATGAGTATATCCGCTTCCCGAAGAACTCGATTAACATGAACCCAAAATGATGGCATACATACCCTAAATAGGGTTGGTATAAAAACTTATGCCGCTGCCAAGGCACTTGATTCATCTAATTCTTTATCAACCTGTTGATAGAGAGCGTGAACTTTTTTGATGAGGTCGGGTGTTGGCCTACGCGCGGCTAAGGCAATATACACTTTTAATGATCTCACTTCCCGGAGTTCTTTATGCGCCATATCCAGGAATACTTGCTTTTTTTGAGCAGGTAGCCCCCTTGCCAAGACTCCTTCTTGTACAATAGCATTTTCTAACTGCTTTAAGAATTGGGTTATTCGTTCTGCTAGTGCTCTGGTGCGGGGATCCTGTTTTTCAACCACATTAAGTACTTCGATCAATTCCTCAATTTTTCGGGCGATTGCCGCATAAACGGATCGAACTTGATGTACATACGCTGGTAGGGTTCCTGCAGGCATATTCATCCCTCCTTCCCGAGAATATCCGCGGTGCTAGCACCGAGAACCGCTAAAAGTAAAGTAGTAGAGGTAACTTTATACAAATGCGTAAACGAGGAATCAAAGGTAACAAATCCAAATACAAAAAGAGTTCCTACCACCACTAAAATAGAGATGGCATAAATTACCGCTACCCGAATAGGAATGAAACGGAAGATACGTACTTCTTTCACTTTGCGAAATCCGGAGTAGTACATGAAAAAGAAAGTCACGATTAATGACAGCGCATACAGAAAAGTAGCCCGGGCGAGAGAAATTTTATCCGCTATCTCTACTCCATAAAAGAAAGCGAAGTGGCCAACGGTCCCAATAAGAGCGCCAATGATGCTCCGCACCACATCTGCTCGCGTGATTCTGGTCAGGGGATGCTGCCCTACATCTTTAGCAATTTCTTTCTTGATATTCTGCAAACTCTGCAACTCTTTCTGCTGCAAAGCCTCAATTTTCTTCTCCTCGCGTAATACCTCTTTCACCGCTTTTTTTCTTGTTTTAGCCATCTTTGTCATCTTAAACAACGCCGGGATATAAAGCTTTTTATCCCCGAGGGGAGAATGAACCCAGCGAGTAATAAATCACAATTCTTTTAAAGGATTTCGCTTTTAACCTTCGAATGCCCTTTTCCAAGACTTTCCCAAAAACCATTCCTGGCACGAATTATCCCCTGTGGGAAGAGGTCTACCTCACTCCAGCGGAAGAAGAACAAGTTGAGCAGGACTGCAAACGGGAAAATTTCCGCATTCTAGACGAATGTGTGCGGGACGCTAAAGCTCTGGCGATAAAACACAGCATCAACACGGAAGAAAATGTCACTCATCTGGCGATTGCCTTATTTGAGAAGCAAGCTTCGCACGTCGTATTTTGGAAGGAAAGCAAAGCCAAAGAGAAATTTGATGAGAAAAACAAGAGTTAACCTTATCTCTTAGCAACAGGTGCAAGATGTTTCTGCAGATAATTTTCAAACCGTTTCATTTCCCGGGGAGTGTTAAAGAACAGCAAATGTTTCTTTTTTTGTTTCGTCACCAGATAGCCGCCTAAGAAGAAACGATCTAATTTATGATGCGCAAGCCTGCCCAAATGGACTTTGTCTTTAATCATTTTTTCCTTTTTTAGTTTGGTTACCTGTAGAAGCGGACCGCTAACGTCATAATGATGTTCTTCTCGAAGCCAGGATTTTGCTCCCTGGGAGACAAAGAGGTAAACTCCAACAAAAAGAGCGGCCATGGCAATGGTGATAAGAATTTGGCGATCAAAATGAAGAAAGGAAACAATAAGGACAAGAACCGCAAGAAGTATTACAAAGAATGCTTCCACCCGCAGAATGGGCTTTTGCGGAAATTTCCAGGAAAAATGTGGTTGGGCCATGGGATTATACCTCCGGTATGGGCGCTTTGGTCATGCTGATTAGCGAAGCAATGAACATCGCGATGAAAATGACCATAAAAGCAATACCATAATTAACGCTTTGGGGATATACCCAATACACAGAAATAAGCAGTCCGAGGATAGCCGTGATCATGAAACTTCCTTTAAGAGGTCCGGCATGCCAAGAAGAAACTCTTTTTCGTTGAGAACGAAGGCTACGTTGTGATTTCTTTTTTGCCATGACTATCACCTCTCTTGAAAGGTAGAATATTGCTGCGGTTTTTAAAGCTTTTGACCGATAGTGAGGCAGCCTACACTATATGTAATGTTCTTTGAAGGATCTTTAAGTGCAAAATAAGTAATACGGAAAAATACAAGAGGTTAAGAATTAGATCGATGTTACTAAAGCCTTTAGTCAAACCGTAAAGAACCATTCCAATGGTGAACACAAAAGCAATGCCATTAAGAATATGCTCAGCATCCATCTAAACTACACCGATCACTTTCAACAATAATAAGATAATCCCTAAAACTCCTAGCAAAATACCAATATACCCTAAGTACTCAAAGAATAAATGGCTTGTGTTTCTGCTGGCGTGTAGAGTCATATTTTACCGAAAATCATAGGAATTTTTAAGATTTTCGCAATCATAACCCTTTTTTCATAAACTTTTCCACTATTTTTTCTGCCTTCTTCCTTTTTTCCTGATGTTCTTTCAGGAAGGCGGTTACTTTGTCAATAGCTATCTGTTTAAGTTCCCCGCTGAGTAATTTTCCAGAACGGTAATCCTGCTCGATTTTCTGTAACTTCTTGTCATCCGGTTCTAATCCATATTTCAACATCTGAAAGCTAACGTCAACATCAGGATTGCCTCCTTTCTGACGATGTTCTTCCACTGTTGGCTGCCCCCCCGAGAAAGCATATTTCTTGATTTTCAGGGCTGCTTCTTCCGGTGTGTCGGTAAGAGCAATGTAAGACATGGGATCAGAAGAGGACATCTTGTCCCCTTTCAATCCGGGAAGGAATTTATTATACGTTGAACTTACTTGAATAAATTTGTATTCTTTGATTCGTTGGGAAACGTCACGAGCCAAGCGTAAATGGTTGTCTTGATCCGCTCCAACGGGAACAATCACCGGAAGTGGCCCTTCAAACTCTGCTAATTGGGGATGAAGTATGTCCGAAGCTTGTAAAAAAGCGGCAGACATTTTGGCGGGGGTAACATCATCACCGTAGATGGCCCGTAATTCATTAAAAGTGGCATGCCGTGACAACATACTAGCCAAACGATAATATGCGCTTGCCTTTTTACCATCAGCGGAGCGCGTCGATTGAAAGTAGAAGTCACACTTGGTGATATCTAATCCTAGCGCAATATAGTTCGTTAAATATTCTTTAATGGCAACTTCCCGTAATTCTTTGAGATTAGGATTACGCGAGTTATAGGCTTCTACGTCTGCCACGGCCAAATAAACTCTTGCTCCGAGCTGCTGATAAAAGATGATTTGTTCCGCTACTAATTTGTGCCCAAAATGAAATTTGCCGGAAGGCATTAAGCCTGTGATCATCACAAAAGGTTTTTGGTGTTCTACCGCTTCCACTATTTGCTTAAAATCCCGATGAGCAAAGACAATTCCCCGGCGGAAGAGAACATTTTTCTCAAAGACCGCTGGAAGATAGCGCAGTGGCTGCAGCCCAAATTCCGTTATTAATCGTTCATAATCAATTTTTCCTTTTACTTCCCAGGGAGTTACCGTGTAGGCCATTACCAGAAGATACTTGCTTTGGTTTATAAGTTTTTAGGATTCGCCTTATTTCTCCCACACTTTCCTCACCGTAGATTCAAGCGGAGAAATCTTTTGTCTAAAAAGAGGATCATGCCCGGAACCGGGAAAATTGACTCTCACCCAGTTCTTCTTACTACAGTTCTCACAATGAATGGTCTTGTAATGATGGTCCTCATGATCCCCCCAGGCAGAATTCCATCTCTTTTTATCTAAGTCATGACGACAATACACACACCGGTTCTGGTGAAAGAGATGTAGTATATACCCCATATGCTTTCAAAGCAGGCAGGAATCGTGATAAGCTTTATATACGTTACGCTTTTTGAAGAAATGATGAAATATCTCTTTACCAACGTCTTAGGAAGTTTCATTCTAGATCAAAATATGGAAATACTTGATTCTGTTTTATGTAAAGAAGGAGAGGGATCAGTGCAGAAGAAGGAAGCGGAATCAAAACTACAGCAAAAGTACCCCGGCACGAAACCTTTACCTGCAGAAAAAATGCTTTTAGTACTTTCGCAATTCAAGAATAAAAAATATTTTTCTTCTTTTTACATGCACAATCTGGAGCTAACCAAAACAGCAATCCGCAATTTAGTTTCAGAAGATAATTTTATCATACAAGCTATTGCCAACATCAACGAACTGGATAAAGTAAGCAATATTCTTAGCAAACGCTTGCGGGAGTGGTATGCTTTCTACGCGCCAGAGGTGGTACATAAGATTAGCGATCATGTTCGGTTTGCAGAAATCATCAGCACGAAAACGAGAAAAGAATTATTTCAGGAGTTAAAAATAAACCCTTCTGAGAGTATGGGAGCTGACCTAGAAAAAGTGCATGTCGAAGAAATTATTCTGTTGGCACAAGAGATTAAGAGGGTGTATGAGTTGCGCCGGCAGCATGAAATGTATTTACAAACGATCATGGGAGAATACTGTCCAAATTTAGCGGAATTGGCGGGCGTGACCATTGGCGCAAAACTGCTGGAGTTGGGTAGAGGATTAAAAGCATTAGCATTACTTCCAGCATCGACGATCCAGTTATTGGGAGCAGAGAAAGCTTTGTTTAGGCATATTAAAACGGGAGCGCGATCTCCCAAATACGGGATTCTCATCAACCACCCCCTCATTCAGAATGCGTCGAAAGACCAAAAGGGGAAGGCTGCCCGAATGTTAGCCGATAAAATTTCGTTATGCGCGAGATTGGATTATTTTAAAGGCGAGTTTAAAGCGAAAGAATATAGGAAAGAATTGGAGGAGAAGCTAGGGAAATGAAAAAGCTGAAGATAGTGGTAACTCAGCCGATGGAGTTCTCAAAAGGGGAATTGAAAAAGCTGCAATCATTAGGAGAAGTTATCCTTTATAGTGATCGTCCTTCTCCCGAGGAATGGGTAAAAAGATGTCGGGGAGCAGATATCGTCTGCAGTGGGAAAGTTGAGGGACTGAAAAGAAATATGTACCAGCTATCTAATGTTTTCATTTCCTTGCCTTTTGTAGGTGTAGAATTTCTAGACAAAGTAAAAGCTAGGCACCGAAAGATTACAGTGGCTAATTCTCCGGGATGTAACAAAGAAGCAGTTTCGGAATGGGTTGTTTGGATGCTCTTAAATTTATTTCGTGAGTTTCCGAGATTTCTTAATGTCAAAAACTTACCTTCTGGAAAGCCAAAGGTAACCTTGGGATTGGCTGGAAAAAAAGTATCCATTCTCGGAAAAGGAAATATTGGCTCGAGAGTTGGAGGAATATGCAAAGCTCTGGAGATGAGAGTGTCATATTTTCAACGGGGAGATGATTTGCTGCAAAGGGTTAAGGATGCTGACGTGGTTATCGATTGCTTGGGTGCTAATCCTTCTACTCAAGGGATATTAAATACTAAATTTTTTAACAGCCTCAAAAGAGGATCATATTTTATTACTATCACCGGCCCTAACATTTACGATCCTGATGCGTTGCTGAACGCTTTAAATCAGGGTATTCTTGCCGGCGCAGCAAGTGACGCTGCCAACATTACACCTGCTGATACACGCAATCCTTTTTATCAGAAATTAGTTGCGCATCCCAAGATGCTTGTAACTCCGCATATTGCCTGGAATTCCGATGTTGAGAGGCGCAATGGAAACAGAATGATGATCCAGAATATTGAAGCTTGGCTCAAAAAGAAACCGGTGAATATTGTAACATGACCAAAATAACTCCCCATAAAATATTTGAAATTTATACTGACGGCAGAAGAATTTATACCCAAAGCATTCTTCCCGGGCAAACTCCATTTGAAGAGCGAACCGTACGGGAAGGGGGCCAAGAGTATAGAGAATTTGATCCTACGCGAAGCAAGTTAGCAGCAATGATCATGAAAGGCTGCACTAATATGGGCATACGCAAAAATGATGTGGTGCTGTACTTAGGCAGCAGTCATGGATATACCTGTTCTTTTGTCTCCGATATTATTGGAAAAGAAGGTTTGCTGTTTGCGCTCGATCCCGCTCCCCGGGTGATGAGAGATTTAGTTTTTTTATCAGAGCAAAGAACGAATATCGTGCCGGTGCTTGCAGATGCCAACCATATAGAGACATATCAAGATCGGGTCTGCGCGGCAGACATAGTATATCAGGATGTTGCGCAACGAAATCAGGCCGAGATGTTCGTGAAGAACTGCAAGTTTTTCCTCAAGAAAGGGGGATATGGCTTACTAGCAGTCAAAGCTAGGAGCATTGATGTAAAACGAAAACCGAAGCAAATTTTTGAAGAGATACGGCAACAGCTGGAAAAAGTGTTTACGGTGATTGACTACCGAATCCTTGAACCGTTTGAGAAAGATCATTGTATGATTATCATAAAGAATGGAAAATGAAATGATGCTTAGGAATCTTCCTATCTGGAAAGGAAGAGAAATTCACCTAAAGCCTTTAAATGGCGGAATCACCAATATTAATTTCAAGATAAAAGCTAATGGAAATTACTATGTTGCGAGGCTTGGCCATAGCCAAAATAAACTGTTGGGGATAGATAAAGAGAAGGAATTTTACAATACCAACCTGGCTTTCTCGCTAGGGATCGGACCAAAAGCAGTGGGAGTTTACCTAGAACAGAATCTCCTCGTCACCGAATTTATACCGGGAGAGGCATGTACGCCAAAAGAAGTCCAAGAAAATATCCCCAAACTGGCTAGAATTTTATTTAAATTGCACCACAGCAGGAAAAAATTCAAAGACAAGACCAATATTATTGAAGGAATAAGAACATTTATCGATATTTCAAGGAAAAAGAAGTCGTGGTTACCAGAAGACATCGGCGTTCTTCTCGATCAATTAGAGCAATTAGAGAAAATAATATGCCCCTTCTCTCTCAACTATCCCTGCCATTTGGATTTAATGATAGAGAACATTATCAGAACTCCCGAAGGGATAAAATTAATTGATTGGGAATATGCCGCTAATTCAGATTTTCGATTTGATCTGGCGATGCTGTCAGTGAAGGGAAAATTTTCTGTAGAGCAAGATGAGGAGCTTTTACAAGCGTATGATGAGACTGCACCTACACCTGCATTTCAGGCCATGAAAGCGATCGTCTTTCTTCGAGAAGCTTCCTGGGGCATACTACAAAATGCGATTTCATTGGTTCCCTTCAACTACAAGAAATATGCAATTGAGAACTTGCAACAGTTTAGAAGCATGACTGAAAAGATCTTGAAGGCAAATGAACTATTTTTGGTACGAAATAGAAAATCTTAAGTACATTTAAACCATTTTTGGGATGAAATACGAGAGTTCAAAGAAGAGAGGGTGTTGCATTGAACCAAAAAAAGATTGCTATTGACATTGTTTTGCTGCCACCAAAAGAGATTATTGGTTGGTGCATCAAAATAAACCGAAAAGCAGCTGAGCAAGGAAATGCGAGAAGACCTTTAGGAAGGAATGACTACCTCCCGCACATTTCCTTAGGAATGGGGTGCGTAGATCGTTCGCAACTGCCCCCGCTATTCAAACAAATAAAAGCGATAATATCCCCATTTACGCCTCTGCCATTGGAGATAGTCAAGTTGTACAATTGTGGCACAAAAGCAGAACCATTGTATTGGCTTAGTATTGCCAAAAATAAAGATATTTTAAAACTTCACGAAGGACTGATGAAAAAGATTCCATTTACCTATAAAGCAACTAAAAACATGTTTTTTACTAAGAAAAGCGAGGTATTGAAGAACATTCCCCGCTCCGTTCAGGATAACTTCAGAAAAAAATATAGCTTCAATAAATTCAAACCCCATCTTACCTTATGGGTGGCTAAGAAACCGTCTCTTCATCTTCCTACGATGTTCATCGCCTCTACCGTTGCCGTATTTCATTTAGGAGAAGGAGCTACCTGCAGGAAAAAGCTGCTTGAAGTGAAGTTGCGCAAGAGATAAATAGTATACTAAAATCCCAAAATTATGACCATCGCCAATGAAGCCGCATATTTGTACGTTTACTCTAAAAGACTGATGACCATAACTAAAAAAATCCATTCGCTTCGGGAGGAGGGCCATAAAGTTATGCAACGGTTTCATCATGTGACAGATGCAAAACAAAAACAAGAACTCCAACACCAATCCCAAAAATTGGCGGAGAAGCTTAAAAAAATGATAGAGGAAAAGCATACTGTTCTAGGAAAATTACACCGGCATCAGGTTGCGTTTGCGCACCAGTTGCAGAAGGAATCTGCAAGATAACTATTCTTTCTTCTCTACTTTAATAATGTTCACCGGACAACAATCGGCTGCATCCTGGTTAGCTGCCCTGGCTTCGCCCGTTTCAATATCCCGCTCAAAATGACTATCAACGGGCTTACTCCCCTTTAGGTGGGCCATGCCCTCCTCATCCATTTCCCAATAGTCTGGAGCAATGGCTGCACAGGCGCCGCAGCTAATGCAATCTTTCTTGAAATGAAGAATTTTATGCTCAGCCATGTTCGTTAACTTCGAGGGAGGAGTAATCCCGTGGGTAATTTATAAATATTCTGATCCCCCAGAACAGTTCCGTCACCAAAAAGCTTATATAAGTAGATTTGTTTATTTCTGGTATGTCAAAGAGTGTGAAGAAAGTAGTCTTAGTATGCCTTCTGCTGATTTCTTTATTCTTACTAGCTTCCTGCAAAGGAAAAGTAGCCGCGGGAGAAAGACCTGTAGATACAGCTGCCGCTTTACGTTTGGTACAAACCGGAACGGAAGGGATCCAAGTGAATGTTTTACCCAATTATCCTCCCCCTTTGCTTTACGATCAAAATGAACTGGTTGCTTTGGTAGAAATTAAAAATCGAGGGAACCATAATCTCGAACCTCAGGACTGTTTCCTTCAAATCACCGGCTTTGACCCGAACATTATTTTGGGTGCATTTAATGTGCCCCGATCCTGTGCCGAGAATGCTGGCACACTCGAAGGGAAGAATGTGTACAACACTGAAGGCGGAGTGAATCAGCTGGAGTTTAAATCCTCAACCATAACCCTTCCGGAGAGTGTATTTGAGTATAATCCCAATCTTAATTTTGTTGCCTGCTATAATTACGTCACCACCGCGAATCCTTCCGTATGCGTTGATCCTTTACTTTTTCAAGTCACTTCAGAACAAAAAACATGCCAACCCCATGATGTAGGCATGGCCGGCGGACAAGGAGCACCAGTAGGAGTCAGTTATGTAGGTGTGGATATGGTAGGCAGGAAAGCCATATTCGAAATTAACGTCCAAAATCTAGCTAATGGAAGAGTATTAAGCCCTTATTCGGACATTCGCTCTTGCGGACAGGCCTCTTTAGAATATACTGATTTGGATAAGGTAGGCTACGAAGTGCAAATGAGCGGTGGAAGTTTAATTGATTGCAAGCCAAAAGACGGGTTAGTGCGCTTAACCAACAACCAGGGAAAGATTGTATGCCAGTTCGACATTCCGGGAGCATCCGCTTTTGAGACTCCGCTAAGGATAAAATTAAATTACAATTATGTTCAATCTTTCCAGAAGCCTCTTCGCATTATTAAAACCCCGGAATAGACCTCTCTGGTAGCCTAAAGAAAACTTTAAATACCTAGGCTCTTTTGTCGATGTTAAGGTATTTATAATAGAAAGAGGTTGGCACCATGAGAAAATTAACGTTCACAATTGTATTATTTGCAGCAGTACTTCTAATTGCAGGGTGTAACGGGGATACCCAACAAACTACTGCAGGGGGAGCATTCATTGGCGGTACCCAAGGAGTGGTCGCTACCTTTGAACCATTAAGTGTTAAAGAAGGAGATATCTACACCATCTTTGATTCCGAAGATTTTCCCTTAGAAATTAAGTTGAAGAATAAAGGAGAAGAAACATTAGCATTAGGAAAAGCGACTTTGCGTTTGCTTGGTCCTCCACCGGCTGACTTTCAAAATATTCCTCAATGGCAGCTGAATAATCGCTTGCAAATCGATAAAGTATCCGAATTCAATCCTGAGGGAGGCGAAGAAATTGTTTCGTTCACCCCCACGGCGTATGGAAAATATACTGCCCAAGTGACTGGTTTTACTGATATCAACTGGAACTTAGAATATTGGTACGATTACAAAACCCATTTAATTGTCAATGATGTCTGTTTTAAAGGAGATCTCACCGATCCAAAAGTATGTGAAGTAAAACAGGATAAAAGCTTCTCTGTCTCCGGTGCACCAGTGACAGTAACAAAAGTAAGTGAAGACTCTGCTGGAAGGGGAGTTATCCTGCTCAAGATCGATGTTGAGAATAAGGGTGTAGGCCAATCAACAATTCTCGGGCAAGAGTTTGACGACCGCTTTAGCCAGTTATCCTATTCCATTGATGAACCTGCCAAATGGGAATGTAAATCAGGCGGCAGGGAAAATGAAGCCCGGCTTATCGATGGGAAAGCTCAAGTAATATGCCGCTTGAAAGATCCTATTGCTGAAGAGGATATTTACACGAAATCAGTTCGCGTAACCTTTGACTACACCTATAAAGAATTGATTCAAGAAAAGCTGAGGGTTAAGGAAAGCGTACGGTAAATGAGATCAAATAAATCCCTCAATAAAAGTAGAAAATCAGAGAAAAGTTTGAAATTAAGAATCCTTGCTATTTTGGGTGTTTGTGTCTCCTCTTTTTTTCTGTTGGGGGCTTCACTTTACTTTATATTAGGAATGTTTATGTTTCTTAATGATGCCACAGAATTATTCTTCCCTCTTTTATTCCTTGCAATCGTTATCCTTAGTGCCGTCTCTGCCATAACACTCTTAAAATATCTTAGCGGTGATTGGAAGCGAGCGCTTTATCTTTTCATTATGGTGGTTATTATCTTGATTGGATTAGGTATAGTTCTATCCCCCCTTTTATTTTTATATACCTTTGGTTAAACAATAAAATATTTTCTAAACGAGAAGAGATTTATTTCGTTCCCACCAACACCACATACGCCAGAAAACTTTCCAATTGCACGTATTCATCAGAACCTTCCACCATTCGGAACTCTACTTCCCCGCACTTGTCAAGCAGTTCTACTTTCTTCCTATCCTCCAGTTTCAAATTCCAAATTTCTTTTTGAATCTGTTTCACAATATCCAATCCCGACAGGCCATAATCAAGCATCAGACTTAATAATTTCTTCCGAGCGTCCATAAAATTTCCTTTAACTGCTATCGTTAATACTTCATTTACTTCTTTTGGCTTAGCCACGGAAGCCATGGAATAGACTAATTCTTCGTTGATAGATGCACTAAGAACGGCACAACTCTGCATTATATTTTCCAACCGACGGACATCGCCATCAGCCACAGCACAGAGCGCAGTCACGGCTCCAGAGGAGAGTGATAAATTCTCATCCGCAGCAACTTTAGCGATGACACTATGCATCTCCTGCTCTGAGAGCGGTTTAAACCTGAAAATAGCACATCTGCTCTGTATCGGGTCGATGATCTTTGAAGAATAATTACAACTTAAAATAAACCGGCAGGTTTGAGTATAATTCTCCATCGTCCTTCTCAAGGCCTGCTGTGCCTCTTTGGTTAAGGCATCGCTCTCATCAAGATAAATCAACTTGAATGGCACGTCCCCAATTGCTTTAGTTCTGGCAAAATCTTTAACCTTAACGCGGATGATGTCAATTCCTCTCTCATCAGACGCATTTAACTCGAGTGTATTCTGACGCCAATTCTCGCCAAATAACTGCTTGGCAATAACCAAAGAAAGAGTCGTTTTCCCTACTCCCGGCGGACCGGAAAACAATAGATGGGGCATATTTTTGGTGTTTACAAACGCTTTTACTTTCTCTACAATGTCCCTCTGACCTTTAATCTCGTCAAACGTGCCCGGCCTATATTTTTCAGTCCAAATAGAGGAAGTCATAGAAAGTCAGGAATGAAGGTATTTTATAAGCTTTGTGAGGGTAAAATGGATAGATGGGGCAGCGGGAAAATGTAGTGGTTAACTTTTTAGAAATTTTACTAAAATCACCAAAAATAGGGTAAAAGCTTATATATTTGTAGTGGTTAAATAGGGGAATGGTTAGCATACTCCCTAAAAGGATCAAAGGAAATGAATACCTCTATTTAGTTGATTCGCTGCGCAAAGGAGAAAAAGTTATTCAAAAGACTATAAAATACATAGGCCCAAAAAGACCTATCCCAAAATCAGAATTTGAATGTATGATTTTTTCCTACCGAAGAGAAGATTGGATACTGGCCAAGTGTGAAGATGTTCTTCCGTACACCCATCATCAGAAGATGAAAAAAGCATCTGAACAATACCAACAACATCTTTTCACCATGGACCCCATATCAAAAGAAAAAGAACAACAGCGTTTCCTGAGCATATTCATAGCTAGCAGCAATGCTATTGAAGGGTCAACTATGACGGCTAAAGACACTTTTGAATTTCTATTTAAAGATACCGTTCCAAAGGATCATTCTAAAAAAGAGTTATTTATGGCTTCTAATCTGTTAGATGCATGGAACTATGTAGAGAAAAATTGTTACCGGTTGCCTACCAATAATGATTTGCAGGAATTGCATGCCCGTGTCAATAAAGGTATTGAATCTGAAGAAACGCTGGGAAAATATAAAAAAATACAAAATTATATCGGAGATAGATATACTTCTTCATATCTTTTTGTAGAAGAGCGCATGAAACAGCTTTGGATGTGGATTCGTCAGGCATTTAAAGGAATAAACGAATTTGAGATGGCTTTCCAATCGCATGCGCAATTCGAGATTATCCACCCCTTTGTCGATGGCAACGGAAGGGTGGGCCGTTTACTGCTTAATTGGCTATTACTGTACCTGAAATTAATGCCCTTGGCGATGAGATCAACAAAAAGAAGCGAATACATCACTGCACTGGAAAATGCGCGACGTGGAAAAATAGAAGCGATTTGCATATTTTGTTACCAAGAATATATGGAACAGTATCAATTTGTTTAAACTAATTACTCAAAAAGGAAATCGCCCACCACCGGTCATAGACCGGTGGGATGCTCGCTTCGCTCGGGGCGATTTCATTTTGAGTCCAAGAAGGACCGGGTCCTTCTGGACAGAAGGGCAGTGCCCTTCTTATCCCGGAATTTTCCCCCGAAACCGGGGGCGTGCTAAGCTTTACGCCCCCGGTCCAAGACCGGGTGGAAAATTCCGTGATTTTAGATATTCCGGTGCTTTCTCAATCACTCTTCTCAGGAAAGGAACGATGTAAGGTGCGGTTGCGTTTTCAATCGCAGTCTTAGTTCGCTCGTGATTAACTTGTTCTTCAGGGATTAAACCTGCGCCATAGTTCACAGGAAAGGAAACCAGCGCAATTTTAGGCAACCCAAATTCTTGCGCCAGCACTGTTTCTCGTCCTGCATTCATCCCTACTTGCGCATGGGTGCGAGAAAGATTTTCTGCCAAACGTTGATAGAGTTGGAGATCTTGCGGAGAAACACTGATGCCCATCTGTGTAGCTAAAGTAAACAAAGCCAAAGTCCGCCGAGGTTGATCTAATCTACATATTAAATCAGCAATCTCTGCAGGAGATTCGAATTGATTTCCCCTGCTTTCAACATAAAGTCCACCATCATAATTGCTTGCACCGGAAATGCTGGCGATTGAATCCAACAATAATCTGCGTACGTCGTCATGGTACGGCTTAGCCATAACTGGGTGGGGACGTTCCGGATTAGCGAGAGAAATCCCTTTATAGCCAAAGCCCCGAAAAACCCCAGAATTGACCACCATTCCACCCTCATCCACAAGCTTGACATTAGTGTCTAAGCTTCCCGTTGCAGAGGTAAGCACAACGGCATCAACTTCTTTTTGCTGAAGAAAAGCAAAGAACTTACGCTGATCTAAATCCGCAGGAAGATCATCATGATTTTTGCCATGCCGGAGAATAAAGTAAACCTCTGTTTCCCCACTAGTAAATTGAAGATAATCGACCGTTCCTGCAAATCCGCGTGCAGGCGGTGCCGCTTGCCGGACGGCTCCATGTGCTTCTTCCACATAATGTCTTCGTCCATCACTCCAAATCCATGAAGAGGATATTTGCGTATCTAACCCTAACGCTTGCACTACGCCTTTCGCTCCAGATCCACCAATAATACCTAACTTTACTTTAGCCATCAAAATTAGGGAAGATGAAGCGCTTATAAGTTTTATTATGCTGCAATGCCTTCTCTCAATTCTGTATTCACAACGCCCACAGCAGCAGGACATCCAACCAATAATACACGTCCGTGAGAGAAACGTTAAAAAACAGCACTAAGAGGAGAACCACCAATAAAGCATAAAATACAACGTGAATCCAATGGAAAAAAGCGCGCACGACCAAATAGATTACGACAAGAACGATAATCATCCCCATTATAGAAAATGGCTCCATGGGCAGATATTAGGAAATAAACTATTTAATGATTTCTCTGCTTGAGAACTAAGGTTACTCTTTCCGCAAATACACCGTTCTGGTGGGAAAAGGGATGCCCACTCCTGCTTTATGCAGGGCTTTGTAAATGGCTTCGGTTGCCTCAACCCATTTATCATACCCTTGATCCCAACTCACCCAGAAACGGGCTTTAAATTTCAGTCCGGAATCACCCATTTCGACGAAAACAACATCGGGAGCAGGATCATCATGCACTCCTTTTATTTTTGTAACGGTTTGAAGGACAATCTTTCTGACTTTTTCAACATCCGAACCGTATTCAACACTAAAATCAACCGATTTACGTAACTTCGGATCGGGTTGAGCCAAATTACGGATACGCATATTGGCTAGCTGTCCGTTAGGAACAAAAATAAGTTCATTATCAGCAGTTAATAGTTTAGTGCTTCGTAACCCTATCTCTTTTATTTTGCCCAATTCCCCGCTCTCCAGCTGCACCGTGTCTTCAAGACTAAAACTCTTGTCTAAAATTAAAGAGATGCCGCCAAAGACGTTTTTGAGCGAGTCTTGCAGGGCCAACCCTAATACAATGCCGCCAATCCCCACCCCCGCAAGATAGGGGGTAATATCAATATTCCACAAATGCAAAATCCACATCAGCAAAATTAATACAAAAATGAATTTGGAAGCGCGGTGAAAGAGGGGAAGTAACACTTCGTCAATATTAGTCTTGGTTTGCTTTGCAAAGCTATACCCCCAGGTTTCAATAATAATGTCAAGTATCCTGGAGAGGATGAAAATAAAGACAACGGCCATTAAAGTTGTGATGATTTTATTCCAAAAACCGTTGATGTGCAGGTTTAACAATGCTAACTTTAATCCATACACTACAATCAGATAAAACAGAGGTTTACGGGTATGTTCAAAGATTAAATCGTCGATCTTCGTTTTGGTTTTCGTAGCAATTCGATGAAGATAAAAACTAAAAATCCATAACAACACCTTTGCAACTACCCCAAAAACAACAATTATACCCAGAGAAAGAAAGTAAGAGTTGTGGTTATAGTAAAATGGCGGAATTTGCTGAAATAAAGAGAGTAACCATTCCTGCATGGCCAGTTTGGGAGGATATTCTATTTAAAAAAGTTATGTACAAAATTTCGCGGGTTTAAAACTCCACCATTTATGGCGAAATTTTGGCATGCTAAAAATGCGTAGTTGAGAAACCACTTCTTTTGAAACGCGGTTTCACGCATTTTTATCATGCCGCTGAATTCATAAACACAAAAACAAACAAAAATTTACGCTGCAATTACAAAGGAGTCATCCAGATATTCAAATTCCCCCTGAACATAATGATAGTGGAGCAAATCCAAGTATAACTTTTCGAATCGCATGGATTTATTCCTCTCCACCCTCTTCCGCTCCTCCACTGGGCACAGCACTCTTGGAAATGATAAAAACATCTCCTACGGAGCGAACCAATTGGTGTGGAACAATAACCCCTTTAGCGCTGCCTAACACGCTGCTCAGAAAAGAATTCTTGGTAGCACGAATCTTCCAGCCAGACACTTTATTTCCTTGCACAATGCAATCTTCAATGTCTCCAAAATAGTCTCCGGCATCGGTATATACTTTTAAATCATACACCTGCGATACTTTCTTCATTTTTAACATGAAACATCACCTCATAAATATTAACCATTCCCAAAGTACGTAGCTTTAAATACTTTTCTCTTATAGACTAGACGTATGCCTCTTCAGATTATAGGAACATCCCATATTGCCGCCCAAAGCATTCAAGAGATTAAAAAAGCGGTTGCACAGGAAAAACCAGACTTGATTGCCGTGGAGTTAGATCTCCAACGAGCATCAGCGCTCTTTCAGGAAGGGAAACGGAGCGTTTCTTTAGCCCAGGCATTGACGATAGGGCTGAAAGGGTATCTCTTTGCAAAAATCGGCCAGATTGCCCAACAAAAACTGGGAAAAATGGTGGGAGTCTCTCCCGGCTCAGAGATGAAGACTGCTTTGGAATTAGCAAGAGAACATAAATTAGAAGTAGCATTTATCGATCAGCCTTTGCCTGTAACCCTGCAACGATTTTCAAAAGAGTTAACCTGGAAAGAACGATTCAGGTTTGCGGGAGATGTCATAAAAGGTATTTTCTTCCCCAGAAAACAACTTAAAGAATTAGGATTAGAACAATTTGACTTACGCAAAGTCCCGGAACAAGAACTTATCCGCACAATGATGAAGCACTTGAAGGAGAGATATCCAAATGTGTACCGCACGTTAGTAGAAGAGCGAAACAAGTACATGGTAAAGAAGCTTGTAGGGATCTTGCGAAGTCATCCGGAGAAGAAAATATTGGTTATTGTGGGAGCGGGGCATAAGCAGGGCATGGAAGAACTACTGTTGAAAATTGATGTAGTGAAATAAAGATTAGTTCCTTCTGCGCCTTGGTGCGTAACGGCAGTATTGGCCTATTCCTCAATAGCGAGAGTAATCTTTATAAAGTAGCTACTCTAGTATACACGTTGGTAGCAGTGGCAGAAAGCAATGGGTACTCTGTACCCAGGAAAGTCCGCCCACCTCAAAAAGTCACTTACACCATGTAAGAAGGGGAAAGCCCTTGGCTCTGGCTCAGACACGACACGTCCTATAGAATGGGATGACGCGGCGACACTTCTCGTGAGAGAAGTAAGTTAACCCGTTGACGTCTTTATAGGGAACGATGAAACGGTGAATCCTTGCTGACTGCAATGTCAGAATATCCGTAGAGATGGATATTACCGGTGCAAGTCTTGTACAGACGCGTAGTAGAATGCTTTCAAAGATCATCGACGATAGCATCAGGCTATTGTTTTGGGTCTTACCAAAGGCGGCTTATGCCACCCTACCAATTCACTCAACAAAGAAACTGCTTTGTTGGTGCGCAAAAGTGATAGTTTTCACTTTTCGCGTTTTTAAGAAAAAAATTGAGTAAAAAAATCAATGTATGATTGAGATGCCTTTACAAAAAAGGGAAACCAATCTACTTTTTCGCTCGTTTCCAGAATCCTTCAAATATTTTCTTATACGAGTTAGCAGTTTCCTGGCTTTCGATAAGAATGGCAACCGGGGGGGTAGCACTATATGTCACAATCAGTACTTTGTTCTTATAGATCCATGTATCCGTGAGGAATTGGGTCAAAGGATAGAACCTTTTTTCACCAAAAGTTCGAGTAATTATTTCTTGCTGTGAGCGGAAGGAAAGATCGTAGATGATGTGAGTAAACACTTTTTTCTGGAGCTTTATTTTTTGGAACAAGTCATAATAGGGACCCATCGCTGGAGCCATATGACCAGAAGCAAATACATAGTGATAATCTTTAGAAGCAAGTTCATTAAGCATATTGTTCATTGCTGATTTTAACCCCTTAATCCCTTCATAGATGGAAACTGTTTGTTTTTTCCCTGCTTGCTGGTGTAATAAAGATAGTTCGGGGAGAATAGATTTCGCCTGTTCTTCTTTTTCTTTGATAAAATCTAACAACCGAGCAGGATCTGCTGCTTGGAAATATTTAACATTCTCTTTAATCACGTACGAAGCCAAGCCTTTTTTGATTAACGACTCGAGAGCATCGTAAATTAAGACTCGATGCAAGCCGGTTTTCTTGACGATCGCTCCCGTAGTAGTTTCTCCTATTTCCATGAGCGCAGTATAAGTTAAAGCTTCGTTATGGGTTAAGCCTAAGTTCTCTAAGGTGGCGGTGTCCATAGGACTAGGAGAAAGGGCAGTCCTATTTAAGTGTTATCAATATTTGATAACAAAGAATTAAATAGAGTTCTTCATAAATTGCTATCACCAAGTAGAAATTAAAACGAAAGGAGATGATAAAAATGACCACCAACCGATATATACCAACTTTAACCACAAAAGTAGTGGGAGTTTGTTCCGGAAATATTCAACGAAGTGCAACATTTGAAGCAGTAATGAATCAAGGATTAGCAGAGAAGAAAGGGCGCAGAGATGGCCTTGATTTTGTGACCATTACCGGCACAGGAACAAATGTGTTAGAATATTTGACGAATACAGAAAAGCCTGAGAGAGTAATAAAGATATTGAACTCTGCCCTTAAATATGGTGTTGTTCCGACTCTTGCGATTGATGAGGTCAGAAAATATGCGGCATTAAATGGAAATGCAGAGGCCATCCGCAGCTTAGCAGACGCAGATAAAGAACAATTACGGCTTCTACATCGTATTGTCAGACCAGAATTAAGCAGGATGAATATACACTACCGGGATGAAGCTCTCCGCCAGCGAGGAATCGATCCATCCAGACTCGTGAGTGCAAAACCATTTCGACCGGAGCAGGGATACCACATCGTGTTGGGGATGGAAGATGAAGCGACGAAAAAAGCGGCCGAGCGATACAGCAGTGATCCTGTTTATCCCGTGGTAGATGTACTGGAAGCAGACATTCCCGGACAGAGAATGGTTAAGACAGGACAAATTCAAGTAGTGATTCCTCAACTCATTACCTCTTACGCTGCTTTCGTTGGAGGAAGCCCAGTAAAAGAAGATCTCTCCGGAGGCTTAGAAGGTGCTCTGGCGCACGTGGACTATTTCATTGAAACCAGAGATCGTTTTTTCACCAAACTGGTAGAGAGTATGGTTCCAAACGTAGTAGAATAGAAGAGAACTAAAGAGGAATCCATAATGGAATCTAAAACACAATATAAACGCATGTGGGAGAACAAAGGACATCGGCCGTACTGGGCACAGTTGCATGTGCAGGCTCTCCATCGCCCCTTCGAATTGATCACGGGATGGCGCTACGAAGACCCCCTTTTCATCGTTAACAATCAGGCAATTAATGCTGCATATCTCAACATTCAAGAGATGGAGAACGCCACTACTTATTTTGAACAGTGGTGGTCTTCAATGGAAAAAATAGAACAATACTTCAAGTCACTAGAGAATCATTTTGCCAAAGCAGCGGCAATAGTAAAAAAGTATAAAACTGCAATTTGGACTACGCTCTCTACTGAAGAAATTACCCGTGTTTTACGAGAGATCGCTGACCTTCACGGCTTTAGCTACCTTTTTGTAACCCAACCCCAGCACGTTTTTCCTCTGGAAAAAAGGTTACAGAAACTAGTTGAAGGCAAAGAAAATGCCGATAAAATAATTTCATACGTCACGACGCCTAAACTTCCCCTGCCCTTTGATGAAGAACAACAAGAGATTGAAAAGTATAGAAAAACGTGGGATGAGCTAGCCCAAGAAGAGAAAGAGAAAGTATTAGGTCTCTTGGTAGAGAAATACGGCTGGTTCACCAGTATTGAAGGGGAAGTTTCTTACGATCATACACATTATGAGCATGAAATTATGGCTATTCCTCTAGAGCGCTCGGAGATTTTACCGATGGAGGTAGAACCGGAAATAAAAGAACTAGGATATTTCATCGGTTTGCTTTCCAACAAACGAATCTGGGCAAGGTGGTATGGCATGTCACTTCGGTATTGCATGAAATTAGGAATCAAAGAATTAATACGACGATTTGGATTGACTGATTTAGAATATGCTACTCTGGATGAAATTGAAGGCTATATAAAGACAGGGGAATTAGATTTAAATGAAGTACAAAAAAGAAGAGAGAGGGGTTATGTTGCAACCATTATTGATGCTAAACCGGTTCTACTCACCGGAGAAAAAGCCGAGAGGTTGAAGAAAAAAGTACAAGAAGACATTGCTGAGGCAGAATTGGTAAAGGGCAGATGTGCTAATCCGGGAAAAATAAAAGCGAAAGTACGCATTATTAGTTTCGCTGATGAACAATATCATAAGGAAGTCACTGCGTTCCAGCCTGGAGAAATTTTAGTGACGGGCATGACTAGGCCGCAAATAGCTCATCTCTGCTATAAAGCCAGTGCTATCATTACTGACGAAGGAGGCATTACCAGCCACGCTTCTATAATTTCACGTGAGTTTAATATCCCCTGTATTATTGCAACCCATAATGCTACAAAAATATTCAAAACAGGAGAGGTGGTAGAAGTTGATGCCGATAAAGGGATAGCCCGAAAAGTACCAGAGAAATAAAAAATTTCCGATAACCTTATAAAACCACTTTGAAAATACCACCTATATGGCAGATGACAAAATAAGATTGCCTTCCGGACAGGGAGGATTAACCCGATATATGGATGAGTCCGTTTCTAAGATAGAATTATCCCCGGGAGCAGTCATTGTTATGGCCATTATTATTATGCTCGTGGTTATCCTTCTCCATTATTTTGGGGGATCATTCCTCGGATAAAATGTTACCCGGCCTTAACCCCAGAAAGATGCAGCAAATGATGAAGCAGTTAGGTATTCAACAAGTAGATATTCCAGCAACGCAGGTCATCATTAAAACTGAAGAGAAAGATATTATTATCACTAATCCCTCGGTAGCAAAAGTAAATATGATGGGACAGGAAACCTTCCAAATTTCCGGCGAAGTGCATGAACAAGCGCATTCCGCTACTCCCGATATTTCTGAAGAGGATGTTAAAACAGTGATGGAACAAGCAGGAGTCAGCCGGGAAAGTGCCTTGAACGCAATCGAAGATGCGGAAGGAGATTTAGCTGAGGCGATTCTGAGATTGAAGAAAAATTAATTTGCTCCCTAAAAATTTTTATAATTCTCCTCCTTTTGAAGAAATAATGCCCCCATCCTATCTTATGGCTCGAGAACGAGCTCACCAGCAATACAATGCAGCTTCTCATCTACTTAAGGTAACGATGCCCTTGGTTAAGGATCCTAAACTATTCCTGGGAATTTTACATAATCTGTTTAATGCACTGGAAGCATCAATGGATGCCATCTTAGCGTACGATCAGGAATTGCAGTTAATTCCCCCTTTTGCTGACAACTTTGCCGCTAAATTCAATGTTTTTCAGCAGAAATCCATTCGCCGTTATAACCTCCCATCAGAGTACCCTGCGCTTATGCTCGATCTCAAAGAAACCCTGGAACTGCATAAGAAAAGCCCCATGGAATTCCAACGGGGAAGCAGGTTGGTCATCTGCCAGCAAGATTACCAAGTAAGGGCTATCTCTGCGCAAGATGTCAATCTTTATTTGGCAAAAACGGGGAGATTTCTAGCGTTAATGGAAGAAATCATCCGCTTCAAATAGAAAGGAATAAAAAGGATTGCATCTTTCTAGCTACTCCCCAGTTATAGTAACGGTAATTATCCAAGCCACGATTACTTGCCCTGAGAAAACACATGAACGATTATCTTGTTGAAGCCCGCGAAGAATTGAAACGCCTAGAGCACATTATTTATGTTAGTTTGAAGTATACTCGAACCGTGGATGTTATTATCAACGCTCTTAACCGGTTGATAAATGTGTACGATCTTATTATCGAAGCATTCTTGGAAAAAGCCAAAACAGAGAAGCTTATTACCGCCCTCCCTAAAAGCCCCGGTCTGCGAGCTACAACCTTTGCAGAATTATATCCGCAAGATCAGGAATTACAAAAATATCTTTCATTCTATGCTTTTATCAAAAATGTGTTGAAGCTACCTCACAATAAACGAGAAGAATATCGCCGTCATGTTACGTTAGTAGTTGATTTAGATCGGTGCACCGCGGAGATTGACATTGACAATTTGACGAGTTGTGAGAAATTTGTCCATCAATTCTTTAATTATGCTTGTGAGAAGATTCTGGGGAAGAGAGAAGAGGATTAAGAATAAAGAAGGGTATAAAATTCATCCTCTCTTAAGGTAAATGTCTTATAGGCAGCATACAGATCGTGAATAATAAAGGTAAAATATTCTTTGCTGGTAGCATTTATTGCTCGCATATAGTAATCGACAAAGATATGGCTAAGAAAAGCAAACTTGAGCGCTTGGTATAATTCTCGAAATTCCAAAGGAGTTAATGCTCTTTCTTGGATGTAGCCGCGATAAATCGCTATCGCATTGGCAACATGAAATTTCTTATTTCTCGTTCCAAACCACACCATGCTTTTCGCAAGGTCTAAAAGAAATGGACCAACATACGAATTGTCAAAATCAATAATGCCGCTGAGCTGTCCTTTATAGAACAAGGTATTTTCTGGTTTAATATCGACGTGAATTGGGCCTTGGGGCAAGTCTGAAGAGAGACGGCTCGCTTTAAGTTCTCGAATAATGGAAGGGAGATACCGTAAATAGGGAATTCCTGCCCGCTTTGATATTAATTCAAACTTCTTTATTTTCGAGTTGGGAAGGTGGTAGAACTGATAACGTGGTTGTGTCCAATGAAATTTCTTACTTTTACGATGAAATTTACCTATCACTGCGCCTACCCCGCGGAGTTGCCGTTCAGTAAACGCTTGAAGGTGTTCTCCAGGGAGATATCGGTAGAGAAGGGCATATTTTTTACCAACTTTAAGAAGATATTTTCGATTTGATAAAGCAAGGGGTTCTGGGATGGGCAATCCCTTCAATGCTTTCAGTAAAGAAACTTCGAAATTGATTTGGTTCGGCTTCTTGTAATTATAAATACGCAGAGAATATTTCCCCCGTTCAGTTTCTACATAATACGTTTGATTATGCTGTCCCTGAGAATAACGCTGTATCTTAATAACCTTGCCTATGGTCCATTGTGACACTAATGCCGCTAAATCCATGCAGAAAAGAACTATCGGATTATATTTATATCTTTCCAAGTCTACCTTTCTGGAGCAAAAACATTAAATACCCTTCCTTCTCTTCAAGGTAAGATAGATATGACCCGATTTATTGCTTTAGTATCTGGAAAAGGAGGGGTGGGGAAGACTACTGCTACCTTAAACATAGGCCAAGCTTTAACGGATATGGGCAGGAAAGTTGTTCTTCTTGACGCTAATCTGGTAACTCCTAATTTAGCAATCCACTTGGGATTCATGAATCCCCCCGCTACCCTTAACAAATTCTTACGTAAAGAGAATAGTTTAAAGGAGATAACCTACCTTCACGAGAGTGGTCTTTCGGTTATTCCGGCGTCGCCTTCCTATACCGAATATCAAAAAACCAATCCGCAAAAATTGACAGAAATATTTGAGCACCTTGATGACACGGCTGATTTCGTCCTGGTAGATTCTCCCAGCGGATTGGGATACGAAGTTAACCATGTTCTTAAGAACACTGATGAAGCGTTGATTATCGTTAATCCTAACCTAAGCTCAGTAATGGACGCTTTAAAGACCATTGAACTAGCTAAGGCAAATAATAATATTATCAGTGGCGTCATTTTGAATATGAGTAATAAAGGCAGGCACGAATTGAAACCGGTGGAGGTAGAAGACATCTTAGGACAACCCATCATCGCGAATGTCCGCTTGGATAAGAAAGTGAGAAAATCGGTGCACAAACAAATGCCTCTCAACTATCTCTACAAATGGAGCAGATCGGCACGCCAATTTAAGAAAGTGGCGGAACACCTCTGCCTAGAAGAACAAGAAGAATGAATATCTCCAAGAAAGTACAACTGAAAGAGAAAGGATGGAGTGACCAAGAGATAAAAAAGGCAGAAGCTGCTTTAGAACGATCCGAGCGATATGATCTTCATTTCTCGAAGATAGTGTTTTGGAGTGCAATGGTGGTAGTAGTATTTGCCAATATCGTAATTGCTGGAGTATTAATCCCCTTTTTAATTGCCTTAAATCAATGGGTGTTATACAGCGCCGTGGTTATTCTCGCAGGAACAATTGGCTTTTTGTACAACTTCTTAATCACGGACATTGGCCATTTGGAACGAAAACACCATCTCTGGGCGGGGATCCTGGTGCCATTATTGGCCTTAGGAAATATTATAGCGGTGGTTTTGCTCGCGAATCGCTTTATTCAGGATGCTAAAGTTCAGAATGTGCAGCAGAATCCTTATTTAATTGGGGGAATGTTTGTTGTAGCTTTTATTTTACCTTACGTTGTTGATAGGATGCGATTGGCAATTATGGAAAAGAAAGCGGTTGGACAGTAAAGCGTTTCTATATTTAATCAAAAAAGCTAATACTTCTTCTCAATGAATTCTTTTATAACTTTCAGCACTTTCTTAAAATGCTCTGGTTGGGTAAAGCTATGATCCGCATCACGAATGATTACTAATTTCTTTGGTTGGTTAGCCATCTTAAACAAGGCTTGAGGTTCCTGCACAGGAATTTGATCTTTTTCCCCGTGGATGATTAAGAGAGGCCGCTTGTACTTCTTTATCGCTGCAGGAATATTCAGAGTGAAAAACTCGTCATAAAATTTCTTCTTTAATTTATGTTTATGCACCCATTTCCCGGGGCGATCGTAGACAATGCTTCCTCTCTTCCAGAAATCGCGCACTTGCTCATCCGTGAAATCGTATCGAACGGCATTCCGTAAATCGCTCACCGCTCCACTGAGAATTACTTTGCCAATGCGCTTATCTTTGTGTGCATACAACGCAGCGTCGATTGCCCCGGTAGAATGCCCCATCAGGACAAGTTGTTGATAAGAATAATTTTTCTCCAAGAAGTTTATTGCGGATTTGATATCTTCCACTTCCCGACTCATCAGCTTGTCTTCAAATTTACCTTCTGAAGGGGGACTATGGCTAAAGCTGAAGGTTAACACTAAATAAGGAATCTTGGCGGCAGCCTGCAATATCCGGGAAGCGCTATATCCCTGGCAGCTGCTGGGAAATCCATGCAGAAAGATTATAGCAGTGTGATAATTCTTTGGCTCAGAGATAAATCCTCGTAATAATAATCCTCGTTTATTCCTAAATTCAACGTTTCGTATCATTCTAGCTTCCTATGCTTACTAACACTACTCCAACGATTATTCCTGCTAATCCCATCCATTTCCAACGATTCATTCTCTCTCCCAAAAATTTCACTGAAAAAAAAGTTGCCCAAAGGTAGGTAGTAGAAACCAGGGGGTAAAGTACGCTAAGATTTTCCTGACGAAGTGCAAGGATGTATAAAATGGTTGCTCCCCCATACAACCCTAATCCCAGCCATAAATAAAAACTCGTGAAGAGCCGGAAGAAGCTATGGGCATTGGTGCCCTTCTTAATAACCAGCGTGCCTATTGCTCCAATAAATGAACCCAGCAGTACTAACATCACCGCCATAACCTTAATCATGATTCTCCCTCCGAGAACTTCCCAAGCCCAGAATACTCACTGAAATTAAAATGGTAAAGATTCCCGCCCATTTCCAGGCGTTCATAACATCGTCGGGAAATAAAAATAACGAAGCCAAACTTACCCATACATAACTGGTGGCAATAATGGGATAGAGCACGCTAAGCTCCCCATATTTAAAAGCAATTAACAATAAAATTGCCCCCAGCCCATACGAGATAAAACCAAGGACAAAAGGAAGATTGAGAAAAGTAACCCAGAGAGCCGGTTGAATTCTAGCGACACCAACTTTCCAGAGGAGCTGCCCAAGGGAAGTAAAGATAGTGCAGAAAATCAGCAGCAAGATGGCTTTTCTGGAAGTGGAAGCAGATTGTTCGAGGTCCATCGTTCTATTCTTTCACGAGCTTTTCAATAACAACGGCATAAGCTGGACGGGCGATTAGTACACCAAATGAAACCCCCATAATGGTCGTAAAAGCAAAACCTTTCAACAGCCCTGCACCGGCAAACCAGAGCGGAATCATCCCGGCAAAATCAACTAAGTACGCACCCATAATGATAAACATTGCATTCTTAATTCCACGTTCCCAATCGGAGGTTACTCCCCCCGCCAAAGTTTCATCGGTAATTACCACTAAATGATTCACGCCCGTCCCAATAGTGAGAATTATACCGGCAATTGCTGCTAGATCCAAATTCCATCCCACTAACGCTGCAAATCCCAATAACAGCACCACTTCTGAAATCAACGTCAGGGCCATAGGTATAACAATTTTAGCTCTTTTATAGCGAAAGAGGATAACAGCAATGACACCAAGTAAAGCCAGGAAACCAATAAGGATGAGATTCTTCAAAAATTCTTCCCCAAATGAAGGAGAAATAGTGTCCAGCTTGACAATTTCTAATTTAACCGGTAAACTTCCCGTTATTAAAACCGTCTGCAATTTTTTCATGTTTTGCAAGCTGGTGGTAACTGCTTCCGTTTCGGTAACCCCTACGCCCGAACCAGATATTTGAATTTCGGTAGTTGCTCTTCCTTTAAGTTCGCATCCTATCTTTAAAGAATCAACTTCCCTATCATCAAGTAAGAGGACTAATTCTTTATCGAGATAACAAGTACTTTCTTGAGGAATCGTTGCTAAATTAGTAGTAAGCTGGGCCTGCCGTTCAGCTGCTTCAGGACTTAAAGAGATGGAAAAGAAAAACCCGCACGCATATCCTCCTTCAAAGGCAGCACAGCCCTGGCGGGGATCGATGCCGGAGCACTCTGCACTCCTACACACATAGGTAATATCTTTCTTGCCACCGTAGAAAACAGTGTCATTGCCAATTTTAGCTTCAAACTTACCTTGCTTTGCAAGTAATTCTTTGACTTCTTGTTCAGTAACGCCCGCAATTTCGATAACAATGAAATCTTGTCCAGCAAGGTCGGAAGCAGATCGTACAACCACATCGCTCAGCCCATATACATTTAATCTTTCTTTAAGGCTTGCAAGAGTAAGCTCTAAATCTTCCGCGGAAGTAGGATCCGCAGGTTTCAAAAGAACTCGAGTGCCGCCTTCTAAATCCAAACCTTTACGAAGGTTAGAAGTGGGAGCTGCAGAGACTTTTATACCAAGGTCGATGGTTTCATTCTCGCTGGCATTGGTAAGCAGCGTATAGACACGCTCATTTGTTTCTATTCTTACGGTTTGATTGTTTCGCAAATATTCAAGCTGAGCATAATACTCTGCAGGGGTGGAAATGGTGTTCCCATTTACGGAAAGAATTCTTTCTTTTTGCAAAGGTGTAAATTTGGGAGAGGGGTTTTCGATTCCTGCACGGGCAGCAGAGGAATCATGAAGTACACTGCGGATAGTAATCCCATCATTGCCAAAGAAATGGGGCTGGATCGCTACTAACGCAAAGGCGAGAAAAATTAGCAAGGCGAGTACCCGCCAATTAACAACGATTTCTTTTATTTTCATGATCGTACCTTATCTGATTTGTGGTGTTTTCGTTCCAAGTACATCCGCAAGATGGCCACATTTTGAATCCAGGTCATGACCATATCTACCAGTATTCCAATGAGGACTATAATCATAATTTGCTTGACGACATCGCTCTGAACAAAAATTAAAGAGAGGAGAAGGGCTACTAACGTAGTGGTAGTCATCGTTAACCCGGTTTTGATTGCACCATAAATTCGTTCCATCTCCGTGCCATGGTGCTGTTTTAAGACTCGGGAAGTTAACAGAATGTCCGTGTCCACAGAATATCCAATTAGCATTAAAAAAGCAGCGACGCCGGCGGTGCTTAGCTTGATGCCAGTTAGATTAAAAATAGCTAAAGTTACAACAATATCAGAAAACCCAGCAAGAATAACCGCTAGGCTTGGGATCATAATGCGAAAATACAACATAACGACAATCCCCATTAATACAAAAGCAACCAGGAGTGAAATCATGGTTTGAGTGAAGAAATTATTACCAAGGGATGAACCAATTATTTCCACACTATATTTCCCTTCCACTAATGAAACTTTTTCGCGGAGAGCGGAGAGGAGAGCATTAATCTCAGAATCTTGCTGGGCATCAGAATCAATCGCTAAACCAGTTATTTTCCCCGCGGAACTAATCGTTCTTACGGTGAGATCCCCCTGGGGAAATCTTTCCTGAAGAAACTGCTCTAATTGTTCCGCGCTTATCGACGCATCATAACCAAAGGAGATGGTAGAACCGCCTTTTAAAGTTATTCCCCGGTTGACAAAATCGCCCGTTGTCGTATATTGAAGAGCGATCTGGAGAATGGCCAAAAAAAGTAAAGCCATGGGAATGATCAAGAGATACTTGTATTTTTGTTCGTAAATGTCTTTAAGTTTATCCTTCAACATTATTTTTGTAGAGAAGGAGGCTGTTTTATAAAGATTATGCTAGTGTACACACTGAAGTTGGCGGGTAATTAGCTGTTGCGGAGCACAGCATCCACCAATCCAAGATAGAGGGGGTTGGGATTCAAAGGACGAGAGGTGAATTCAGGATGACTTTGGGTAGCAAGAAAAAAAGGGTGTACTTCTGTGGACAGTTCTAAAATCTGCATAATCTCCCTCCCCGGAGCTTTCCCAGAGAAAATAATTCCCTGCTTTTCAAATAGCCCGATATAGTTTGGATTGCATTCCCAACGATGCCGAAATCTTTCCCGTGCTGTGACTCCGCAATACAATTCTGCTGCAATTGTTCCTGCTTTTATCTCAATATCATGCCCACCTAAACGCATGTTTCCACCCAAAGAGCCCAGATTTTTCTGTTCCGGCAAGAGATCAATAACCGGATGATTAGTTTGAGGATCAATTTCAGTAGTGTGCGCGTTTGGTAATCCACAGACATGTCGAGCAAATTCTACCAACGCCATTTGAAATCCAAAACACAATCCTAAATAAGGAAGTTTGTTCTCTCGAGCATATCGAATACAATTGATTTTGCCTTCCGCCCCCCGGCTGCCAAACGCGCCCGGAACGATGATGCCTTGCAGCCCTTGCAATGCTTCCGACGTATTCTCAAAGGTGAGGTCAGTAGTGTCTATCCATTTTAAATTAACCTTTGCTCCTCGGTGCGTTCCGGCATGCTCTAGAGCTTTAATAATAGATGCATAAGAATCACGCAACGCAGTATACTTCCCGGTAATGCCAATTGTTATTTCCCGGGAAGGAGAGAGAATTTTTTGAATATAGGAATCCCATTTTTGTCTGGAAAGCGCATCGTCGCGTATTTTCCCCGCTAAACCCAATAGGCCAATAGTGTGCTCGTCTAACTTAGCTTCACGCAATAAATCCGGAATGAGATAAATACTATGGCGGTCATGAACACTCACTACTCGTTCTACTGGCACATTAGAAGAGATGCTTATTTTTTCTCTCACTTTCTGTTTAACTTCATGATCGCAACGACAGGCGATGATGTCTGGTTGCAACCCAGCGCCCATTAACGTTTTGAGTCCTAACTGTGAGGCTTTACTTTTCTGTTCTCCCAGAAACCCAGGCTCAAGAATATACGTAACGGCAATCATGCAGGTATTTCCTGCGCCTTCTTCGTAGCGGAGCTCCCGCAGGGCTTCCAGGAAATAATTATTCTCAATGTCGCCAGCAGTTCCACCCACTTCAATAAAGACCACATCTGCGCTCGAATTCAGCGCTAACGTACGAATAAAAGATTTAATTTCACCAGTAACATGTGGAATGAACTGCACATCCCTGCCCAAGTAACTCCCCTTCCTTTCCCGGTTCAGGATCTGGCTAAATATTTTTCCTCCAGTTAAATAGTTATCTTTGGTTATATTCTCTTCCAGAAAACGCTCATACGTTCCCAAATCCATGTCACTTTCCGTGCCATCGTCAAGAACAAATACTTCCCCATGGCGAAAGGGATTGAGCGTGCCCGCATCGATGTTGAGGTACCCATCAAATTTCATGAGCGTGACCTTTAAGCCTTTTAGTTTCAATAATTTTGCCAAAGATGCTGCAAAGATACCTTTCCCTAACCCAGACATTACTGTTCCAGCAACAAAAACGTATTTGGTTTTGCCCCGTTCGTATCCGGCTGGATATGCTTCATAGAATTCATGCTCTTCTGTTTTATGCGCAACTCCCTCTAGAATAGAACTCATCATCCCGCCCCCGTTTTTAATTACAGAGGAAGCACTCGTTTAACTATTTTACCCACAACCATCCGATGACAAACTGCCCAAACATTTATAAATCAAAAACAATTCATCATAACCGTGGAATTGATCCAACTAAAAGGGGTAAGCAGGGAGTTCGGAAAGAATAAAATTTTGGAAGATGTAAATATAACTATCGAAGAAGGCGACATCTTTGGGGTGATAGGAGAGTCGGGGAGTGGAAAAACTACGCTCTTAAATTTGCTGACTGGTTTTATTGAGCCTTCCCAGGGAGAAGTTCTGTACTATTCTAAGCTTACGCACGAACCAAAAGATCTTAATGAAAATCTTCCCAAGATTAAGAAACAGATGGGGTTTACTCCCCAACATAATTCATTCTATCCTAAGCTGACGGTAAAAGAAAACTTGCTCCACTTTGGGCTGCTCTATGGAGTAAAGAGAGATGTTTTGGTTAATAACATCAAAAATTTACTTACTTTTACCGGTTTAATGGAGCATCGGGATAAGTTGGCTGAGCATCTATCCGGGGGAATGCAGAAACGCTTGGATATCTCTTGCAGTTTAGTCCATAAACCAAAAGTGTTAATATTAGACGAACCTACTGCAGATCTTGATCCGTTATTGCAAAAAGAGATCCTATGGCTGCTGCAAGAATCAAACAAGCAAGGTATTACCATTGTTATTGCTTCCCACCATTTAGATAGCATTGAACATTTATGCAATAAAGTTGCGATCATCCATAGGGGTAAGGTCCACTCGCATGGACTCATTGACGAGATCAAGAAGCCTTTCTTAAAAGATTATTTCACCATTAATCTTCGCCCTGGCGACAGGAAAGAGAAGGTTATTGAAGCGTTGAAAGGCCTCCCCATCAAAAAAATCGTTGATGAAGGCAATCGGTTGGTGGTGCATCCCATAGACATCGAAAAAACGATTTCAGGGCTGCTTAGCTTCATCAAAGAAGAGAATTTGTATCTGCATGACATGGACATGCGCAAACCAACCCTCAATGAAATTTTTGAAATTATTGCTGAAGCAAAATAAAAATGCAATCATTATTATTACTCACCAAAAAGAATCTTAAGCTGTTGTTCCGCTCGAAAAGCTCTTCACTTATCGTTTTTTTTGCCCCATTGTTAACCATTCTTATCTTGGGATTATCGTATAATACTTCTTCACAATATGGGTTAAACATTGGGATCTTCGCGCCCTCTTTTTCTGACGATGTTAACTCAGTGGTGAAAGCTCTGGAAGAGCAAAATTTTCGGGTGGTGACGTATCAAACGTCCATTGAAGAATGTGTTGGGGATATTAAAGTAGGGGCGATCCATACCTGCATTTCCCTGCCAGAACAATTTGCGGTGGAAGGAAATGCCCAAAAGGAAGTAACTTTTTATTTGGATCCCAGCAGAATCAACTTGGTATGGATGATCCAGGAAACCTTGAAAACGCAGGTGGATTTCAAAGCGCAAGAGATTTCACAGAATTTAGCTCAAGATTTGTTAGCCAGACTGGCGGACACGAAAACAAAGATAAGCGAGCGGAAAGGCGATCTGAATGTTATAAAAGACAAGAGTAGTGCGGCATCTTCTTCAGTGCAAACCGCCAATGACGGTTTAGTTGCCATTGATCTTCTGGCTCCGGAAACGGTGTATGATACTGCTATTGTTAACACTGCCAGTTTACAAATACAAGCTGCAAAAGATAATTTAGCTACTGCACTCTCCGAAATAAATGATGTGAATATGAGCAGTGCACGAAAAGCATCCATCGCTGCCCTCATCACCGAAGCGGATACGAGTTTAAGTAGTGCTATCATTTCAGTAAATGGAACGGAAACTACCAGTATTGCGCAAATTCTAGCGGGACTACAAAATGATCTCAATGCCGCTAAGGGAAAGTTATCTGCTGCTGCTGCCAGTATTAGCTCCTCAGCTTCCGGATTAGGCTCAGCAACAGCCACGCTTCAAGAAGCAAACTCAGCCATTGATACTTTACAGGGAGCGTTAAGTGAAATCCAAACAAATTTAGAAGGCCAAAAGGTAACCGAGGCAGGAACAATTGTGAACCCTCTCGTAACCAGAATTGAACGGGTAACTCCCGAGAGTACCTACTTGAATTATACTTTCCCCACTTTGCTAGTGCTGGTGATTATGTTTACTTCTCTGTTGTTGGGGACAATATTAGTGATGATGGAAAAAAATAGTCCTGCTTTTTTACGCAATTTCTTCCTGCCTCTCAAGAAAACGACATTTATTATTTCAACATATCTCACCAATTTAACCCTCATCGTGGTTCAGATTGCCATTATTCTGGGAATATCCCTTCTCTTCTTGAAGGATAGCTTGCCGTTTATTCCGGCGATTGCACTGATACTCTTTATCTCTGCTTCTGTCTTTACTTTCTTGGGAATGGCCATCGGGTATATTTTTACATCTGAAGAGACGGGAGTTTTAGCATCAATTTCATTAGGAAGTGTATTGCTGTTTTTATCAGGAGTGATTCTGCCAATCGAGACAATTTCTCCTCTCTTGAGGGAGATCACGGCATTTAGTCCTTTTGTGCTCTCTGAAAAAATAATTAGGGAGATATTTATTTTTAGGGCTCCGCTCTCCAACAGCAGCGTAGACTTGTTGATTTTGGCAGGGTATGCGGTAGTCTTATTCTTGGTGATACTGATTATTGAGTCGGTATTGCACCAGCATTTAGTGCACAAGTTCATGAAGCAGCACCATAAACAGCACCGGCTGAATGATGCCCAGAATAAGAATGATGTGTAAGACGAGAGACTATTTGGGGATAAAGGTTTATAAAATCTTTTCTGTTTGGAGGATTTGTGAAGAAACTAATTATAATTACCGGCACACCCGGCACCGGCAAGTCTACTTTAGCTAAAGCTCTGGCAAGAAAGCAGGGGTATGAACGATTAGACCTCCACCATTATTATAAATCTATTTCTGCGGGGTATAATAAAGAGAAACAAGCATATGATATTAATCTGAAGAAATTCGTTGCCTTAGTAACGCAGAAATTAAACCATTGCAACAAAGGATTGATTGTAGATTCCCACATCAGCCATCTCTTACCAGCAAACATAGTTGAGTTATGCATAGTCCTCACCTGCTCCAACCTAAAGATACTACAAAAAAGATTACAACAACGAAAATATACTTTGAAGAAAGTCCGCGAGAATGTGGATGCGGAGATTTTTCAGGTATGCTTACTGGAAGCCAAAGAGCAGGATCATAAAGTAAAGGTATTTGACACCTCCAAAAAGAAGCTGCCTCAAATTATAAAATCCCTCACTAAACTTTTATAAATGAATTTCATTCTGTTCAGAAGATGGCTAAAGAAACAGGAATAACCGTACAGCAAAAACTGCACTTGAAGAAATTAATTCGGGAGTTAGGTAGTTTTAAAGCCCCCCATACTGAATTTGTTACGGTATATGTTCCCAAAGAGTATGATTTAATTAAAATTATGCAGCATCTGGCAGAAGAACAAGGTACGGCTTCTAACATCAAATCTGCTTCCACTCGAAAAAATGTACAGGGCGCGCTGGAAAAGATGGTGCAGCATTTGCGAACTATTGGTAGAACTCCACCGAATGGATTAGCAGTGTTTTGTGGGAATGTTGCAGCTGCCGAAGGAAAACAAGATTTTAGAGTATGGAGTATCGAGCCACCCACACCGCTGAATATCCGCATTTATCGCTGTGATAAAAACTTTGTAACGGACATCCTGGAAGAAATGATGGAAGAGCATAATGTCTATGGTTTAGTAGTGTTGGACCGACGTGACGCTATTTTAGCGCTCTTAAAAGGTAAAACCATTATTCCATTGCAGAAAACGCATTCGGAAGTGCCGGGGAAATTCAGAGCGGGGGGACAGTGTCTTGGTGAAGATACCCTTGTTTCATTACCAAATGGAAGATCAAAGAAAATTAAGAATTTAAAGAGAGGAGAACTTGTTTTAAGTTACGATTTTAAAAAGAAAAAGTTAATTCATTCTCCCTGTACTGATCTCTGGACTGTTTCGAAAATGGAGAAAGATGTCCTATGGATCAACACAGAAAAATCATCCGTCCTGGCCTCCATGGACCATACTTTTTTCATCGATCAAAATGGTAAAACGAAGGAAGTGACAGCAAGAAAATTAAAAGAAGAAGAGGAATTATATTTTGTTAAAGCAAAGAGAGTAGGATTGACTAAAATAAAACTCATCGTTGAAGGTAAAAGAAAAGGAACTTTTTTAATCAACAAAGTAAAAGATTCAAAAATACGCCTAATTGATATCTCTGTAAAAAATAAAAATTTCATTGCTAATGGGGTAGTCGTCCATAACTCGGCTCAGCGTTTCGCCCGCATCCGTGAAGGCGCTGTAAAAGATCATTACAAAAAAGTATGTGAGTATATGAAAAATCAATTCCTGCCCTTGGGAAATAATTTGAAGGGTATCATTGTTGGTGGGCCCAGTACTACCGTGAATGATTTCCTGAACCACGAATATTTAACTGGAGATCTCAAGAAAAAAATCTTGGGAACCAAAGACTTATCGTATACGGAAGAGTTTGGATTGCAGGAGTTGTTGGATAAATCTCAAGACTTGCTTGCGGAGGAAGAGATTGCTCAAGAGAAGAAAATCATGGAGCGGTTTTTCAAGCAAATGCAGGAAAATTATAAAAAAGTGACCTATGGAGAAAAAGAGACTTTAAAAGCATTAGACATGAATATGGTAGACTGGTTGTTGTTATCAGAAAGCCTTCCCGAGGATAAAATCTTTGAATTGGAAGAAAAAGCGCAGAAGGGGGGAGCCGAAGTTAAGATTATTTCGGTAGAAACCAGAGAAGGCGTGCAGCTGCGGGATTTGGGGGGCATTGCGGCGATATTAAGGTATGCGATGGAGTAAGCCATGGCCTGGGAGAAGATTGTCGTTGCCAAACAGGATCTTTTTTCTTCAACCATTGAAACGTATTGTTATGCAAAGCATCATCAGGAATTATTTGGCGTTGCCGTAGATTATGGCTTTCTGTATATCGATGGGGAATTATACTACGAGGGTAAAGATCGCAAAAAGATCCAAGATTTTATCAGTGAAGATCCTCTAAAACGCATCACTGAAGGGAATGCGATTACCAAAATAGAAGTAGATAGATTTCTTGCTTTCTGTCAGAAATTGGCCCAAAAACACGATCAAAGATGGTTCCATTCCTTCCTCGAAGCGTACACCAGAACGTATGCAATTCTTTTCTTCTGCCTGGATGCGGAACCAATTCTTACAAAAATATTTATGGATGAGCTTCACAGGAATCATTTAGAAGATTACTTCGGAATTCTTATTTCACCAACAGTAGAAGCAGACGTGTTTCTTGAAAAAGAGAAGATATTGCAATTGGGGGTGGAAGTCCAGAAAGATACCACATTAAATAATTTATTTTCAAAGGATGAAGTGACGATACTGAAGGAACTGCAGGGAGATTCATTCCTAGAAAAAATAAAACATCATCAGCAACGGTATACTGCTACTACCGTTATACTTCTCAAGGACGAGCCTCTTTCCATCAAAGAGATTGTGCGTAGAATTAAATCAGTGAAGAATCCTGCTCAAGAATTAGGCCTATTGAAGGAACGACGGGAGCGACAAGAGCAGGAGTACAACACTACCTTGCGAAGGATAACATCGAAGCGACTCAGAGAAATTGTTGGTGTAGTTAGGGAGTTAATTTGGATTCGTACGTATCGCATTGAAAAGATAAGCGAAGCATTGTGCTATGTTCGGCCAAAGCTTGCCGAGTTAGCAGCACAAGTAGGAGTAACCTATCCAGAGCTAATTTATGCCACCCCGCAGGAGATTATAGATTGTCTTGAAAAGAAGCGATCTCTGCCAAAAGAAACACTTACAGAACGACAAAAGGGATACGCAATGACTAATAGGCCAGTGTTCTCTATTTACGCGGGAGAAGAGGTTGAAAAGTTACATCGTTCGATGGAAAAAGAGACTATTACAACTAATCAAGTTATGGGAATGACTGCATGCAAAGGCGTGGTTCGTGGGCGAGTGGTAATAGTGCAAGATAAGAGAGCATTACCAAAAATTGTGGAAGGAGATATTCTTATTACTGCTATGACAACACCAGATTTCACCGCAGCGTTGGAGAAATGCGCCGCTATCGTTACTGATTTAGGCGGCATAACTTCCCATGCGGCAATTATTGCCCGGGAGCTAGGGAAGCCCTGTATTATTGGAACAAAGATTGCGATGAAAGTATTTAGAGAGGGGGAGATGGTTGAAGTTAATGCAACTAAAGGCACGGCGAGAAAATTACTATGAAACCTATTACTACTATCACTTATAACACAGATTCATCTCAACAACTAGAAGAATTATCTACTCTTATCAATAATACCAGATGGTATCGCCAAGCGGCCGCTAGCAAAGTAATCTTTCTGGCTACTCCCGCACTAGGAGTGTGTGAATTTGTCAAATACCCTGCTATCTACTGCTTTAGCAAGGAATTTGAGGGATATTATTCTCTTCGGGGACTGAATAAAGACGCCCATGATATTGTCAAAAAATGTAAAAAGGACTCTTCCTTTGTTCAGGTTTTCTATCGAGAATTTCAACGATTATGCACCGTAATAAGAAGAGCGTTCCAAAAAGCGGCAAAGATTGATTTTCAGACTGCACCATTACACATAATTGTTGCTATAAACCAAGAGCTGGATAAATTAAATTACAAATTTTGGAGAGTTTCCTTTCTCGGTGATGTTTTTGATCCGGAAGGAGATTTAATTTTAAAAGAAGAATTAAAGCATCCTCTTACCCCCATGGAGATAAGCGACCTTATCCGGCCTCAAAAAAAGAATTTCATTGAAAATTCAAATTTAGAATTATTCCAGATTGCGGTAAAGGCGAGAAAAGCTTCTCCAGAGCAAAAGTTAAATCTCTTAACCCCTTTTGCAGCTAAATACTTTTTCATCCAAAATAGTTGGGAGAATGCTGTACGATTAACAGCAAAAGATTTTCTCTTGCCCTTGCAAGAAATCCTCAAGCAGCCAGAGGAACGTCTTCATGAGATGATTGTGTATTATCAAAGTTTGGAGATTAAAACTAAAGAAAAAGCCGAGCAATTACACCAGAAGTATGCTTTTTCAGCAGAGATTAGCCGAGTTATAGCTTTGTACAGAATATTGGCCACCATTCGCGATGAGAGAAAAGAGATAGTCTTACTTTTTAACCATTTCCTGGAAGAAACCAGTAAGCGCTATGCTTGTGAATTTGGAATCCAACAATCCCTCACTGATCGGGCTTTGGTGCAGGAACTCAGTGCAATTAAAACTAAAGAAGATATGCTTGCCCTAAAATTAAAATTGGAAGAACGAAAACAGGTTATTATCGCTCGCTCGAGAGCCGGCAGCGAAGTGCTTATCTTTGGAAAAGTAGCACAACAATTAATTACCCAGATGCATCAGAAATTAACAGCTCGCACTGAATCACTGCAAGGTAGAGTTGCCTGCCGGGGAGGGAAGAGTAAAATCCGGGGGAGGGTTAAGATCATTCTGGGAGAAACTCATTTTACAAAGTTTCAAGAGGGAGATATTTTAATAGCACCCATGACTAGGCCAGAATACGTTCCCTTAATGAAGAAAGCTAAAGGTATTATCACCGACGAGGGAGGCATTACCTGTCATGCCGCCATTGCCGGTAGAGAATTAAACGTTCCATGCATCATTGGTACATCCATTGCTACTAAAAAACTATTTGATAACCGCACGATAGAAATGGATATGGAAACGGGTAGAATAACCCTCATTTAAGGGGGCTTAAGCCTATTTCTTACACCTAAATTTACCTCCCAGCAGTAGAAAAGCTTTTAAAGAAGTTAACATTTGTAAACAAAAATAAACAGATGAAACGCCACCTTATTCAAATTCCCGCAGAACAAGTACGAAAATTGCAAGAAATTGCCCAAGTACGCAAAGATCTCCAAGGGTTTCCACTTTCCAAGATAGTGCATCTCCTGCTTCAAGAACGGATGGCAGAACTGTTTCAACAGACGGTTATTCCTATTTCAGCAGATACCAAAAGCAAATGGTTTGAATACGTCCGTGAGCAGGTGCCTTTACACGTGTGGGCTCCTATTGCCATTGGTGTGGTGAGGCATTCTCAAGAGATGATTGGCATTCCTTTCACTAAAATCCTGGTCTGCAGCGAACCAACCAAAGTAACTTGGTGCACGCCCAAAAGGGATATTTATGCTATTGGAAATTTTCTTCTCAACAAACTTCGACAAAAGGCGTTTGCTCGAGCCTATTATCAGAGATATAATACAATTTATTTCGCGTTTGTACATCATTGTAAAGAATTACGAGAAAAAGATTTCGCCTTGCACAATAACGAAGAATTATATTCAGAGTATAGCACTTTTTATGAGGAATGCAAACGAATCCATGGCTTAACTCTTGATATTGATGCCATTGACATCGTATTGGAACAAGTATTGAAAGAAAAGATGGAAGGAATATGCCAGCAGAAAGGATTTCCGATATCACAACAGGCCCAATTATACAATACAGTTACCACCCCCATCGAGCCTTCGTATGTCCGAAAGGAAGAATTAGAGATAGAACGAATAAGTAAGTATATCCTTCGCGATCAAAAACTGTCCACTTTGTTTGAATTTGATACCTATTTGATTCTAGAAAAGATAAAACAATGCCCGGAATTAGCGGAAATGATCCAAAAAGTCAGTGAGCAATATTGGTGGACGGATTTAGGCTGGGCTAGTGGCCAAGAAAAAGGGATAAAACAAACCATTGAAGCAGTTAAAAAAGCCATACGCAACCCTCCGGAGAAAGTTCCTCCCTCCTCTGAAGAAACCAAGCAGCAAAAAATGAAATTAAAGAGATTGCTCGGCTTTGACGAAGAAACGGATTTTTATATAGATTGTTTTGAAAAATATTCTTTATTTCATGATTATCGCAAGGAACTGCAAATGAAATCAACCGTGGTTATGAACAAATTTCTTCAAGAAATTGCAAAAAGGAAAAATTATGCTTATGAGGATCTCCGCTGGTGCTGGCCGTCTGAAGTTAAAGAAGGCTTAATCTCGGGAAAGATTAATATGGAAGAGATTGAGAAACGCAAGGAAAACTTCTGTTATCTAGTGTTAGAAGAAACCATTGAGCAATATACCGGGGAAGAAGCTATCCATAAACGCAAAGAAGAACTAAGCACCGCCTCAGAAAATATTACTGATTTCGAAGGCATTACTGCTTCAGCAGGAAAAGTTTCCGGAACAGTTCGGGTCTGTTTCTCTCCGCAAGAAGCACAAGAGAAAGTGAAAAAGGGAGATATCCTGGTTACCTCAATGACCACGCCAGATTATGTTCCGGTGATGAAACAAGCTGGAGCTATTCTTACAAATGAGGGAGGCGTAACTTGCCACGCTGCCATTGTTTCCAGAGAATTAGGAATTCCTTGCTTGGTGGGAACAAAAATAGCAACAAAAGTGCTTAGAGACGGCGATTTCGTGGAAGTGAATGCTAACCATAGCCGAGTTAAAGTGTTACAGCGGGTGGCTAAAGATGGTTAACTGGTGGATTTGGGAAAGACCAGCAACAATTCATCTAATTTACACTACTGCGCTTGCCGCTGAGCATGAACTCAAAAAAGTGCAAGGTGAGGGCTATGCTTCTTACCTTTATGGTTTTTTCCAAAGGGGCATGGTTCGTTGGATGTGTGATTTTGACAATTTAATTAAGAATGGGATAATGGTAACTAAAACGTTCCTCAATTCAGAGGTTAGAAAGAGTAAGGATGAGGAATGGAAGCGAAGAACTGAGAGATTAATACACGAGTTTAAAGAAATAGACAGCATGCTTTTACAGGATTTCTCCGATGAAGAACTCCTACAGCTCTACACTCATTTTGATCAAGCATATTTGGAATGGTGGGGTTTTGGCCAAGTAGCGGAACTGATTTCCTACGGCGGAGAAGAAATGCTAAAACTGGCTTTAACTCCAGCACAACAAAAGGAATACTTTAACCTCTTGGTGACCCCTACCAAGAAATCGTATACTACTTTGCAAGAGGAAGCGTTGTTTGCTATTGTAAAGATGGCCCAAGAAAGAGGACTAAAAGACCAGGGGGTTAAGAAGAAAATCCAGGAGCATAGTCAGCGATATCATTGGGTTCAGAATAATTATTACGATACTATACGGTTGGATGAAAAATATTTTATGTCCGCTATCGAAAAACTGATAAAAGCCAAGATTGATGTCAATGAGTTACAGCGGCAGAATGAGCAACGGTTAACAGAATTGAGAGAAAAGAAAAAAGGGATTCTCAAAACGCTAAAATTAGCTGATAATTTGGAGAAAGTGGTGTGGTTATTGGATGATTTCTGTTATTTCCAAGATTATCGCAAAGCCATAAACATGCAAGCAGATGGATATTTAGATATTTTGTGTAAAGAAGTGGCCAGGAGAAAAAAGATAAAGTATTCCCTACTTAGATCGGCAACACCAGATCAAATGAAGGCAGTACTGAAAGGGGAACTATCTTCCATTGATATAATAAAGAAGCAAGGGGAACATTGCGTAATCATCTTTAACGACCAGAATAATCTCCCAGAAATTTATACCGGTCTCGAAGCGGCCAAGAAAGAGCGGGAACTGCTTGGCAAAGAAGTCCATTTCCAGCAGATTACGGAATTTGAGGGAAGTTGTGCCAATAATGGAAGGGTGAGTGGAGTGGTGCGGAAGCTGCTCAGCCCCAGGGATATCGAAGAAATGCAAGAAGGAGAAATATTAGTTTCCACGATGACTACCCCTGATTTCGTGCCCGCGATGAAGAAAGCAGCAGCCATCATTACGGATGAAGGAGGAATAACCTGCCATGCCGCCATTGTATCTCGAGAATTAGGAATTCCTTGTGTCATCGGTACGAAAATAGCCACCAAAGTATTGAATTCCGGGGATGTAGTTGAGGTCAAGGCGAATCACGGTTTAATCTATATCAAGATGAGGAAGAAATAAAATGTCTGACGCACTCTTTGAAACGAAGAAGTATATTGTGAAATCATCTTCTAAGCTACCAATTCTACTGCGGCATTTGAATTGCTATGGTTTCTATCCCGAGTACATTAAACCTTTTGCAGAGATTGAGAATCATCTGCCCAATCGCACCTATGTTAATTATAATTATTACTGGCCCAAGCAGGAATATAAGCGACAAATGAAAGAATTCAAGCAGAAAATTGAGAAAGATCACCACTTCATAGAACGATACTTCCTGAAAACTATTCTGGCGATGCAAGAATTAGACCGAACAACAGAAGAGCTTAAAGCAAAAGACTTCTCTCAGAAAAAGCAAGCTGAACTTGTCCAAGAGATAGAACGGGTGTGGCAGTCCCAGCTTAAAATCATGGGGTGCTGGTATTTCCAATTGCAAATTGATTCATATTACGGCCGGAGAATTCAGGAGGAACTGAAGAAAGTGCTTCCCCACGAACAGCATCAACTCATTCCTTCTCTGGTAATGGACCTAACCGCAAACACCATTGAAGACACTGACCTGATGAAAGAGAAAAGTGACAGAATTGCCATTGTTATCTTTATTCAAGCATTACAGTCCCCAACGCCATTTGAACATCCCGAAGTCCGTGCTCGCATTACTGAGCATGTGGAAAAATACAAATACCTGAAAACAAGCTTTGAGAAGACAGAAGAGTATACTTTTGAAGAGATGGCGCAGCTCATTACTGAAATTCTTTCCCTCCCGGAAGAGAAGATTATTTCTTTAGAACAGAGCAATAATAGTGCAAAGTTGCGAGAGAACGCAGAAAACTTGCTCCCGAAGCATGCCCTTCACGAAAACAAGAAAGTGCGCCAACTAGTAAGAGATGCCCAAACACATACCTATATCCGCAATCGCCGGGTGGAGATTTACATGCGAAACGAATATTATTTACGCAAAAAACTGTTTTCATTAGTGGAAGAGCAAACCGGAGTGCCTATTTCTGATTTATTAGAAATGAAGCCCGAAGAAATAAAAGAACTGGTCCTTCAAGGGAAGGGAGTAGATCCTGCAGAGATGGAACGTCGAAAAAAAGAGTACGCCCTCATTATGAAAAATTATCAGCAAACCTTGATAACCGACCCTGAAGAGGTAAGTGCTATCAGGAAAAAGTACGAACGGGAACTGCCTGTCGAAACGACTGAATTTAAAGGATTTGTGGCTTCTCCCGGATATGCACGGGGAACTGTAAGAATAGTTAACGGATCGAAAGATGTGGGGAAAGTACAAGAAGGGGATATCCTCGTTGCAAAATTCACCCTGCCTGATTTTGTCCCGGCGATGGCTAAAGCAGGAGCGGTCATCGCTGACTTGGGAGGAATTAGTTCTCATGCGGCTATTGTATCCAGGGAACTGAATAAACCCTGTGTGATTGGTTTAAAGACCGCAAGTTTGGTGCTTAAAGACGGCGACGTAGTTGAGGTAGATGCACAGAAGGGGATAGTGCGTAAACTAGAATAAAGCAAAGGATTATAAATAGAAACTACTTTTAAGTGATAAAATGGATGAGACAAGGGTATACGACTGGAATGGTGTACTAATTACTGTGGATGGGTTTTGGAGATACTTGCAAGAACATCATTCAGATGTGTATGATGCTTATAAAGTCCGGGGCGATAGAGATCCGGAAGTAAAACGAGCTGTACGTCCAAGACTTCTTGAAATTTATGAAGCAGCCACATTAGAAGGGCTTTATCCAGTTGAATTAATCCCCCACGTTCACGAACGATTGGCCTCAGACCGTGAGCAAGGACTTTTGAGAACCATTTTTACCAGTGCGCCCAGAGTTACGATTGAAAGACAATTAGGAGAATTGGGCGTTTCCGTTGACCAAGTAGTGGTTTTAGCGGACATTCAGCGAGAATTCGGGTTAAGTGCCGCAATAAAAGAAGATCCAGCGGTATTTGAGGCGTTAGCACGCTATCTCCCAAAACGAGGGATGGGAACACCAGTAAGTTACGTCGATGATGCTGTTAATAGAATAAAAGCTGCAGTGCAGGCTAACTCACGTTTAAGGGATACCGGCAATCAAGAATTGGGAAGATTATATCTGTTTGATAGTAAAGCTGCCACTTCTCCGATTGCTAGCCAAGAATATACTACCATTAATAATCTTCTTCATATAGAGCGATAAGGTTTTTATCGTTAATTTCCATCAGGTTTTACGATGAAAAATTACATCAAAGAGGCACGAACCTATGACAATAATTTCAAGCTAGCAATCCTAGCAAAAATTTTAATAAGGTAATATTTTTTAGAACCAATAGCACCATTTTAAAACAAAGAGCTAGCTACAAAGAACATGATCAAACTCATCATCTTTGATTTTTCCAACGTCTGCTTTACTTTAGAAGAACCGCCTTTTCTGATAGAATTTGCACGAAAACATCATCTTCCATTTCCTGAATTTGAAGCATTTTATATGAAACTCCTCCATCAAGCGGAAGTAGATTTATTTAGCGGGAAGGAATTGTGGAAAAAGGTTCTTGCTAAATATAACTTGAAGGAAGATATTGATTTGATTATTACAGAAATGATGGAGGCAAAAGAAGCATATCAGGAGATATTAGATTTGGCAAAAGAATTGCGGAAAAAGTATGAAACAGCGTACTTCACCAATTACAACCAGGATTATTGGGTAAAAATCGAGCAAAAGTTTGATTTAAAACCTTACTTTGACTGGGGGATTGTCAGTTATCAGGTAAAAACTAGGAAGCCGGCGGTGGAAGGGTTTAAAATAATCCTGAATCATTTTAAAGTCAAGCCAGAAGAAGCAATATTTATTGATGATCAAGAGAAGAATTTGGTGGAAGCAGCAACGTTAGGTATTCAAACAATTGTGTTCAAGAATAAGAAGCTGCTGGTAAAGGAATTAATGGAGAAAGGAGTAGAACCATGACTTATCGCTTCTGGGGAAAATGGGACGAGCCATTGCTAGCAGGCGCATTCTGGGTACATTACTATAAAGCTGGCATCCATCAAAAGCTGGGCTTAAACCTCAGTGGAAATATGATTTTCTTAGGAGCCAATTATTACCAATGGGTGGAAGACTGGAAAAAAGTAGAAGAATTAGTGAAAGAACATCTTCTCAACAAGAACACTTCCCTTTTAGAAAAGTCATTCGCCCTTGTTCAGGAAACGATAAACCGCCACCATGAACTTCAGAGAATACGAAACATAAAACCAAAGATGCTCAGCGATACAGAAATACTTCGCTTGCTTGAGAAGTATATTGACAGCGCTCAAAGGATGGTAGCATGCTGGGTATTAATATTTCAACTCGAACCGGGAATTGAATCGTTCTTACGTGAAAGGGCGGAGCAAGTGGGCATTCCCTTTACAGATATCTTTGCTTTGATTACCCCTCCCCGCGAAGTACTCTTAGTGCAGCAAGAACGATTGTTTCATGAAATTAAGCAGGAAATTGCTCATGTACTGCACCGAATGCCCTCGCAGAAAAGATCATCTTTTCTTCAGCAAGAACTCCCAAAAACGTATGAGAAGATCCAGCATTACTTGCGAGAATTTTCCTGGGTAGGCACGCACTCATACCGGGGAGAAGGGATTACCGAAGAGTCTTTGTTCACGAGGCTGCAAGAGGAAAACCAGAACCCGGGCAAAAAAGAAAAGCGTAAAGATAATATTCCTGCGGAGATTGAGCAAGCCGTACGAGTAGGATCAGAATTATGCTACTATCGATTGCAGATCGCTGAACATTATGATAAAATTGCTTTTCTGTATCGGCCATTCTTTACCGAGATTGCCAGGCGACTTGGCCTTACGTATGATCTCGTTCTGTGGTACACTTATGATGAACTACGCAGTGCGTTTGAGCAGAAAAAAGGGAATCCACACGAATTAAAGAAGCGGGAAGAATTATCCGGCTTACTGCTTGAGCAGGGAAACGAGAAAGTATTGGTTGGAGAAGCCTGCAGAGCTGAAATACGGAAGTATGAAGAAAAAATTGAAATGACTGACCGTGTTAAAGGTCTGATTGCTTTCAAAGGGAAAGCGCAAGGAAAGGCAAAATTATTAGCAGTTCCTAAAGATATAGCAAAGGTGCAGCAAGGCGATATTATCATTGCACCAGAAACAACTCCTGATTTTATTGCGGCGATGCGGAAAGCAGCTGCTTTTGTGACGGATATTGGGGGGATTACTTCCCATGCTGCGATTGTTGCTCGAGAGCTAAAAAAGCCGTGTATTGTAGGAACGAAAATAGCCACAAAGATTTTTAAGGATGATGAAATGGTGGAAGTGGATGCGGAAAAAGGGATGGTAAAGAGAGTTAAGAAATAAAATGAATGCTGAAAATAAAGTGCTGTGGAAAAAAGTACGAAGTAATCACCATTGGTTTAATAAGAGTTTTTCCGGATTCTTATTTCCGATTGCGGTACAGGCCATGGGAATTACGCAAGGCCCAAACGTAAGCCCGTATGCATTAACCTTTGCACTTTCTTTTCAAAACCATCAGCGTCAGGAACAGTTTGATTGGTTCTGGGATGAGGGAGAAATGGAAGAGAAGCGGGAGAAGATTCTTAATGCCACGAAAATGAATCCTTCTTTCACCAAAAATTTCTATAGAGTATGGAAGAAGACGTATGATGAATGTATCTCCTACTGGAAGAAAATTGCTAATACTAATTTCGAAGATTTAACCGTAGATCAGATACGGGAAGTGCTTCTCCCCCTCTACCAGAAAGAGATAAAACAAGCCAGCTATGGGTATGTGATAGATACGTTTCTCACCAGTGCAGAAGAGGACTGGCTGGAAAAAGAGATTAGACAAGAACTCGGAGAAAGAGCTACCACCGAGATCATTGCCGCGTTAACTGCCCCTGTAGTGGAGACCTTTGTGAATGAATTTGAACGGGAGAAACTAAAAATTGCCTTGATGATCTCCAAAAGAGTAAAAGAGAAGGTAATCTTTCAGGCTTGCGAGAAAGCAGCAAAGAATTTCTCCTGGATAAAAACAAATTATCATATAGCTCCTGCTCTCACTCCCCAAGAAATTAAAGAAGAAGCCCTGCGGGAGTCCCATAACTACGGCTCTCGGCTTTCTAAAAGGATAAAAATGGAGAAAACTCGAGTAAAAGAAAACAAGAAGAAAAAGGCAGCGTTGAGGCAGAAGTTGAATTTATCTGAAAACCTGCAGCGGGTTCTTGAAATTGCAGAAATCTTCACGGCAATCCAAGATAAGCGTAAGGAGTTAGTACTGAGGGTTAATTTCCTGCTTTTTCGAGCATTGAAAGCAGTAGCAGAGAAGGGGAAGATTGAAGATAAATTAATCTATTATTTGATGCCGGATGAATTTTTTGAGAAGAGTAAGTTCCAAAGGGTGAATTGGCAGGAGATCAAGGAACGCCGGGACCAGGGAGCGTTAATGATTCTGGATAGTGGCCAGTATTACATCGTGCCTAAGAGCATATATGAAAAAGAGATTGCACTGGAAAATTTCTTTCAAATTTCTGCCTCTACTGAAGTTAAAGGAGCAGTAGCATACCAAGGAAAAGTGCGGGGTATTGCGAGAGTGGTGAGGAATGTCCATGAGATAAGTAAGTTTGGGGTAGGAGAAATCTTGATTGCGAACCAAACTACGCCCGAGTTTATTCCCGCAATGAAAAAAGCTCTCGCCTTTGTAACGGACCAGGGGGGAATTACCTGCCATGCTGCGATTGTTGCCCGGGAAATGAAAAAACCCTGCGTTATTGGAACTAAGATAGCTACGAAGATTTTTAAAGAAGGAGACGTTGTTGAGGTTGATGCAACGAGAGGAATCGTAAGGAAAATAAAATGACGTGGATCAAATTATTTGTGAGGAAAGATTGTGATTTGACTACGTTTAGTTATTCAATCCTTACGGCGTATGATGTGGTATGGCAATATACCAAAAAGAAGGAGGAATATTTATTTGCCTACCTTAAAAATAACAATATTCATTATTATATGCATAATGCTAATCCCGATGAAGTAGGAAGGAGGTTATATAAAAAATACTTTTCCAGCCCTCAACAGATCAAGAATTTGTACAAAGAAGGAATATGGCTCCTACGCCAGACCGAAGTTAAACAGAAAAAATGGAAAAAGACGCTTGAAACACCATCGCGCAAAGAGTTACTTCGGGCTTTTCTAGATTTCAAAAAAGACTTTTTGAATATAAACTATAATTATAGTATACTTCCCTGGTGGGCGCTGGAAGCATGGCAGCATGATTTTCAGAAAGGTATCACTCATCTTATTCAACAGCGAGGCCTTCAACGCCAAGAAGAAATTATTCTGGCTACTTTACTCAAAAACTGGAAGCCAACAGCTGTTGAAGAAATTTATCACAAGTATCAGCAAGGAAAAAGCAGTTCTGAGTTGTTGCAGGAGTATCAATTTCTCCGTAGTTGGGTGGTGGTATGGTTTAAGCCCATCAGTAAGGAATGGATTGAAACAGTGGTGCAAAAACCAGCTGCAAACAGCAAAACCAAATCCATGCCTCTCCAAAAAACAATAAAATTGCTCAATCCCACTACAGAACAGAGGGAATTATTGAGTATGGCTCCTTATATCATCTTTTTTAAAGACTGGCGTGATGATGTTCGAAGAAAGCACGCTTACCTTTGGAATTTTCTTTTTGAATCCCTGACACAATTCTTCAACATCCCCTATGATGATTGGGGATATTTAACTATGGAAGAAATTGAGAATGCCTTACGCATCAACAAACTCCCTCGGGATCTTATTGAACTACGAAAAAAAGAGGGGTGTATTCTCACCGTAGTTCCAGGCAAATTAAAAGTCCGAGTGATTGATTACCCCAACCTCGCCAAGTATATAAGAATAGCTGAGCAGGCTGATCACACTAAAGATGAATCTATCCAAGGAATCGTTGCTCAGCGGGGGATAGTTCAAGGAAGAGTGAGCGTCGTAAGACATTTTAGAGATGTCTATAAGATTAAAGAAGGAGATATACTAGTTGCTAATACGACTCATCCAAATTATTTAATGGCCATGAGAAAGGCAGCGGCGTTCATAACTGATGAAGGCGGAATCGCCAGTCATGCCGCGATTGTAGCCAGAGAGATGAAAAAACCTTGTATCGTCGGCACGAAAAATGCTACTCAAATACTCAAAGATGGAGATACCGTTGAGGTTGATGCAGAAAAAGGAAGGGTTAGGAAACTGTGAATCTTTACGACAAGAAGTGGATACAATATTTGGAAAGAGAACAGGAATTATTTCTTTTTGCTGCATTTATTCGCCCTTATGGAAAAATGCTTAAGACTGCAGGGTTCTGGTTTAAAGACCAACTGCACAGCTATAAAGGAAGCAAGGGATTTTTTTATCGCACTCAGAAGGAGATGGAAAGTGCAGATGCATATTTTGCCCGCCTCATCGAAACTAATGATGCACGAATTGATACGTGGCTACAAAAAGAAGAAGAGGTACAGCATTACACATACACAGGTGATGTCGCGACAATAATTTCCAAATTTGAACAAGCACTGTTGTTTAATACTGTTATTCCTTATCGACTTCTTTCTGCGCTGCCCCGGGCGAAAAAACAAAATCCAACACTGCTGGCGAGGTTGGAGAGAATACGCTCTCGTTCTTTATACCCAGTTATCTTCAACAAAGTTATAATGCCTCTGCTTGCAAAAGCTGCCCAAAGATTAGCGATACCTGCGAAGACGGCTACATATTTGACTCCACAGGAGCTCATCAACGTGCTTTCGGGAAAGGGCTTTGTTACCAGGGAAGACTTGATTAAGCGAAAACAGGGCTGCGTTTTTTATCTGCATCATGGAAAAATAATCTTTAGATACGAGGACTGTCCTTTAGATAAGCGCGAATATAGCTCCGTGCAAGAACTGCGGGGTAGTACAGCCTATCCTGGGAAGGTTCAAGGAAAAGTAATGATTGTAAATCATCCGTCACAAATGCTCAAATTTAAAGGGGGGGTTTTGGTCTCAATCAATACGAATCCATCCCTGTTACCAGCGATTAAGAGAGCAATCGCGATTATTACAGACGAGGGTGGCATCACCTGTCATGCGGCAATTGTGGCTAGGGAACTGAAGAAACCATGTATCATTGGAACCAAAATTGCTACACGAGTATTTAAAGATGGAGAGGTGGTAGAAGTGGATGCAATCAGAGGAATCGTAAGGAAGGTGAAACTATGAAATACAACACATCAACTACGGCGTTATTAGTAATGGACTTTCAGAATGACATTGTGCATGAGAAAGGCAAATTTGCGGGGTGGGGATTGGCCAGCCACGTTAAAGAGCAAAAAGCACTAGAAAATACTGCCGCAATGCTTGCCAGAGCCCGGAAGGCAGGAGTTAAAATAGTTTACATTAAAGTGGAACATGCTCCTGGATATCCGGAGATAAAGAATTCAAAAATAGGAATGTACCAGGGCATGAAACAAGCTCAAGCTTTGGTAGAGGGCAGCTGGGGAGCGCAGATCCATGAAGCAGTGAAACCACAAGCAGGAGAGAAAGTGTTGGTGAAGCGAAGAATAAACCCTTTCACCATTCTTAGTTTGGAGGTGGAATTGAAAGGAGTGGAGACGTTGTTGTTGGCGGGAGTGGCTACCAATTTCGTCGTGGAAGAGTGTGCCAGAACGGCAGCAGCTAAAGATTTTGAAGTTATCGTATTAGAAGACTGCTGCGCCAGCATGAATCAAATAATGCATGACTTTCCAATTAAGAACATATTACCAAACTTAGTAAAAGTGAGCAACAGCAAGGAAATAAACTTCCCATGATTAATCCCAACGCTGAACTATTCCGCTGGGGACCAATCCCCGGTAAACCTTTGTACGTTTCGTACTTCATGGTTTCCATTGCGGAAACATTTGCCCAGAAGTATCGCTATGCCTGGCCGGAGATATTCTTCTATTTCAAAGGAGAGTATATGACCTTTATCTGTGATTACTCTGAACTGCGGGAATCTGGAAAGAATCATCTGAAGACGTGGATTCTAGAAGACAAAAGTTTTGAAAAGGTAAAGCAAGAATACCATGCACAATTAAAGCGGCTACACCAAGCTCAGGCGAGGACCAGGAATCTTCGCCAATTGAGCTCTGATGAGTTTGCAGAAATACTGCGCCAGTGGCAGGAAGCATATCTTTCCTTTTGGGATCCGGCGATGGTGCCTGAATTAGCTAATTGGGGCGGAGAACAATTATTGAAAGAGGAATTGCGGGCCATAATACCTTCTGAAAGTGGGTTTATTACCGCCATGGAAAAACTTAGTGCGCCAGTATATTTATCATTCTACCAGGAGGAAGAGTTAGACTTGCTTAAGCTGAAACAAATGGAGAACTCGCCCAATTTTAAAGAAGCATTGCTAGAACACGTTCAAAAGTATTGCTGGATTCAAAACAGTTATTTTGAAACTAAAGCGTTAGGAGAGAAGCACTTTCAGAAAAAGTTAAAAGAGTTAAGTGGTAAGAATTGTGTAGAGGAGATACGAAAGATTACTTCTCTTCCGGCAAAAGCAAAGCAGGAAAAAGAGAAAATAATTAAGAGATATAAACTGACTCCAAAAATCCAAAAATTAGTGGAGAGATTAAGCTATTGTATTTACTGGCAAGATGCCCGGAAAAAAGAGATATTTAGAGCAGAACACTATTTGAAAGTAATCTTGGAAGAATTATCAAAAAGAAAAAAAATTTCTGTTGCTGATTTAGAATATTATTGGGGAAGAGAACTGGAACAGCTCGTTCAAGGAAAACCATTGTCAATAGAAAATCTTGCCCTGCGGAAGCAAAAATTTTTGGGGCATTATGACGGAAAATTGCATCTCATTACTACTCCCAGTAAGTTTGACCAATTGGTTAACCCCTTCTTGAAGAAAAAAGTAGATTTGAATGCCAAGGAAATTAGAGGAACGGTAGCTAGTTTGGGGAAAGGCGTGGTTCGAGGGAGAGCAAGAATCTTACTCCATCCCCGGGAATGGGAGAAAATGAATGTGGGAGATATTTTAGTTGCCCCCATGACCTCTCCGGAGTATATCGTTGCGATGCGCAAAGCTGCCGGCATTATTACTGACGAAGGCGGGTTAACGTCGCATGCCGCTATTGTGTCCCGAGAATTGGGAGTGCCGTGCATAGTTGGAACATCCACCGCAACCACAATATTAAAAGACGGCGAACTGATTGAGATTGATCCCTCCAAGGGGGTTGTAAGAAGAATACAATGAAGATTGCAGAGATGACACGATTTGCGAGAGAACGCGAGTTCTACTTTCAAGGATTGGAAGGTTATCCTTTGTATATTTCACTGCCTCTAACTGCGGGAGGGGGATTTTTGAAGCAAATGCATTCCGTAGGCTATGGTTTCCTGATTATCTTCTTTAAAGAAAACATGGATGAATTATTCTTTGAGAGAGGGAATATTCTGAAGATGGCGGAGGTGATTCTACAAAAGAAGGTTAAAGATCAGAATTTCTTCCGGAAAATTGACGCCAAGTGGGATAAACGATTACGACAATTCTTCCAAGAGGGGGATAAGATTTTACATACGAATCTTGCTAAATTAAATGAGGAAAAGTTAACCAAATTATACACTTCTTTCACAGAGCAATTTATAGACGTATGGAGGGATTTTGAATTTATCGATTCGTTTGATGCCAATTGGGAGAGGATGATAGAACAGTATCTGCAAAAGCATAAAAGTTCATTAACAAAAGAAGAAATTGAAATTTTAACCTCCCCTTTTAAACGTTCATTTATTCAGCAAGAGGAATTAGAATTGTGTCAGTTGGCTATCAAGAGGAGAGGAGAGATTATGCGTGGTTCTCCCATCATACCGGAACTTTCTCAACACCAGCAAAAATGGTATTGGTATCAGGATAATTATGGAAATGTCCGCTTTCTAGATTATAATCATTTCCTGCAAAGAGCTCAAGACGCTTTGAAAGGAGATGTGGCTGCAAAGATAGGAGAATTAGAGAATGTAGAAAAAGAAATGGCTAAACGACAGCAAGAAGTTAAGAAGAAGCGGAAATTACCTTCTGAACTAGCAAGAGTTTTAGAGTTGTTTGCAGAGTTAGCTTTTTACCGGGATAAGCGAAAGTCGTTCATGTTGAGGGGGAATGCAGCGGTTCACCTTCTAGTAAGGGAGTATTCCCGAAGGAGGGGAATTCCGGAAGAGCTCTTGGTGGAAGCGACCGTGAGAGAGATTCCTTTGTTTATGAAGGGGGATAAGGAAAAAATAAGAAAGAGATTACAAAGAAGGTTAAATGAAGGATTTGCCTTTATCTTACCAAACGATAACGCTAAGGATATCATTATTCTGGAAGAGCATACGGCACAACTTCATGCGCTTTTTCTTCAAAAATTAGGGATGCATAAGGATGTAACTGAGATTAAAGGGAGTGTAGCATGTGCTGGAAAAGCAATCGGGAAAGTAAAGGTGATTGACTTGGTGAAAGATTTTGGGAAAATGCAACCAGGCGATATTTTAGTGAGTAAAATGACCCGCCCTGAATTTATTACGATTATGAAGAAAGCAGCAGCTATTGTGACGGACGAAGGAGGAATAACCTGCCATGCTGCCATTGTGAGCAGGGAATTGAAGATTCCGTGCATTATTGGGACGCAGAAAGCGACCAGAGTGTTTAAAGACGGTGATGTAGTGGAAGTTGACGCAAAGAAAGGGATCGTGAGGAAAATAAAATGACCTGGATTCTAAGATGGGAATCAGTTCACCCTTTCTATCGTATGGAAGCTTTTTTTAAGGGTCATAAAAGGAGAGAAATTTTAGGGAGTAATTATCAAAGACTACTGGGGATATGTAAGAATAAAGTTATGCAAATGTATTATTGGGATAAAGATTTAGAGAGAAAAGCGCAGGAGGCAAAGAAGATTTTCTCAAACCAAAGAAGAATAAAACAGTATATTGCCTTTGCAGAGAAAAATGCCAGAGAGTTAATATCTCTCTCTAAAAAAGGAAAAAAGAAGAAAGAAATTTTACGGAGACTAGAAATCCTTCTGTGTACCTACGACCTATCGCGTCCAGAGTATGTTGATAATGCTCCCCTGGTTCCGTATCATTTTTCGGTTAGAGAAACGGTTCTAGATCAAGAACAAAAGGAGTGGAATAAGATTAAGCAAGAGTACGACCGTGGCTACGACGTATCTAAAAAACTCAAGCAACATGCACAAAAGTATGGGTGGATGGGTGCCGCCGAACAGGATACCGTGTGGGACAGTAGATATTACCAGAAACTTTTGAAGCAAGAAGTACAGTATAAGAGAAGGAAATCTCAGCTAACGCTTATCGAGAAATTGGGAGAGCTCAGACTAAGGTTACGATTGGCGTGGGTAGAATCAGGATATTGGCTCAGAGGAAAGCTTGCTGAAACGCCAACGACCTACGCTTTTTTACTCGACGGCAATAAATTAACTTTTTATAGCCAAGATCAATTACCTGAAGTAGAGAGAATGGTAAAATTATCAGTTAAGTCTGTTTCCGTGATTAAAGGAAGAACTGCCTATCCCGGAAAAGTGAAAGGACGAGTTAGAATTATTAATGCCTGGACCGCAAACCAGGGAGAAGCAATTTCAGCGATGAAGAAAGGAGAGATCCTCGTTACCGGAATGACTAGGCCCCATCTCATTCATGCCATTAGTAAAGCAGCGGCGATTATTACTGATGAAGGCGGAGTAGCTTCGCATGCTGCTATCCTCTGTAGGGAAATGAAGAAACCCTGCGTCATTGGTACAAAGATAGCGACAAAGGTATTACATGATGGCGATCTTATAGAAGTTGACGCCACCAAAGGCACCGTCCGGAAGGTGTCCTAATGCTCTACCGGCAAGAAGGTGAGCTTGTCCCGTTTACCGCCTGGCCCTGGATGAGGGTCATCACCCAATTAGATACACAATACTTCCAGTTGGACTACGAATATCTATATGCCTATTTCAAGAAAGATTACTTGTGGGTGTATTGGGATTTGGAAGCAATGAAAGCCTTGTCTTCTTTAATATATCAACAGTATAAGAATAATATCAACCGCATTTATCTGCCTTTCACCAAGAAAGCGCAGGAGTTGGAAGAATTTTATTTGAATACGTACGAAGAAGACTTTGATTCGTATTCTAAAAAAAAGCTTCTGAAATTCATAGGAACTCTTTGGCAGAAACATACTGCTATGTGGAGTCGGAGTTTGTTTATTGACAGCTTTGATCCAGGAACAGATCAGCAAGAGATTACGCAAATAGCTGTAAAATATAACTTAACAATGGAAGAAGTTGCTATTTTAACCACCCCAGAACAATTGACCTTTGCCAGTGAGCGGATGCTCGAATTCTATTCGCTTATTTTAAAGTTAAAGATAAAATTCAATACTCCCGAAGAATTAGCAAAGAGCCCCGCGATGCAAGAGCATCGTAAACGGTATGATTATTATCAATACAGTTATGCTCATATACATCGTCTCACGGAGAATCAAGTCTTTGCTGAGTGCAGGGATGTATGGCATGATTCTATAAAACTGAAAGAAGAATATGAAAAATTAAGAATGTATACTCTAGATCAGCGAAAGAAAGTGCAAGTAATCCTGAGGAAACATCAGCTGAGAAAGAATCCCCTCCATTTTTTCCAGCAATTAACCTATTGGCGGGAGCATCGCAAGAAAGTAAATTTGATGGGGGTCCACCTCTGGCATAGAATACTGGAGGCATTGGAAAATAAAATTGGAATTCCAAAACGACATTTAGAATATCTTAATCATGACGAGATAAATCTCTTAATGAAAGGGACATTGAAAAAGGAAGTGTTACGGCAACGATATGAAGAGGGAGTAATGATACACGTAACTCGAAAAGGGTATAGCCTATTTGTTGGCGGGGAGGCTATTGCCAAGAAGAAAGAATGCGAGAAGAGAATCATCTTCGATACTTCTGAAGAACTGAAAGGGCATATTGCCTGTAAAGGCATAGCTCAAGGACGAGTTAAAATAATCATTACTCGAGAGGACTTCAGCAAATTCAAAGAAGGAGACATTCTCGTAGCAGGCATGACTCGGCCGGAGCATGTGCCTTTAATGAAAAAAGCTGCAGCCATTGTGACGAATGAAGGGGGTATTACGTGTCATGCTGCTATTGTGAGCAGGGAATTGAAGAAGCCTTGCATAATTGGCACGAAAGTGGCCACGGAAGCGTTGAAGGATGGGGAGATGGTGGAAGTTGATGCTGTAAAAGGCTTTATTCGTAAGCTACGGTAAATTATTACCTTTTTTATATTACTTTTGGAAAATACAAAGGTTTATAAGTAAAAGTATATTTTTAGTAATATGATTATTTACAATCCCCATAACGAACTAATACTCCAGGAAAGGATGGCAGAAGCAAGGGAAATTTTACAAAAAATTCCCGCCAAATATTGCTTTATTACGGGATCGTTCTTGCATCAAGAAAAATATCAAGATATAGATGTATTTGTGCTCAGCAGATCTGCCAAGCCGCTTATTTTTAAAAACAAAAAGATCAAAGTTACCAGAATAGACTTTAACGAGATGTATTCATTATTTTATCATTCTTCTTCCAAGAGTTGTATTGCCAAAAATATTTTACTCCAAAGGCCATTAAAAGTGACTTTGTCAGACTATTGGCAGATTATTAATGAAACGATTCCGACCTTGCTCAACGAGAAAAAGAATTTTCATAAAAATATCCGAGCCTTGATTTTATACACAGAATATTTCAAAACCAGGGAAATATTAGACACCTTTCAACTTAATGAAAAGGTTAATTCTTTTCAGAATTATCAAAAAGTGATGGAATATATCAAACAAGAAGTACCAATCATAATGACTACGCAAGCGCGATTCTCTTATATCAAACGTTTTTTTTACACGCAGGCGGCAGCATATAAAGGATTATTACATTATGACGCCCAAAAATATTTATATGAACTGGCCCATACTATCATACGAACATTCCACCATGGTTAATCCAAATGAATTCAAAGAGAGAATTAAGGCGATTGTTTTGCAGGATTATTGTATCGAATTCTTAGGGACTAATTTTGATCAAATAGTACACCTGCTTACAGATGTAAAAGCTGATAAAATTTATCACTGGATTCAAGAAGTAGTTGATGAGAACATAAGGCCCATTGTCATTGCCACAAAAAAGCCTTACAAAGAGTGGATGATTAATCAGCTTTTAACTTTTCGTTATCAATTTAGTATTGAAAATACAGAATATCGAATTTTATTCGTGAAAGTGAAGAATTCTATATACCTAGAATTTCATTTAGGGGACCATAAGTATTATGATAAAGTTAGAAAGGAATTAGATCTAAAGAGAAGTAATTACGAATGAGAAAGAGCACTATGACCTGGCTTTACGAAGCGGAACGGCACTGCAGTCCTTGGTTTTTCTATATAATAATTGATGCTTGGAATCACCTAGATTATGTTCGAAAAGTTGGATCGCTACCAGCAAGGCAGTTGTATTTTGCGAAAGGCTATTCTGGGTATCTTTATTTCGATGAGGAAGATATGCATAATGCTGGGAAAGCAGTACTGCAGAAGATTCAAGCGAGGAAGTTTGATTACTGGAAGTTCATGCAGGAACATATCCGTTTCAGCCAGAGGGCGGTAGGGAGAGCGAAAAGAATACGCAAAGAGGAATTAAGAGGAAAGAATACGGAAGAGATTATAGGAAGGTGTAATCAATGGAGTAACGATCTATTAAACTTTTCTGATGCGGTTATCTTCATTCGTATCATGAATAAAATTATGCTTGAGGAGTTGGAAAAAATGTTACAGTATCATCCTGAAAAAAGAAAATTGATTGCGTTGTTATCTTCAACATCAAAACTAGGTTTTCTGGAAGAATACAATAATAGATTATGTAAGCTAGGCAAAAATCCTCTTCTTGCTCAATTGCAAGAAATACAACGGGAATGGGCGTGGATTAGCGTAGGATATGCCAACGAGAAACCACTCTCCATGGAGAGAATTCGTAAAGACTTGAAAGAGTGTAAAGAAATTGATAAATCCGTACAGCAAAAAGAGCGAGAAGGTGTCCTGAAGAGATTAAAATTATCTGCCTACGGCAAAGAAATGGCAGAGATACTTTCAGATATGTGCTACCTGAAAGACTATTTTCGGGGTTGCGTACAGCAGATGTTGTATTATTTCGAACCAGTTTTTGAAGAAATTTCAAAGAGATTGCATTGTTCTACGAGAGATGTAAAACAATTATATCCCCGCGAAATCTTGGAAGCATTACAAAAAGGTAAGTTTCCCCCAGAAAAAGTAAAGAGAAAGGTGGTTCTGGTGGAGGTTATTGAAGGGAAGTATAAGCTCACTGAAGGGCTGAGAGCAGAACAACGATATCGGGCCTTGATGGGAGCCAGCCAGAACATGAACGTTCTCAAAGGAACAGTAGCTTCTCCGGGGAAGGTGCAAGGAAAAGTCTTTATCATCAGAAGAGTAGAAGATATGCATTCCGCTCCAGATCGATTTGTATTGCTTGCGCCCATGACTACCCCTGAACTAATGCCGATATTGAAGAAAGCCCTTGCGATTGTAACGGACGAGGGCGGTTTAACTTCACATGCTGCAATAGTGTCGAGAGAATTGAAAATACCCTGCATTGTAGGAACAAAGGTTGCCACTTCTGTGTTCAAGAATGGAGAAGAGGTAGAAGTTGACGCGGAAGAAGGGAAAATAAGGAAATTAAAGATGTCCTAAAGTATTGTGATACGCTTTATCTCTAAAATCTTTGAGATCATCCAAAGAGAGAGTTCTTTCTCGGCCCTTTGCATTTACTTTAAACCAAGGTAAGCCTTGAGCTACGCGATCTAATTCTAGCGAAATCACTTCACCCCAGGCATAATTTCCGGGAAAGGTTTGGAGTTGAGGATTCCCTTGCAATCGCGGTTGTATCGTCTCGTACAATTGTGCATCAGCAGCATCAATTACCGTGCCATGCGTTGTGACCATAACCAGAGCATTAGCTCCTCGTTGTACTTCTGGCAGCACTCTTTCCACTCCTTGAATGAAGCTATCTATAACCCCATACGCAAATTGAGCAATAACCGGTTGTCGGTCAGCTCTTTGCGGACCCATCCAGAATTTTTGTAACATTTCCTGAACATAGTCATTACCGCGAGCAGGATCATAATGGGGGACTCCTTCGGCAGCCCAATTGGCAATGCCAAATCCTAAATCCTCTCGCTCAGCCCTCGCAGCAAGATGTTGCTCATATCCTGCACCCATGAGCATGGCATGCATCGATTGCCTTGTTCTCACATAGGGAGAAGTAGTTGCATCAATAAGTTGATAAAAATTAGGTTTAATTACTCGTCCACCCAACTCTCGCATCTGTGCTGACCCTTCTGGAGTAAGACGAACTAGTTTGTCAACAAGTGTACCGCTCTCAGCATCGGAAACTTCGTTGGTCTTTTTTCCGTGCCTGGCTACAAGTCCTGAAATAGTTCCGGGTGGCATTTGATAAGGTATACTTAAAGATAAAAAAAATTAAAGGAAAAGTTTTCCTCCATCTGATTCCGTGTACAATCTATCTCTCGTGGATTTGAGATCATCTAAATTCAAGACTGCTTCTCGTTGGGAATGACCTTTGAACACAAAGATAGGATTATCTGTATTTAAGTTACCTGCTGCCTTTCCAGATATATTCATCCCCATTTCGTAATTCCCAGGGAATCCGCTTAATACTATCCCGGCAGGCGAGTGAACTATCGTTTGATAGAGTGCTGCATCTAATGCATCAATAAGTGGCGCATGGGTTGCTTGGGCAACAACAACTTTTGCTCCATCCCTTGCCTGCGGAAGGGCACTTTCAATACCTCCAACTAAATTGTCGAGTAATGCATACGCAAATCCAGCCATAACCGGAAATCTTTGACCAGCAGGGCCATTTGGTCCCCAATGCTCTCGCAATAAATGAGATACATACGCATCCGCACTTGCTTTATCAGGAGCATATTTTGGAAAACTGGGATGTTCAAAATCAGCGCCACAAGCTAATCCAATTCGAGGATCTTCCGCTTGCCATTTAACAACATTGGCATTATCTGGATCGTATCCTGCACCTGCAAATAACCCTTGCAACGTTTCTCGGGTTCGAACTAAAGTAGAATGATACGCAACAATACCATCAAAACCTTTAGGAACAACTTGTCCCGCTTCTCCAGTTCTGATTGCACTTTGGAGTCCTGCCCAAGATAAAGGCAATCGTTGATCTATTTCTCCACCAGGAACAATTTTAACTCCTCCAGGAGCACTGGCTTTCTTTTCGTGCCGCGTGGTTACAAAATATAATTGGCCTTCCATGTTAATAATTTCCTCCTATTTTTATAATAAACTAAAAAGAACCCCTCTTTATAAATCTTTCGATTGTTTTGTTATTTTAGAGTGGTGACAATAGTTTAAGAGGGATTCCTGCTTTTCTAGAAGTAATGTCAAAATTATTCTTTTTCACGGAATTGGTAAATGTGCAAAGTGCGTTAGCGGCCATTCACCATTTACTTTCTCAGACTGCCCCTCGAGGAGAAGCTCATAGTTTTGGGGACAGATATACCAGCAATGCCATTCAAAAGCACCTCAAAGATCTCCATCATTATTTGGGATACATGAGAAAAGAACATGCACTTTCATTCCACCCCGAAGAATCTGCGAGAATAGAACAGGCACAAGGCATGATCCTTTCACTACAGTCTTTAATTTCAGGAACGGAAGAGGAAGCAAGAAGAGTAGCTGAATTCCAACGCCAATTGCAGATAATGGAAAGAACTCTTGCAATTACCTTTAGCCTCTCAACAGTGTATCTATTGAGACATCCTGAGAAAGTAAAACCAAAAGATGTAGAAGAAGGACGAAAAAATCTTTCCCTGCATGGAGTTCGCCAAGCAAAGGAATTTGCCGAGTATCTCGCGGAAGAGATTTTACTCTGCCCAAAACCAGTTCGAGTAACGTTATGGTGCAGCGATATGCATAGAACATTTTTATTTGCGGAAATTATCCGCAGGAAACTAGTCCAATCTACCCATTTCTATCACAAGCAAGTTCATTTCGATCATGTGCAACAGCATCCGGCATTGGCCTTTCGCTTTAACAGTGATGTTGCTAGACCCCTTGAAGCAGATTATGGAACGCTCGGAGAATGGCCCACATTCATGCGCTGGGTTGAAGGCCAGTATCCTGGAATCCCTTCAGTGAGACAAGTAGCCGCTGAAATCCACGCCTTCGCTGCGCAGAACGTACATAAAGATAGTTCTGCAGAATGGCACATCACGGTAGGAGTATCACACTCGTTTATCATTGACTCTTTTCTGTTCTCTAAACTGCCTCAGCATACTGCAATTATCGCTACGGCAGGCTATGCTCGTTTCGTGGGAAACCAAGTGGTGTATAAAGGACGATGGCATAAGCTGTAAGAGATCGAAAATATTATTAACTCTCTTCTCTACTAGAAACCAATGAGCCTCATTAAAGAATCCTTCCAGCGCTTGTTTCCAGAGAAAGAATTCCTGTACTACGCGGAAATGGAATATAATCGACGGCTGTCTGATTTTAATGCCAATATACGACTGACCAGAAACACGCTTTCACTGCATCTAAACCTCCAATGGAAAGATATCGATGAAGAAATTAAAATAGGATTGATTCAACATTTATTACTAAAAGTATTCAAACAGCGGGCACACACTCCTAATATTGAATTATACAACAATTTTATCAAAAATATTCCCCTTCTTACCCTCAAAACTAAGAATGACCCAACATTAGAGCAATCATTCCAACGAGTGAATCAAACCTTTTTCTCAAATGGAATGGAACAGCCTAATTTAACCTGGGGCAATGCTGCTTTTCGCAAATTGGCTAGTTATAATTTCCATAATGACACTATAACCGTCTCTTCTATTTTCAATGATGCCAGATCGGAAGTGCTTGATTACCTGATGTACCATGAGCTGCTGCATAAACACCATCAATTCAAACATCATAACGGCCGCAGTTCATTCCATACCCGGGAGTTTAGGGCGGCGGAAGAATCCTACCCCCAGCAGCCGAAGATTGAACAGGAAATTAATGCAATCATCAGAACCAAAAAAAGAACCTCACGTAAAAGGTCTTTTTGGGATTTCTTCTAGTAGGCAGAAGCAAAACTCTCCGTTCAAGTCGTGGAAACATTTAAAAATAAGCCGTCTTTTTGCGCTTATATGCCTAAAAAGAGGTTTCTGTCCCTGAACGCGATGGACAAGATCCTGCGGGAAGCCGGCGGCTTACGCATAGGAGATGATGCCAAAGAAGCTCTGGCCGAAGCCTTACAAGAACAGGCACGGAAGATTGCCTGGGAAGCAAAGAGATATGCGGAACATGCGGGGCGAAAAACGATCACCGGAAAAGATGTTGAATTGGCAACAAAGTAAGTTTTGAGGTGTGCATTATGTACGAAAAAAAATCGGTAAGTGTGGGAAGCTTAAAGAAAGGAGATACGATTATTATTGATGACGCGCCCTGTAAAATCACGGATACCGCTACCAGCAGACCAGGAAAACATGGACACGCCAAGGTCAATCTTACAGCCGTGGGATTATTAGATGGAAAGAAACGAAACGTGGTTATGCCCGGGCATGATAAGGTGGAAGCTCCCATTGTGGAGAAAAAGAGTGCCCAAATTCTTTCCGTGAGCGGAAATAAAGCCAATGTGATGGATGTTGAGAGTTACGAAACGTTTGAGATGGACATCCCGGAAGAATTGCAAGGGCAGGTGCATGAAGGAAGCGAAGTATTGTATTGGTTATTGATGGGCGTTAAGGTGATGAAACAGGTGAAATAAAGTGGTGGGCTGTAAGCCCGCCGTTTGGTCAAACTTTATTAAAGTTTGTAATGAAACAAGTGAAGTGATGATATATGGTCAAATTCGAAGAAGCAACGGCACGAAAATTAAAGAACATATTTGTTTGTAAAATTTGTAAAGCAAAAATGCGCGCCCCCAGCTTAAAAGTAAGCCAGGGGAAAGTAAAATGCCGCAGCTGTAAGAGCAGAAAATTGCGGCCAAAGCGAAGGAAATAGATAAATTATAGGTGGTAGATGTTTGAATTAACTCTCGCTTTTTTAAGTAAGTATAAGTTTATTATTTTGTTCTATGCCGTAATAATCATTCTCTTAATTTTAAATCGCAAGAAACTGGATATCCAAGGCAAAATCATTATCCTCTACCGCATGAAATGGGGATTGCAATGGATGGACAAATATGCAACTAAATTTAGGGAATGGGTCATTCTCTGGGGATATGTGGGGGTAGGAGTGGGCTATGCGGGATTAGCGTTAATCTCATTTATCCTTATCAAAAATCTGTACACATTGATAACCCAACCGGAAGCGGTATCGGGAGTTTCGTTAGTCCTGCCGGGGATTAGTGTGCCCGGATTAGGAGTTTTGCCGTTCTGGTATTGGATTATCGCTATTTTTATTATTGCTTTGGTGCATGAATTCTCCCACGGCATTGTGGCGAGGGCACATCAAATCGAAGTCCAAAACACCGGCATTGTCTTCTTTGGCCCCATTTTGGGAGCATTTGTAGAACCTAATGAGAAAAAGTTGCGGAAAGAAAAGGATATTATGCAATATTCAGTACTGGCGGCGGGATCTTTTTCAAACATACTTTTGGCGTTCGTGGCGATCTTCCTGTTAAGTGTGGTCCTTACCCCACTCGAAAACAAAATGGTATATCCCACTGGATTCACCTTTAATGCTTATGTTAACGAGTCTTATCCATTTGCAACCGCGGGGATTATGTCGGGAACGCTTATCACGGGAATCAATGAAGAGAAAATAACTAATTTCCAAGAATTTAATCAAGAATTAGTTCGCTACAAGCCAGGAGATGCAATTGTTGTGCAAACCCCTTCTCAGAATTATTCCATCACTCTAGCCGCAAACCCGGACAACACCAAGACAGCATTCTTAGGGATAAGGGAAATACAAAATAAATTTGAGATTAAAGAAGAGTATGATATAGGGATATGGAAAGGGGTGTATTATCTTTTAAACTGGCTCACTGGCTTTTTACGATGGTTATTCTTGCTCAGTTTAGGAATCGGGCTCTTTAATCTGTTACCTTTACCGATTGTTGATGGGGGAAGAATGGCACAGGTATTCTTGCATAAATTAAAAGGTCCCGAAGCAGGAGAGAAAAGATACCGCCAGATTAGCTTGTTTTTCTTGCTGGTACTGTTGTTAAATTTGTTTTTTCCCCTCTTGGTTAAATTATTTTAATTAATTCAATAACCGCTTCACTATGCACTGTCTGTGGGAATAAGTCAAACAAAGCTGCGCTCTTGATCCGATAATTTTTGAACTTTGGTAACTCTTTAGCCAGCTGGACAACATTACAAGAAATGTATATAATTACTTCCGGCTGCAAGAGGTTTAATTGTTCGATCGTTTTGGGATGCATGCCTGTTCGAGGAGGATCAGTAATCACAAATAAAGGAGTAGGAGGAGATACTTTCTTAAGTTGTGCAGCGTCCAAGTTCAATGCCGTTACATTCTGAATGTTATTTGATTCAATATTCTTCTTGGCAGCAGGAATGGAAACCCCTAGATCAATAATGGTAACTCCCGCAAATAGATCAGCATTAGTAATGCCAAATGTTCCTACACCCCCATATAAGTCCAACAAATGCGCGGAGCTAGTATTATATTTTTGCAATAAGGTACGGCAATATTCCTGCATCTTCTCAGCCATGGCAGAATTATTCTGAAAAAAGCCTTGAATTGGAAAATAGAATCTTTTACCTAAGAATTGTTCTTGAAGGTACTCGCTGCCTTTAATGACCGTAGCATTCTCCGATATGCTCACATCTGTTTGCGCCGGAACAACCGCAAGCATGACGTTCTTGGCAGTAGTTTTGGAAGAGAATTGAGTTGCCTTTTCAACTGCTTCTCCCAAACGCGAGGAATCTTCATTGAGAACAAAGGAGATGGAAGAATCGTCTAACGATGTTGCGCGGATTACCGCATAGCGAAAATTTCCGATGTGTTTACGTACATCAAATGCGTCAGGGTTCGTGAAATACCCCTGAACTTCCTGGAGCAATTTATTAATCAAATCGTTCGAAATAACACATTTTTGGATGTCAACGAGTGAATGCCATTTCCCGCGCTCTCGTAACCCCAATCCTCGATGATGGAATACAAAGTCCATGCGATTACGGTAAGAGTATTCTGAACCAGTAAACACGGCAATATTATCAAATTTAATGGCCGTGGCTAGAGCTTTCTTTTTCTGCTCAACTTGTTGCTGATAATCAACGTGCTGCAAGGTGCAGCCGCCGCAAGTTCCAAAATAAGGGCAGAGAGGAGTGGCCATAGTTCATTCAGAAGAAGGGTTATTTAAGAATGTTCTCGAAGAATTTTTAAATCAGGAAAGATTAGTACTGCTATGGCTGCAGCAGACTTAATCATTAACGACACCTTGCAGTTAACTGACGCGCAAGGTTTTCCATCAAAATTAGAACTAAATAAGGAATATTCTTTTCAGAAAGATAAGCGTAGATTGTATCGCCTTCCGCCAGCTAGAGTTTTCTTAGCCCATAACAAGAATGGAAAGTGGGATTATCGCGGGGAAGCGTTGATTACAGAATTAACCATCCTACCACTGGAATCAAAAACGATTGGAAAGTTTAAAGTGGTGAAGTTGTATTCTGAAGAGCATCGAAAAGTATGGAATGAGAATATGCAGCCGGTAGAATATTAATTGTCCTAACTGAATTTGTGTTTACACTTTACTATACTCCCTGAAGGTATTGAGGGATATGTATATAAACACTTTTGATTTTTCATAACTGTGTTATTCAAAAAAGAAAAGCCAAATAGAGTAGTTTATCTGTCTGCGTTTTGGAAAGCTATTAAACCCATTGATAGAGCGCATATTCTTCTGGTTGCAGAAGGAGCAAAACCGATGACGTATGTGTGGTTTACAAATATACAACAAGTGCGTGAGTACATCTCTCAGCAGTTACATATATTCGTCACAGAAGCGAGAGGGCCAGAGATTTATATGCGATCGGATAATGGGCTACAATTACCTATGCGAAGTTATACCGTCTGTGCTACTGAAAAATATCTAAAATTTCTGCAAGAACTCTGGAAGGATTCTACTCAATCTCGTTATGATGATTATCTTGGAAAAATGCTCGGATATCCCTCCTGTTGCAGGAAAGAATTCATTTGGCCAACAGTAAAGAGGAGGTTTAACCATTTTATTTTACGCTTCTTTCCAAATCCATATAGATTTGATGTGGAGATAGTAGAGCTTCTTATAAATGGGGGGAGCATCCCCCCTGAATTTTTATTTTTAGCAACAACACAAACACCTTGTTCAATTCATTGTTTTAAATCCAGGAAAATGTTAGTAATATGGAAAGGAGTGTTAGAGAGATACGATGATGAAGCCGCTACCGCATTAAAAAAATTAAATCAAAGACGATTGGCCAAGCTTGTCGCCTTAGCACAGAAATTGATGGATAAAGGGATTACTGGTGAGCAGTTTAAGAAGGGATATATCAGTAGGAATTAATGTTATTGGTGCTCTGCCAAATATTTCTCCGCTTCCATCGCTGCCATGCATCCTGACCCTGCAGCAGTAATTGCCTGCCGGAATCGTTTATCTTGCACGTCGCCTGCAGCAAATACGCCAGGGATATTCGTACGAGAGTAGGGATCTGCTTTCAAATATCCATTTTCATCCATTTCTATTTTGCCTTTCAGGAAAGAAGTGTTTGGAACATGGCCAATGGCTAAGAACACTCCATCGCATTTGAAATTCGTGACTTGGTTCGTGTTCATATTCTTAAGTTTAACTCCCTGCACTTTTTTACCATCACCGAAAATTTCTTCTACTACTGAATTCCAAATCACATCTATTTTCTCATTCTTCAAAGCTCTCTCTTGCATTATTTTGCTAGCACGAAAGGAGTCTTTGCGGTGAATTATCGTTACTTTTGACGCAAATTTAGTTAAGAAAATGGACTCTTCCATGGCACTATCTCCGCCACCAATAACGATAACTTCTTTGTCCTTGAAGAAAGCCCCGTCACAGGTCGCACAAGTTGTTACGCCCCTTCCTTTATATTTCTCTTCTGAAGGGATTCCTAACCATCGAGCTGATGCGCCCGTAGCAATGATGACTGCTTTGGTTTGAATCTTTTCTTCACTCATCAGCGTTAGCTCGAAGCCATGTTTAATTTGATTTAATCCGGTTACAATATCTATTTTAAATTTTGCCCCAAACCGTTCCGCTTGCTTTTTACAAATAGTAATCAGCTCTGGTCCTTGAATACCCTGTTCAAATCCAGGAAAGTTCTCCACTTCCGTAGTTAAGGTTAATTGCCCCCCATCCTCTGGACCGGAAATAAGGAGGGGAGATAAATTTGCCCGAGCAGTGTAAATAGCAGCAGTTAAACCCGCAATACCGGTTCCTAAGATGACAATGTTTTCCATTCTTAAAATGCCAAAGGTAATAGTTTATAAGTTTATGTGTACCTTTCCACCCTAATCCTTCCCTTGGGAACTCCTTTTTGTAACAACAACTCTTTGGTTTCTAAGACCATTTCTTTCAGTCCACAGATATAGAAAGTCTTGCCCTGCAAATCCAAAGGCAGCTGTGTTTGAACTCTCCCCATGGACCCTTCCCATGCATCCCGGCTTAAGGTAGGAATGTACGTAAAATTGGGGTGCTCTTTCGCAGCGTCAAGAAACTCTTGGTGTAAGAATAAATCTTTTTGCGAACGCACGCCAAAGATTAAATTAAACGTATGCTGAGGATATTTTCGTATGTATTCCAGAATCATACTGTAAAATGGCGTTATGCCGGTTCCATTGGCAATAAACCAGTGTTCTCCACCGTTAACGTCGAAGGTAAGAAATCCCAGGGGACCTCGAAAGGAGAGCGTTTCACCGAGTTTTAAGTTTTTAAACGCTTCAGAGGCAAACCCATTGGGAATAAGTTTGATGCATAAATTTAATTTACCCTTCTCGGAGGGGGGATTTAGAATAGAGTAAGACTTCATGCGAAATTCTGCTTCTCGTATGATTTTCATACTCACATATTGGCCTGCTTCAAAGGAGAAAGAATCAGGAACTTGGAAAGAAAGAAACAGGACATCATCAGTAAGCATTCTTTTCTCTTTTAAAGTTCCGGTAAATTCTGATACTGCCATCTTGCACTTGAGCACCATAACATTTATAAATACTATGAATCAAAAGTTAACTATGGTTAAAAAGATTATACTCCCCCAGGAATTGGAGACGTTTTACGTCATTCCAGCGCTGCGACGGCAGCTAGCTTTAGCGATGGATGGAGCAGGAATGAAGCAGAAAGATATCGCCGCTATTTTAGGCATTAACTCAGCGGCCATTAGCCAGTATAAAAGCAAAAAAAGGGGAGAGAAGGTGGAATTTAACCCTGAAATGATGAAACAAATTAAGAATGCAGCATTAAACATGAAAGATCAGCTCGGCTATGTGCGTGAAACTCAGCGTTTGCTGCACCTTATCCGCACCTCAGGATTGTTGTGCCAAATCCACAAGCAATTTTCCGCTATCCCTAATCATTGTGAACCGCAATTAGTAAATTGTCATGTAACCGCACGAGGGTGTCGTTAAAATGGAGGTAACAGAACAAGTCCTAGCATTTGAACCATCACGGACATTGTACGATGAAGCGGATGCTCATCAAGCTAAATTAGTTACTCCCCCTGGACTGAGTGAGGAAGTAGTACGATTAATCTCCAAAACTAAAAATGAACCTGAATGGATGTTACAAAAGAGATTGAAAGGGCTGAAATTATTTTTTGAAAAAACTCTACCTGATTGGGGGCCGAGTTTGAAAGATATTGATTTTGATAAAATCAGATATTTCATCGATCCTAATGCCAAAGAGAGCACCCGCTGGGAAGATGTTCCAGCAGAGATACGAAAAACATTTGATCGCTTAGGAATTCCGGAGGCTGAGAAAAAATCATTAGCAGGAGTGGGCGCGCAATATGATGGCGGGGTGGTGTATCATAATATTTTGAAATCGCTGCAAGATCAAGGGGTTATTTTTGAAAATATGGATGTAGCGGTGCAAAAATATCCTGAATTAGTGCAGCAATATTTCATGACGCAATGCATCCCTATTAATGATCACAAGTTTATTATGCTGCATGCTGCGGTATGGTCGGGAGGGACGTTCATTTACGTACCGAAAGGAGTGAAGGTAGATTTACCTTTGCAAGCCTATTTCCGAATGAATGAACAAAGCGGTGGACAGTTTGAGCATACTTTGATTATTGTGGATGAAGGGGCAGAACTCCACTACATAGAAGGTTGTTCCAGCCCTCGGTACAGCACCAACTCCATCCATGCTGGCTGCGTGGAAATTTTTGTCAAAGAAGGAGCCAAGATGCGATATTCGAGTATTGAAAACTGGAGCAGAAACGTTTACAATCTGAATACTAAACGCGCGCTGGTTGATAAAGATGCCACGATGGTGTGGGTATCTGGCAATATGGGCAGTAAAGTTTCGATGTTATACCCTTGCTCAGTTTTACGTGGCACAGGTGCAAAATCAGACAGTCTAGGAATTGCCTTTGCCGGAGAAGGGCAGCATCAGGATGTGGGAGCGAAAGCAATTCATGCTGCCCCGAATACCAGCTCAACAATTCATTCTAAAAGCATCAGCAAGAACGGAGGAGTATCAAGTTATCGGGGATTGGTCAAAATCATGCCGAATGCACGGGGAAGCAAAACGAGCGTGGTCTGTGATGCGTTGATTTTGGACGAGAACTCCATTTCTAATACGTATCCTCATTTGAAGATCGATAACCATGATGTCGATGCAGCACATGAAGCAAGAGTAGGCAAGATCAATGAAGAAACTATTTTTTATTTGCAGAGCAGGGGGCTGAGTGAAGAAGAAGCAGTAAGAATGATTGTATCGGGATTTATTTCACCGATTATACGACAATTGCCGCTGGAATATGCGGTGGAATTGAATAAGCTCATTGAAATGGAGATTGAAGGTTTTTAGGTGTTTTAATAAGATGAAACAGCATAACAACCTAGTAGCAGGACGGGAGGATTTTCCTATTTTGAAGAATATCATTTATCTCGACAACTCCTCCACCACTCAAAAGCCAGGACAAGTTATCGATGCTGTTAAAAAGTATTACCAAGAGGAAAATGCCAACGTTCATCGCGGGGTGTACAAGCTTTCTTTGAAGGCAACAATGGCATACGAGAAGGCCCATGAAACAGTGGCCAAATTCATCGGCGCAGAATTTGAAGAAATTATCTTTACTAAAGGAACAACCGAAAGCTTGAATTTACTGGCCTACTCACTCGGTAAAAATCTGCAAGCAGGCGATGAAATAGTCTTAACGGAAATGGAGCATCATTCTAATTTAGTTCCCTGGCAGCAATTGGCCAAAGAAAAAAATATTATTTTGAAATTTATACCTCTTACTGCTGAATTTAGATTAGATATGCAAAGAGCAAAGGAATTGATAACGACAAAAACAAAAATTATTTCGGTAACGCATGTTTCAAATGTCCTCGGTACCATCAATCCGGTTAAAGAATTGGCTGCACTTGCCCATGCAGTAGGTGCAATGATAATTATCGATGGAGCTCAGTCCGTTCCCCACATGCCTATCAACGTGAAAGAATTGGATTGTGACTTTCTGGCTTTTTCGGGACACAAGATGTGTGGACCAACAGGAATTGGCGTGCTCTATGGTAAGAGAGAATTGCTGGAGAGAATGGATCCTTTTCTATATGGTGGAGATATGATTAAAGAAGTTACTTTTGAGAAGTCTACCTGGAACGATTTGCCATGGAAATTTGAAGCTGGCACGCCGCATATCGCTGGGGCAGTAGGCTTAGCTGCAGCCATAGAATATCTGCAAGGAATTGGCATGGAACAGATTCAACAACACGAACAAGAATTAATACAGTATACATTACAGAAGATTACTGCACTTCCCGGAATACATCTGCTGGGGACTCCAAACGCAGATCAACGAGGAGCAGTCTTTTCATGCACCATCGAAGGAATGCACCCGCATGATGCGAGTGAGCTACTAGATAAATCAAACATTTGCGTGCGGGGTGGCCATCACTGTGCGATGCCGTTACATGAAAAATTAGGGGTTAATGGTTCTGTGCGGGCATCGTTCTATTTTTATAACACAAAAGATGATGTTGATGCATTTATAGATGCTATGACTGCTCTTGCGATTCAACAGCATTCGGATACTTTAGGCATAAGCACATCGCTCACTGAAGAACAAGAGTTGTATAAGGAGAATGTGCTGGATCATTACAAGAATCCTCGAAATAAGGGGGTCTTAGAAGAGTATTCATTTACTCACCAAGAACATAACCCTTTGTGCGGAGATGAAATAAGATGTTACGTACTGTTAAACCACACTACCATTAAAGATGTTTCTTTCACTGGACAGGGATGTGCAATTAGCCAGGCTTCCGCCTCGCTGTTGAGCGAAGAGGTCAACGGCAAACTTATTGAAGAAGTACAAAAATGGGGCCCCTGGAATGTGTACAATTTACTCGGTATCCCTATTAGCCATACCCGAAGTAAATGCGCGTTATTAGCATTAAAAACTATTCAAAATGGGTTGAACCATGCTCGAAATTAACAATTTGTATGTGGAAGTTGACGGAAAAGAAATAATTAAAGGAGTTTCGCTTACATTTTATCCTGGAAAAGTGCATGTGTTGATGGGACCGAATGGGAGTGGAAAGTCCACTTTACTGTTAGCAATAATGGGACACCCACGATATAAAATTACTAAAGGGAACATTTTCCTAAATGGAGAGGATATCACTTTTGAAAAACCAGAAATAAAAGCAAAGAAGGGGTTGTTCTTGTCATTCCAATATCCGGCAGAAGTGAATGGAGTTACAATTAGCAACTTCATACGCTCAGCAGTAAATTCAAGAAGGGAGAAACCTTATTCCGTACTTGAATTCCATGAAATACTCAAAAAGAAGATGGTGGAATTGAAAATGGACTCTTCTTTCAGCAAAAGGGATTTGAATGTTGGTTTTTCAGGTGGGGAGAAAAAAAGAGCCGAAATATTGCAGCTGATACTGCTCGAACCAAAGTATGCTTTTTTAGATGAAACGGACTCCGGAATGGATATTGATGCCATGAGAATTGTTGCCGAAGGCATCAAGAAGCTTCATAAAGAATCAAATATGAGTATTATCATGATTACCCATTACCATCGTTTCCTGGAATACTTTACGCCGGATCAAGTGAGTATACTCTCGCAAGGAAAAATTATTGCCCAAGGGGATTCTACTTTGGCGCAGCAGATTGAGAAGGAAGGCTTTGGAAAGATAATTGGAGGGATGTTGGCATGATTACAAAAGAAAAAATAATTGAAGAGGTATTCAAGAAGTATATTGATCCAGAAATAGGGGTGGATATTTGGACTCTGGGATTGATTTATAATATAGCTGTGGAGGAGAATAAAGCAAAAATTCTACTTACTTTTACTTCGCCACTTTGTCCCTATGGACCCCAGATGGTGGAAGAGATTAAAGAACAGATACAGAAGCTGGGCGCAACAGAAGTAGATATTGAAATTACCTTTGAGCCGCCCTGGAAGCCCAGCGAAGAATTGAAGGAAATGCTGGGAATGGGATAGTCTAAAAGGCATGTAGGAACAAGGATAAATCCACCTTCTGGTTGAAAATAAGAATGCCTTCTTTTCTTAGCAACATTATTTTCTCATTAATCTCCGGTCCTTGCGTCGTACCTTTAAACCCACCTAGGGAACCATCTGACTTTACCACTCGATGGCAGGGTACATGCGGAGCATAAGGATTACATCTCAAAGCCTGCCCAATGGCTTGATATCCTTTCGTATCCAAAGCTCGGGCAATTTCTTTGTAAGTGGTTACTTTCCCTTTAGAGATTTTTCGGCATAGAGAATACACTTTCTCAGTAAAGCTCACTTCTTCCATGTTTGCAAGAAATCTTTCAGTTGAGAATTTCCCTTAGGATCCGCATTTTTGCCTAACGTATAATAAATTTTTTCAACGGTGCTGCCCCAGGAAAAATCGCCTTTTTCTTCCTCTATCTTATGCACCGCTATTTCCTGAGTCTGAATTCCCTTACGTAAGTGATAGTAAATGCTCCGTTGCGTAACTTTTGGGAAAATTTCGTTATAAATCTTAGAAATCTCGTATCCATATGCTTGAGGGAGATAGTGAAGAATCTCAATTACATTCTGCCGGATAACGCTTTTAGTGGGCCTGCCTCTTTTCATAGTGCCTGTGGAAAAAAAAGAGTTTATAATTGTTTTGTTTTTCTAGTTCTCTTTCGAAGGAGAATTTATATATTTGAAAAGCTAGGATGAAAGCATGAAAGCCTTTGTGTTAATCTCCTTACTGGAGAGAACCGAACGGAATGTGCTGAGCGAGCTCAAAAGTTATCCGGAAGTGCGGAACGCCTACATCTTATTCGGGGAGTGGGATGTTTTAGCGGAAGTGGAAGTGGGCAGCGCCGAAGAACTGGGAGCATTTGTGATTAATAACCTTCGATCCCGGAATGATGTACGCCTCACGAGCAGTTTAATTGTCGCAGGGAAATAAATGAGCAGACCAGCTTTTTCCAAGAAAAAACAGAAAGATATTGCCAGTACTAGAATTGAAACTCTCTTTCAGCAAGCGGCAGATATTTTTTCTGTGGACAAAGCCTTAGCAAATCGCTATGTAGCCTTAGCCAGAAAGATCGCCATGAAGACCAAAACAAAGATTCCTACACCGCTAAAACGGCAATTTTGCAAGCATTGCTATAGATATTTAATGCCGGGAATAAATGTTCGTATCCGTACTCATCGGGGAAAGGTGATTATTTCCTGTTTCGAATGTAAGAAATTTATGAGGATCCCGATAAGGTAGGGATGGCCTTTTGAACAGCACCCGCCACTTCTTCAACAATTCCAGCAATTGATCTTTTCCCATCGAGAATCAAATCAGCATAGTGTTTTGTAGGTATTCCATATTGACGATCTTCAGGAATAACAAATTCCCGATAGTATAATTCTCGACCAACTTTCTCTCGATGACGCATACGCTGAATCCGCCGATGAAGAATTACATCTTCAGGAACGTCAATATAAATTTTAAAGTCCAATATTTTCCGGATGCGGGGATCATAGAATAGGCGGAATCCTTCTACCAAGATTATGTTTGCTGGTTTCAGTTCTTTCCGTGCAGGGGGATAACTGCCCTGAATCCACTGGGGGCCAAAAATAGTTTTTCCTTGTTTTAACGCTATTAGATTAGCATGAAGAGTATCAAAATCAAGGCATTCCGGCAATTCCCAGTTCTTAAAGCCATCTTTCTTGGGAAAGTGGTCGGGATTGCACCAATAATCGTCCGTGTGAATAAGTAACGTATCTTTAAACTTTTTTTGCAGTTCCTCGCAAACGGTTGATTTTCCCGAAGCGCTGGGCCCGGCGATGCCGATGAGAATGACCATGGATGCAGAAAGAGAAGATTGTTTAAATAATTTTGTCTATTCTGGATTTGTTATTGCTTCAGGAATATATGTAAACTTGTGCTCATCAAAGACTAGGAGTGAATCGTGCCGTTCAATAATATCACCAAAAATACCTCTGATTTCCATTAAAATTTGACGGAATTCTCTTGCGGATCTAACCATTAATTCAAATTGAAGTCGGTTTGGTTCCGCAAAAGGGGCTATGAAAAAAATATGTGGGTGTGTCCTCAGAAAGGATAATAACATTTTTCGTCTTTTTTCATCTATTTTATTAAGCCAGAGATTAACAATGTACCAAGTATATCCTAAAAGAGACACATTAATGTTAGGGCGAAAAGAGTCGATGATTCCCTGCTTGCTCATCCGTCTTAACCGGTATTTGATGGTATCTAGGGATAAACCTATTCGCTTGCCCATCTCGACAAGAGTGGCTCGGCCATCATCTCTTAGAATATGCAGGATCTTTTTATCATCCTTATCAAATTTGACCTTTTCATTTTTAGATATAATTCTGTGTGATTCTATTTTTATATTTTTTTCTTTAAATAAATAAGCATGAGGTTCTGAAAAGAGTTCTAATGCCATAGCTGAAGAATATTCTGCTGTATTTTCTCCGAGGATGAAGATAAAAGTTTCCATTATGAACTGATATTCCCGAGCATCTCGAGCATAGAATTCAACGAAGATATCCCAATTGCCCGTGCAAGTTAATACCAAAATAGTGAATTTGGATTTCGCCAGAGCTTCGGTTATCTCTTTCTCCCTCTTATTGTCTATCTTTCGAAGCTTAAAGAAAACAAAATAAACTTGATACCCCAATCGGAAGGGATTGATTACCGAGATAACTCCTTGAAGTATTCCTTTTTGTTGCAACCGCTTCAGACGGTAATGAATTACCTCTTTCGAAACGCGGCAAGCTTTGGCAATGCGAGATAAGGGAGCACGGCCATTTTTAAACAACTCTTGTACCAGGCGTTGATCAATAACTTCTAGCTCCATTTCTTAACTTAATCGTAATTTCTATTTAAATATTTCTAATTTATTAATATTTTTAACCAATAGTTTTATCTTAAATGCATTTATTACTGATAGATAACAAACAGGTGAAAATTATGACTCCCTCGATAAACAAACAAGATTTACAACGACCAGAAATGCTCCAACGTGCCTATGCGCTCAGAAAACTAGAAGAAACTGCAAGAGAATATACCCATTCAGTAGGGGGATTGCCCGGTCCCCACGAGGGCAGACTGATAGACCTCCAGCGCGAAATACAAAATAAGGTAGGTCAACCGGTTGTTCTCTCGGAGAGAGTTAAACAAGCGGCATACCTTCTAGGGTATAATGATTCCTATTATTTGCAGTGGTTCGATAAAGGACTTGATCCAAAAGTATATGTAAGAGAGATAGCACTAGTTGACGGAATAAGCGGTATATCTGATTTAACCTTCCAAAGTGATATCCTAAGGAGAATTCCCCCGTCAGCACAAGTGCATGAACGTAAGTGGTCACCTAGAAGAATAGAATCATGTCCTCCTTATGTGAGAGGAGCATATCGTTCCTACATAGAAAGGGCATACCTTCTAGAAGCAGTAAACCAAGCTTTTTGGGAATTACACTGGGAAAGAAAATTAGTAATGGAAACTGGTTTCCCTACGCCCTACGATCGATTCACCAAAGCTACCGAACAAGGATGGGTGGGTTTAGTTATGGATGATATTCTCAACAAAGTAGCCAAACGACGGCAGTCACAAAGTTAGAAAATGATTGGGTGATGATAACATGACTGAAAAAAGATTACATCAAGCTCGGCACCAGCCAGATTCATACATAGAAATGTATGTAGATTATGGGGGTATTTTTCTTTTATCCTGCCCGGTAAGATTGATCCAGTGTAGTGAAAGAAACTTACGTGATCTAGGTAAAGAAATAGCAAGAAAAATATGCAACCCCACCTTAAGCCAAGGTCTGGAAATAGTGTACCATACTGTAACTAACGATAGAACTTATGCACATATGAGAAAAATGATGAGAGAAACTGGGTGGCGAGGAGATAAAGGATTATATCTAACACCGGAAGTAAAAGCAATTCCGGGAATTGAACAAGTCATACAGAATGTATTGAGAGAAAAATGATCAGGTTTTCCTCTCCAGCAACAACTTCCTCTCCATCCTCGCTACCACCATCCTAATCTTCTCAATCGCATCCACATTTGCAGAAATAGAATCTACACCCTGATGCACTAAAAATTCCGCCATTTCTGGCCTAGAGCCAGCTTGTCCGCAAATGGAAGTTTTAACGTTATACCTTTTGCACACTTTTACTACTTTGGCAATCTCGCCCAAAACTGCGGGATGCATTTCATCAAACAATTTAGCAATTCGGCTATTATTCCGATCTAATCCTAACGTCAACTGGGTTAAATCGTTGGTGCCAAAGCTGACAAAACTAATCCCTTCCTTACAAAGATCTTCAATAATCCAACAGGAAGCAGGAGTTTCTACCATTACCCCAAAATCCACGGCTACGCATGGTTCTAACCCAATCTCCCGCATAATGGCTTTGGCTTTTCTTAATTCTTCTACCCGAATGACAAACGGAAGCATAATCCCCACATTTTTGTATCCTTCATAATGCAAATCGCGAATGGCTTGAAATTCTGCTTTCAGAATCTCTGGCTCATCCAACAATCTCCTGATGCCATGCCAGCCAATCATGGGGTCGCTTTCTTTAGGTTCTTTATCTCCACCTTGCAATTGCCGGTATTCATCGGAGCGTAAATCAGAATTTCTCACCCACACTGGCTTGCCAGCAAAGGCTTTAGCCATCTTCCTGATTCCATCTTTAAGAAGCGTAATATACTCTGGTTGTTTATTTCTTCGGATATATTCAGCAGGATGAATTCCACCATTGGCAATCATAATTTCTAAACGGACTAAACCGATACCATCTGCACCGGTAGCAGCGGCATGATCTGCAAAGTCAGGAAGGTCCATGATCACTTTAATTTCCGTGGCCGTCACGATATCTAATTTTTCGGGAGCGGTTTCAGGAATAACCGATTTCTGTTCTGCTTTTATTTCGACTCTTCCTTCGTACACAATTCCCCGGGAAGCGTGCACGGTTACAATCTCTCCTTCTTTCAGCACCTCCGTGGCATGTTCTGTTCCAACAATGCAGGGAGTTCCCATTTCACGAGATACAATGGCAGCGTGGCAGGTCATTCCGCCTTCATTTGTAATTATCGCCCCGGCTTTTTGCATCGCAGGAACCATATCCGGTGTCGTCATGGTCGTAACTAAAACATCTCCTTTAGCTACCTTTCCTAGTTCTGAAGGATCGTGAACCAGTTTTACTGGTCCACTATACACTCCCGCCGACGCGGTTTCTCCTTTCAACAAAATTTTTCCTGCTTCTTCAACCAGCACCGCACGTTCTTCCGCATGGGGCTTAAAGGTAGTAATAGCTCGAGTCTGAACGACATACACTTCTCCTTTCTCCACGGCCCATTCGATGTCCTGCGGACGGCCATAATGATCTTCCAATTTCTTTCCTAAGCGAGCTAATTCCATAATCTGTTTTTCATTTAATACCTGCCGTTCCTGCAGTTCTTTAGAAATAACTCTCTCCTCATTATTACCAGAATCTGTTCTAAAAAGACCTTTTTCCTTCTTTCGGATTTCTGATTTTATGATAGCTTTGGTATTTTTATCTACAATATACAAATCAGGGTTGACTTCACCACCCACAATCATTTCTCCTAACCCGTAAATTGCTTCAATTACAATTTCCGTGTCATGATTGGTTGCGGGATTAATAGTAAACATGATCCCGGATTTTTCGGCGTTGATCATTTTCTGCACCAGCGCAGAGATTAACACCTTGCCATGGTCAAATTTCTGTTTCTCCCGGTAATAGATTGCTCGAGCTGTAAACAAGGAAGCCCAGCAATCACGAACGGCCCTCACCACGTTTTGTTTGCCTTTAACGTTCAGGAAAGTTGCTTGCTGTCCCGCAAAACTGGCACTGGGCAGGTCCTCTGCCGTAGCAGAACTTCTCACCGCGACAAAAACATCCGGCGCATTAACCAAATCCCTCGCCTTTTTATTTCCGGATAATAACTCATAATGAAGCATTATTTCTTCTGCAATATCATCTGGAATGGGGGTGGAACTGATTAATTTCTGGATTTCATCGGCTACTTTTTGGAGAGTATCAGTATCTTCGATATCGAGAGTTCTGAGCAGTTGAAGAATTTTATCTTTTATGCCAGTGCGCTCAATAAATTCTTTATATGTCTGAGCAGTTACCGCAAATCCATCGGGAACCGGAAGATGGAGATTAACCATCTCTCCCATATTTGCACCCTTCCCGCCAGCAATAGCAATAGAATCTTTATCCAAATCCTTGAACCACACGACGTATGACATGAAACACCTCTTTATGAGTTCTCTATTACCTTTCTCATCCGATTATTAAATGCTTCGGCTATTTTTAAATTCTGCTCTGCAACTTCTTTAGAATAATTGTAATGATAATCTGCTCCTTCGCGGGAATCTATAGCCGCATTGAAGTACGCTACAAATTGCCCTTCCAACTTCCCTTCGTTATATAACTCTTCCAAAAGAATAGTTATGGCAAAATGCTTTTTTTCTCTGTATCCTAATTGAAAGCAAACAGCTTTACCAGCATGAAACATGGAATAATAACTTTTCACAATAGCCCATTTATAATCTCTTTCTTCAAAGGCCTTTTTTGCCCCACAAAAGTCATAGAAACTCTCTTTTAATTCTTTCTCGATGAGGTCTGGACTAGACTGTTCAGGGATTAAATACCTTTTTTCCAGCCCCTCTTTAATATTCATTGTAATCGTATTTTATCCTTTTCCACCCGCTCATAAAACGCTTTATCTTTCTCTGCCATCTGGGCCCATTCCAACGAAGTAAATATTTGTATCTTAATGGGTTTTTTTAACTTAGCGCTTTGTTTTTGAATTTCTGGCATGATTTCTTCTTTTTTTATTTTTCCAATGATCAAAATATCAATATCACTTGTCTCTACATCCTCCCCCCGGGCAGCACTGCCGTAGAGATAAGCTTGAAAGGAGTGTTTTTCGGACAAGGGAAGAAAAAAATCCAATGAAGCAAGAGTAATGAGGACTTTAAATTGCTTTACGAGCATAGAACTAGTATTAATTTTATATAATTTGTTTGTCCCGATCGCCCTTTCTCCTATTATTTTTTCTTTGCGCAAATAACAAAGCCATTTAGAAAGCGTGGCTTTGGCTAAACTAGTCTTCTTTCGCAATTCGGTGTAGGTATGCTCGTTACTAGGATGGGCAGACAAGAATAGAATTAAATGTACTAATTTCTTAATTCCCAAGAGTTCAAGTATTTGAACCATTTGTATCAATTTGTTAGGAAGAGGTTCAAGTATTTAAACGTTTGTTCTGGTTATAACTACCTTGGAGAGATCACAGTAGAGAATTTTATAAATAAATGACTTTCTGGAGGATATAACATGAATCAAGCAGTGCAACTCTGGGGAACGGAACGACACCAGGTACTTTGGGCAGATACCAATAAAGACAAACCTTTTCCAGTAGCCGTAGAGAGAGGGGGAGAACTGCTGGGATCAAAAACTGGACTTCATGGAGGGAGTAATAGTGTGTTCGAAGCCAGTTTGCGCTGGTTGTTGGAGTATTTACCGCGAGGAACATTTCTGGATCTAGGCTGCGGCGCTGCAACGCCAGTTATGTACGCAGCGCATCACGGCTGGAAAGCGTATGGTATCGACTTCTGCGGGAATTGCTATCAAGCCAGTAGAGAAAATATTCAGATGGCGGAGGAAGCAGGGTATATCCCAAGACCCTTTCCGCCCGGAATTGGAAACGCATCGTATGAAATGGGCTTCTTCTAATCCCTACGCAGAGTTGGGCATCGGCCTACACGAAATAGATTTGTTCTACCATTATCAAGTTGAAAGAAGGGATAATATTCTCCGATTGTTCGCTCAATATGGCCGAGTGGGCGCTCATCTCCTCTTTGTGAGATCCGTTTTTGACACGGCCACTACTCCTTCAAATATTGATGAGATAGCCCAATGGAACGGATTATACCTTTATAGAAAAGAAGCTATGATAGCTGAAATTCTTTCAGAATATTATACTCCGGCCCTTCTGGCTTCAATTCACTTTCATACAAGAAAAACTTGTCGATGAGCATCGCGCCAAAAGAAGCATGCCCATATTTCTGCACTAATTTTTGTATTGTTTCTTTGTTCTTAGCCGACTTCATTCGAGCAAGCGTCAGGTGAGGCTTTTCTTCCCGCTCTTCCTTGCGAATATAATCAAGCGCGGCATTTATATCTTTGATTAAGGAGAGCAGTTCTGGGCTTTGAATCCCAATCCAAATTACATTTATTCTCTCCAGCGAGGGAAAAACTCCTACGGCCTGAAAAGAAATAGAGAACGATTGCTGCGAGAGGACAGATAGTTTTTGAATGATTTCAGAAATTTTTTCCTCCTCCACTTCTCCTAAAAATTTCAAAGTTAGATGGAGATTTCCTAGAGGAACAAGCTTTACATCAGCTCCACTCGCAGATAATTCTTCAATAAGCGGGTTTATCTTTGCTTTTATCTCTTCCGCAACCGGAACTCCAATAAAGAGCCGTTTCATGCCTTATTCGCCAAAATCTTCCGTGTCTTCGTAATGCTGTTCAGGCTCCTCTTCCCGCTCCAGCTCCTCTTTTTTGAAGGTAGCATATTTAGATTCCTGGGGGGGGCGATCTAATCGTTCCAGAACCTCAGCAAATCCAACATTCTTAAGAACTTTCGTTACTTTTATTTTAACATAGTCCCCTTTTTTCACGCTGGGAACAAATAACACAAAGCCTTTAACGCGGGCAATTCCATCTCCCTTCTCGCCAACGGCATTAATGCTCACTTCATACGTTTCCCCTGATTTCACGGGGGCAGTCTCACTTTCATTCATGTAGGTATACCTCCTTACGTAATTTAAAAATAGAATTATTAATAGTAGTCATGGCAGGAAAGAAGAGATGCTGTTGAGATCATAGCGTTATCTTTAGTGTAGGTGAAATCGTATATAAACCTTTTGGCAAAATCCGTGCCCTGCTACAATCTACTTGCGGTAGCGTGGGTTTGATGATTATATCGGGATGCCTGGTGGTGATTAGTCAAGGGGGTCTTTAATGGTTTGAGCAGGAGTTTGGATTGAACCATTCCTTCAAAAATATGGCCTTCCCGCATCATATAATTTTCAAATGTGATTCTGCCTTTAAAGACTGATTTTGGCCCAATGTAAGGGGCGTTAGGATGGCTGGCAAAGGGAAGTAAAAAATAGTGTGGCTCTCGTTCTACTACATATCCTACGTACCCTGGCGGAATTTCCACGTATTCTGAACTAGCGGAAAGAAAAAAAGACCCTTTGGGAAAATAACTCGGTTCTAGCCGCCCTACGACTTGTGGCTTAAATTGGCCTTCTTGAAGATTTCCGGGCTGTAACCTCCCTCTTTGATACACCAGAAGATCTTTCCCCAAAGTTAAAATCAAGCCGTGATCAATTTCTATTTCAGAGGGAGTGAGAGAGCGTTCATCCCTAGTTACTATGAATTCGCCGCTGTCAATCATCCCCGCTATCTGCGCATCACTACAAAATTCAGGCCCATCATCAATGAACAACTGTCCAAGAGCATCGCCACGTTTAACCTGAACGGACGTTCCGGTCGTTTTCAAGGTGCATAATGGTTTTACCGTTACATCTTCATGATAACTAGGTAAATAATCATCCACTCCTTTAGATTGAGCGCGGACCCCTAACCGAGCCCAACTGCTGCGGGAAGTTATTTCTCCTGCCAGTCCTGCCGCAAGGAAGATTTCTTCCCGTGGCTGCCAGAGATAGAAATCATGAGGAGATAGGAGAGCACCTTCATCGCAAGGAATTTCCTCACAGACTTGTTCCAGAAACTCTGCTTGCGTTAGCCTCTCTTCATCCACCATAGCTGCTTTAGTTTCTATCCGATGGTAGAGTTTATCAAGATGCACGTTTAAAGAGAAAGCACTAAAATCCACTCTTCCAGGAATACAAATATGGCCTTGCTCTTCTGCTTGAATAAGATCATGGATGCTCAGAATAGCCATGGCGTTAAAAATTGAAGATATCGCCTTATAAGAATTTCTCTAGTGGAGAATATTAAAAAATAAGTAAAAAAATTTATTTGCCTCCCAATCGAACAAATGCTCCTGCTCGGTACTGCGTGGGCAGATCTCTGCCGTAATCTAATTCTCCTGCTACTCCCACTGTTACTCCTTCCGCTAGGCGGAATCCTAAGTGAGCTCGGCTGCTTCCTTTTCGTACATCTTCATTTGCCCATGCTACCTGTTCTGCTTCTGCGAAAATTCGAGAGGTAAGCGGATGTGATGTGGTAAGTAATAATTCTGCTAATCGGGGAGATTCGATGCTTGAAGTTAAAGCAGCATATCCTTTACCCGCCCCTAATGCTGTCGAGTACGACACTCCTGCTTGAGGAACGAGTTCATCTCTGACTAAGCGCCCTTGTCCTACAAGTCGAAATCCAGCAAGATCACCCAAGCTTAGTTCATTTTGCATAAAAGCAGTATTGTTCCCATCATATCCCCGGAAACGCCGCACTCGTGTAAAGTATTGCAAATTCAAATCTTTGTCTCCAATTCCAGTTCCTGCCTTGACTTCTAATAAGACGCCTTTTTGGCTGCCAAACGTTTCAGCAGTAATTTTATCCGCTCGCACGGGTGTGGCATACAGCGTTAAAGCTGCAAGTCCAGCTATTGCTGCGGTCGTTATTCTTCGTACTAAAGAGCTATCGCTAATTGATGTCATTTTTGTTATCCTCCTCTATGGTGTTTATTTCTGTACTAATTCGTGTAATGCCGCACTCCAATTCTTAACAGGGACGGGAAAATTCTCACTTCCATGTGTACCAAAATCGGCACCGGCTTCCTTTTCATCTTGGGTTAGTTTTCCATTGCTTAGTTTGTACACTGTTGGCAAGTCCCGGATGTCAAACAACTTTACCCTGCACCCACTAATTCTAAGTTCGTCTGGTTTTCTCTCAGTTTTGAACAAACCAAATGATGCAGCCAGGCCGCCCTGATGATGGTCCAGATCGGTAACAACGGCTACATAGGGTTTGCACTGTGCAGCATACAACATGAAAGGAAACCCCATGGGGAGTGGATCGGGAGTGTGATATCTGGATGAAAGCGCCGTTAGCACCCCAGGTAAGCCTTCTCGTCTCCCGTAGGGAAACATGAGATCAGTAAGCACAACATTCTGACCAGCCAATGAATCCACCGCAGTGACAAAATCCGAAGCAATGGTCAGATTGTGGTCTGCCAACAGCACTCTTGCTGACTCTATATGCAGCGAATTGTCCTCCACGACTAAAATATTATATTTTGGGGTGGTCATTGTCTTTGCCTCCATTCTGTTATCACTTTGTAATGCTAAATTAGCATAATAATATTTAAATATTACCTACCCCTTAAGGGGGAGTAATGGCAGTTAAAACCGAATTATTAGAGGAAATAGGCTTAACCAAGTCGGAAATCAAAGTATATTTGGCTTTGTTAGAACTAGGATCCGCTAGTTCTGGCCCGATTGTGGATAAATCAGGTGCATCTTCTTCTAAAATCTACGAAATTCTGGAGAAATTAATTCAAAAAGGATTGGTCAGTTATATTGTCAAATCAGGCGTAAAGTATTTTGAAGCGACTGACCCCAGACGAATTCTCGATTACCTTGCAGATAAAAAGAGTCAGCTTGAGCAAACCACCAGCGAAATTAAAAATCTTCTTCCAGAATTAGAACTGAGGCAAAAGCTCTCCCAGTATCGCTCGGAAGCGACGATCTTTAAGGGATTTAGAGGAATTCAATCTGCCTACGAAGATATTTTACACTCTCTAAAGAGGGGACAGGAGTATTACGTGATGGGTGCCAGCACACCCATAGAACCATATTTTAGCTGGATTGGGCATTTTCATCGGCGCCGGTCGAAATTAGGAATTAAAGTAAAAATTCTCTATACCAAAGCAATGGAACCGCTGGCAAAATCCATTGAACATTTACCGCTCACCACCATCAAATTTGCCCCACAAGAACTGCTTAGTTCCGCCTTTGTGCTGCTGTATGCCAACAAAACACTCATTTCGGTGTCTACTACGCAAGAGATGACCTTGTTCAAGATTGAAAATCAAGAGGTTACTACTTCGCTTAGGGAATATTTTGATTTTCTATGGAACCAGGACATTACCGTTGAAAAGGGAATGGACTCCGTCATTGGTGCCTTGAAAAAATTTGTGGATGATATCCAGCCAGGTGATACTTTTGATGCTCTTGGTGCTGCATTTGGGGTAAAGGGTTCTGAAAACACATTTGCACGGGCCTTTGGTGAATACCATCGCTACCGATTGCAAAAAAAAGTCAAAGCAAGGTGGCTTTTTCAGCAAGGATTTGGTGAGGTTATTGAAAAGCACAAGCAAAACTATGAGTTAGGTGAAATTAAATTGTTGCCCTATCGCGCAGAATCTCCTGTTTCTATTCATCCCTACAAAAATAAAACCTTACTGATAGTCCAGCAAAAGGAACCCAGCGTTATAACCATTAACAATAGAGAAGTAACTGAATCATTTCATAGGCAGTTTGAGGCACTGTGGAACCAGAACGTGACTATAGGAAATGACTTTGAAGCTTTTGAACATGAGTGGCGAGCACTGTTTGACGAATTAAAACCCGGAGAGAGTTACGATGTTCTTGGAGCAGGTTATGGCTCACTCGATGTTGAAGAAAAATTTGCTAGGTATTTTAGTCAACTCCACCACGAGCGGATTGCACGAGGGATTACGGCCAGACTTTTATTTCAACCGGGCGCTGAAAAATCAATTGAAAAGTATGGTTTACAGGAATTATATCACACCAAATTGCAATATAAAAACACACCAGTCCAATATAAATTCCCGGTGCAGATATTTGCAGCCAAAGATAGGAGCATTCTTTTGGTACAAAAAAAAGATCCGGTGACCATCGTTATTAAAAACAAGGAAATTGCTTTGTCTTTTCAACAATACTTCAATCATCTCTGGGACCAGGATGTCCGCATTCTCAAAGGCCTGGATGCAGTCAAAAGTGTTTTTGAAGACCTGCTACATTACGGCAGTGTTGACTTCATAGGAGCCAGGGGCTATTTCGTAGGTCTTTCTCCAAAGGAATACATTGACAATTGGGAGAATAGAGCCACTAGGATGGGATTTAAAATGCGGAATATCGTTGATCCAGAAGTAAGGGGGCACCGCATTACCACCTTTCCCTTTGCCCAAACCAAATATACTCTGTCCCAGGAATTTAGCAAACTGAGTGTCTTTTGGATTTATGGAGATAAAGTAGTCATCACCAACTGGGTTGAGAAAGAGCCAATTGCCATCGTCATTGAAAACAAGAATCTGCATGATGCCTATCAGCAGCAATTCGAACTCCTTTGGAATCAAAAAATGGTGTCGTTTGAAGGAGAAACGGGAGTGCGGGCAGTGTTTGATGACATGCTTAATTATAAAGATATTTATTTCATTGGCGGGAATGGAGGGATCAAAAAATTCTTTCCAAAGTATTGGGACGGACATAATCGAGAAAGGGTAAAGCGGAAAATTTCCTGGCATGATTTAATAGACACCACCAGATTTTCCGATTTATTTCCAGAAAAATTAGATCGCGTGCCGTACTATGAATATAAGATTCTGCCCCCGGAGCTCAGCAGTCCCCACGTCATTGCCTTTTATGGAGATAAAGTGGCCAATATAATTTGGCGGGAGAAAACCATGGTTACGATAATTGAAGATAGACAGGTGCGTGAAGGTTACCAGAAATATTTTGAATATTTGTGGAAAACAATTGGAAAGTATTAAAAAGCTAAGATACATTATCCTCGATATGCGAATACTTATCATCTGCATGCTTGTTTTTTTAATCACCTCGTGCTCGGAACCTCTAACAGGACAAGCCAATATCTCTCCTTTGCAAAAACAGGTGTACGTAGTTGCTATCGCCCAAGATGTGATAGGTGCCCACCCCGACACTATTGAAGTTCTCGAAGACATACTTATAACAGATAACAATTCCGTGCGGGAATTTCTGGAAGAACAATCCAATGGAAAATTCATCCTAGCGATAGAACCGTATGTAGTGCAGGGGTACCCCACTATGATTTCGGTCATTGAAGACTTGGATTCGCAAATTGATTGGCAGACAAAAAGAGGAGTTATTATTGTCAATGCGGGTGAGGGCGGAGCCGGAGGTCATGGGCCACAGGCATTTGAATCCCAAGATGGAACTGTCGTGTTCGGATTGGTACAGGTGACTGATTATACTATTTTTGAAACTCCAGGAAGAGCAAGATACGTACTTCTGCATGAATTATCCCATTCATTAATTTCTGCCGGTCATGCTAATCTAGTGCAAAGTATTGCCTACGATCCCGCGGGCGACTACCGAAATAATCCAGCCAAAGCTAAATTAGTCTGTGCCATTCATTTCAATAGCAGTGATCCGGACATTCGCAGTTTCGCACCGGCACGGGGATGTCCGGTTCTAGAATATGGGGATGTGTTTGATATTCTTGGTGATGCCAATAATCTCTTTTCCGCATATTCAATATTTGAGAAAGAGCGGGCTGGATTTGTCCAACCAACATCCACAAATACACTAATTTTACGAAAGATTGGAACTTCCCATGCCAAAATATATGCTCACGATAGTATAGATCCACAAAATCGATTGTCTCATGTTAAAATTATGAAAGGATTGTTTGGATTTTATTCTATAGAGTACAGAACGCAATTAGAACCATTTCTGTCTGACAATAAAGTGTTCATTCGCTACGCCTTTGAGGAAGGAGGAAATACTTTTCTCATAGCTGCTTTATCACCCGGTGAGCAGTATAATAATTCCGCCGATAGGTTTTCTGCTCGATTTCTGAATGAAATTCATAACGAATCTGCTGCGTATTTGGAACTTAGAATAAATTAGGATTTTTCTGATTTTGTTGATAGTGACCAAATAAGGTATAGTGCTGCTATAACTCCCACAGAAATAATAATTGGAATTGTCGGGGTGGCAAAAAAATCGGCGCACACCTGCGTGCCTATATTACTTTGGTCTGGAACACACTCTCCAGGTTCTGCCAACAGTTTGAAAGATAGCCAGAAAGAAACTATCCCGGCTGCAAGAGTGGTCAATAATTTTAAAATTGTTGGTTTGAATTCCATGACTAGTTAATAGTTATTCAATATATAAACATTTCGAAGATTTCGAGAGGAATTGAAACCTAAATTATTATTCAACATACTTCCCTTTCTCAAATATAACGGTATTGCCGATAGTTATCCTATCCACCTTACAAAATATGTCAATATGATATTTCTGCAGTATTTTTTTGTCCACCTTTTTGCGATACATGGCATGTTTTAGCCCCAACGAAAAATGAACTCCGGCAAAACGCTCGAAGGAAGTTGGCTCGGAGATGCGATGCTCAAATCCCAACGCCCGGTTAAGTCCAAAACCAATTTCACGCACTTGGACTTTGCCCCCCTCTTCCTCGCTGCGAATTTTCATCAAAATTTCCTCAAACTCTTGAGGGCCATCGTGTGAAACTAAGCATCCATCTTTGATCGTTACTACAAAAGGCTTAGCCCAGAGCGTCTTATGGTCCATCGTGGGAGATGCAAACACCTGGATGGAACCATTAATCTGATCTAATTCTTTCGCTTCCGTAAATATTTCTCCAATGGGAAAACCAGAGGAAGCACTAGCTTGATTGTTAAAATCCCCAGTGTTTTTGATACATTTTTCATACGCGGAATCTATGCGCAGAATTAATCCCTGCCCAGATTCGTATACGATAGGGACCCTGGAAGTTAACAACGCTTCTATTTTGTTGCTCATGGCCAAGTAAAAAGGAGTATCATATTGTAAGGAATTGACATAATTTTCTATTTCATCTGCAGTATTATACGATAGTCGGGCATGCTCTATCACTTGGTGTCCCTGTCGAAATAAATCTGCGCGTAAGCGATGTTTAGTCATTCGAAAAGATAGGCTTTGGACTAAAATAATTAATGATTTTGGGGGTAATCGCTCAAATTCGGCCAGAATTTCTTCTTCAGTATGTTCATTAAAGTTGAGACTTTTATAATTACAGTGTTGAATAACTTCTTGGTATCCTTCCGCAAGCATTTTCGCTAAAGTAGATTGGAGATCGTACACGAGGAGAATAAAAGTATCTTCCTTAACCCGGTAGTTTTTGTAAACAATATCGAATAAGTTTTGAATTAAAGTAGGCATGTGCTCTTGAATAGAAGAGTGATTTAAAAAAGTATCACTGCAATAAAAAAAGATATAAAAATAAAAAAAGAAAGATTAGAACATCTTACGAAACGTCACGCAATCCGCCTTCTTGAACCTCAAAGCAAACTTCACCGTCCGCCAAATTTGGAGCGTCTATGAGTTTTGCAACTCGCGTCCCTTTTTTACCCTTGCGTAAGTAAATTCTAAAGGTAGAGGCATGTCCAACCACGTGTCCGCCAATTGCAGCAGTAGGGTCTCCAAAGAACTGGTCGGGCTTGGCCATCACTTGATTGGTAACGTACACGCAGATATTATTGGTGTTCGCAATTTTGGAAAGTGTGTGCATGTGCCGGTTGAGTTTTTGTTGTCGTTCTGCCAGTGTTCCTCTCCCAATAAATTCGGCTCTAAAGTGGGAAGTTAATGAGTCAACCACAACTAAGCGCACTTTTTTGCCTTGCTCCGTAAGCAAGCTTTCTACTTTCTCTGCCAATAACATCTGATGGTCAGAATTATAGGCACGAGCAACCATAATTCGATTAAGGACATCCTCAGCATCCATGCCTGCCCCGGCTGCCAACTGCTGAATTCGTTCCGGACGGAAGGTGTTTTCAGTATCAATATAAACCGCGTGAGCTTCCGGATCCTCTTTCAAAGCATTGACGCATAAGAGGTGCCCTATTTGTGTTTTTCCACAACCAAATTCACCAAAACATTCTGTGATGGCTCCCGTTTCAAAGCCGCCACCCATCATGGCATCAAAGCTTTCCGTACCAGTACTAATTTTGGAAACAAGCCCTCTCTTCTTCAATACTTCTACACCTGTTTCAAAGCCCATTTTCATGCTGTCGCGAGCAGAATTGATCATTTTCCTGGCAACTGTTTCAGAAACGCCAGCAACTTCTACCAATTCACCCAGGGTGGCAACGGCTACTGATAATAAATCTCTATAACCCGCCTGTTCCAATTTTTCAGCAGTAGCTGCGCCTACTCCAGGCAAGTCCTGAATTGACATTTTTTCCATTTTTAACACTAATTTTGTTTCTACCATGATTAATACCCTCCTTTAAATAAATCTTGCTCCGCTAAAACTAGGTGTTCATATGCTTTCTGCAAAGCTACGACTGCTTTAGGCAGATCATTCACGCGCATAGAATTGCTAGATTTCCAGTCGCCTTCTTTATCTTTATAGTTTCTTTCCAAGGAGATGGTTCGATACTCCGTTTCTTCCCCGGTTTGTTTCTGGCCTTTATTCAACCATACCGTCGCAGAGACTGCTCCTGCCCGGAATTTTTTTTCTGGGAGATTTCCCAAATTTACTTTTTGTGCTTGTTGCACGACTTTCGTTGTTGTATTCATTTTTTATTCCTCTTTGCTTTCGCATTTTATTTAAGACCAGCCGCAATTTCACGGCTAGCGAGGATCACCATCTTTGTGATGATGATAGAAGAATGATTCCTGAACTCCTTTATAAGTTCCAGCCGAGGTTGTCCAGTGCGGGAGTGGGGTATGGAAAGAAATTCTATAAGGGGAATATTTTAGGGTTATAGGCCGTAATGGCACTGGACAAAAGTATTCGGAAAATACGGGAGTGGCTCCCTAAAAAAGATTATTAGACAAAGTAGAAACTTAGTTAAAAATTAATTCTTTGATTCCCCATATCAACAGCAGGACCCATGCAAGAAGGTCCATCCAGTGCTCTTTCCAAATTGCTTTTGTGTTCTTTTTTTTGTAAAATTCAACCAGTGTTTTAGCATACTTAGCGACACTTATTACCATTAAAAGGCTAATGAGGAGAGTGACAGCAAATATTTCGAGAATGGTGATTCCCGCTCTTTGAAGAAAATAAAGAACTAAGGCTGCAAGGAGCAATGCCACTATTGAAGCTACTTTTGGATTAGCATACATCTTGGAGGCTAACTTTAACCAAGATTGGGGAGATAAAGATAAGAAAATAATTTTGAGAGTTGCGATGGCAATTATTATTGTTGCCAAAACCTCAATTGCTCCGAAAGACATAATTCTTCCTCTTTTTTTCTTATTAAAGCAGAAGAGATATATAAATTCTCCGAATGAAGCTCCCAATCGCAGCAAGCTGCAGGGTACATGAAAAAAGAAAACTATCTTTTTTTAGTACTAAAAATAAATAGTTTTTGATTTTTATGTATTAAACCCAGACGGGAATAATAGGTTTGGATAGACCTAAAAAATTCTGGAAACATCAAAGCCCGCAAAATCATTAATACTAAGATTTATTTAAAATGAGAGGACCAATTTTTATTCTTCCTCATTACCTTCATAGCAGAAGTTGTTGGAACAATCTTTGGTTCTTCAACTATTTCTCTGCCTTTGGTGTTATTCTCTATTGAATTTTATACTCTAGAAATAAATATAAAGAGAGAAAATCTCCAATGAGTATGGTAGAATACCCGCCTGGAAGTATCGAACACCGCCTTTTTCGTACTTTAACACCCGAAGAGCTTGCTGCTGCCACCCTACTCTCTGAACAAGATATTAGGGATGCTTTAGAAGCAGGAAGAAAAGAGGCATACCTTGCCAGGGAATCGGTTATGCCACACGGAGGAGGCAGGCCAGAACAGCTTTATCGCTGATTAATATCCCAGAAGATACGCCCTTCTATCAAAAGGGCTTAGACTATCTAACCATGCAATATACAAAGCATTAGCCACTCTCGCGGAAGGAACTCTTTCAAACTTGCCAGAGCAAAGAAAATCTAAAGATTCCCCTGGCCTATATTCTTCTGCGGGTTCATAATCATTAACTAACTCCTGTTGCCGAAATACTCGCGCCCCGCTCGTGCCCAGAAGTGTGACACTATCACCTTTTACTTTAAGCATAGCTCCTTCTCGTAAACCAACTACGTTATAGGGGAAGTGATGATGGAATTCCATAATTCTATCTTTATGGGACTCTCCTTGATGGTCAATGAGAGCTACTACTTCGGGAGCAAATTCCGTTATTCGTGTGCGAACTTCATCAGAAACAGTAACTTTATCAAAATAATGAGGCTTAATATTAAAGGGAACTGCTTCTAAAGAATCCAAATCTGGTAAAGGTTTTGCATTATCATTAGACGAGCAAATATTCATGCCTGCGATGACTGTTCCAGCGCTTACTCCCATGTACGGCATCCCTTCCCGAATTCTTTTTTGGAGGGGTTCAATCAATCGCCGCTGTTGCAAAGCACTTAACAAATCAAACGTGTTCCCACCACCAACATAAACTGCTTCAGCTTCCTCCACCGCTTTTACGGGATTCTTAGCTTGGTGGATTCCTGTCAAATTATATCCCATCTCTTCAAAACGAGGTCGCATATATTCGGTGTATGCATCCATTCTTTCTGTTGAGGTGGGAATTGTTAATGGTTGATGGCGAGCTCTTTGCTTCGCTAGAACGACTCGATCTATGGCACTTGGCTCTGCATATGGAATGAAAAGTACTTCTCTCACATCACCAAAGTGTTGTTGGATCTGAGGCTGGCAGTATCCTAGAAAGACGGTAGGTTCGGCTCTCGTTTTCGAGTTACTTATGAGTAGCAAATTTTTTGGCATTATTACTCTGGATGGTAGCTACTTTATAAAAATTACGAGAAAAAAGTTTAAAATCCGGTAGGGGTATTTGTTGCTGAAGAGACAACTTAAACAAAAGACTTTTATAAAAATAATACAATTAGTGAAATATGACCGAAATTTTATTCTTCCTCACCGCATTCGTAGCTGAAGTTATTGGAACGATCGTTGGCTTTGGCTCTTCAACTATTTTTCTGCCTTTGGCATTGTTCTTTGTTGATTTTAGAACGGCATTAGTGCTTGTTGCCTTTTCTCACATCTTTGGAAACATTGGAAGAATTACCTTTTTTAGAAAGGGACTTGATAAAAGGACATTGCTAGTATTTGGAGTGCCCAGCGTACTTCTGACGATTGCTGGCGCATTGGTAGTAAATTATGTTTCTCAGGATTTGTTAAAATTAGCATTAGGGATTTTTCTATGCCTCTTTTCACTTATTTCATTAGTGAAGCCAAACGTTACATTAAAACCATCAGTAATCACTGCCACCGTTGGTGGGGGGATTTCAGGATTTCTGGCCGGGTTAGTAGGCACAGGAGGAGCTTTGCGGGGAGCTTTTTTAACTGCTTTTAATCTGAAAAAAGAAAAATATCTTGCCACGGCCGCATTCATAGCGTTAGCGGTGGATTTCACCAGGATTCCCATTTATCTTCGAGGAGGATTTCTACGATCACAGTATTATTTCTATCTCCCGATCTTGCTTTTGATAGCGCTCATCGGCTCTTATATTGGAAAAAGATTAGTGGAAAAGATACCCGCGAAGCGATTCAGGACAGGAGTGCTTATTGCTATTTTGCTAATTAGTGTTAAGTTTTTGTATGAAGGGATTATTGCTTTGAACTAAAAGAGTAAGAAGAATTTATCTTGTTTGCAAATAGTTCACTATTTCTTCACTTTCACCAATATACTTTCCATCAATCTTCAACACCGGAACAGTTTGCACACCACTCTTCTCTACCAACTTCTGGCGTAAGACATCCGTTCTGCTGGGAGAAACATTTATGGTAACATATGGAATCTTCTTCTGTTCCAACACTTCCCGGACTTTCCGACAGTAAGGACAGGAAGGCAATTGGTAAAGAACTGTTTCCGCTACGGCACTCATCGCCGCTCCTCCACATACTCCCGGCAATCTTTGGCTTTAAAGAACTTTTTGCAGAATATAGCTACGGGCTTGGGATTATATGGCTTGCAACTGAACACATCAATGAACGCCCTGCAGCCTTGTTCATCAAAATGAGCGACAATGGTAGATGTTTCAATAAATTGCATCAGGGAATATCCTCGTAATCTCCCGTGGCCAAAACGTTTTATTTCTGCTGGGCCAACCCGTTTCATCTTAAGAACGATACATAATTCTTTCACAAAACGGCGAATAGCTCGAGGATCTTGCAATAATTTTTTATCACAGCCATGCAAATCTATACTGGCAGACCTTCCCCACCACCAATTCTCTGATTTGACCATAGATTGGATGTAAAAAGAAGATATATTAAAGATTTGTGGTGAGTTTTTACCGGGGTGGTTCATATTCCACAATCATTCTAGGACGTTGCTTTCTGACTTCCACTCGTCCATCAAGATGGTGGAAGTGGGTATCCACGTTGACATAACCCACTTCCTCGCCAAGTTTTACGCTGATGTCATCACCAACATTAAAAGGATCTGATCCTATTGCTGCGTGCACTACATCTCCATCTCCTCGAATAGTATAAATTCTTCCACTCCTTGGTGTACTACCCTCAGGAGTGTAAGCCAATTCGTTCACCACTGTTCCTGATACAGCACGAGGAAAATACCGATGAAAATCCCCCATGACATACATTAAAGCTGCAACTCCCCCCGCAGCCAGAGTAACTAAAGCTCCAAGGCCCCATTTAAGATCGGAATCCATAAGAAGGTTAAGAAAAGGCTTTCTTTATAAATTTTGTCATTTCTAAGTAGTTATCGTTGAGCTTGCTCCAATCTCGCCAGCTCTTCTTCCGGGTTGGCTTTTTCCACCAATTGTACGTTAAATTCCAAGCGGTCAAACATATCGTTTTTCTTGACTCTTCCCCGCAGCTTAAACTGTTCCCCTAACAGATCGGTTTTAATGTTCTCAAAAGATGCTAGGCGATCTCGGTAGGAAGCTAATTCTGCTTCCTCTTTTCCCAATAAATGATTGGTTTGATTCTTCCAAAAAATTCCTCGAATAGTGCCACTGCCATCATCCAAAATCAAATTTAAAACATACGACAGGGAAGACTTCACCTTTCCGTGTTCAACACACGTGAATTCACCTTCCAGTTCCGCCACTTTTTTTCCGCACTCAGAACAGACACTAAAAAATCGCGGATCGAAAACTTGAACTACCGTGCCCATAATTTCGCTTTCTTCCCCTTCCTGTAATTCATTGATGGGCCTGCGCTCAACATCAGAGCTTTGACGAACCGCAGCAATAACTTCCCCTTCAGGATTAACTGCTACAGAGCTTCTCTCACCAATATGAACCTCTTTTCCCCCATTATTTTCCCGAACATAGGCATCTTTAATGAGCAAAACATCATTTTCCTGGACTTTATCTAAGATACTTACTTGATCATTCCAGAAGACTATCCGAATCGTATCCGTTTCATCTCCCATAAGCAGGGAAGCAACTTTTCCTTGGCGATCGCCTTTAGCAAATTCCCGCACCGCAAATTTACGTATAACCTTACCAGCAGCGGTGATGTTTTTCATCCCCGCATAAATCTCTTTAATTTTAAGTTTGCCAGCAGCAGAAATAAGTTCGATGCCCATTTCATTGGCAAGAATATGAGCTGCGCCTTCTTCGCTAATCAGCCCCGCTAACTCATTTATTTTCTCTTTGATTTTCTGTTCTAATTGTTCCCGGGTTACTTTTCCACTTTGGATAATTTTTCGCTTTATTTCCGGGAGAGGAATTTTGAACATAGCTTCGAACTGGAAAAAACGGATTTATAAGGTTTTAGGTAATTGAGGATATATGTGGGGAGGGGTTGAATTAACACTATGCAAACAGCTTTAGTTTATGCCCAAAACTTTATCAATAGGAGGATTTGAAAAATAAACCCTTACTTCAGCACCGGGTTCCATCAATTCAATCATCTCGTGGTCCTTCCTTTTAATTAATTTAAAACCTTTAAGTTGCAAATGCTTCTTCTTGAATTGTTCATAATCATGGACAGTATAATCGGCATCTCCTCGCTCGGGCCTGGTTTTGTCCGGAACTCTTATCTTAAGAATTTGAAGTGGTCCAGAAACAGTATCTAGAGGGGGAATGCGATAATGAATGCCGGTTGGCGTTTCATTTATTACTGAGCTAAATGTTTTTATGATCTTGGTGAACTCTTTAAATTCATCATTGTTCTGACAAAAAATAGCCACATAACGCACTGGTGCTTCTTTTTGATCCGTATACTTATCTTTAAGTGAAGTTGATTTTTTTACAATGTCCCGGACAATATTTTTTAGATCTTTTAAATCCATCCCTCATCCCACCTTCTCCCCGCTAACTATCAATGGTGCAAAATGATGGATGCTCGACTCTTTCCCAGCAGCAGTGGTAGTAATGGTAAAATAAGTATTCCCTGCAACTAAGCGATTATCATAGAGAAGATAATGCAACTTGCCATCCTCACAACGGTAGAGTCTTCCGGTTTCCTTTTCTGAAGGACAATTAATTTCTTTCGGATTGGCTAACTCCACCGATTTGCTAAATAACCCAAATTCCGCGATATCCGGCATGCCTTCAAAAACTTCTGCAACGGTTCCTTTGCGATTCCTTACTTCCTGCCAGTTGGTGTAATACAAAACGTACCCTTCCGCAAACTCATCAGGTTCGAATATGATCTCAGAGGTGCTACCCTGCGACGTTGCCTGACTATACAATTGTTCCACAACAAGAGGACCAAGAGGAGTAAAATCTAAAGCTAAAGAATACGTGAGAGGAGTGGCGATTCCTGGCAAGGTAAGTACTGCCGCAGCGGGACTATCCACACAGAACGGAACTAATCGGCTTGGTATTTCTTCCAACGACATTCCATTACATTTCCCCTGCGTCCAATGAGGAGCTTTATTGGCAAGAATGCACGCAGTTACGTTTCGTGCGTCCCGACACTGTTCTACAAGCAAAGAGGCTTCCAATTCTAACTGCGTATATTCTTCAAAAGAGTAGGGTAAATTTACGGCAAAAGAATTCTCGTACTGATATCGGGCATGGGAAGTGCGAATCGTTTCCGTAATCCCTCGAGCAAAAAAGAGGCTTCCGCTGATCCCCATCTCTGAAAACTGTTTTCCAGGCAAGGCTTCGGCCAAACGAAGACGTGCTAGTTGCTTAAAATTCTCATCAACAGGGGGGAAACAAAAAGAATCAAGACGATTCCACCGCTGGACTCCTTCAATCGTTCCACAGGGTGATTCTTCTCCCGGAAGATAGCCGCCATGACGAGCTAAGTCTAAAGCTACTTGTGAACCAACATTCCTGCCGACGATACTCGTTTTGAGTAGTTCTTGCTGAGCTGCTACATAATTCTCACGTAAGAAATCAAGCTGCCATTCTCCTTTGGGGGCTATACTTAATAAATTGGACTTGCTGGCAAAGAAAAAGACACCTAAGGCAAAGAGAACCCCTAATAAAATCCAGTGAATGATCGTGCCTTTTTTATGTTTCATGATTCTGCCACCACCACCGGATTGAATTGGCAAGAATGTTTCTCTGCATCCCAGCTGCAAGAATCACCGCTCTGCTCATATAACCCAATGGCATCGTGAGCACAATCCTCAGGAGCAAAATAATCGGCGCACGTCGTAATAGTTTTCCCACCCAGCACTCTGCTTTTCTTGACCAGAGAATCTATCTGTTCCGCGGTTACTGGTTGCCCTTCCTGAACCGCTATCTGCAAATTACGGACAGCGGCATCAACACGATGGAAGTCCGCTACATTGTCAAAGGTTTTTGCCCTGCTTGCCTCAATGGTATAACTAAACGCCCCGGAAACGAAAAAGAACAGGAAAAAACCAACAATAAATGTGAATAGGAAATCCATTAAATCTTCGATGACCGCTCTTTTTCCTGATAGCATTATATCCGCTCCTGCACGTAGATGATAAGCTGGTCTTTGACTAGCGCAGTATCCGTTTTAACTAACACTTCCTGCATAATCGTCAAATCCTCGGATTCCTGGTGGAAATAATTATTGGTGAAAATCTCGTTGCTAGCATTAGCTAATTTTAGCCGAAAGTTAAAGGTTTTATATCCTTTCTGAGTTTCGGTAGTATAACAATGCACCAAATTCTCAGTGGTAAACTTTTCTAAGTCGATAATGCCGGGGCTTATCATGCCCGTCTGCTCTTCTTGAAAGGCGAAACATTCCGGCAAGGAGGTGAAGCGAAGGGCAATCAATTCCGCTCGTAATTTCGAAGGAACCTCAGTTATTTTATTCTTATAATCCGCAAGAGTGTACCCAAAACCCAGCACCACCATCGCTATGATTAAACCTAAAAACAACCAGGAGATAGATTTACTGGCAACACTGAATTCTTCTTCCCCTTTACGGTTCATTTGGCTGGCACTCCCTTACGAGTATTCTTTTCGCTTTCTTTTCTATACAAAGGCGTTCCTTCTCCTCTAAAACACCTTCTGCGGTGTATCCTTCCGGCAAAATAAATGCTCTTGTGACCCAGAGAACATCAGATTCCCCTTTCTTGAACACTGCGACACTTCCAGCATCAACAATGAACGAATAGAGAGAAACATTGTGAGGGTACGCCACTATTGCTTCCCCTGGAACCGCTACCAATGTATCAATCATCATACGAATATCTTCTGCTGCTTTTAATTTGAAAGTTCTCTCTGATTGAGCAAAAGCTTTAGCTGCGCTCATCATCATCGAAACTACTATCACAACAGCAATAATCTCGAAGATCATCAAAGGAATGTTCGTAGCTTTTTTGTTCATCTGGTTCATGGTGTTTGCTCATAGATCTGGCAAGGAATTTTTTTGCATAATCCTACTTTTCCCTCTTCTACTACAATCACAAAAGGAAGGCGGCGGAAGGTTTGAAAATTAAATCGTAACCCGCTAAATTCTAACTCCCCCCGGGCAATCACAAAGCCATTTCTGAAATATCCTTGAGAGAATACCTCCGGCATGTCGGTGAGATAGAACCCAGAAACTTTAAGGCGGTCTTTGAATTCAAGATCTCCTACTTTTTCGCAAGTTCGTTGCTGGCAGACAATATCTTCAGAAGTGGCGGAGGAAGTAAATCCCGTACTTTGATACTCCTGACATAGGCAGATGCATGCCTCCCCCCCACATTCGGAAGGATAGGCAAAAGTTGCACAGGCATTCTGAGAAGTACAGAGTTGCGTGTTTTTCTGCGCAGAGTATCCTATCACAAAAGTATCATCGTCGATGATTAAATCATGATTTTGCTTGCTGCGAGTGGAATATGCTGTTTTGATAGTGTTGGTAAACTCTGCAAAACTATCTTCTGCCTGTCCGCTCAAACGAGTGAACTTAGAGAGAAACAAGCAAGCAGGAACAAAGATGATGATCGCTAAGACTAGGCTGACTAAAAATTTCATCATTATGGCTTTTTTGTTCTTCATCTCTATCCCAGTATTCTTTTTTATTCAATTTCCGCACGTGCATCAGGGTTTGTTCGTTCGATAGTGTACCCTACTTTCGTGCTCCCTCCTTCTACCAGAAGGATTTGATACGTACCAAATTCCTCTAAGAGGAACGTTCCTTCCGTTCCCCATTCTTCGCTTGATTGCCCACTAGGAGCATTAACTCGAAGAGAACACGTGGAAGTGCAGCTTGCACGATATGATACGCTTGCGCTCGTGGTATGGTACGTTCCACTGGGCACTTGCACCGTTCCATCCATTAATTGTAATGATGATACTTGCGAAGCAGTTGGAGTGGTTGCTTCCTGAGCACTAGCTAATGGAGGACATTGCTTATCCTTAAAATTCTTCTGATCCTGCTGTGCAGCTGCAATTGATGTTGGTTTTGGACATCCTCGAAGTTCTTCTTCTTCCGCAGCAATGGCGGGTGTGCAAGGACATTTATCGTACAGATTGACTATTTTGTCGTTATCATAATCTTCAAGATCCTTAAATCGCTCTCCGGCAGCACCAAGAGCCTCGCCAAATAATCCTTTTCCACCAGCAATAAGAATCGCTCCCATAACGATGGCTACGAGCCCGAACACGATAACCTCCCATGTGCTGAATCCCTTTTTATTATGAAACATTATTCTCCCCTCCTTAATTATTATTCTCCAGCGATATCTTTTATGACGCATCCGCTCTGCTGAACATTCCTTAAATTATCAAAAACAATGGCACTGGTGGTACGATCACTATTGTAAACTGCCCTCACTGCTTCCACTGCTTTATATCCGGATACTCCACCAGCAGCTACACCCGTCGCACCAACTGCAATCGTTGCGACTAACCCGCAAGGTTCGGCAAGGTAACAAAATAAAGCTCCGGCAGTAAACGCCGATGCCAAACCCGCTTCAATCCAACCCACTCCCTGCGCATCAGAATTTTTGGCCATGAACACAATTCCATAAGCGTCCCGGGGAGCGACTTGGTCAAGTATCGCAACCCTTCCCGGTCCACCGGAGGATTGAATGTACGTCAAGTACGTTGTATCTTTGACCTTAGGGTAGGGCTGATCCCGTAAATATCTCATCAACTCCTCTGGCCGAATGGGACCGCCTTCTATTTCGTCTTGATCAATGGGAAGGGCATAGCATAGTGCGCAATCGTTGGTGCTTTTATCCACACCCAACACCTTCCCAACCTTATCTTTATCTAAAATTTCATCATATCTGCCTTCATTAAACATCCACCAGCAGCGAGCCATCTTTTCAGCGATTTGTTCTTTTAATTCTTCTCTATTACCAGTCATTTTTTTGTCAATTGTTTTGCAGAGGGAAGGAGTTAAGGTAATTTCTGTCCCTCCTATTTCCAAGGCACTTTGA
>CAYJXA010000002.1:0-73896 GCA_964373955.1 uncultured Methanosarcinales archaeon
TAGGAGTAGCTGTTTCTGTTAAAGACGGCATTTGCGTAAAAAATGTTGAGAGCACGGCAGGAAGCAGAATTCTTAAAGGTTACAAGCCATTGTTTGATGCCACTGTAATAAAAAAGGTAAAAGAAGAAGGGGGAATTATAAATAAGTATCTTACCACTGGGAGATAAAGACTATGATTTCGCATGCAGCCAGGCAAATTGAAAGAATTTGCGATAAGTATCTGCAAGAGCTTTATTTTCGATAACAATGGCCATAAAATTTCTTTCGATAGGCAATAAGTTAACCACTAAATCACCGCAGACATCGACCATGCCCTGGGTCTTAAAAGCATCCGGCAAATAGCGTATTTCGACACTGGGATCCTGCCAGCGCAATTCTTTTTCTTTGCGCGTAAACTCATAATATAATACTTTCATCTTCATCTTTCGCTTCATTCTTCCCTTATTCCAGAGCACATGACGATGTTTCAGAAATTGCCGGTTAAGCCCAGAACCGCCGATCCCATAAATAGTAGCATTTTGTTCCAGCATCATAAAATAGGCACGCATGATTCCCTCAACACCAAGAAAATAAGAGACATGCTGCTTCTCTTTCTTGAGATTAAACTCCTGCTGCAATTGCGGCAGCAGATCAGCAACTAGTTGTTCTTTTTGTTTCACCAAATGCAGAAGTTGTTCGGGATTAGCAGCTTCATAGATGCGCTTATGGGCTTGCATGACGGAACTAATGAGTCCTTTTTCCTGCAATCGCTCCAGAACATCATACACATTGACGCGATGTACACGGGATACTTTGGTGATCGCAACTACAGTGGATGGTCCGAGCGAGAGCAGTGCCAGATAGACTTTCGCTTCATTTTTAGTTAATCCTGCTTGGAGGAGTGATTGCTGTGCGTCCATTCTCTAAAGAAAAGACCTGTTCTTTTTAAAGGTTGCTAGATGTAGTAATAAGTATTACTACACTAATTTAAGAAGATTATTCTTTACCACAGAGTTATAAAAATTGATGAGGTCTAACATGAGCGACACAAAACTAATACGATTATATGATTTAGGGAATACTTTAGTAAGAATGGATCACGCGAGTTATGTGTTTAGGGAATCTCCAGAACTGCGTGAGGCATATGAACAAGGCAACCCTGAGGCGAATAGGCAGTATGAAGAAATCTTACAAGAAGGCTTGATACGAGGGCGTGTACAGGTGGCCGCCTTGCCTGGTGTTGTTCAAAGATTACGCGAAGATCGCGACCTTGGTATCCATAACGCCGTCTTTTCCACTTGTTTGCATGATGCAGTGAATGCCGCTCTAATGCAGGCTGAGTTACGGCAATATATTACTCAAGTTTGCTCAACTTTTTTCTACAATCCGGACACACCAGATAGGAAAACGGTGCAAGGCTTTAGAGCAGTACAACATGATTTGGAAAGGCTGCAACATTCCCCAGAAAGAGTTCTTTCCTACGCCGACGACAAACTATCAGAATTGCAGCGAGCGCGTGAAGGTCTTGAAGGAGCGGTACAGTTATACAGAATTGGAGAGCCAAAATCAGACGATCCGTCATGGGTAAAGGCGGTGAGAGGTATTGTTGATATATCCTATGAGGTTCCAGATACGCGATGGCAACGAGCACGGCCAAGAGTACGTCCCAGGCCGGTGTGATTTTTGCCATGAAAAAACGCTACTTTGAAGATCGAAACTTTAATATAGACAATTGTGGTGATTATGTGTCGATAGCAATTGTCTTATTAGAGAATTTCGGCAATAAATTATGCAACAGTATCACCGAAATGATCTATATTGGTGAGAGAGTAATCATAGAGGAAAGAGCAGTCATAATTAGTCTTGACGGGGAGCAAGGATTACTCCCACCAGGGATGAGGCACTATTAACATGAAATTTATACCCGGCTTATTGAAAAAGAACTTGCCAAAGTGGACCCATAAAAAATGGTACCACCAACGCTTTGATGGTTCTCCGTACTTACTGCACATGATCGCAGAAGCAGAGATAGTAACCCACTCTGAGCGAAAGCAAGGGGGGGATTTCACCGTCCATTACTGTTTCTTTGAGAACGGAAAAGCAGACTGGTATATTGAGATGGATGATATTAAGAAAGTTTATACGTCAATCATTAACGCAGGAAAGAAAGATAAGAGCGTAAGTAAAACTCTCTTGCAGGAATGGAAAGGGGATGAAGAAATATTCTACCAGAAATGCCAGGAGATAGGGAATATCGCGCTCCCCAAACTAAGCGATGAAGAATTAATCAAACTTCATGGTGATTTCGTTCAAATCATTCTCAATCGAAATAGTTCCAGTTCACTTATCGATGGCTTTGCCTTAGGAACCGACGAGTTAATTGCTGCCGAGATAAAAAAAGTCTATGAGCAATCAAAGCTTAAAGAACGTATGAAATTCACGGAAGTATTTTCAATTCTAACTGCGCCAATTCACCTCTCGTTCATCAATGATGCGGAAGTAGAATTATTGAAAATAGCAGCAGAGGTACAGAAGAAGCTGCAGAAACGGAAGGAATTAGTGCAAGAACATCAGCAAAATTTTTTTTGGATTAGAAATAATTATGTCAGCGCTCATATTCTAAGTATTGAGTACTTTAATGAAGAATTAGATAAAATTCTTACCCTGAAGATTAATGTTGAAGATGAAATCAAGAGAATAGAGCGTACGCCCCTCATCAACAAAGCCAAAAAGAAAGAACTCTTGCAACAATTAACGTTGCCGGAAGAGCTTATACTTTTGCTTACCATCTCAGAGGACTTTACCTACTGGCAGGATGAACGGAAAAAAGCAACTTTTTGGACTGCCCACTATTGTACTCTGCTCTTGGAAGAGATTGGGAAACGGGTGAAGGTTCCGGCAGACGAATTAAAGTATATGTCCCCGCGGGAAGTTAGTACTATTTTTATCCATAAACCTGACCGAAAAATACTCTTGGAACGAAGGAGAAATAGTGTCTTCTACTGGGATAAGGAAGGGCATGATGCTCTCACTGGGAAAGATGCGGATGACGTTAAGAAATCCATTCTTGGAAGTACGGATTTATCTCCGGTTGATGATTTTAGGGGACTCACGGCTTCTCTGGGAACGGCCAGGGGAACAGTAAAAGTAGTAAGAAGTGCTACAGAGATAGAGAAGGTGAAGCCCGGAGATATCTTAGTAGCGGTGATGACCCGGCCAGATTATGTTCCCGCAATGAAAATTGCGGCAGCTATCGTCACCGATGAAGGTGGGATAACCTGCCATGCAGCAATTGTAGCGAGGGAATTAGCAATTCCTTGTATTATTGGCACGAAAATTGCCACCAAAGTGCTTAAAGATGGCATGCAGGTAGAAGTAAATGCCAATCACGGCTGGGTGAAAATACATAAACAGTAAATAGCAAAGCTTTATAGAGATAAAAGGTATAGAGGAAAATGATATGAAACCGGAACAACTCAAAATTGAAACAGAAATAAACCAGTTGCTGCAGGAGGGAGAAGTGGACGATGCTGCCAGATTAGCAGAAGAAAAGGGGTTGCTTCAGAAAGCGATTGTTCTGTATGAAAAATGCCTGGACTTCCGCAGCCTGGGGAGATTGCATGAGAAGCTCAAGCAGTTAGAGAAAGCCATGCGCGCGTACGAGCAAGGAAAAATTTACCATGAAGCGGCCAGGGTAGCCGGTCTGCTGGGGAAGAAAAAGAAAGCTGAATATTTTAATATGCTATATCAACGGCAGGAATACCCCACTTATACTAGATAGTTACCACTGTTTAATTACTAATAGAAAAGTTTATAAAGAGTGCTTTCTCTAATCTAACTATGAAAATTTTAGCTTTAAGTGATGTTCACGGGGATACCGCCTTCATGCAGAAGATGGCAGAAAAGGGAGTGAAAGAGAACGTAGACCTGGTTATTTTGGCAGGAGATTTGCTTACCTTCGACCACCCTAAAGAAGGCCTGCTGCGGCCATTTGTAGAGAGAGGATTGGAAGTAGCAGTCATTCCCGGCAATCATGAAGGCATGGCCGAGATTGGATTCATGGTAGATAAGTACGGAGTTAAGAATTTGCATGGTTATACTATGATCAAAGGGGAGGTGGGAATCTTCGGCTGCGGCTATGGTGATATTGGATTGCACCAATTGTCGGATGAGGATTTCTTCAAGACGCTGAAACGAGCCCATGATTCATTAAAAGGGGTTAAGAAGAAAGTGATGGTAACTCACGTGCAGCCCAATGAGAGCATTCTCAGCTTGCACAATCCTCAGTGGGGAAGCTCGGGGGTGCGGAAAGCAATTGAAGAGTTTCAGCCAGAGGTCCACATCTGTGGGCATATTCATGAAACGCATGGGATTGAAGACAAGATTGGCAAGACCAGAAGTATTAATGTAGGAAAGACGGGAAAGATTATTGAAGTTTAGGTTTATTCAACGAAAGGATATATTCTAGTATCCGTAACATTGATTTTATTTCCGCGCTGTTCAATATGCAACTGGAACATCGATTTGTTAAGAAGATCTTTATTTATTGAGAATAATAAAGTATAATTTAATCGTTCAAAATCCTGCCGAGAAATGCGCAACATCCGTTCGTGCATGGTCTTCCTTTCAATTTGCACTTCCAGAATGGTAGAGGCATAGTCTATATTAATGACTCGTAATTCCTCTCTGGGATTAAATTGGAGTTGAATTTCATAGCCAGCTATCTTCGTTATTTTCCCTAGAGGCAAAGAATGAAGAAAAGCCCGAATAGCAACATCATCAGCTAATTTCATCCCGGGAACCCCTTCAAAAAGCATCTGCACCACTTCAGCATGCCGCTCCCGCTTTCCTTTTACGAAACGCAGGTCTATTCTATCGTCCTCGTGAATAACACCTATCCCCTTCACACCGTAAAAATTTTGTTGAAATTTCGCGGTGATCATCCCCAGATTATATTTGGTGAGACTTCTCTCAGAATAAAGAAGACCGAGGGTTCTTAAAGTGCTGTAATCAGAAGTAAATTGTTTTATAAGAGATTGGCCGGGTCGAATTAAATCTGCCTCTTCCCGGCAATAACTCCCAAAGCGCATTATCTCCAATTCCAGGATGCGGAAAATCCTGACTAAACGTAAAAAAACTTTTTCTTGATCTTTGGAAAGAGATCCGAATTCTATCTCTATTTCTTTACGTGCTAATTCTATATCCTGGGCAAGATCTAGTTGCGCTGCTAAGATCTGAAAAAGACCATAAAGATTATTTTTAGTATTTAGAAGGAAAGAATTCATTTCTCTCAGAAGCTCTAAATATTTTATCCCGTACTCTTTCTGGCGGAGCTCCGCTTCTCTTTTTAATTCTCGTGAAAGGAAAGAGACTATTCGCGTCGAGTAAAGACGCTCTTCCTTTCCGATACCTTTTTCAATATCGATAAGTTTCTTAATTTTGCGCAATTCTTCTAGAAGCTCATCCAGAGCAGATTCTACTTTTTGTTGCAGCTCAAGAACTTCAGAGAGAGAAAGAGCCCTATGGGCTTTAAGACGGGGGTCATAAATACGGGCTTTTATCTCCACGATCAGTTCTTTTAAGCGACTAAAAAGATCAAGCTTTTCATTAAAACGAGCATAATACTGATGAAATTCTTCAAGTAGACTAGCAATAGCTTCATCTTCGTGAGCTACTTTTTTTCGTATATCAGGACCAAAGATCCTATTCAGGATGGACATACTGTAACAGAAATGCGGTGAAGCTTTTATTCCTTTCTGTTAACTGAAGCCTATCCTGCAAGCGATGGATTGATTCGGATCTCCTTGCACTTAGAGTTAAGTTCGTTCTCGATTCTCCTTGAAAAGTGAAAGTAGAAAAATAGACTTTAACATTTCCTTCTGTTGAATACATTACCCTCTGTTTAGGAATAACCAATCTTGGATCAGGGGGAGTTTCAAAAAGATCAGTAAAACGATGACAATGTAAAAATGAACGTAAAGGATCTTGGCGTGGATCGTTGGGAAATTCAATATGTTGATACATCTCTGAATTCTCAAAAGAACGAAGGAGAACTTTATATTTGACCTTATGGTTATCCCTCAGCTTAAGACTAGCTTTTGGAGACAAGTAAAGATAAGAATCTGTATACGTTTCTTCGCGTTCCGGACTTCTCCCCGCAAAAGGGTTTTGTACATCAAAAACGCTATACTCTACATTAACATGAAGCCCCATAACCCCACAAAACTAGGCTTTGTTTATAAAGCTTTCTGGAAACACTCCTCAAAAGTAGTTACTTTAGCAACAAATAGTTTAAAAGCAAGAGTTCTTTGTTGATATCCGATGCTCACTTACTGCCCTGAATGCAAGAAGCCTTTACACGAAGGCCAGCATAAGTATGCTGATGGAATGTTCTTAGTGCACTACTGCAAAAGCTGCGGATTCAGAAAAGAAACGCCGATGAAGGAATGATTACATAATATTAGTAAAGACCGGGGTTGATTTTGCTGCTTTATAGGTTATCATTGTGCCTACAGGAATTTGAGAAGGAGTAGTTACATGTGGATTCCAATGTTGTAATTGAGCATAAACTCCCTGAAGTTCTTTAGACCTATCGAAGCAAATCCGATCCCACCCCGGTTCTTCTCGGCATTCTACTCCATCATAAACAGTAAGTACTCTTTGACCAACTAATCTTTCACGTACTAATCTACGAGCAATCGAAGCTAAGGTATCCCCTTCTTCCGTTCTGAGAGTATAAGTTGTTACTTCTGTAAGATATCCTTGGGTAGGAAAGATCATATTTTGCCGTCTTTCTACAACATCAAATGCAGACGCAGAACTACTCAATCCCAAACTCAATGCTACAGCTGCAGGCAAATATTTCCAATTCATGAGTGTGATATTGATGTACTTTGACTTATAAAGATTTCGAGATTGAAGTCCCTATTTAAGAGTAATTTTTCATCGAAACATTTATAATCTTTTAGAGAATAGAAAGAATATGCCTGAAACACCAAATGCAACGTCTAAGAAATTTCTAGAAACTCTAGTCTATCTGTTGGCAATAGGTGCAATTGTGTTTACTGTTATAATGATCATAATTGCAGCTCTACGATGAATAAGAGAGTGTTACAATTTGCATCGCTGTCGCTGAGTGCCCTTTCATTACTTTATCTTCTTTTTATAAATCTCTGGCGTGGCGATTTTATTTTTAGTGATTGGCTCGTTGTGGCTATTGACTTAACGGTAAAAGTGATTGTGGAATTATATATTCTCCTAGAGAAATAGACTACTTCTTTATCCTATTAACATCCTCAACACTTATCCACGCCGCCATCATGCCAAATCCTTTCTTATCAATCTCAAACGGTTCTATTTGCTGCACATCTACTAACCGCATTAATATACAATATTTTCGTGCAGAACACCACTCCACCAATTTCTCCATATCCGTAGTTGTAAAACAAATTGCGGAAGCATACTTCTCCAACAATTCTCCTACATCAACATTGGGTAAGTAAAATTGAAGCACCTCAGAAACAGTTGCTTTTACTGCCACTAGCTCGCCAGATTCTTTGAAATAAATCACTTCCCCCTTCTTAATCCTATCCCAAGGAGTTACTTTGGATTTATACCATCTGGATTCAATAGTTTTCTCCCGAGAGAGAATTTTGGCTAATAATTTTCTTTTCTTGTCAAGAATAGCCACATGATCCATCTACATCCCCATCATTCCTTTCGGCAGCTTCCCACCCATCTTTTTCATGAGTTTGTTAATATCCTGCTCCCCTTTCATCATTTTCATTAACTTCTTCGATTGCCGGTACTGCTTCAATAATTCTCGGATCTCTGCTACCTTTATGCCAGAACCAGCGGCAATCCGGTCAATCCTGTCCGCAGAAATGATATCGGGATCTTCTAATTCTTCTCGGGTCATGCTATCCATGGCAATTTTCCATTTTTCTAATTTGCCTTCCTGCACTTCTAACATTTCCTTCGGTAATTTCAGTGATCCCATCCCCGGAATCATTTCCATAATCTTGCCAAAGGAACCCATTTTTTTCAGCGATTTCATTTGCTGATAGAGATCAACGAGACTAAAATCGCCTTTCAAGAACTTATCCTGCATATCCTTCGCTTGTTCTTCAGAAATCACTTCTTTCGCTTTCTCAAGTAAAGACTCTAAATCACCCATCCCAATTAATCTTCCCACAAATCGCTGGGGATGGAATAATTCAAAGTCGTCAACTTTTTCGCCCACGCCAATAAAAGTGATCGGTGCTTTGGTAACTGCACATGCAGACAACGCTCCTCCCCCCTTCGCTGTTCCTTCCAATTTGGTAACGATAACGCCAGTAACATGACAAGTGTCATGGAAAGCTTGAGCCTGTTTCTGTGCTGCTTGTCCAATATCAGCAGAAATAACCAACAATCGTTCATCCGGAGCGATGGCAGCATGCAATTGATTTAACTCTGCGATTAGTTCTTCGGAAAGAGCATCCCTTCCCGCGGTGTCAACGATCACCACATCATACTCTTTCAGTTTTCCCTCAAAAGCATGGTAAATAGTAACCGGGTCTTTTTCCCTTTTGATGCCAAAGAAATCAACGCCAATTGATGCAGCAATTTGTTCCAATTGATCATACGCCGCTGGCCGCCAAGTGTCGGTTTGCATGACCGCTACTTTATACCCCCGCTTTTTGTAGAATTTGGCAAGTTTTCCAGCAGTAGTTGTTTTTCCTGAGCCAAATAATCCCACCAACATTATTTGCGTAGGTTTTTTCGTTATTTTAATTTCATGAGCTTCCTTCCCTAAGAAGGTGGTTAATTCCTCATATACAATCTTAATAAGCTGTTCTCGTTTGGTTATGCCCGGAGGAGCTTTTTCCTTAGCCCGCTCTTTAATCTTACTGCTCAGATCAAAGACGAGTTGTACATTAGTATCGGATTGCAGAAGAGCTCGCTGGATGTCTTTCACGAGCTCATTGATGAGTTTCTCATCCACAAAGACGGATTGGGTTATCTTGCTGAGCGTATTCTTCAGGGATTCCCCTAATTTTTCCAAGACCATTCTTTGATTAAAATGAAGCGGTTATATAAAACTTATGAGAAGATTATAGGAAGAAGAAAAGATCATCTTCCCCTATGCGCCATGGACTTTCCAGGGTTGTAAAAGAACCAATCCTCTTTCGTAATAGGATGAAAGTAATCGGCTTCTTCTATCAACATTTTAGCGGTTGTTTCTTGGACTGCAGCAATCTCCACTCTTACTCCTTCAGACTTTAGATGCTTAACTAGGTCGATATAATCAGAATCCCCGGACATGATGATGATCGTATCTACCTTTGGAGCTAATTGCGTCGCTTTGATGGAAAGCGGAATATCTGCTGATTTATGGCATGGAACGACAGAACCGTAATATTGCTGGTGCAATCGTTCCGCTAGCTTGGAGGAAATATTCTGCCCTTCTCGAAAATAGATTAAGCGATTTAAGCCTCTTCCATTCAAGAGCTTGGGGATAAGTTTGTCAAAATTAACCATAGTATTGGTAGATTTACTCTGCTCGTGAATGCTTCGTTCAATATTATTCCCATCGCAGAGAATTGCTACAGATTGCGTAACCAGAATGCTTTTGTCGGTCGTCATGATATCACCTTTTTTTATAATGATAAATGAGCCTGCCCGGACTTTCGTTCAAGTACACTACTCAGCTTATATCGTGGGGTCGAGTGTCACGAGCGCCCCACTTGAATACGACTCGCCTAGTGTAACTGGCGTTCGAACCGGGGTTTAGGGGTTTCCACTTCTTCTAACCGAAGCCCCTCGTCCTCACTGGCATTATCGTATCCAGGCTAGACTACAGGCCCATATTCCACTTGAACGGTTCAACGAGATTTATAAATCTACCTACATTTTCTTTCAGAATATAAATGGTGTAACCAACTTTCTATTTTGGATAGAGAGAAACCTTAATAAAAGCCAATAGTATCTCTCTCAATGAAATGAAAGAGGCGATCCGAAAAGAAATAGTCTACGATTTAGATAAAGCCATTCAAATTCTGCAAGTGCGTGAAACAACCGATGTGGAGGAACTTAAAAATTTAAGTGACCATGCGATTGAAGATATCGCTGCAGAAAGAGATCTGGAGCTGGTCTCCGTTACCGTGCTCCTGTATTCTTTATACAAAATAATTACCAGCGTTGATGCACCAGTTTATGCAAATTTAGTCCCGGCACTGAAAGCAGCAAAAAGTGCTTTAGAGCAAAAAAATTTGGGGAAATATAATCAAAGCATTAAGAAAGTCTATGAAATAGTCCGACGCTGTGATAACAAAATAAAAGAGCATCTGGATGACGTAATGCAAGCTGCTCGTATTAAAAAAGGAACTTCCCTCTTGCAGCGGGGGCTTTCCATAGGGCAAGCGGCAGGATTGATGGGCTTATCCAATTGGGATTTACAGCAGTACGCGGGAAAAACTATGGCCCTGGATCAGCATGACGAGAAATTTCCTGCACAAAAGCGAGTAACCATAGCGTTCAAATTGTTTGGGGTAGCATAATATGGCTGCTGAAAAAATAATCTTTTTTGATGCTGGGCCAATTATTTCTTTAGTCATGTCCCGCTTAGCGTGGATCTTACCGGAATTAAAAAAGAAATTTGGCGGGAAATTTTATATTACGCCAGCAGTGCAGCGGGAGTTAGTGGAACGGCCACTTTCGGTGAAACGTTTTGAGTTCGAAGCCCTGCAAGTGATGAAATTCATTAAAGAAGGCGTGTTAGAAGTGTATTCCAACGTTCCACTCCGCAAAGTGCAGGATTTGCAGAATCTTGCCAATAACTCTTTTAAGCTTGATGGAAAGAATTTAGAAGTGATTCAATCCGGTGAAATTGAATCAGTGGCAAGTGCTATGGAGATTGGAGCGGGAGCAGTGGTAATGGACGAACGTACTCTGCGCCTTTTTATTGAGAATTCTGCAGAAATGAAGAAATTGTTAGAAAGCCGATTTCAAAAACAGGTAATTGCTGATAAGAAATCTATCACTCAATTTAGCAGCCAGTTTCAGGGCTTGACGATTATCCGTTCGATTGAATTGGTTTCCATCGCTTACAAGATGGGGCTTCTCGATTCTTATGTGCCCGCGCTGAAAGAGGGCAAACAAATTCTCCTGGATTCCGTGCTTTGGGCAACCAAATATAATGGATGTGCGGTTACGGAGCATGAGATTGAAGAGATTAAACAGTATCTGCTGAAATAAATATGTGAATTCAATGAAAGATCTTTTTAAATTAAGAATTGGATTCCATGGTCCCCTTGCAGAAATATCCCACGCCATTTGTAAAGAATATAACCTTGGAAACCCTGTTAAATCTGAATTTATCCCTGTTGGTTATGAGGACTTTAATTTTTCATTGCAGACTACCACTGGAAAATTCTTCGTGAAAATCTTTGCTAAATCAAAGAGGATTGGAGATTGCAAAAGAAATGTTGACATTATGCTTGAAGTATTTAAATCCGGCATTCCTATCCCAAAATTATATCCATCATCAACAGGAAAGTATTTATTTACTCTTCCGGGTGGTAGATTACCATTAAGAGGTTGTGTTATGGAATTCATTGAAGGGAAAGATCTTTTTACGCAAAATAAAGCAAAAATAAACACGGCTGATATTCACTTTTTAGCTTCTTTAGCCTCTCGCTTAAATTCCCTCCCTATTAACCCTCCTAAAATATATGATTCCTGGGCCATTACTAACTTTCCAGAGGAATTTAAGAAAAAAAGCAAATACTTAACTCCAAAAGAGCTGGCCTTGGTGAAACCGCTAATTCGCCAGTTTGAGGAGCTTGATATCCCTACTTTGCCCCATTGTTTTGTTCATGGAGATATTTTACGAACCAACATTATCAAAGATAAAAATAATAACTTGTGGCTCATAGATTTTTCAGTTTCTAATTATTATCCGCGTATTCAAGAATTAGCAGTATTAGCCTGCGAGGTACTATTTGATAAAGATGATCCTTCAAAAAGTGAGCAAAATCTTAACCTTGCTTTAAACGAATATCAAAAAAGAATAAAATTAACCCCTCGGGAATTATGGTCTCTGCCGATTTATATCAAAATTGCCCATGCCATGCATTTATTATGTGCAAATTATGAACTAAAAGTTAATAAGAATAATTCTGCTGAAAATAAATATTTTTTGGCTATTGGAAGAGCAGGGATAAAGCGATATTAATTAAAAAGCAGAATCTTTTTAAAATACAACTCCCTTTACAGGCAACAATGACGAAAAAATGCATCATCTGCGGTGAAGAAGCCACTTACAGAATAAAAGATACTCCCGATTATTATTGTCCGGGATGCGCGGAAGAAAATTTTGCTGATCTTACGGTGTTAGTCCGAGTTGAGGATGAAGCGCAGCGTTTGAAAGAATTGGTTGATGAAAAAACAGACAGCGATGGAGAAGAGTAATTCTATGTACCCCACGATTGCGATAGGCAAGATTAAGACTTCTAAAGTTGAGTTGATAGATATTACGAAAGCATGGATCGTGTTGTCGCTAGCGTTTGCTTTCATTTATGCAGGCGCTAACCTCTTTGACGGCACTATTGCGAATATATTTTCAATTTCTTTCCTGTTTCTCTTTGTTATTTCTTCTTTGACTGCTGGATTAGGCTTTCTCTTGCATGAATTATCTCATAAATTTGTTGCCCAGCGTTATGGGTGCGTCGCTGAGTTTAGGGCTTTCGATCAAATGTTGTATCTGGCTTTAGGACTGGCTGTTTTGGTGGGGTTTATTTTTGCTGCTCCTGGAGCGGTGATGATCTCGGGCATGATTACTCGGCGAGAGAATGGTATGGTAAGCGTTGCCGGGCCTGTTACTAATTATGTCCTGGGGCTTATATTCTTAGGGCTGCGTTTTGTATTTCCAGCCTGGGCTTTCATCTTTTCGATCGGTTTTAGCATCAACATGTGGCTGGGATTGTTTAACATGATCCCTTTTGGGAATTTAGACGGATTGAAAGTATTCCATTGGAATAAAGCAGTATGGCTGGGAATGGTTGCCATCGGAATATTTTTCGTGTTTTTTTATGGAAGAATGATATAGAATTAAGCTGCCCGTAGTACATCCACCATCGAATACACTTTTCCTTTCTCTCCGGCTTCTACTTTCCTTTGCAAGAAAGTAAGCGCATCTAAAGTTCCTAGAGCATACACTTTTCTCCCATTTACATTGTGAGTTACGCTGAGTTCTCTGCCAGGATTTTCATCCATTTGAAATACAACTGTTTCATCAGGAGATACTCTCCTCGTGCTCCGCTCAAATGGGCTTTGTGGTTCTTCTCCTAAGGTGTATGATGAAAAAAAAGGATTCTCCCGTAAGAAGGTTCGTAATTCTTCTGCGAGTTGTTCCAATGCTGCTGTTGATGCAGGAGTTCTAAGGTGATACGTATGCCAGCCGTGCCCGCCTAAATATGCTTCCGGGATGCCCATTCTGCGCTGTTGTTCCGGATCACGAATTTTTCGAATTTCAGCTGCACGGCAAGGGAAGCCAAGTCTTCCAAAATGATCCACCATTGCCTTCGCCGTTCCGCTGGTATCTGCTTTCTTTTGTTGGTGACTTTCTGTAATGGCAATGGATCCTCCTCGAAGTGAATACGAATGAAGTCTAGCATATTCTTCCATAAATGCTTGCAATGCCACAATTTGGGTGGCCATGTTCGGAGCAATCACTGCTACTATTTCAGAATCTCTAACTCTTCTTTCTAAAGCTGATCGATCTCCGCCGGTTGTGCCCATTACAAAAGGAATTCTTTGTCGGCAGTAAAAATCAACGTTGTCATTAACTGCCGCGGGTAAGGTATAATCTACCGCTATGAAAGATCCGCGTTCTTCTCGTACTCTTCTTACTGCTTGTTCCCGTTCTGCCGGCCCTATTAAATAGACCGGAGCACAAATGGGTTTCCCTAGTAGCCTCATTTTGTCATGGTGTTGTGCGCTAGAGAACGCGACTGAAAGGAGACCTAATCGCTCTTTGGAATCCGGATAGGGATCAAGGCAATTAGCAACTTCTACTGCCATACTTCCGGGAATACCATTAACCATGACATTCATTGTTTACTCCTCCACAGAAATCGTGGAATGATTACCTCTATCACTCCTCTGAAGCCGAGAATTGTACCCTTTTTATAAATATTATTATACACTGTCCTTCAAAACGAGAATTTAGCCTTTTCAATCCCGCATAAACTTATTTCCCTTTCTTAAACTTTTTGTTTTTTTTGGTTTTTTAAGGTTCATTTATCCTCGATAAAGAGCAAAACATTTATATACTTGCTTTGTTTTCTTCCTCGGAGAGGGATGTTTCTAGTAAAAAAAAGAAGGTGATGTAAACTGAAGCAACACGTCTTTCAGGAAGTAAAGAAGTATAAAATCCAGAGGTGTTGTAAAGGTTGCGGTCAGCGTATCATTGTTGATAATGCTAATCGCTATTATTGCACCAAGTGCCGTGGATACTAATTCTTTTTTTATATTTTCTTTTTTGTAGATTCTGTTGTATTCTGTGATAACAGGGATTTTATCTCTTCTAGAAGTGGCCTGAACGTGGTATATCCTGCTTTGGCATTAAAATGCCCAGCCTTTTTGATTACCATTAATTTTGCTCCTATTTTCTCAGCAATCTCCTCTGCTTTAGATAAAGGGATATAGGGGTCATTATCCGAATGAAAGACATAAACATTCTTGCAATTGCTTTTTATCCTCTCATAATCAAAATCTTTAACAAAAGTTCTCATCCCCTCTTTAAACTCATTTTCCGGGAGTGTGCAGAAACCGGCAACAAGAAAACTTGCTTTTGCTTTGCACTTTTCCAATAAAGAGAGAATAAATGGAACTCCTAAGCTGTGCCCTATGAAGATCGTATCTTGGTCAACTTTATAGTTAGAGAAAACCTCCTGCCATTTCTCTAAGGTTTGGTTTTCGGGAGTAGGAAATTGCGGAACAACCACTTCGTGGCCTAGCTTTTCCAGCTCTTGTTTGAGCCAGGGAAACCAATTCTCTCCCGGATGCCCGTATGCTCCATGAATAATAAACACGGTTCCCATATTAATCATAAAGAAAGAATGGTATTATAAAAATCTACCCAAAAAGATTTCGGAAAAATTGAACAATTTTTGCCCAGAATCCTACTTTCGGTTCAGTAGCTTGAGCTCCCGCTTCTCCAACGAGGGCTGGCTGTTGTTCATATGCTTCTATCGCTTTCTCTTCGGCTGTTGTTTCAGTTGGAGTTTCCTCCGCTTCTACGATCTCAGGAACAAGCTGTGGCGGAGTTCTTACCACGGTTGCTTTTCCAATGACATAATTCCCTAGTCCCCCTGCAGATGTGCTATAATAAATGTACCCTCTATCCGTGCTAGTGAGGGTAGTAGAAAGTTCGGTTCCCTCAAAATACAACTTCACGTCTTCCGGTGCAAGCTTCACTCGGGTAAGATCTTCTTCTTTAATCTTTAGCGTGAAGGTTACTTCCCCTACACTTTCAGGATGATCTGATTTCACGGAAAATTTAGAATACGCCACACCATCAAAAGGAATGCTTCCATCCCAGGCGATGGTAATCCTATCTTGTTTTATAACTCCCTTTGCTTCAATGGTAACTGTTTTAATACCGGGAACATCTCCCCGGGTTTCATACGAAACTTGTTTTCCTTCTTGGACAAAAGAAATGGGGAGTACGATGGCATACCCTGTTACTTTTGAATCTAATGATGAAAAAATAGCTACAGCTGAAAGTAAGAATACGATCGCTAAGCCTATCCAAAATTCTTTATGCTTTAGACCAGTCTCTTTTTTGGCTAATGGAGTAGAACCTCTTTTTCTCTTGCCCATTCTTAAAATTAAATGGTTAAAGTATATAAAGTTAACTGGGGTGATAGTGTAGTCTCCTGAGAGATTATCAAATAAAAAGAAATAAAATAAAAAGATTACAGTTGCCCCACTAATTGCCATAAATTACGCCTTAAAGCAGATGTAGAACTTGGGATCTCTCCAGTAACTTGCGCAAGAACTCGATATCTCCGATGCTCTTCATCAATTGCCGCAAGATAAGATTCTCCCTGCATTGGCGGATCCCAGGGAGATTTTACAAAGCCATATCTTCTAGGTCTCTCGAGTGCTTCCGAGTGAATATGTATAATCCCGAGTCGATAATATCCCGGTGCTAGATCGCTCAGTCTAGAGAGCATAGGAACATCTGCTAGAATTTGCGGTATGCAACCAGATCGGGCGACTCCATCGTAAAGATCGGTCGGTTGAGCGACGGTCACAAGGTCCATTTTATCTCTTATTGTTGATGTCATTTTTGTTTTCCTCCGGGTTGTATTTTTGATAAAGGAGCTTTCCAATAGAACTGATCTCTAAGGGATTCCCTTTTGGATTATTCTTGAGAATTCCAATTCGCTTTAGTTGCCTAATGTTGTTCCATAACGTACTGTGAGAACAGTGCAGATTGATGCTCAACTTGTTAACGAGGCGAGTAACTATTATTTCTTCTCTATTATCCGCAATGTAATCCAAAATTTGCTTTTGCTTAAGAGTAAGTCTTTCCTTACAGAACGATTCTAGAACTAGAAGTAAGTCTTGGTTGCTGATCGAAAAGATATTCAGCGACGTTCATCGCCTTAGCCTCGGTAGCGGATATCATTTTTATGATGTTACTGGTAGGTAATAGCTACTTCTATATAAACTTTTCCTGCAAGAAAAGTTGGAGTTGCTCTTTTTCCCTATTTCCCTATCCTTCCTTCCCAGAGGCAGAACTCTCTTATTTTGCTCCTATACAAAAACACGATTATCATAAAAAAGACTGTTCCCAGAAGCGATAGTGCGGAATAATTCTCGGCATGAGTCTTTCCATTCATAAGAATAAATGTTAATTCATCCACTACTAAGGCTAAGCCCACTGCCAAGAGGGGGATTTTCCTGATCGCGAAGGCAATACTAAGTAATACTATCCCATACATCCAATGATGCAGACGAAATCCAGCGATGGTGGGACTGGAAGTGGGGTAGAAGAACAGAATAAATCTCACCAGGAGTATGGTTCCCAGAAAGATAAGAAAAAAGCGATCTTCTGATTTCGTCATTAAAGTCTTCTGTCCTCTTTTATCATTAGGATAAATGTGGAGCCAGTGGGATTTGAACCCACGACGTCATGGTATCTTCGTCAACAAAATTTGTCAACACTTCAGCCATGTGTTCTTTCCTGCCTGCAGGAAACTGAGTTTTCTGCATGTCCCAGTCTGAACTATGGCTCCAATATTCAGAATCGACCATCTCTTTATAAATATTATTGGGAAGGAAACAGTGTAGCTGATTACCCTCCTCCCAATGTCCCTCTCATAATCGTCGCAGCAAATAAATTAAAAAGTATCATGACTGCCCCCGCTAAAAAACAATACAACAAGGTAGAGTTAATAAGATTCTTTCCTAACTCATACCGCTCCCCTAATTTATCTGATCCATTCTCAATGCCGCTCGCTAAAACCGTCAGAATAAAAGAAATTTGAATTATATATAATCCTACCACGACCTGAAAATGAAAAGTAGGAATCCCAATCCCAAATATGTCCAGCAGATCCGCAAATCCCCCCACCTGCTCTCCTTGGGATGCAAATTGCCCCAGCTGCGCGCTTAATCTCGTTAAGATCGTGGAAATCATGGAGGTAATCCCAATGACAATTCCGGCAATCGCTGGCGTTAAGAATTTAATCTGCGCATTCATGGAAGAAATGACGTCCGCCATCAAATCTTTCAACCGTTCCTCCACTCGGTGTATTTCTTTAATATAACGAGACATTGAGAGGAGCGCTTGTGCCGCTATCCGGGGACCTTTCTTGATGCTCTCAGCCAATACTTTCATTGATGATTCAATGACTTTACTGGGGAAGCTGGCAATGGCTCCCACCTTTGGATCAAAGAGCGCCTGCTCTAAGCCCATTCCTAATTTGGTGATGTTCTTCTCTGCAACGGTAAAAAATTCTCCCGACGTAGTGCCCTGCATGGTTTCCGCCACTTTGGCAAAGGCAATTTCCGCTGGTAAACCATCCCCTAATCTATTTCCCAATTGAAATAAAGCTGAGGAAAACTCGTCCTCTAACTCTTTTGTTTTTTCTCTAATCTTGATAACATTCTGTGAACGAAGTTTGTAGTACAATCCTATCGCTAATCCTATCCCGGCAATGAGCACGATGGATAATATTCCTGCTCCCATCCCATACGGCCCTATCTTTTCTAAAGGTTCGCAGATCGGTTTAGTGGGTGGGCACACATAATCCATCAGTTTGAACGTTTCACCCTGTATCTCAAAGGCGGGATTAACGGCATGAATCAATAACGGACTGAACCCAATAATCAAACTAACTATCAATACCATCGCACAGAAATAGAGCGGATTAACGCTGATGGTAACATTTTTTCCAAGTGGGATGTTAACGTTTCGGAATTTCCGCACTCCTGGCTGTTCTCCGATGTCTACCGCCCCATAACCAGCAGGACGTTTCGAAAGAATGGTTCTGCCTAAATAATAAACACCGATGGGCAAACTAACATTATAGAGCATGGCAATGTAAATAGCAGTTGTAAAAGGACTGGTTCCGCTCCCTAAAAAGCTAACCACCAAAGGAAGAATGACTAAGCCAAGGATGGGAAGGATAATACCGAGCATATGCAGCATGGTAATGGGAGATTTTAATTGCTGGGCGTAATGAAGCATGTTTTCATAGGTTCCATTTAAGATAACATCTAAGGCTTTATCCAATAAACTCAAGCGGCGCTCTTCTGACGCTTCAAACAAGGAAGATTCTATCAGATGAAACGATTCGACAAATTCATGATCCCACTCTTTCCACGTTGCTAAGTATGCTTCCGCTGATTCTTTAATAGTACTATATCGTTCTGTTTCCACGTCCCATAAAATTTTTCTAAAATCCAATGATAATGGCGGGTCAAGATGATCAGCGGCAAATTCAATTGCCCGTTCTAAGTTAGAGGTATGCCGCATGTACGTTACCATGTAGAAGACACTCTGCACCATCTGGTTGCTGGCTTTCATCCTCCAAGTGTTGGCCATGAAGTCAGGAACTTTCTGCAGAGCAGGAATCAGGATCATTCCCGCAATGGTAAAGAAAATCACAAAAAAGAACATTGGTTCCAGTCCAAATAATACGGGCAGGGCAAACGTGGTGAGGGAACCAATGACTATAACCAGAAGGGCTGCCAGAATGGCAAAAGAGGTAACTCCCGAGGGAGTTATATTGAGATGGCAGATATCCAAATTTTTCTGAACTTGGACTGCTTTCTTTGGATCTGCTTTCAGTTTCAGAATTTGTTCAGAAAGATTGCATGCTTTTTCGTACCAGGAATAACGGGCAGGGTATAATTCTTGTTTAAATTCAAGATATTCTTTAGAGCTAACCTTGGGGCTGCTGCTGGGTTTATCTCCAAATTCCTCTTTTACTTTTGCCTTATACTTCTCGAGAATTTTCTGGTATTCGTCCTGATTCATCTATGCACCTGCTTTTGCTGTGAAAGAGCAAGTACGTTTAAAAAGATTACCTGCTCATTTGGAATTCTGTTTCCTTTTATTTCTGCTATCTTTTTATCATCTAACATGGCGTTCACCCAATAGCTTGTAATATAATTCTCCTCCAAATATAATAATATGCTTTGATAGTGCCTCATTAATGATGTTCATCTCGTCACGCTTGGCTATCATTTCTTTAAAACTGGCCTGGCTAATTATGTTTAGGTGGCATTTGTGTAAGGATAGAGATAATATTGAATTTAATTCTCGTTGAAATGCGTTATCTTTATCTTCTTGAGGAAGAATTGCCAGGATATCCACATCCGAGTCTTTGCGGGGATTACCTTCTGCATAAGACCCAAAGATCAATAATACAAAAAAAGAATATCTTGTTCTCTTGAGAAAATCGGCAGCAGCTATTTTGATAGCCTGATGCTTCTGAAAAAATTTTTCTTTGCGGATATTTTCAACATAGGCCAAATCTTGGATATGGGCAGGGTAATTCAAGTGCAGATGGTGATGTTCATCCTCCCGTAAAAATCCTTGTTGGTGTAACGATTTAATCGAAGTATGAACTATTTTAAGGTCTTTTTTGAGCAATCGGGAAATTTCCCTGATGGTAAACTTTCTAATTGGTTTGGAAACGAGGAGTTCCAGGATAAGGATTTCTGTTTTAGTGAATAACATGTTGTATCTTAATACTACTTTTGTTGTATTTTATTACAACTATTTAAATCTTTCCTAGCTTCCTTATTGCAGTTTGGCGTGGCAAATGACGGATTGATGATAAAGAAAGTGTAGTCACTTCGCCAATTTCCACATTTCTAAAAAGAATTGTGTGTATTGATTGGCGATCTGGGTGGAGATTATTTCAACAGCAGTGGGACGCTCACCCCAGACAAAATTGATCACTCTATCATTGATAATTACTAAACCCGGGGGGAAATTGTGCTTTGTAAATCGTAATTTTATATTCTTAATATCCCCATAATTTTTCAGCATATTTCTCTTCACATCCACATGTCCAATTATTCTGTCATCCACTCCCTTTTGATTAAGTTTAACATGGACATCTCGCAAAAAGCGCGAGGCTAAAGCCAAATCTTTATACTCCCTGCGAAAAGCAAAAACATAATAATAGTTGTCCTGATTCAAATTTTCCGTAAGCGAATTATAAAGTCCCTTGACTGCTTTATATCCCTCGTACACTTTGGCCACCTGTCTTTCTTGTGAAAATATTCTGCGCTGCTGCAGTTCACCCAAAATATCCCTCAGGGCTTTTTCTTTTTCTTTAAGGAGATTCAGTATTTCCTGTGGATCCTGAGCTTGGAAATGTTTTATTTTTGATTTTAAAACAAAAGTAACTAATCCTTTATCAATCAGCTTTTCTAGGGTTTCGTATATCTTTGCCGGCTGAAGCCTGGTCTTTGCGGCAAGTGGACCTATTTTTGTTTCTCCCAAATCTATGAGCGCTAAATATACTTTCGTTTCACGTTCGGTAAACCCCAGTTCTCTGAAAACCTTTTCCATATATTAAAATAAAAAATACCCCTCTATTTAAATATTTCTAACTAGTACCTCCAAAGGGGGTAAATAACTATTATATAAGATCGCTCCACTCCAGAGAGAGGTTCGGGGTGTGGAGGAACATACAATGATACCTGTATTTGCGTTTGATGCCTATAAAACAATTGTTGATTGTCCTAGCTGGGATCGATTAAAACAAGAAGATCCTGAGGTAAGAGAATTGTTTGAACAATTTCAATCTGACCGGGCTACTTGGAGCCGGCCTTTTATGGCGAAAATGGATGAATATATTGCACAAGGTAAAGTAGGCGGTGTCGAGGTGCCAGGAACAGTGGATGCACTGGAACAACTTGCTGCTGCTGGTTCTTTGGCAGTTTATTCTACTGCAACTGAAAAGTCTCTTCCAATCCTTTTGGAGACCGCAGGATTAGGGCATCTTTTTAGGGATCATCGTTTAGTTATTCCGGTTGAGCGACTGGATAATATTCCTAAAACCTCACCCGTGGGTTTTCAAAAGCTCGATGCCTACCTAAAACACCTTGGCTTTAAGCTGCAGGCCTATGTTGATGATGAATTAGCGGTCATTAGTGCAGGATTGCAAGCAGGAATCTCATTTCCTGAAGATGCTCTGTCGGGATTTTATCATCTTGATAGAAATGCTGATTTGCAAACGCGAGAATCAGGGAAAGAATACACTCGCATTAGTAAACTGGGTCACATGATTGCAAAATCACGGAATTTTCCACCGGTTTAGTCAGGTCACTACGTTCGTGACGTTCCTTCGGAACGAACCGGTGGCGTAAGGCTTCGCTCACTCACCGGTTGCGGAGGAAAATTCCGGGACAAGAAGGGCACTGCCCTTCTGTCCAGAAGGACCCGGTCCTTCTTGGACTCAAAAGGAAATAGCCCTGGGCGAAGCGAGTATCCCGCCGGTCTTTGACTGGTGGTAGACGATTTCCTTTTTGAGGAGTGAAATTATGAATGAGATCCCCCCCTTGGATAAAGATTGGGTGCATTATCTCACCAGGCCATTTTCGTTACTCGGTGCTTCCATTTGGCATTCATGGTATGCCTCGGCAGAATTTAAAAATTTATTCTCCCTTCCTGAACCAGATGCCCTAATGGTGGAAGAACCGCGAGGGATAGTTCGGCATTATCGCTCCAAGACGCAGCTTGATCACTATTGGGAAGCGGGAAGAAAATTGGTTCTCCAAAATCCAGACTATTGTGCGGGGCTACTTTTGGAAGGGATACGGTTAAATGCTCGAGCAGAACTCTATCTTTCAGGGAAGGACAATTTTCCAAGCTTTCCTGCTGCTATTGATTTCCTCAAAGTGTTATTTATTAAAGCAACGCTTCTACCCTACCTTGTTTTGAAAGTATTAGACGAATCTGGAAACGTAAATGATAAAGAACTGGATTTCCTCTCCAAAAAACTACGATCAAGTTCATATTATCACGCATTTATTGACCAGGTCATTGTCCCTTTCAGTATTGAGGGAATATCACCACAAAACCTGCCTAATTCCGCGGAAGTAGTGTCTATGCTTACACTATCAGAAATTTTTTCTCAACAATGGGATAAGGTTGAAGAGAGGATACATCAGCAAAAAGAAGGAAAGCACTTTATCTACCAAGTTATAAACGGTAAAGAAAAAGTAGATTGGACGGCTAATGTGGCGAGCATTACTTCCAGCATAGAAAAGGAAAACTTCTGCAATGAAATTAATGGTCAAATAGCCTATCCAGGCATAGTCAAAGGAATAGCTCGGGTAGTTCTCTCCCTGAACTCATCAAGAATATTTAATCCAGGAGACATTCTCGTTACTATCAATTCCAATCCAGATTTGCTTCCCATCATCAAAAAAGCATCCGCCATCGTAACCGACGAAGGCGGCATAACGTGTCATGCGGCCATCATCTCAAGAGAACTTAAAATACCCTGTATCATTGGCACGAAAAATGCTACCAAAGTATTGAAAGATGGAATGATGGTTGAGATTGACGCTGAACAAGGAGTAGTTAGAATAATTTCTTAAATATTTACGCTGGCTGGGCATATCACAATAATTCCGTGATTACTGCAGGCATGCTCACCAAGAACAAGTAATTTTTTAAATCCTTATCGTTTGTGTAACAGTTATGTCACAAAAATTTCAATTTACCATCATTCATCGAGATAAGCACACCAAAGCACGCACTGGAATTCTTAATACTCCCCATGGGGAAATTCATACTCCCGCTTTCATTCCCGTTGCTACTCAAGCAGCGATCAAAGGACTTTCCCCTGCACAGATGCAAGAAATTGGTTTTGATGCACTCTTATGCAATACGTATCATCTCTATCTCCGTCCAGGTGAGAAAATAGTAAAAAAGCTGGGTGAACTACATTCTTTCATGGGATGGAAGAAGCCCATCTTTACTGATTCGGGCGGATTTCAGGTATTCAGCCTGAATGAGGGTATGTGTACAGTTAATGATGATTGTGTTGAATTTAAGTCCCATATTGACCAATCAAAACATATTTTTACCTCGGAGAAATCAATGCAGATTCAGCGTGCTTTGGGAGCAGATATTATCTTTGCCTTTGATGAATGTTTGGATATTAATGCCGATTACGAAACGACCAAGAAATCTTTATCCCGAACACACGCATGGGCTCTCCGCAGTTTGAAGGCGTTTACTGCCTTAAACAAAGATAAAAAGCAGGCTTTGTATGGGATTGTGCAAGGGGGAAGGTTTAAAGATTTGCGGGAAGAGAGTGCAAAATTCATTGCGTCGCTTCCCTTTGATGGCATTGGCATTGGCAGTGTTTTTGGTGACCCTAAAGATGAAAGTCAAAAACTTATCCAGCATACGATGAAATTTCTCCCGGAAGAAAAAGCCAAGCATCTGCTGGGGATAGGGGGAGTGGACGATTTATTTGCCTATGTTGAGATGGGGCTGGATACCTTTGATTGTGTCCTGCCTACAAGATTGGCCCGGGTGGGGTACATCTTTATTCATCCTGAGTCCGGAGGAAAAATAAGCAATAAATTTCGCTATCGGATTTTGAATTCCAAATTCAAAGAAGACAAACGTCCTTTAGATATAAATTGCCAATGTTATACTTGCACCAATTTTTCTCGTGCTTACCTCCGCCATTTGTTTAAAGCAGAAGAATTGTTGGCGTATACATTAGCTACGTATCATAACTTATGGTTCTTTCGGAAATTGATGGAAGAGATAAGGGAGAGTATTGAGAAGGATGAGTTCAAGAAGTTAAAGAAGAAGTGGGTACGATAGCATCAGGAAAAGAGAAGGGTGCTATTCCTAAGTAGCAATTAAATATATTTAAATAGTTCTGGTGTTAGGAATCTATGTTATGAAGACCAAAGTCGTGCATTACATTCCTACGGGAGGAACCATTGGTAGTGCTACAAAAGGTGATGGCGCGCGGGACGTAGACCCATCAGCACAGGGAAGAATTCTGGAATTATTACAACGAATCCCTCATGTTCGCTATTCCCCCGTCCAAGTTCAAATGCGTGGTGATAGTTCTGCCCATCCACGAGTACATCTCTTAGATCTAGTAGGAAAGGCTTTGGATCATGCTAATAGTGGCGAGGGGATGATTGTTTCTTATGGCACTGATACCATGAACTTAGCAACGAGTACTATTGCCTTGGCAGGTAATGAAGTATGGCGATATCCCGTTGTAGCCTTAGGTTCAATTAAAGGTCCAGAGAAAAAGAATTCTGATGCTCCATACAACACTATCACCGCTGGCTTCTTTGCAGCATACGGAAATGGCTCCGGTGTTTTTGCAGTGAGGCCAAATGGAGTTATAATCACCAGCAGGCACGACACCCCTGGCGGATCAGTTGATTGGCATGGGAGGGGCATACCTCAAGCAGAAAAAGCCTTTTTTGCTCGGGTAGCTTTGGATAAATTGATTGATCAGGATTGTAATATTACTTTTGATTTCCGAAGAAGGAAACACCGTAACCTGCGGGCAGAATTAGAGCAGTTGATAGAATATCAACGACAAGTAGAAGATGGTACCCTTGATTCCCCTGACGAAGTTGTGGTGGGAGGAAGGGGCAGGCTTCCCAACCTTAGCATCCTTGGCTTAGGGATGAGTAAGATTACAAACTTCAAAAGAAGGCCCACTGATGACACTGTCGAAAGAGTTTTAATTGACATGAATGCTTTAGTAGGGGAACAAAAGCTTCATGGACGTTTGGTAGGGAAGGTAATTCAGCAGGTGGCATTACTTGAACATGTACGACGGCATAAAGAGAAAGAGAGTCATCTCTCTGATTCTGCACGACTTGCGGAAAAATGGGAAAGTGTAATGGAGCAATTTTTCCGGTCTTTGTTAGGAAATAAAGGATACTTTTCTTACGAAATAACCCGATTTTGGAAAAAATATTCCGGAATACGAAACGACCAGATGGATTTCACAGGAATAGTAAGCTTTGATGTCTCTTCCGATCCGGAGTTGCTTTATCGCGCTTTTCAAACGGTTCCACCACGAGGATTAATATTGAAAGCAACGGGCGCTTCCGGCATGCGCCTTCGCGATGATTTTGGAGAAAGTTATCGGCCCCTTCTTACCTACTGTCGTGACGGTGGAATTCCCGTAGTTCTTACTTCCAGCTCCCGGGGAGAAGTTACGTCCTTTGAGTATGGCCCAGGTTTAGAGCTACTTGAACAGGATTTATGCTTCTTTGCCGGAACCATGGATTCAGACTTAGTCCAGCCGAGGATGGCTTTGCTTAATTCTGCCGAGAATAGAACCTTCCTCGGTCAACTAGTAGATAAATTAGATGTTGCAGATTCAGTAAAAACACAGGTAAGGAGAAATATTTATCGTCAGCTCTTGTCCGGCAGCCATTATCGTCGCCATGAGGGAGAGGGCCAATCAGATAGGAAAAGAGTGGAATCATTATATCAAATAGAAACCAGGGTGGACTTGTTAACTGGGATACATGTCCGTAAAGCAGTATTGGCTTCGTATCTTCATGAAATTTCTCAGCGCAAATTAAATCTTCCTGAAGGAATTGAAACAATTTAAAGATGATTACTCTCGAGAAATCATCTTTAATCTCGCTTTCCTGCCCTGTACTAACTCCTATTCTCTAGTGCAACCTGCCTATTCTATTATAATAATCTATTTAAACTAACTAGTCTCCTCTATCCCCTACCAGTATACACAATAGTATCCCTCCTGCCCATGATAACCTTTATCGAAGATTTTGGGGTACTTCTCCTTATAATTGTGGGTGTATCCTTTCTAGTGAAATTGATAAAGCAACCCATTATTGTAGGATACGTCCTCTCGGGGCTCTTATTCTCCTACATCTTGGGTTCACAAATCGGAAGCGGGGAACTGATTATTGTTATGTCAGAGCTAGGGATCACTTTTCTATTATTTTTAATGGGTTTAGAATTCGATCTAGGCAGCCTTCGATATTTGGGAAAAGATATTATTCTCTCGATTATCCCCCAGTCAGTTATTTTCTTTCTTCTCCCTTTCATCCTTTCAGGATTTTTTGGATTTACGTTTATTGAACGAATTTATCTTTCCCTCCTCTTCATGTTTAGCAGCACTCTACTCGTAGCAAAATGGTTAGAGGATACGAAAGAAACAACTACTTTACATGGGAAACTTATCCTTGGCACGCTCATTTTACAGGACGTTTTGGCTATACTTGCTCTCACTTTGCTAGCCGTAAGCAGGGAAGCATCAAAAGTTGAGCTGATTACGTCTCCTCTTAAAGGGATAGTTCTCATAATTATCGCATTTATCTTAGCAAAGTATATCCTTAACCGAATCTTAAAATTCTCGAGCAGGTATCCAGAATTGCTATTCATAATGAGTTTGGGTGTATGTTTTCTTTTTGTTACCATTGCTCCGTACTTCGGGTATTCAACCACCATTGGCGCTTTTATTGGAGGAATAACTCTTGCGAATACTATCTATAAAAATGAAGTTTCCGGAAGGTTACGTCCATTAATTGTTTTTTTTAACATGCTCTTTTTTGTAGGTTTAGGGTTTCAGATGAACTTAAATTTGGGACTTGATCACATCATTCTCATAGGCCTATTGTTACTGATGACTTTACTTATCAAGCCACTGGTTATTTATTGCACACTCCGCCTTCGTAACTATGATATAAAAACTTCTTTTATTACTGGACTCCATTTGGCTCAGCTCAGCGAATTTGGGATAATTATTATTGCTGGTGGAACTATTACGGGGACTTTGGATCCGGATATTGGATCAATTGCCATTATTCTCGTTATCCTCACTATGATTATTTCTTCTTATTTCATCAAATATGATGACCGCATATTCAAATTCTGCGAACCTTATTTACGAAGGGTGGATAGGAAAGCATTTTCAGTTAAAGAAGTGAGGCCTCCCACATTGGATCCAGGATACAATATGCTTTTTTTTGGGTATTACGATCTAGGATCGGACTTGTATAATCGTATTAAAGAAATGGGGAAAAAGATAATGGTAATTGAAAATGATCCTGAGAATATTGGGATGTTAAAGCGAGAAGGAATCCCCCATATTTATAATTCTGTGAACAATCCAGACTTTTTTGAAAATTTAAACCTTCAGAATATTGAATTAGCGGTTTCCAGTTTGGCTAGTGTTGATGATAACAAATCCATCATCCATACTATCAAGAAAGCAAATCCAAACTCCGTGGTTATCGTGACTGCTAAAAACTTAAAAGAGTCGCTGGAATTATACAATCATCACGCTGATTATGTGCTTTATCCCTCTTATTTGAACCATCGGCATGTATCGGTCTTACTGGAAGATTATACTACTGACATCAAAAGAGTCTTGGCAAAGAAAATCGAGGATGTGGCTAAGTTTAAACAGATTGAGCAGAAGCGGAGGGAAGTAAATAAAGAAATAAATAAGTTAGTTGATATTGATTCTTTTTTTACACTCATCACTGAAAAGCAGAAAAAATTAAGAAAAGGCATCAAAGAAAAACGTTTAAGTAAAGAAGCATATCGGGAATTAAGCAAGTTATGGGATATTGACAGTTTCTTCCATCGACTATCTAACCGAGAAAAAGAAAGAGGTGAAGATTATGATAGAAAGTTGGAGCTGAAGAAGTAAATTTATTGAGCTCTTGATAATCCAAGCTTTTCTATGCTTCATCGAGAAATCATCTATTCATCTATAATACTTCCTTACTTTCTCCGTAAATCCAGTTACCTGAGCAGCATTTTTTCCCGGGAACACTTCCATCTTTAGTTCTCTGGGCTTGGTCATTTGCACCAGCAGAGTGCCCAGCACTTCGTTCGTATTTTCAGTTATCAACGCCTTGCCTTGTGAAGCGAATCCTCTTTCCACAGTGATGTCTTTCAATTTTACTAATTCGTATTTCACTGAACCTGTCGCAACAGTTATCTGTTCAGGAAAGGAGACGTACCCTTTTACTCCATACGGTCCTTGGTCTCCTAGGCCGGCGTCATAGCCAATACTTACGCGAATATTATTGAGAGGTTGAACAAAATCGTAGACAAAAGCCAGATGTCCGCTCCAATAGGGGCAGATATAATCACCACAAAATGGTTGAGTTTTGTCTCCAGCATAATCTGTTCCCTCCAAAAACCAGTTTCCAGCTAAGGTTCCATCAACATCAAAATCGATTTTGCCTCCCCGAGGTTCTTTCGTTCTCGGGTTCTTCAGCATCAATTGCTTTTGTAATGGTTCGATGAAGTAGGTAAATGCAGGAACGGCATGCACTTTCCAGGGCTCTCCTGCATAGAGTTGGGGAGTGATAAAGCCAGTTAAATTTTTTGTCGTGTCAACGGTAAGCATTCCTAGTAATCCCCATTTCTCGGTTTTACCGATAACTTGACCCGCTCGGATAGGAATCCGAACCAGAATATTTCGGTTATCCTCAGGCACTTCGGTAAATCCATCCAGTTCCCGTAATTTATTGTCTGCCTGCAATAATTCCGGTGCTATTTCAGTAACATGGACGTAACTTCCAAACAGGGTGCAGGAATATTCAACGTAGAGATGGTAGTTTTTCGTGCCTATTCCAAAATACCCCGGATTTCGTTCTACTCGTACCAGGTAGCCATCTGCTAACGCATATACACTTGTCGCTGGTGCTTCTTTATCATACTGAAAGCCAACATGATCTCCTGGAGTTATATGTCCGGAAACAAAACCAGTTAGTTCTCCTTGCGGTTCAACAACGGTAATTGTCGCAAGATCCAAGGGAGGAAAAGTAAACGTAACACTCTCTTTCTCTTCACATCCTTCTAAAGGTGTAAAGAGAGGTGAAAAAGAATACCGCTTATTTTCTTGTTCGTGGTTTTCAATATCACTCTCTTGCTCTTCAACTGCCATGGGGATAACTGCTGATTCATTCTCCCGTGGAGGAGCAAATTCTTGCGATGGGCTTTCAACAGGTGAACATCCCTGTATTAAGATGACTGTAAAGAAGAACAATATCATTAATTTATGTCTCACGGGCATACACCTCTGGATTTACTATCATCTTTGGTTTTTTGCCTTGCAAGACCGCTAGTATATTCTCCGCTGCATCCAAAGACATTTCTGACCTAGCCTCAATCGTTGCGGAGGCAATATGGGGAGTAAGAACAACGTTAGACAGCCCGGTTAATCCAGGAGCTAGTTTTGGTTCGAACTCATACACATCAATCCCTGCTCCGGCAATCTGCTTTTTCTTTAACGCTTGCACCAATGCTTTCTCATCCACCACTGGGCCACGAGAAGTGTTAATAAGATAGGCACTCTTCTTCATCAGGGCTAATTCTTTCTTTCCAATTAGATGATGTGTTGTTGGCAATAAAGGCACGTGGAGAGAAACAACATCTGAACTCTTCAGCAAATCCGGTAGGGAAAGGTACTGCGCTTTAAATTCTGATTCAAATCCGGCATTTCGTTTGATATCAGTATATACTACTTTCATCCCCATGGCTTTAGCTCTCTTTGCAACTCCTGATCCGATTCTTCCTAATCCTACGATGCCGATAGTTTTCCCCACCAATTCCATCCCTAATAATAATAGGGGTTCCCATCGTTGATATTTACCTTTCCTCACGAATTGGTCTGCTTCGCAGATTCGTTTAGTAATCGCAAACAGTAAGGCAATAGTATGTTCCGCAACTGCCTCCACGATTGCTCTGCCCGGAGTATTAGTCACGGGAATACCTCTCTTGGTTGCATATGCTACATCGATATTATTAAACCCGATGGCGTAATTAGAAATGATTTTTAATTTTGGATTAACGTTAATAACTTCTTTATCTATAGTATCAGTAAGCAGGCAAAGAAGAGCATCACACTGCTTGACTTCCCGGATCAATTCTCTTTTAGGGATAATTTGATCGTAAGGATAAATCTTCACCCGGCAGTGCTTCTGGAGCAGCTGTATGCCTTTCTCGGCAATTTTTCGGGTTACAAATACTCTCGGTTTCACGAAAGGAAAGAAAGAACCAAGATATTTAAATGTTGTTGACTATTTCTGAAGCAGTACGTTTGGCAAGTCTGCCGGTGATTTCAGTAAAAACGTTCTAAACCCTGCTCTCTTAGGAATGGTCCCATCTTCTTGAGGATGATCTCCGATAACGATGCACTCTTCTGGTTTGAGTTTTTGTAGTAGTAGTAATTTCTTCCAGTATTGTACTTTATCTTTAGTGCATCCCGCATCTTCTGGCGTAAACACAAAATCCACAAACCGATGTAATTCGTATCGCTGGAGGTATAATTCAATGGTCTTCTTCATGGAATTGGAAACAATCCCCACTTTTTTTCGGTGCGCTTTTAATTCTTGAAAAAGAGCAATGCTTTGGACGTGGAGAACTGGGATGATGGAGATATGCTCCCGCAGGATACGGTAGTACTCTTCCAGTAGCCCTAAGTGTCGGCATAATTCACCGCTATCCCAGCGTCCGAACTTATTTTTCTTCAATCCGAATTGGCGAGCTTTCTGATCAATTTCTGGTTGCTTTAATCTCCTCTTATTCTCAATCATTTCTAAGACGAGGGGGTAGATCTCAGCGTAGATGGTGGTACTGATAATAGTATCATCAAAATCAAACAAATATACGTTGAACATTTGATAATAATAAGACTGAGAAATATTTAAACCTTGGCCTAACCTTTATATAACAGCGGCATCACCCTATTCATAAAACGGAGGTAGAACATCATGAGTTATTTTGAAACGAAATATGGAGATTATCTTTATGTGATCTTTCGGATAGGTATCGGCGCACTATTTCTCTTGTTTGGTGTGCAAAAATTATTTGGATTATGGGGTATGCCCGGTGGTCCAGCAGCTTTTGGAACTTTAATTTGGTATGCTGGTGCAGCTGAATTATTGATTGGGGTAGCTTTGGTTTTAGGGGTATTAACACGCTTAGCTTCCTTTTTTGGGGTTGTTCAGATGATTGTAGCCTACTACCTAGGGCATGTTTCCGTTGGCGGATGGAATCCAGCAGTAAATATGGGGGCTCCTGCTCTCTTGTTCCTGCTTGCATTCTTAATCACCTTTGTGTATGGTGCGGGTAAAGCCTGTTTGGAACGAGTTGTCTTTAAAAAAGAACTCTTCTGAACTTATTCCTTTTTTCTATCTTTTTGACTTTAGCGTATCACTTCCTTGAACTCAGGAACAAAGATATATAAAACGTGAAATTTTTACAGAGGTATGGCTCCAAAAGAGGTGATCGTGCCCTGGGCAGTATCTCCAAAGATACTTTTCTCTCATTTTAACACCAATCCTCAGGGATTATCACATAAAGAAGCACTTCATCGGCAGGAACATTACGGCTATAACGATGTCAGCAAGAAAGAAGAGCGGCATGGCCTTACCATATTTCTCTCCCAATTTAAGAATCCTCTCATCCTCATCCTGCTTGCCGCTACGCTTATCTCCCGATTTCTGGGAGAAAACGTCAATGCTTTGGTTATTCTCCTGATGGTGCTATTAAATGTGTTTCTGGGCTTTTTTCAAGAGTACCGGGCTGAACGAACTATCAGGGAATTGAAGAAATATGTATCCTACCAAGCCAAAGTTCTGAGAGATGGTGAATTGGTAGAACTCGATGCCAAAGAACTTGTTCCAGGAGACATTGTCCACCTTTCCATTGGTGATTTGGTTCCAGCGGACCTTCGTCTTCTGGCAGAAGAAGATCTTACTGCTGATGAATCTTCCCTTACTGGCGAATCTCTGCCGGTATCCAAACAAACTAGCTCGGTATCAAAGTATCGTTCTCTCCCCCAGGAATTACGCAATATGGCTTTTATGGGGACGTCAATTGCTGCTGGATTTGGAAAGGGGATGGTAGTCGCAACGGGGGGGAGGACTTTCTTTGGGAAAACAGCTGCCTATCTCCAGAAAAAAGAGCCGGAAGCAGACTTTCAGAAAAGCATTCATCGCTTCAGCAACTTTTTATTAATGGTGGTAGTGGTCATGACTGTTTTCATTTTCATTGCCAATGCCTTGCTGGGGAAAGGCTATTTGATTTCGTTCATGTTCGCCTTAGCCTTAGCAGTGGGTATTACTCCGGAGATTTTGCCAGTGATCATGACTGTTACTTTATCCAAAGGAGCATCGCAGATGGCCCGGGAGAAAGTTATCACGAAGAGACTCTCTTCAGTAGAAGATTTAGGGAATATTGACACGCTCTGCTGTGATAAAACTGGCACGTTAACTGAGGGGAAATTAGAATTGCAAGATTATCGTGACGTAGAGGGAAAGAGAGATACGAAAGTCGTTTTGTATAGCATGTTATGTTCCTCAGTCCCGCACCTCAAAACGGCTGCTCTGGGAAATCCTTTAGATAAAGCCATCTGGGAAAGTTCTGCTGGGAAAGGACTAGCGACGGACGCTCGTGAATACACTTTCTTGGATCAGAATGAGTTTGATTATCATCGCCGCAGGATGAGCGTATTGGTTGAGCATGCATCATCTACGTTGCTTATTGCTAAAGGAGCGCCGGAATCTATTTTTTCCATATGCCAGAATGTTTCTCTTAAGGGAAAGAGTATACCTTTTACTGCGAAACTCCACCATGCTCTACGGGTCAGAGTTCATCAATATGAAAAAGATGGTTATAAAGTAATTGCCATTGCAGAAAGAAAAGTGCAGCAGAAGAAAATGAATCGCTCTGATGAACAGAAATTAACGCTCATTGGATTTTTATTGTTCCTCGATCCTCCCAAGAAATCAGCAAAAGAAGCGTTAGCCTTGCTGAAACAGTTAGGAGTACATATAAAAGTAATTAGCGGGGATAGTCCCGTGATTACTGAGAAGATTTGCCGGGAAGTGGGTTTAGTCCTTAAAGATAGGATAATAACTGGTGAGGAGCTGGAGAGACTAACTCCTACTGAAATGGAAGAATACAGCCAGCGTTATACCGTTTTCGCACGTGTTTCCCCGGAACAAAAATATAAAATCGTTGCTTCGTTAAATAAAGAGGGACACATCGTCGGCTTCTTGGGCGATGGCGTGAATGATGCCCCGGCTTTACGTGCAGCAGATGTAGGTATTTCCGTTGATACGGGCGCAGGTATTGCCAAAGAAGCAGCGGATATCATTTTACTTAAGAAAAGTTTGCATGTGCTCATTGATGGAATCATGCAGGGCAGAAAAATATTTAGTAATATTACCAAATATATTTTGAACACTATCAGCGCTAATTATGGGAATATGTTTACGGTAGCTATCTCTTCTCTCTTTTTGCGATTTATTCCTTTGTTGCCTTCCCAAATTCTCTTGAATAATTTTATCAGCGATATTCCCAACCTCACTATTTCTACTGATAATGTAGACGCAGAGTTATTGCACAAGCCGAAACGATGGAACTTTAAACTTATCTCCCGCTTTATGATCTATTTTGGGCTGTTAAGTTCAGTATTTGATTTAATTCTTATCTTGGCAATGCTCTTGATTTTTCAATCTACTCCTGCTGAATTTAGAACAGGCTGGTTTGTGATGTCTGCCATCTCGGAGATTATTATTTTGTTTTCTCTACGAACTCATGTGTCTTTCTTTAAAAGCAGGCCCAGCATGTGGCTGATTGCGGTGTCCTTTATAACCATCTTCACGACCTTAGCTTTGCCTTACTTCCTCTTCGGTCAGCGATTCTTTGAATTAGTTCCTTTGTCTGGGGAATTGATGTTGCTGATAGGAATCGTTTTGCTAGGCTATTTTATTGCGGCGGAAATTGCTAAGAGATACTTTTTTAGGAAGTTTGCGGAGTAGAGTACTGGGTACATAAAGCAAACCGATTCATTTAAATAACTCCTTCCCCTTTCTCACTACAAAAAGAGGCCTTATGAAATCATTCGATCTTATCGTTATTGGAGCTGGTTCAGGATTAGATGTAGCGGTAGAAGCTGCCAACCGGGGATTGAAAACAGCGATTATTGAAGCAGGTCCGATGGGAGGAACGTGCCTGAATCGGGGCTGTATCCCCAGTAAAATGATAATTCATGCTGCTGATCTGGCGGAAGAGATTACACGAGCACATGTATTTGGGTTGAAAGCATCATTCTCCGGAACAGATTTTAAGAAAATTACCGGTAGGGCTAGCCATACTGTGGATGAAGATGCCAGTTCGATTGAGAAATCGTTACGTCAGGGCAAAAATCCAGTTCTTTTCAAAGGGAAAGCTAAATTTATCGGAATTAAAGTTTTAGAGATTAATGGTGAGAAAATTCAGGGGAAGAAAATAGTCATTGCTGCTGGTGCCCGTCCAGCAATTCCACCCATTCCCGGCTTACAAAAAACTCCTTATCTGACGAGCACGGAAGCCTTGCGTCTTACCACCTTTCCGAAGAGCATGGTTATCATTGGCGGAGGATATATTGGCGCAGAATTAGGACATTTCTATTCTGCATTGGGTTGTAAGGTTACAATTATTCAGCGTGGCCCTCTGTTAATCCCCCGGGAAGATAAAGATGTTGCTGCTCTCTTTACCGAGTTATGGAGAAAGAAATATGGTGTGGTGTGTAATTGTGATGTTCTCAAGGTAGAACAAAAAGGGGAAATGATTGTAGTGCATACGAAACATAACGGGAACATGAAGAAGTTTATTGCAGAGAAATTACTTATTGCTACTGGAGTAACACCCAACTCCGATACCTTAGATTTGGGTAAAACGGGAGTGAACGTTACCGAAAATGGTTTTGTGATTGTGAATCATTTTATGGAAACTTCCGCTAAGGATATTTATGCGTTAGGGGACATAGCTGGTGTCTATTTGTTTAAACATTCCGCAAATTTGGAAGCAGAGTATGTTCTGGCCAATCTTTTTGAGGAAAGAAAAGCGGTTGACTATCATCCCATGCCTCACGCTATTTTTACTAATCCCCAGATTGCCGGCGTAGGAATGACCGAACAGGAAGCTCGGGAGAAGAAGTATGATTACGTGGTGGGGAAGTACGAATATAAAAACACGGGGATGGGTGTAGCCCTTGCTGAAGAGAATGGTTTTGTGAAATTTATCGTTGACAGGAAGAGTAAAGAAATTCTGGGCTGCCATATTATTGGACCGGATGCGTCTACGCTGATTCATGAAGTGGTGGTAGCGATGAAAGCAGATCGAAAGAAAGCATTGGATATCTTACGAAGTGCGGTGCATGTGCATCCTGCTTTGTCTGAAGTAGTGCAGAGAGCGGCGTTGAGGGTGCCGGTGTGAGATGGTCATTAAAAAGAAAGGCTACAAATGGATTCTGTATACAAGAGATGGTCGGAAGAAATTGGGTGAGTTCAGGCCTAAGAAGGCAGCATTGAAGAGAGAAAGGCAAATTATTTATTTTAAGAATTTGAGAAAGAGATAGGTGACTACCACAACAATCTTTATAAGTATTAATCTATTTACATAATCAAAGAGGGCAGCCATGAGAACAGAAATTATTCTTACCTTACAGAAATCATTTGAAGGGTATGCTCATACCACCGACGGTGTTGAATTCTGGTATGCAAGAGACCTGCAAAAGTTGTTGGATTATGATGAGTGGAGGAATTTTCTACATGTTATTGAGAAAGCTAAAATCTCTTGTAAAAATTCAAATCAAAGAATAGATAATCATTTTGTTGGCACCAACAAAACGATAGCCATGCCTAAAGGTGCTTCTAAAGAGGTAGATGATTTCATGCTCACCCGTTACGCTTGTTACCTTATTGCTCAAAATGGCGATCCTCGGAAAGAGCAGATTGCTTTTGCTCAAAGCTATTTATAGTTCGTATACACATTCTCTCATAAAGGGGATTAGTTATACCTTGGATTCATAATTCCTCTACAAAAATAACCAAGAAAAAAAATAAAACCCTCACGCCTCACACTCACAGCATCCAGCACAATTTCCGCATTTGTCACATTCCTCCTTCCTTCCCATCTCCTCTCCACAGGTAGGACATTCTCTCATGCTGTTCACCCCCGTACTAATCTCATGGTTTCTTTGAAAATATGCTCGGCACTTAATCCAAACTTCTTCAATAATTCATCAGGCTCTCCCGACTCACCGAAATGATCCCGGACCCCAATCCGTTTCAATTTGGTAGGATATTCCTCCGCTAATACTTCCGCCACCGCCCCCCCTAATCCGGCATTAATCTGGGCTTCTTCAACCGTCACTACTTTTTTACACTTCTTTGCTGCCATCAGTATCGTATTTTTATCCAACGGTTTAATAGTATGACTATTAATAACCATTGCTTCCACTCCTTTTTCATGTAATAATCCAGCAGCCAACAAACATTCATATAATAATGGTCCTGCCGCAATCAGAGCCACATCATTCCCTTCTTTTAACACCTGCGCTTTGCCAATTTCAAAGGGAGTTTTAATGGTGGTCATCTGTTCCGTTTTCTCCCGCGCAAACCGCATGTAGCACGGCCCTTTATAGGCTGCCAGAGCTTTCGTCGCCTTTTTAGTCTGCTCATAATCTGCAGGAACTACCACTATCATATTCGGTAGCGCCCTCATAAGTGCAATATCTTCCAGCATTTGATGCGTTGCTCCATCCGGGCCAACGGAAATGCCGGCATGCGCGCCAATGATCTTAACATTATTATTATTATAACAAATGGTAGTTCTAATTTGTTCCCAGCATCGTCCCGGGCAGAAACAAGCATACGAGGAAACAAAGGGAATCTTTCCCACATGGGCTAATCCAGACGCAACCGTCACCAAGTTCTGTTCCGCTACTCCCACTTCAATAAATTGCTGCGGAAACTTTGCTCGGAATTTATCAACTCTCGTTGACTCCGTCAAATCTGCGCATAATACCATGATTTTTTTATCTTTTCCCAATTCTAGCAGTGCATCTCCATATCCATCCCGGGTAGGCACTTTATCTCTTTTGAAATTCAATTCCATGTCCTTTTGCAGTCCTGGTAATGAAGGTAAGTACATCATTTTTTCTTCTTCGCGTGAACTGGTTTTAATTTGAGATGTTTCAAATACCAATCCCCCCGTTCTTTACTTTCTTTCTCATGCAATTCCCGCCAGGCTACCTCCGCTTCATTCGGCTTAGGAGGTTTCCCATGCCATTCGTATTTCCCTTCCATGAAAGAAACTCCTTTTCCCGGAGTAGTCTTGGCGATGATCATTAAAGGTTTGCTTTTATTATTTCTTGCTTTTGCTAGTGTTTTGACAATTTCAGTCATATCGTTCCCTTTTATGATGATGACATTCCAATTGAAAGCTTTATATTTTGCTTCCACTGAATCGAGGGGCATGATATCTTCAGTGTTCCCATCAATTTGAATATAATTCCTATCTAAGATGGCAATCACATTATCCAGTTTATATTTCGCAGCGAAAAGTACTGCTTCCCAGGTATTTCCTTCATCGTGCTCCCCATCACTCATCACACAAAATACTCTATTCTTTTTCTTATCCATCCTTAAACCGTAGGCCATTCCACAGGCTTGGCTTAACCCAGAGCCAAGAGGACCGGAGGTGGTTTCCAATCCGGGTAAGGATTCCCGATGGGGATGACCTTGTAATCTTGTTCCTAATTTACGTAAACTCAATAATTCTTTTTTAGAAAAATAGCTGGCATTTGCAAGCGTAGCATAAAGAACAGGACAGATGTGGCCATTGGATAACACCAGATAATCTCTTCCTTCCCAGTGCGGGTTTTCTGGGTTATGCTGTAAAACGTTAAAATATAAAGCGGTGAAAATATCCGCCATGCCTAAAGGTCCAGCGGAATGACCCGACTTAGCGGCAACTAATGCTGAGATAATGTCTTCCCGGATGACATCTGCCATCATCTGGAGGTCTTTAATTGAGGTTAGTTTTTTGAAAGTCATTTTTCTTCTTGCAATACCTTGATATTAAGTATGAACGTTATTATAGCTATGATAACGTAAACATAGTTGTACGCCAATTCAATATTATCGATTCCTTTGGATAAGCCAAACAAAATCCAACCTCCAGTCATAATGAGCAACACCATATCAAGGTAAATTATAGTTTTTTTTACACTAATCATACTAAACTACTCCCAGCGCATGTAAAGCTAAAATAATGACGGCAATGATTCCTATTATACTTAAAACTATAGCGAGCCAAGAAATCCATTGTTGCTCCTGTTTGGACATATTGTTAGGAATATTTTGTCGTTAATAAACGTTGTGTTACCACTTTTTATTCAATATGGAAAAGAATCGTGAAATGTGTATATTATGGCCAGCTTCTTTGGTTTCTTAAACTTATGAGTGATTTCTAGCAATACTCACACACATTTTTTCCCTTTTTCATCATTGCTTTTGCCGGTTTCTTGCTTTTCTTGGCAACGACTTTCTTTTTTCCTGCTTTTTTCTTTGCCATGTCTTTCACCCCCTTTAGATATTGTATCCGAAATATAATCCTGCCACTACCATAAGTATCCCCAGAATCCACCATCGAAACTTCGTAAAGATTTGGGAGAACTGTGCTTTATTTGCTTCTGCCTTCCAGAGCATACTTGATAAAACTAAAGTTATAACCACAATACTATGAACAACCGTGCAATAAATGCACAGTGATTTTAGGATAAATTCGGCAGTGACCATATACACTACGAACGCTATTCCTGCCACATTCCACCAAAATAATCCTGCCACGGAAGCTTCTTCCGCTTTCAGTGCTTTCCAGCTCAATACTATTGATACTAAAAACCATAAGATCCCAAACCAGGCCACGGGAATGTCCAATAATTCCGAGTAGGTACTGGTATTAGTAAGAAGACAGGAAACAACATTATTAATATCGCAAATTCCTTCTGCGGGATTGAGATGGATTTGTAATAAATAGCCTGAAACGAGCAAGCCAAGTACGCTAAGAGCACTAATTCCAATCAAAATCTTTTTTTGTGTGTGTTCTTCCACGCCTGTCGTTTCCCCTTTAGTAATTACCCCTGTAAATCATGATGAAAATGCTTAATCTACTTCCGGCAATCTGAATATTTTGCTGCTGGTGTATCTCTCTCGCCTCTTTCTTGTTTTAATTTTTGAATTGTATATAAACATTTTGATGCCCATTTTTTAGGGAAGCGGAGTTAACGATGTTAACTTCCCCCGACTTTACGTCGGGGTCGAGGCATAGCCGAGAAGTTTTTCCCGCGCGCCAAATATCTCCTGAAACCGTCGATTAATTAAGTGAGAAAATTCCGCCACAGTCGTTAAGTTGTATTACGTGCACTTTTTAACGAAAGTTTTAAATAGGGGTGTGCCCATACACTTATTATGACCTACGTTGAGACTATTAAAAGAGGAAACAAAGAGTATTACTATCTCACTAAGAATCTTAGAGTGGGGGTTAATAATTGGAAAAAGATTAGGGTATACATTGGTGATAAGAAGCCGACAAAATCAGGCATAAAAAAATATGCTGAGGAAATTGAGAAAAAGATAGAGCAAGAGGGCTTGACAAGACCTGAATATTCTTATCTTTCTGATGAAGATTCTGAAACGCTCCAAGATCTTAAAGAAAGCTTTAAAGGATGGTTAAAACAGACACCTGAAAGTTTAAAGAAAAAACTCTATGATGATTTTGTGATTCGATTTACGTATCATTCCAACGCTATTGAGGGAAATAGGCTTACGTTACGTCAAACTGCTCTAATTCTTAAAGATAAAGTCATTCCCTCTGGAGTTAGGGCTTCTGATTATCACGAGGCTGTCAACGGGAAGGAGTGTTTAGATTATTTGAAAGAATATGCCGGGGAATTAAACAATCGCTTGCTGGAAAAAGTGAATGGAATTTTAACTAAAAATACAGGAGTTGTTTATGGGGGAAGAATTCGCTTTTTTGATGTTCAAATTGAAGGTTCTAAACACGTTCCTCCACCAAATGAAGAAGTGAAAAAGCATTTGTTAAATATGTACAAATGGTACAGTGCAAATAAACATAAATTGCATCCGTTTGAATTGGCTACTCTCATTCATGCAAGATTAACCTGGATTCATCCGTTTGAGGATGGAAATGGAAGGACTTCCCGGACAATTATGAACTGGATTTTAATGAAGAATGGTTATCCTATGTTCTTTATCCCATTTGAAAAGCGGGAAGATTATTATATGACTTTGGAAGAAGCGGATAAAGAGAACTTTAAAGAGTATGTTGCTCGTATGCTTCGGCTGATTATTGACCAAGTGAGAAGTTACGGGCACAAAGAGAAGAAAGAAAAGTAGTGTATGGGCACAAAATTAGTCAGGGCGTTATTAAGTAATCAAGCGGATTTCCATACTGTTTACCTAATTCTTCATAATATTTTCTCCATTCAGGATCAAATTGAAAATGAAGTTCAACTGGTTTTTCTTTTCTCATAGCAATGTTTGCTTCTTGCAACGTACCATGGGATATCCCAAAAATCTAAAATCTATCAGGTATCTCAACTGTGCGAAAACAAAATTCCATTGCTTTTTCTCTTCCAATTGCTGGATTACCTTCAAATCGTTTATATGAGAAAGCTTGAAATGGATGAAAAGGAGCAAGGCCGCGCTCAGTTACATAGTCCATAATTTCTTCAATCTTATCAACAAGGCGTGAAGGTGTCGCACAATAAATTAATTCTGTCATCCTGTCGGCATATACGAAAGTTCTTATTAAAAATTGTTGTATCATAAACGTCAAGTCTGCGTTTTGGTAAGTGGCGGAATTTTCTCAAGAATTATCAAGTTAATGAAAAGAGTAGTTGTGCAAAAGCGCGGGAAAAATTGCAATTAACGATGTTATATCCTCCGACCTACGAGCGAAGCGGAGTGGGGAGGACGTAAGAGTTTTTGAGTTGCTGGTACTTCTAGGTGCTGTCGTAGTTTTTTCTTATAATTTTTAAAAAGGAGTTATCGGGGTCTTTAAATTCCAAAATTAATTTATATTAGCTAGTTATCTAGATCGTATGAAATACATTTTATTGGCAATTAGCATAATCTTTTTGTTAGTAATAATCATCTGGGGCATCAAATACAAAAAAGAGATAATATCTAAGCTCCAAGATAGAGGGTTTAAATCTGAAACCTGGATTGCCGGAATTGCTATTGGTTTGTTCTTGTTTATTTTCGGTTATGCTGTAACAATTATTTTCTTAGATCCATTATTTACCCCTCAGATTGAATTAGATTATTCTTGTGAATATCAGTCTTATCATGGAGAATTTAATCTTGAAATTAAAAACGATGGAGAAGTTGGTGAAGAAGGGTTCAGCTTGGTGGTGGATGATGTTATTCTTAAGAATTTCTCTGTTAATCCTATCGGAAACAAAGAAGTTATTTATATGGAAACTAAGGAACAAATTCCAGCTTATTCAATTGATGAAAACTGGGCAAATGATTATTGTAGCGTATCATTTAGTCATCCAATACTTGAATCTGATCCTAGACCAAATCAAAAAATACCTAAGACTGACAACGAGTATCTAAAAATAAAATGTGATTATTTTCCACCAAACTCAGAGTTTAATTTTCATTTCAATACTCTTGGTGATAATAGGAATATAAATTATGAGTATTGGGGAAAGAATACTCAGCCAAAAAAAGAAATTAATAGTTGTGAGGAAGCTACTTGTTATGGGAAATTTAAAGATTTCTTACTTAATTTCTTCTTTAAAATAACTGGAAAATGGGAAGTAAGGCAATGTACAAAAGGACATTATACTCGTAGTTTTGGTTAGGTCTAGTAAAATGAATTATCTAAAATTATTTTTATGGGTTTTTGGCTTCGCATCATTAGGGATATTTGTACTGTGGGGAATGCTCCATTTATCTGGAGAACCAGAAGCTGCGGACCAAGTGAAAAATTTACCCAATACGGTTGATGAAATAAAGCAAAACGTTACCGAACGAGTTGCTGGTGAATTTACCGGAGCAGCAGTTGAAACAATCAATGATGTTAATGAAGACAGAAAGGAAGCAATTAGCAAAGCGGAATCGCCATATGAAAAAATGTTTTTGAATTATGTTTATTTGTATGTTATATTTGCATTAGGGTTTGCTTTTTTAGGAGCTATTTTGGCTTTATTTGGTATTAAGATAAAATGAAACAATATTCTAAGTTTGATTCAGAGAAATCAAAAATAAAGAGAGTGTATTTAGACCAAAAAGATTGGATAGAACTTGCAAGGGGATATCATGAAAAGGAAAACTCAGAGCGGAAGAAAATTGCTAACTATATCTTAAAATTGGCAGATTCAAATAAGTATATTTTTCCCATTTCTTTTACTCATTTAATTGAAACGTTAAATTGTTTAAGTGATAAGCCAAGAAAAAGTCTTTTAGATTACATCATCAAAGTTTCTAAAGGGAATTATATTACCCATTATGTTAAATTTGTTGAATCGGAAATATATTACTCTTTACTTGCAATAGAAAAGGGATTATTTCACGATATTAGAAATTTTGTTTTCACAAAATCCCACGTTAATCTGGTAGGAGCAGAGGGGTTTTCTCTCACAGAAAAAGATTCTGGTAAAAACGCTAGTTCAGAAGTTTATAGAATAGTTGAAGAAGCAATAAACGATCCAAATAATTTAAGAATAATTATGAAAGAATCACCAGACCAGAAAAATATAGATGAAGTTAAAAAAAGTGAAGAAGAAAACCTAAAAGAAATTCAAAATGAAATTGAATGGATTAAAAAAGTTCCAAAGGAACACAAACATAATGTGGCTCTATTGAGATTCTGGTTTAAATACGTAATCCCGAAAATTGGAATTTTCTTAAAGAGATATAACCTTGACCATAAAACTATCAATCAAGAAAATATTAAAGACCAGATGAAACTTGTTTGTTCCCAATATGTTCTGGCAAATTTATTAGCATTACGGGAAAAAGATCAATCTAAAGCAATAAGTGTAAACGATTTAAATGACATTGATTTCTTAGCGATGGTAATCCCCTACGCAGATTTTGTCACTTTAGATAAAAGATATTATGGTTATGTTAAAAGCCTAAAATTAGATTCTTTGTATAAGACTATTGTTGTTAGAGATATCTTTCAGTTATATGAGCAATTAATTTCCCCCGATAACTCCTAATTATAAGAAAAAATTTGGGTCGTAACGAAGTGGAACCGTTTAGTATATGTTATGTTTAGTGACAAAGTCATTGATGGTTTTTCTTTAGCACCGCTAAACGAAGACAGCACCGTTAAGAAGTAGCAGTTCACTTTATCTTCGTTAAAAGCAACTCAAAAATTGGATATAACGGTTGTTATGCGACCCCCACTTTAGCGACCGAAAGTAAATCTCGTCTTTCGCCGTAAGGCGAAACTATATTGATAATGAGGGAGCGGAGTGGGGGCAAGCACCGCAGTGCGCAGAGTTTTTTATTTGCCGTTGAGCAAAGTAAAAAATTTGGGAGAGTAACGCAAGGGCTTTGATGTCCTGAGTAACGCAACCGCATCAACAACCGTTATGCGTAGGGAGGCTTTGATGCCGAGTGGAGTTTTTTATTTGCTGGGAATGTAGTTGGCACTGTAGTTTTTTGGATAGGTTGAAGTTACTTTTCATTGCGAAGCAGACTTTCTGTTTAAAGAAAAATAGGGGGCTAAAAATAACACTGTTTTAGTTACGATTTTAGATTTGTTTGTTGATTGAGGAATATTTATAAATGAACTTATTATGGCGGTGTAATCATGGAAAACTTCAATGCTTATCTCCAAGAGGTCAGAAAGGAATTCAAGAGAGCTGAATTTACTGAACTTACTTTTCGACCATATCTAAAGAAATTTGTGGAAGCGGTAATACCAACTCTGAAATTATCCGATGAAAATAGAAAAATTAAAGGTGTTGGAAGACCAGATTACACTTGTTTTAGAAAAAATATAAAGATAGGATACATTGAGACAAAAGATCTCGGCTTAATATCATCTGATGCTGGCTTAAAGAAAATCTTAAATAGCGAACAAATAGTAAAATATTCTACCAGTGCAATCCCAAACATAATTATTACAGATTATGCTCGCTTCGTTCTCTACAGAAATCAGGAAGTTAGGTTTGATGTTACACTTTTTGGGTTGGACGAATTAAAAAGTGGACATATTATTTTTAGTGCTGATAAGATTAGAAAATTTAAGCAATTAATGGAGGCCTTTCTAAGTTATTCACTCCCGACAATTAAAACAGGTACTGAATTAGCATTTGAATTATCAAAAAGAGCAAAACTGCTTAAAGAATTGGCAGAAGCTCAGCTAAATGAAGACCTAGAAAATAAAAAGAATAACGGGCCAACTAGCTCCATTTATGATTTCTATGAAGCATTTAGAGAATTGATTAAAGATGCCACTTCCTCTGACTGTGTTGATGCTTATGCCCAAACAATCACATATGGTTTATTCTTATCAAAAGTTGGTTCTCATGATGGTTTGAACAGGGATTCTGCAGTTGCTTATATCCCATCAACAATGAGAATTATAAAAAAGATATTTATGAATATTACCGGGGATGAACTCCCCCAAAATTTATCATGGATTGTTGATGAGATAATTGACCTTCTAAATTATGCCGACATTAATTTAATTATTTCTTCATTCGTCTTTGAAGGGAAGCATTATAGAGATCCATTTATCCATTTCTATGAAGACTTTCTTAAAGAATATGATCCTGAAAAGAGAAAACATTTAGGAGTTTATTATACTCCTAGCCCGATTGTTTCTTTTATTACCAACGCGATAAATAATGTGCTAAAAAAAGACTTTTCAAAACCAACAGGATTCGCCGACAACTCTGTTAATGTTCTTGATTTTGCTACCGGTACAGGAACTTTTTTAGCGAATACATTTGTGTTAGCACTAAAAGAAATTAGAAAATCTGGTTTATCAGGAATCGAAAGAGAAAAAATTAAAAGCCATTTACTCAAACATTTTTTTGGTTTTGAAATCTTAGTTTCGCCCTATGTGATTGCCCATTTAAAGTTAGGATTATTATTAAAGCAAGAGGGTTATGAAATTGCTAATGATGAGAGAATTCAGGTATATTTAACAAATACTGTTGATCCAACTGAAACAATTGAAAGTTTAAAGGGTTTTCTCAAAGAGTTAAGCCAGGAGACTTTAATGGCTAACACAATTAAATTAAAAACGCCGATTCTTGTTGTTATGGGGAACCCCCCATATTCTTCAAGTTCATCAAATAGGTCTGAGTGGATATTAAACAAAATTAGTGATTATAAAAAAGATTTAGATGAACGAAAATATAATCTGGATGATGATTATATAAAATTTATGCGGTTTGCACAGTGGAAAATTGATCAAAACCAAAGTGGCGTTTTAGGTATAATCTCTAATAATTCTTATCTTGATCAACCAACGTTTAAAATTATGAGGAAAAGTTTGATTAAATCTTTTGATAAGTTTTATATTCTTAATCTTCATGGAGATCAAAGGAGGGATAGAGAGGTTCAGGAAGGTAAGGATGTTAATGTTTTTGATATCCAACAGGGGGTTTCTATAATTATCTTCATAAAATATCCTCAGAAAACAAAAAAGTTATTTTTCTATTATGACCTTTATGGTCAACGAGTAGATAAATTCAAATTCTTAGAGGAGAATAATATTGAATCAATTAAATGGAAACAAATTGATCCTAAAGAGCCAGAAAATTTCTTAATGTACAAAGATTTTAGTGGTAGCAGGAAATATAATACCTTCTTCCCGATCCAAAAAATCTTTAAGGAATCCAGTATTTCTGTCCTAACAAAAAAAGATGAGTTTATAGTAAAATACGAGAAAAGTGACTTGATTAAGAATCTAAAGACGTTTTTATCAGATAGTTTAAACAAAGCAGAGATTAAACAAACTTTGGGCATTGAGGACATAAAAGTTAGGGACCCGATAGGTGGAATGAAATATGAATGGGAGATTTCTAAAGCAAGAGAAGAATTGAGAAAAACAGGGATACAGGAAGAATTGATAGTGAGATATAATTATAGGCCATTTGATTACGCCTATACTTACTTCTCAGACATATTTTTATCAAGAACAAGAAAAAACATTATGAAACACATATTCAATAAAAGCAATATCGGTTTATTGGTTGGTAGAGCAGGTCAAAATGTTAAATCAAAAAAATGGGATCTGATTTTTGTAACTGATTGTATTCCTGATCAAAATATGTTTTATAGGGGTGGGGCAACTTTCTTACCCCTATATCTATATGATGATAAGATAGAAGGAAAGAAAGTCCCAAATTTTACAGACGAATTTTCTAGCTTTTTGGTTCATTTATATAATTCTAAAAATATAACCCCCGAAGAAGTATTAGCATATATTTATGCTGTATTACATTCAGAAAATTATCGTGAGAAATATGCAGAGTTTCTAAAAATCAACTTCCCAAATATCCCCTTCGTTAAAGATTATAAAGAATTTAAAGAGTTAGTTGTTTTAGGCGAAGAACTTATTAACATTCATTTAATGAAGACGGTTCAAAAGAGGAATATTGCGAAGTTTGAAACATCTGGCTCTGATCTTGTTGAATTTATTAAATATAAAGATGAAAAATTATTTATTAATAAAAACCAATTTTTCGATAATATTTGTGCGGAAATTTGGGATTTTAGCATTGGTGGATATCAAGTTCTGGATAAATGGTTGCGTTCAAGAAAAGGGGGCGAGACTGTCTCACAAAGAAATAGAAAATTTTGTCAAAATTGTATCCATTATATCTGAAACAATAAGGGTTATGAAAGAGATAAGCAAGATAAAGAATTAGTTCTTTATGGAATAATAAACTAATAAAAATATTAATCCAATTACTATTCCTACACTGGCGGCAATTCCTAAGTTTAGTATATAACTCTCTGCGGGATAATAACCAAGAATGAACATGGTTATCGAGAAAGCAAGCACAAATCCACTAACAAAAATACGTGGATATTTCTCTTTCGTACTTAATTCAAATTCAAATTTTATAGGTAAAAAAAAGAATATTAGAAAAAAGAAACCAGAAATTAGTGAATAAGTAATTTGAAAGTGCTTACGTAGTGTCTCCTCTTTTGCAGCAGTGGCGCCGCAATCAATTTCTTTACTCTTCTCTTGTAAGTCTTTTTGACATGTTTCATGATTTTTTACAAGTGCATCATACTTTTTTTGAAGTTCAGAGTAATTCTCTTTTAACTCTTTGAGTTCTTTTTCTATCCCTTCTAGGGCAATTTTACAGTTCTTTAAATCTTCGGTACAAGTAGAAAATGTTTTTTCTAGACTTTCTTTTGTCGATGATAGTCCATGAATGTCTTGCTGAGCTTTGGTTAAACTTAATGTGGTTTCATTTAGTTCTGCTTTACATTCTTCATATTTATCATTTGCAACACAAGAGGTTCTAAAAGTAACGTTCACAATAATTGAAACTAATAATAAAAATGCTAAAATTACAATTGCTACTATTTTCTTATCTGTATCACTCTTTTTAGATTTACTCATAAGAACTTAGGATTATGACTAGTTTATAAAGATTGTTTAACTTGTTTTGATGCCCCCCTATTTTTCTTTTTATTTATCCATCCAAAAAATTTTGGTCGAACGCAGTGAGCCGTTTAGCATCCGTTATGTCCAGTTACTTGCTAATTGGTCTAGTTTTGTAGTCGCTAAACGAAAGTGCCAACGTCAACATTCCCAGCGTAGCCCGAAGCTTTCCCGACAGAGTGTGTTCGAGCTTTGCATGGGAGAACGAAAACGACATCGGGAAAGTCGCCAGAGGCAAATAAAAAATTACGCATAACTCCCTATATCCCAACTTTGGCTGTAAATGACAAAGTTGTGGGTATAACCGGCTATTAGCCGCCCCATAAACAAACTATGCCCTTCAAGAGCCACTCCCGTGTTCTCCTTCTCATCTGTCCAGTGCCATTAGAGCTTAAAAACTCAAAATTCTGGTCTTTTATCGCTTCTGTTAATCCGCACTCCCGCACTGGACAACCTCGGCTAGAATATATAAACCACTTAGAAAAGAATACTCGTACGCCAGCGTCGCCTAACTTGGTTAGGGCGGAAGCATGAAAATCAACGACGATTGATTTTCAGCTCTGAAATTAAGTAGTTTCTTAATTTCATGAGTCTTAAACACCCTTAGCCTGTCCTAAGGGATGGTAAGACAACTTCTGTCTTGCTGACTTGAGGGTTCAAATCCCTCCGCTGGCGTTTTATAACGACCCCAACTATTTTAACCTTTCGGAGAAAAAATGAACATCACTGAACTCATAACCAAAACTGGGCTGCGACAGGGCCTGAGCAGGAATACCCTCAAAACATACTGTTATTGCGTGGAAAGATTTTTTCGAATTTGCCGCAAAAATCCCTATGCACTCCGTAAGCAGGACCTTCTGGAGTATATGGACAAACTCATTGAACATAATGCCCCCGGAAATACTGTAAATGTGCAAATCAATGCATTAAAATTCTTTTACGAACAAGTATTGCATCGCCGACTTACAATTAATCTTCCCATCCAGAAAGTTCCAAAACGGTTGCCTTATTTTCTGCAGAAAGAACAAGTAATGCTCATGTTGCATCATATTGACAATCCCAAGCACCAGTTGATGATTGCATTATTATATGGCACTGGCATGCGGGTAAGCGAATTAACTCATCTGAGAGTGCAAGATTTTGTATTCTCTTCCAATTATGGCTGGGTAAGGCAGGGTAAAGGAAAGAAAGACCGTTTGTTTATTATTCCTGAGAAATTAAAAGAAAAATTGCAGGAGTATATTATCAGCAACAATTTATCTGCGGAAGATTGGCTCTTCCTTGGTCGGGAGAATAATCATTATTCCGATCAGAGTGTGCGTGAGATTCTCAAAAATGCAAAGAAAAAAGCCCGCTTGCAGCAACATGTCTACCCCCATATGCTCCGGCATTCCTTTGCTACTCACTTCATAGAGAATGGGAACTCCGTGCTTGAGCTTCAGCCCTTGCTGGGGCACAGTAAAATTGAAACAACAATGGTCTATTTGCACTGCGCCGCACCAAAATTATTGAATTTGAAAAGCCCCCTAGATTCCCTCCCCGAAACCACTCCACAATTCTTATAAAGATGCCTCCCCGTTAATATTTCCAATGATTACTCGAATAGAACAGCCCTATACTGAACTCCAGCTAAAATCCATTCTTCATCCCTTACTTAACCAGTGGTTCTTCTCAAAATTTAAAGAATTTTCCCTGCCCCAGCTCTATGGTGTTATGGAAATTCATAACCGACGAAATGTATTAATCTCCGCTCCCACCGGTGCAACGAAAACCCTCACTGGATTTCTCGCTATTTTAAATGAACTTATTGATTCGGCAAAGAAACAAATCCTGGAAGACAAAGTGTATTGCATTTACATCAGCCCGCTCAAAGCGCTGAATTACGATATTCAATACAATTTACTCACCCCCCTGCACGAAATAGAAAAACTAGCGGATAAAAAGCTGGGCATTCGAGTAGGGGTAAGAACCGGTGACACAACGGCAACGGAAAAAGCCAAAATGCTCAAGCATACTCCACACATTCTCATCACCACTCCTGAAAGTTTAGCGATCATGCTCAATTCTCCTAAATTCAAAGAAAAATTAACGAGTATTCAATGGGTGATTGTGGATGAAATTCATGCTTTAGCAGAAAACAAGCGGGGAGTGCATCTCAGCCTGACCTTGGAACGACTCCAACGAATTTCACCGGGGTTAACCAGAGTGGGATTAAGTGCCACGATTGCTCCGCTGGAAGAAATAGCCCGGTATTTGGTGGGGTACATGGGAGACACGGAAAGAGAATGCCGGATCATTGACGTGCAGTTCCTCAAACAAATGGATTTACAAGTGCTCAGCCCCGTGCGAAGTTTAGTAGATACTGACTACTTGCTCAAGCATCATAAGATGTATGAGCTTATAGATCAGCTCATTCAGGAGCATAAAACGACGCTCATTTTTACGAATACGAGAAGCGCGACGGAACGAGTCGTGCACAACCTGAAAGAGATGTTCCCTCAGCATTATCATGATAATGTTGCTGCTCATCATGGAAGCTTAAGCAAAATGAGCAGACTACATACGGAGCAAAGTCTGCGCGAAGGAAAGTTGAAAGTAGTGGTTTCTTCTACTTCCTTGGAATTAGGAATTGATATTGGGTATGTTGATTTAGTGCTCTGCCTGGGAAGTCCAAAATCGGTTGCCCGGTTTTTACAGCGGGCAGGAAGAGCCGGGCATCAATTACATTCGACCGTCAAAGCACGAATCATCGTCATGGATCGGGACGATTTGGTGGAATGTGCGTTGTTATTAAAAGCAGCAAAAGAAAAAAAGATTGATCGTATTCAGATCCCCACCAATGCCTTAGACGTGTTAGCACAGCAGATTTACGGCATTGCCATTAATGAAGTCATCAATGTATATGAACTCTTTAATTTCATTAAAAATAGTTATTGTTATCATAGCTTAACGTGGGATGATTTCTTTGAAGTCATCAAATATTTATCTGGGCAGTACGCTAGCTTGGAGGAGAGGCATGTCTATGCCCGCATTTGGTACGATGCTGAGACAGGGGATATTGGCAGAAGAGGAAAAATGGCCCGGATCATTTACATGACTAATATTGGTACGATCCCTGAAGAAACCTATGTTACTGTTAAAGTAGGTGAACAGACCGTAGGCATGATCGATGAAGGATTTCTGGAGAGATTACGTCCAGGCGATGTCTTTGTCTTGGGAGGAAATGTCTATATGTTTAAGTTTTCCCGGGGCATGACCGCGCAAGTAAGCACTTCAGTTAATAGGCCCCCCACCGTTCCCAGTTGGTTTTCAGAGATGCTTCCTCTTTCCTTTGATTTAGCGATGGAAATTAGCCGTTTCCGCAGGTTAATGGAAGAGAAATTTGCTGCTCAAAAGAGTCAGGAAGAGATGCTAGGATTCATTCATTCCTATCTCTATGTGGATGAGAAAGCCGCAGAAAGCATTTATCACTATTTTGATGAGCAATACCGCTTCAGCAAGATTCCCTCCGATCGCAGGATTTTGATTGAGAATTTTGTAGACCGAGGGAGATCATACGTCATCTTTCATACGCTCTTCGGACGACGAGTGAATGATAGTTTATCTCGAGCATTAGCGTTTGTAATTGGAAGAAGCCAGCATCGAGATGTGGAGATAGGAGTAACGGATAATGGGTTCTATTTATCTGCTGATAAAGCATTTAACGCGGTCAGAGCATTTGAATTGCTCAAGACCGAGAATTTTCGATCGATTGAAGAGCAGGCCATTGAACGGAGTGAAATCTTAGCCAGACGCTTCCGGCATTGCGCTGCCCGCTCTTTAATGATCCTTCGGGAGTACATGGGACGAAAGAAGCATGTGGGCAGGATGCAGGTAGGAAGCAAGATTTTGTTTAATGCGGTTAAAAGAATAAGTGAGCAGTTTCCAATATTAAAAGAAGCTCGTCGCGAGGTACTGGAGGATTTGATGGATTATATCCATGCGCAGCAAATCATTGATGGAGTAGTTGACGGGATGATTACTGTTGAAGAGGCGCATACTCCTACACCTAGTCCCTTTGCCTTTGGATTAATTATGGCGGGATATAGTGATGTCATTAAAGTTGAAGATAAACAAGAATTTCTGCGCAGGATGCACCAGCAGGTATTAGCGAGGATTGCGCTGAAAGAAGGGAAGAAGATGCTTCAGGAGAAACAAGCAGAATTTTCCTATAGTTCTTTCTGGGATGATGTGCAGAAGAAACAGGAGAATGAAAAAGATGCGTATAAAGAAAAGTTGAAGATGCAAGCATGGGGATTAAAACATGTGCCGATTTATGCCAAAGAAGAATTGGTGAAATTAATCGAATTTGGATCGATGAGGAAGGAAGTGTGGGAGGAAGTGAGGAAATATAAGAAAGAGATTGAAGAGAATTGGCCTAAAGAATTGAAGGAGTTTGTGTTGGGGAAGATGGATGAAACAGTATAATTTCTGAGAAGAAATTTAACCAAATCTTTTTAAAGAGGCTAGGGTTTTCTGGAGTTAAAGCGGGGTAGGGAAGCTAGGAGTACCCGATGGGCTCATACCATTAGGATAAATCTAGTGCAAGAAACCCATAGATCGGTGGTTCAAATCCACCCCCCGCTATTCTTACTATTTGCGAAGCCTGGGGTTGATAAGGGGCGAAGCCACTTATGTGAGAATCCACCCCCCGCTATTCTTTTCCTTTAAATCCTTCTAATGGATTAGTATGAATTCCCTTTACTTTCTCTAGAGGATACTTTTTTCTGTTCTTCTCGATTTTTTCTTCGATCGCTGTAAAGATATCTATGTTAGTCTTGTACGAAAGAATGATGAGGTACATCATAATATCTGCAATCTCTTCTTCTACTTTTTTCTTCTTGAAAGGGTCAGAGTGAATAGTAAATAATTCTTTTTCACTCAACCAACGGTAACATTCAGCTAATTCTCCCACTTCACTCACCAAGGCAATGAGCAAATCTTTAGGATTATGATATTTATCCCAATCTCTCTCAAGATTAAATTGCTTGATTTTTTCTTTTAGGTCATTTAGTTCCATTTAGAATAATGTAAAAATCAACTTTAATAATCTTTTCGCTTGTGGAACCGTTTTTATCCCAACATCCATCCCAGCATCTGGTCAATAGAATAACTACCTGCACCAAGCAAGAATAAAGCAACTAATCCGCCAAGGATGATGAAGTCCCATTCCCAGCCGGCATCATTGCCTTTGCTGAAAGGAACTTTCCATTTGGTCATTTTAAGAAGAGTTGCAACAACCATGCTGATGATTAACAATCCGGCTGCCACTCTCGTGGCAAATCCTGCCAAAAGGGCAATTCCACCAAAGAATTCAGTTAATCCCAAGACTGCTGCCCAGAAGATTCCCGGTTTAAAGCCTTGACTCGCCAACCATTCAGCCGTCCCTTTCAAATTTTTTAGCTTTGGGAAACCATGAAGTAGAAATTCAACTCCCAACACTAACCGCAAGGCTACCGAGGCCCACTCAATTCCAAACACCACCATGAATCGTATCATTTCTTGTTTCTATTTAAATGTTTCTTTTTTGTTTGCGCAGAACTAAATCATCCAAAAAATTAAATAGGTCTTACTCTTCCTCTCTTCTAATGTCCATTATCCATAAAGTAGGAGCAATCATCCTCAAGGACAGAAAGATTCTCGTCGCCAAGAAAAAAGATACGTTTATCATGCCCGGTGGTCGAGTAGAAGCAGAAGAAGATGACCTAGACTGTCTGCGTCGGGAGCTTGAGGAAGAACTGCAAGTGCAACTCCAGTCTGCTCACTATTTCCACACATTTGAAGATGCTGCTGCGCTTGATCCGGGAATGAAAGTAAGCATGAAAGTCTACTTTGTAACGATCTGTGGAGAACCAACACCTTCCCAAGAGATTACGGAAGTAGCGTATGCTAATTCTCACTTTACCGGAAAAATGGGTTCCATTGTTCAGAAACAGATTATTCCCCGGTTAGTGAAGCAAAAGTTGGTAGATTAATCGGAGCAAAATGATTATATATCCCTATTACTCTTATTGAGACTATGAATTTGAGCATAACTCACGTAAAAGGCCTTATAGGTAAGTATCCTGTTGGGAATTTTCTTGCCTTTGAGAAAATTAAAGAACAAGGTTTTATGAATCATATGTTCCTAGTAAAGACTGACCAAGGAAAGTTCGTCCTCCGAGTTTCAAAGAATACTAAATCCAAAAAGGATCTACTGTTTGAGATTAATTTGTTACATTCTTTGCATAATCTCCCTGTCCCTAACTATATTAGAGGTAATGATGGGCAATATCTCCATCGCTTTCAGGGAAAGTATTATTCTTTTTATAAGTATCTTCCAGGAAATATGCCTCCTCAGTTAACTCCTTTATTAAGAAGAGAGATGGCTTTTTTTCTAGCTAAATTCCATACCCAAACCAAGAATTTTAACAATAATCAGCAACGATTTGCCTGGTACACTTTTACCACTGCAAGAGCAAATGAACTTGAGAGACAGATGCTTCCAAAATTACAAAATTATAAAGAAGAAATACAATATTTAGAATCAATGATACTCAAAAATAGGCTGCCTACCGGCCTTCCCAGGGGTCCCATCCATGTAGATATCCGAAGAGAAAATTCTCTCGCCATAGGTAATATACTAACGGGTATTGTTGATTTTGATAATTGCCAGATTGGCCCGTATATCTTGGATCTGGCGATGTCCATTGCCTGGATTTGTACGAAAGAGGGTCACCTAAATTATAAAAGAACTTATCAATTTGTCAAATGTTATGAAAGATATAGGACACTGAATGGCTTTGAGAAGAAAAATCTGTTTAAAGCAATTAAATATGCCTACGCTACCCAAGTTTTCGTTAATCATTACGTTTACACTCAGCGATTGGTAACCAAGAAGCATTTTCATTTTGGAAGACGGAACTTTTTAACCGCGTTAAAGAATCTAAGCCCCGAGCAATTTTCAAAGCAAGTATTCTGAGAAGGGGGAGTTGACCTTTTTGTCCCACTTTTCTGCACAAGAAATTTAAGTACAATTCCCTTTCTAAAGCGGGTAGTGATAGTCCTGTCACACTAAACAATATGTACACCGCACCTCATTATCGGACAGTCCTAGCAGGGATGTCGGAATATCTTCCCGACGCCCAAGCAGGGAGGGATTTTTACTTCTTAGGTAGATCGCAGGCTACCACTCTTAATCCCGTAGTGAATATTGGCGCAGGATATGTAGATCGTGCGCATTTGCTTCAGCCCTCTTCTTCCAGAACGGGTTATGGTTCACGAATAGCAGCAACCATAGCTGATGTCGTAAAGTACGAAGGGATACGAAAAGGAAAACCAGCCTCGGATGGAATACCTCTTCCCCAGCCTCCTAAAGATCCCTTTGAGAGATTGTATCATTAAATATTTAAAAGATGTCTAATTCTATTGCCCATGAAGAGAACTTCGCCCGGCAACGGTACTTCCGAGACATGATTCGGGATTATTCGGGCATACAGCAGAAGCCAAGTTACGTGGATTCAATCCAAAAGATCGCCATGGCTCAGACGGTTCTTAATCCCCCGGGAATTTCTTCTTCGTATTCTTCCAAACCTTTCTTCGGCGATGGGAAAGACGTCACCTCGGCTTTGTATCAGAAAACTGGTACTTCTTCCTATCAACATCCAGGAATATTAAATCCGCGAGTGTTAGACTCATTATTGCAGTATAAACAATAAAAATCAGAGCATTAAATCTTACGCAAATGAGCAATGATCTCTTGAAGAGCCCTAATCACGATGTCCAATTCTCTCTTTGTTGTCCATCTTCCCAGGGTGAAACGAACACTTCCAATCCTATCCTTTGCACCTATCGCTTGCAGTACGTGGCTAGCGGTAATTTCGTCGGAACTACAAGCACTTCCCGTTGAAACATAAATCCCTCTCTGATTCAAATAGCGAACTACTGCTTCGGCCTCCACCCCCGCAAAAGAGAGATTAATATTATTTGGCAATCGCTGGCGAGCGTGTCCATTCAGAGTAACATGAGGCATGGTTCCCATCGCTTTTTTGATGAAATAATCTCGAAGGGAAAGTAATTTTTTATTTTCTGGATGATGTTGTATCAATTGTAACGCCTTTGCCAATCCCACAATCCCCGACACATTCTCCGTTCCCGATCGTAGGCCAAACTCCTGCCCCCCACCATGCTGTAAGGGGATTAGCGGCACACTTTTCCGTTGATAGAGGATCCCAACTCCTTTTGGCCCATACATTTTGCTTCCATTGAGCGTCATCAAGTCAACGTTGAGTGAATTAACATTTAAATTCAAAGAAGCTGCTTGGCAAGCGTCGGTGTGGAAAGGAATGTTTTTCTTGCTGGCAATTCGTCCTATCTCTGCCAGAGGTTGAATGGTTCCAATCTCATTGTTTGCGTACATAATTGAAATAAGAATAGTATCCTTTCGGATGGCTTTCTCTACTTTCTGTGCAGAGATAAGCCCCCATTTATCCGGTGGGAGGTAGGTGATGGTAAATCCTTTTTGTTCTAAAGATTTGCACGTTTCTAATACGGAAGGATGTTCTATTTGGGAAGTGATAATATGCCCTTTCCCCTTTGCGAACGCTACCCCCTGGATAGCAAGATTGTTACTTTCCGTTCCTCCCGAGGAGAAGATAATTTCTTCTGGTTTTGCATGGAGAATGTTGGCAATGGCAGTTCTTGCTCTTTCCACGGCTTCTCTTGCTCTTTGCCCAAGATCATGGATACTGCTGGGATTGGCGTAGATTTTCGTAAAATAAGGCAACATCTCTTTCAAAACTCTTGGATCTACAGGAGTAGTCGCAGCATGATCAAGATAGATTGGTTTCATTATTGCATCAGTTTGCGCACGGTAGTTATAAATTCTTTGGCGAGTGGATTAACCACACTTCTCACGCACCAGGGCATCCCCTACACCTCTGTCCCCGGCTAAAAGAGCCACAACAGATTGATTTCGGTTTTACCGTATATAGGTTGGAAGTGGAAGCAGAATATCCACCTGAAGAACAGGAATAATCACTTCGAGAAGAGGAATAACCTGATGGACCACCAGTGACATATGATACCATACTCCTATAAATACAAATAAAGTTTAAATTTCTTGCGGGACATTTTCATCAATAGAATTATCCAATACTCGTATCTCCAGACTTATTCAAATATCGATCAACACTTGCGCTTTCCAGCCATCTTTGACTTTTTCTACTTTAAATTCGTGCATGGTAATGGCTTTGACATCCACTTTGGGATCATGTCGAGTGAAATCAATTTTTTCTCCCGAGGCAAAACAGGCTAACGTGTATTTCCCCTGTTCTTCTTTGATGTCCATCTCAAAAGAGGTAAAGACTAATTGTTTATAATCTTTAAAGAATAATAATTCATCCAGAAAATCGAAGAGCAAGTTTTCAATTTTGCTTGCTTCCCCCAGGATCTTAACTTTCTCCTTCGCTTTTACTTTGGTTACATCCACCATGGTTTCTTCTACTGCTAAAGCGCACTCGTTAAAGAGCGCTGGTAATGTATCTGCTTTCGCTACGAAAAACACATCCGCAGTATGATCCAGGAATTTGTGGAAGGGTTTCATTTTAAGCATAGAGAAGGGCGTTAGATTAAATACTTTATGGCTAAATATCCCAGTACCATCAATACAAACAATCCCAGGCTTAACCAATTGAAATACTTGTCAATAAATACTTTAACCCGTTCACCAAAGAAATACGTTAACACTGCGATGGCAAAAAATCGTAATCCCCTGCCCAGAATAGAAGCAGTTATCAAAGGGAATAAACCTACTTGCCACACTCCGGCAGCGATGGTGAAGACTTTATACGGAATGGGAGTTAAAGCCGCAGCAAAAATAGCCAGGAAAGCATTCTCTTTGAACATTGCTCCCACCAATACAAATTGCTGTTCATAGCCTAAGCTTTGGATAATCAACCGACCTACACTTTCAAAGAGAAAAAGGCCAATAAAATATCCCAGAATACCGCCCAGGACAGAAAAACATAAAGCAATACATGCATACCAAAAAGACCGCTTTGGTTTTGAGATAGAGAGTGCAATTTGCAACACATCCGGCGGGATGGGAAAGAATGAAGATTCAATAAATGCCAATACGGCTAAGGCATAAGCACCATATGTTGATTCCGCCCAAGATAGAACCCAATCGTATAACCTTTTGAGAAGGCCAAACGAGTAGAAGTGAAGTCCCTGCACTATGCGATGATCTTTTAGCTGGGTGATCTTCTCTTTCATGTTTTAGGGATAAAAAGAAGTATACTTTTAAAGATATGGGTTACACCGCTAGCCTGAGCACAATTTTCTGGTTCGTGATAGTGTAATCTACTAGTTTATCTCGTTTTAATTTTTCACACAGTTCACGTAACCAAGGTTCATCTTTCTTAGTATAATCTTCCTTAATTGCGTTTCCCAGGGTAGTCAGGGAAAGTTCTTTCATTTCATTCTTTCTGACGAATTCAACAATTCTACCCCTGAAAATGCGGTTGGGAATAAATTTGCCTTGCTCAACTACACCCGGTTCGGCTCTTTTCTCCATCACAAATAACACTTTCTCTTTCTGTGTCGAATATAATGGAAAAAAGCAACAGCTTTTTTGCAGAGGACATTGTTTACAAGAAGGCGTATCACGAGTGCATACCAACGATCCAAAGTCCATCAGAGCATTATGAAACTCCGCGCTTTTTCCCCCGGGAATCATTGATTTGATCTGCTGATAAAGCCCTTGCTCTTCTTTCTTTCCCATGGGCAAGCCTTGATCTTTACCCTGAAAGAAGCGCATAAAAATTCTCCGCACATTCACATCAATCGCTGGTTCAGGTTGGTTATAGGCAAAACTTGCTAGGGCTCCAGCAGTATATGGCCCAATTCCAGGAAGTGTCCGTAAAGTTTCTGAGGAGTCAGGAATAATGCCATTATACTTTTCTACTACTTCCTGCGCAAAAGCATGGAGCAATAGTGCTCTTCTATTATATCCCAACCCACTCCAGGCTTTGATGATGTCTGCTTTGCTCGCTCTAGCTAAATCTTGAATGGTGGGGAAAAGAGTAATAAATTCTTGAAATTTCTCAATCACTCTCGGCACTTGCGTCTGCTGCAGCATAATTTCAGAGACGAGAACGTGGTAAGGTGTAGGATTTTTACGCCAAGGGAGGTCACGTTTGGAGGTGGAGTACCAGTGTAAGAGCCTTTCGGAAAATGTTTTCATGTTCTAGCATCGTGTATAAAATCAACTATCATCTTGGTAATAAGGGCAGAAAAATATCCTAAATTAATAATTAATTCGATGAGGTTAAAACCTTTATACAAACCGTATGCCACTATGACGATCGTTAACAAGAATATAAGAATATCAAGGAAAATTTTCAGTTGCCGTAACACTTTTTATCCCCGAATTATACTCACTAATATGAGGGCGAGGGTAATTACTGCCAGAATAATACCAATAATAGCAATAACAGAACCAACTATTTCCAGTTTATTTACATATTCGGTCATAGGTTCTGAAAGTTCTTGTTATTTAAATAATTTTCGATGGATCACTCTACGATCGCCTTAATCCTTCTCACTCCTGCTGCACAGGCTTCTTCTTTCATAATTTTAAAATGGCCAATTTCAGCAGTGTGGTCCACATGAGGCCCGCCGCAGAATTCTTTGGAATAATCGCCGACAAAATAAACCGACACTATCTCCGGGTACTTCTGTCCAAATTCTTTTTCCGCACCTAATTTCTCTGCTTCATCTCGTTTCATTTCTTTACGTATTACTTTCAAATCCATTCGTATTACCCGATTGACTTCATCTTCTACTTTTTTTACTTCTTCAGGAGTTAATTTTCGTTCAAAGCTGAAATCAAATCTCAATCGCTCTGGAGTAATGTTACTTCCCCGCTGATGGATCGCTGGAGAGATTACTTTTCGCAAGGCTTCATTTAATAGATGCGTCGCAGTATGCATTCGTATAACCTCTGGAGAAGCGTCGGCTAATCCTCCTTTAAACTTTTTCTCCGCTCCTACCCGAGATAATTCTTTGTGTTTTTCATATTCTGAGAGGAATCCTTTTACTTCAACTTTAATTCCTTTCTCTGCAGCCAGTTCTTCTGTCATCTCTAGCGGAAAACCATAACTTTGAAACAAGAGGAAAGCATCTACGCCGGAAATGTTGCTTTGATTGGCCAAGCGTTCAAATTCTTTTAAACCATGCTCCAGAGTTTTCTCGAATTTCTCTTCTTCTTTTTGCAGCTCGCTATAACTCTGCTCTTTATTCTTCTCTAATTCTGGATATAACTCCTGATACTCATTAATAACCACTTTTGCTAATTCTACAGTGAAAAGCGTTTTCACTCCAATCATTTTTCCATACCGAACTATTCGGCGGATGAGACGACGTAAAATATACCCCCTATCCACGTTAGAAGGCAGTACGGCATTTTCATCTCCAAGAATAAAGACTGCTGCTCGGATATGATCTGCAATGATTCTCATGGAGCGAGTTTCCTGGGCATAGCTTTTGCCAGAAATTTGTTCTATTTTTTGAATAACCGGCAAGAACAGATCTGTTTCATATGCACTTTTTCTGCCATTCAATACTGCTAACGTTCTTTCTAATCCCATTCCCGTGTCTACATTTTTTTTCGTGAGGGGAACAACAGAACCGTCTTCTTTTTTATTATACGCCATAAATACATCATTCCAAATTTCTACCCACTGATTATCTTCTGGATCAAAACAGGCAGGAGGATTACCTTCCCCTTTCCAATAGAACATTTCAGTGCTTGGTCCGCAAGGGCCAGTCTCACCAGCAATCCAAAAATTATCTTTACCAAGGAAGGCGATTCTCTCTTCAGGAATTCCCGAACTCCGCCAGAGAGCGTAGGATTCCTCATCCCTAGGAACGGATTTATCTCCTTGGTACACGGTTACTGCCAACTTTTTCAGAGGAATATTTAACCATTTCTTGCCAGTTAAAAACTCAAAACTCCAGGTGATCGCTTCTTTCTTGAAATAATCGCCGAGGCTCCAATTGCCTAACATTTGAAAGAAGGTATGGTGAGTATTATCACCAATATTCTCAAAGTCTACTGTGCGTAGACATTTTTGGACATTTGCTAAGCGCTTGCCTAGGGGATGGGGAGTTCCCATCAGATAAGGGACTAAAGGTTGCATGCCCGCGGTATTGAATAATACGGAAGCATCATTGGCTGGGATTAACGAAGCGGAGGGAATGATGGCATGCTGTTTACTCTTGAAGAAATCAAGGTATTTTTGGATGAGTTGTTTGGCGTTCATGTATCAGTACAATTAGGGAAGGTTTTATATATTTTTAGCTAAAAAAGGAGACTAATGGGCCTGTAGTCAAACGGCTACGATACATCGTTCGCAACGATGAGGTCCGGGTTCGACACAGATCTCCCAGATCTGGTAGGGGGATTCGCGGTCACTGCGTTCCCGCTCATACATTTGGGAATACGAAAATCCCGGCAGGTCCATAAACGAAGTGCATGGATCCTGACGGCTCAAAGGGCGCACCCTTTGTTTGCCGGCAGGTCCATTTTTTAATTACATGGACCACATCCATTCCTATGATTTTGGACCAAGAGTTCTTAATGGTATAGATATATCAATACCGCAGCCGAATTACTTTGTTAAATATGGTGCAGATGCTATTAATTCTCAAAAGAGGTTTCTCCAGAGATTGGGCATAGGACATTTATTTGAACGGAGAGTTATGATTGCTTCCAATTTTGATAGTAAAATTGTCACCATCAATGACCTCTCTTTCTCAGGGTATGAAACAGAATCAAGAAGCAAGTGCAACGGATTTGATGGAGTTATTGTTACGGAACCTGTAATTCCTCTGCTATCAGGTTGGGGAGACTGCCCATGGTTGATGATTGCTTCTGATTCAGTTGTAGGAACGGTCCACGCCGCCAGAAAGACGCTCGATAATTATATTTTAAATTCATTTTTCGATGTTTTATCAAAAATTACCCCGCTCAGTTCTTTAAAAATAGGCTTATCCCCTTTTATACCCACACACTTGTTTGGCCATCAGCAAGTTCACCTTGAGCGAAGAAGAGAGTGGGAAGATTGCGGGGCAATTCATCACGAACGAGGACAATTTTATATTGATCTTTATAGAATGATCTGCGCAGATTTGGAAAAGATTGGCATTGCTAGGGAGCAAATTATGAATGCCGAGTTAAGTAGTTTTGCCCTATCGGAAAGCTCCCATCAACATGGAGGTTACGCCATTTCCCATCGGCATGCGCTGCAAACTCAAAATGCTCGGGAAGGAAGGGGAGCATTCTGTATTATGTTAAAGGATTAGTTGGTAATGGACATCATGAACCTAAAAACCATCGCTTTCACAGGCTTGTTATATCTCTTTCCTATAGAAAGGACTTATGCTAAACTTCCCACCCTCGGAAATGAGCTTAAAGATTTGGCAGAGCTAGCAATGAAATGCGGAAAAAAAGCAAGCTTTGAGGATTCCGGTTCTCAGAATGGCGTCTCCGGCCGTTACCGAGTAGATAAGTACACGCTAGATATTCCCGTAATCCCTGATGGAAATAAGAATTTGGGATTACCTTTTTCTGAAACCATTTCTTTCCATTTTCGAGATGGCAGTGTTCAAATGGCTCCTAATAGGGTGATAGACGAAACGGAGAGTGTTGAGGTTATAGGCGGAGGGGTAGGGTATTTTAGATGCACCTATCAGCGTAAACGAAGTTCTCCTGGATCAACCTGCACTGCGCCATTTATGAATGATTCACTCGAGGCAAGAATACGTAAAGCGATTAAATTCATTAAGGAGAATGCTCCTACTCATTGTTACGGTGAAAATAATTTTCCCTGTGTCTAAAATAAATTATTTGAACCTTTTTAATACGCATCTCTCATCTCATGGATATTCTTGAAATGCTGGTCTTCATACTGATCATAATGGTCCTGGCAGACCCATCTCCCGCCCCATTTCTTCGCAGCAGGATTATGGCATCGAGGCTCTTGGCATTCTTCCATAACTCTCCCAAAAGGGAGCGTTTTATTTAAATTTTACCCTCGGAAAATACTATGCTTCTCCCTCGCGTTTTTCTAGTCAAGAATCAACGGATTTATAAACTATAACTTATTTTTCAAGCGGGATGGTTAACCAGCAAGTTATCATCTGGATTCTTGTTCCTATTGTTATTGGATGGTTTTATCAATGGTATAGAAAACATCTGAAGAAAACCAGGCAGAAAGATATTCATCTCGAGATAATGCATGCTAAAAAGTATGCGCATTATCGAAAAAAAGAGATGATGCTTGCCTATGCCTACCTGGGGATGGTGCTTGGAAGCGGGATTGGCTCTTTATTTTTAATCCCCCTTATTCGGCGGTGGACCTTAGCAAGTCCAGAAGTTATGTACATTGATGCACGAATGAGCGCAGTAACAATGCTTCCCCTTTTTTTTCTAAGTATGCTCTTGTGGGCTTGGCCCTATGAACGGCTGCAATTTCATTTCTTTCCGGACATTCTGACGGAAGAACAAAAAAGAAGGCAACGGAGAGCAACGTATAGGAGCATGGCAATTGCTCTTTTGTTGTTAATTCCTCCAGCATATCTTCTCTATGATAATTACACTTTGGTTTCTACTACGGACATAATAAGAGATCCACTGTTGGGGTTTAGACAGGAAAAGTACCATCTCCAGGACATCAGCCAAATAGATATAAAAAGCGGTGCGCGAAATACTGATTTTTATATTACTATCACTGCTGCCGTCCCGGAGAAAGAAATAGTCTTGTGGGGAAAAAACCCCACTCTTTCTGAAGAAATGATGAATACTCTTACTTATTTTAAGGAGATTAACATTCCCATTATTCTTCAGAGCGAACCAACAGCGGAGGAATACGATCACATCGCGAGCATTAAGAAAACAAACAGAGGTAGAACGGGAGTGGAGGCAGTGCATCGATTGAGAGAAACAATGATAAAGTTAAAAGAGATTAGTACTTAGTTTCGCGTAAGACTTCTGCAACCGCTGGGCGAGCTTCAGCAATGCCAATTAACCGATTGGTCATATATCGTAATGGATTTTGGCGTTTATACACTTTAATATCATCTGGTACTAAAAGTGCTTTTTCAGCGCGAATAGTTCCATCCCCGTCCATATATCCTCTCTCTTGAAGAGCTTGATAGAAACAATCCATCCTTCGTTGAGCGGTGAGAGAATCCAGAAGCGCACGGTCAATAACAACATTTTTCATCTGGCGAAAGGCATTTACTCGCTGTGAAACCACTCGTTCAAGATCTCGTCGAGTGAATCTTTTCTCTCCCTGTGCAGCAAGGTGCACAACATATTCTCCTGCCAGCTGTGAGGTGGTGAGAGTGTTAAGATCCATGAACTGATCTTGAATTAGGCGACAGAAATTTGCTTTATCTCTGGCTCGATAGGTGAGATCTGGTTCTCTGTGTTCACGTGCTACATGTTGGTAGTAGAATGGCATTCCAAAATTAACAAATACCAGATCGCGGGGATGCCCAAAGATATTTTTGTCTCCCGACATGAAATCATACGTATTTCCAAAAGGAATAATCTGCACATCCGGCTGACAAAGATCATATGCACCACTCTTGATTGCAGAAATCCTGCCATCAGTCTTGGTAGTTCCTTCGGGCATAATAGCAATATGAATACCCTGGCGATAAAGATTTTGTAATTGAAGAATAGTCCTCTTATTTTGTTCTCGGAGACCTGCTACTTCCGGCCTGGGAAGATCAGCCATTAAGCTCGTTCGGTGAACTTCGTGAAAGATAGTATTGCGCATCACCCAGCTCAGAGCAGAAGAAAGGTAGCGAGAGAGAGTGGGATGGGTTGAAATTTTAATGTATTCCGTTCTGGACACTCCTCGAAGGGAAGGCAAGCCAGGAAGTTGAAACCAGAGCGGGGGAAGATTTAATCCGTCCATCATCGCATCATGCTTTCCTAGCCACAAAGCTCCCCATTTAGAATTAACTTTTCCTTCTAAATTGTCAATTCCCGTTACTTGGGTTTCTTCTGTGAAAAGAGGTCGAGTGAGCGCAGTAATGCCTGCATAGAGGCCAAGCATGGTCCTTTTTGTCAGATGAGCTGGAAGAAGAGCCATCGCGTACAAAGAAGGGATTCTCTTTATAAAATTTACCTTGATACTCACTTAAAAGTAGTTAATCCTTCTCTCTCCTGCAGCCGAGATATAATCAGAGAAATCTTTATAAAAGAATGAAATGGTGAGCGGCTTTCCTCATGAAAAGATTACCCTTGGTGTTAGATATGTACACTCCAGTAATTTCTAATGCGGTGTATACCTCGCCGCCAACGAGGCTTGTCAGACAAGGAATTCCTGACGCAGCATTAGAGGTTGTACTCTTAACTCGCTATACTATGCCTACTCGGTCGCAAATTCTTACCAGAATACAGGAGAAAGCAGAAAGAGTCCAGCAAGAATTATTACCAATAGTACATAGTGGTGAACCGGTTCTCGCAACGAAGTTAGAAGGCTTGCTCTTACTCGAGTGTACGCCTTTTTTAAATGAGCTTAAAGGAAGAGATCAGTCACATTTTCCTCTCATAGAGAGTTGTCTCCCAACAGCACTTACTAATGGCGCTCCCGAAGCAGTGTACGTGAAGTCAGGGTATCTAACTCTAGAAAAATTAAAACAACGGACTACATCGGCAGAACGAGAATGGTATACGAGGAATCTACATGAGCGTTGGATCATGACTATTCCTATCGAGGGGGGGAAATTAGTCAGTCTTCCTTTCTTTGAGGAAGATCCCTTACGGAAAAAAGTGATTAAAGTAACTTCATTACGGGAGGGAGTTCCTTCAGCAGAATTAGTACATTTTGTATGCACTCTCTATAAGAAACCTCCTACCATGGAACAAGTACAAGACATTCCGAATGTAACTGAACAGGTCTGTGAGCAAATTGCCTTTGAAACATTAGAGAGAGCTTTGCCGTATATTGCTTCCTATAGGTCTTTGCTGTCTAGAACGTCTTCTTCGTTAGGAAGAACTACTCACGTGGAAGCATAATCTCAAAATGAATCTAAACGCTGCTGCTTGTTGATTTCAATAACACGCAAAACGGTCTTAAAATCTTGTTTCATCTGTTCCAGTAGTTCTGGATTTCGTCCGTTATAAAGATAATTTGCAGGATGAATAACGGGAACAACTTTTATTTTCTGATTGTGGATGGATATTGGAAATATTTTTCCCCGTAACTGAGTAATGCCTTTCTTTCCCAGAACTCGTTCCGTGGCAAAATTACCAATAGTAACAATAACTTTCGGTTTCATCAACGAAATGAGTTGATCCAGGCGTTCCCGGCAATTTTCTACTTCTTGTTTTTCCGGATTTCGATTGTTTTCCGGCCGGCAAAGAATGGTGTTAGTAATGAACACATCCTCCCGAGTTAAGGCAATGGATTGCAATAATTCCTGCAACACTTTTCCTGATGCGCCGCAGAAAGGAATGCCTTGTTTGTCTTCTTCTGCTCCAGGAGCTTCTCCGACAAAGAGAACTTCCGCTTGGGGATTGCCTGAGCCAAACACAACTTTTGTTCTGGATTTGCAAAGGGAAGGACAGCGCTGGCACTGGGAATATTCTTGCTGGAGATTAAAAAAAAGCTTCATTCACGAAAAGAGATAAAAAGAATATTTAAGAGTTATGGAGAATTACGCTTTCTTCACATACTCCACATACTTGCACTTCCCACACACCATTCTGTCTTTGTGCAAGCCCATAAACACGCCTGCCCCACATTTGGGACAGAATTTATTCTTTCGCTCTGCTTTCGTCCCGGTAAGATTGTACAAAGCACTTAACTTCTTTCCAGCCTTCTTGGCTGGTTTCTTCCCAGCAGCAGGTTTCTTTTCAGGAGCAGCCATTTACTTCTTGCCTCCTTTCGCTGGGGCTGCAGCTTTCTGTTCTGATTTATCCTTCTTCTTCAAATGAGGAGGAACAACTTCTGCTCGCTGCTTAGCTTCAGGCGTAGCATACACTACTGCTTCAACATTAGCATCCTGGTGCCCAAAACGAGTGTAAATATGTTTCATGACTACCTGAGCAGACTCCGCTTTCATTGCTTTGGCAAGAGCATCGGCAACTTGCGCATTGCTGGGAGTGACTCCTTCAAAGGTAACTCTCCCTTTAACTTCTATACGATTAAGTAAAGAGTTTTCAGTTTTATTGTTAATGGTAATATTCATCTTATCGTACCTTTATCGCATATTCTCCTTTTATTTTAAGCCCAACTTTTTCCGCGATGAGCGAAGAAGCTGCATCATGGACGTATAACCGCCCCTGCCAACTGGTGCTAAATGAAGTGGATGCGCAACTGGGACAGGTATCTCCTTCTACAAATAACCGGCAGCGTTTGCATGCTTTCTTTTTACTCATGTTTTACCTCTTCTTTTTGCTGTTCAAGCCATTCTAATTTCCCTAATCCTTCTTGACGCATGGTTAAGCCGATCTTAGGATTATTTAAATCTTTATAACTTACGGCAATAATGCGAACTTTACATTTATCACTCACTTTCACGGACTGTCCAGTTTTTTTTCCTTGAAGCACTTTATCTTTGCTAAACGAAACAAAATCATCCATGCTCTGTGAAATGTGAATCATTCCCTCTGCCCCGCCTAAGTCGGCAAATGCGCCAAAGTCGGTAATATCCCTAATCTTCCCAAAGGCCAACTCATTCATTTCCGGTTTAAATGTTAATAATTCAAATTCAGTTTCATAATACGCTGCGCCGTCACCAGGCACGATCACTCCTTCTTTAACCGTGCCCACGTCAACCACATTAACCACAAATCCCAAATCTTTGGAAATGTACGATTCATAAGTAGATTTAACATTCGCGAGTACGGATTCCTTCTTGCTGAGGTTAAACATAGCCGGAGGAACCCGGATGTAATCTTTGACTTTGACGCGATAGAACATTTTAGTCTTATTTGAAGTGGCCCCTTTATAAAGATTTCCAAAAAATCTTTTATAACCCTGCACTTGCAAACCCGGAAATGGGTCTCGCAGCGCTCCTACGCCGCACTAATAGGATAATACATCATCCGGAACGTGGTATTTCAGTTAAAATCTATAGAGATTTCCCTTATACTGTTGTACCCCAAGTTGCGTTAGGACTGCGACCATGGCGAGCGCTGCATGCAGAGTATCGATGCCGGACTGAGAAACGAAAAGTAGCAAGTCTACAAGAAGCAGGATTTCCTTTAGCACAAGAGTATCTGTATTTTGAAGTCAGCAAGTATGAACCAATGGTTATCATGCGTTACGCCGCTGATTTTATGACCGTTGAGGATAAACTCCGCCAGGGGATGACCAGAGAAGAGGCTTTTGCACTTGTAGGAAGATGCGCTGCGCAATTAAAGGAACTTCATCAGGTACGAGGTAGATCAACGGAGCTAACTCATGGGGATCCATACTTGGAGAATGCACGATATTATGCTAATGGCTCAGTACGATGGTTTGATTTTGAGCACGAGCATAGATGTACTGGAAGCGATGCCAGAGCTATGGATGGGGCTATTTTTTTAGGGCATGCGTTTCAAGTATTGGGTAGTTGTGGCCAGCTCCAGAGTACGCAAGATCGTGCTGATTTAAAAGATGCAATTGAGCAGTATTATCCGGGATTGAGAACTGAGGCATCGAGAGGAAGATTGTATTTGTGGTTACGCTTCTAGAGAATATCGAACTATCACTAATTTATTCTCCCACCTTTTCACGAGGAACAGAAGATTTTATAAACTTGCTTTCTTTGGTAAAGAAAGATGGAGTTGCGTGAATTAAAAAAAGAGGTACAGAACTTACCCAGCATTCAGGAAAATCTCAAACGGTTTCAAGAAAACTGGATCAGGCCCCTGCGTTCTAACACCAATTCTCATTTGCCTTTCCTGCAAAAAGTGGATCCCCTTACCAGAAAAGAAATAAATCAGCGATTGGGAAAATTAAACAAAACCTTTGAGGAATTGGAATCAAGCCAGCTCATTAACGAGAAATTGCAGCAGTATGCCCGCCAGATTGTGGAATTGAAGCTTACTACCTTCAATGGAAATACGCAAAAATTCAAGAGTATAACTAACAGCCTGCTCAACGATGAATTTCTGAGCATGAAGAACACCCTGGCGGATATTAATGCCTATGAAGAGAACCTTTCCCGCTTATCAGAAGAATATAATCATATCAATGAATTGCTCCAGCAAAAATTATCATTGGAAGAAACCATCTTTTATTTAGACTTGCCCCATAAGCTTTATCTGCATAATTTACTTAAGATTTCCAAAGATCATAAAATAATCGCTCGGGATTTAGGAAGACATTTCATTTCCATTGCTAAATCTCCCGGCAGAAAAGAGTAAAAAATGGCTGCGCTCTTCACTGGAATCCTGGGAATGGTGTTGATATTACTCGCTTTTATTTTGGATGAGTTTGTGCCTTCATTCAATCAAAATACGTGGAGATATAATGTTCTTAACATTCTTGGTTCAGGACTCTTACTTTATTATGCTTCTACAATACGAGGATGGCCTTTTGTGATTCTCAATGCAGTCTGGCTGATGGCTGCAGTTATAAAATGTGTAGGAATACGACGGGCAAAAGAACACCTATCAAGAACTCGACGAGGAAAGTCCAAAATCAATGCCCGCTTCGGCTAAAGACACTGTCTCTTCTAACGAAAAAGGGTTACTTTTCCGCAGGTCCTGTAACACTTCTTGGCTTAATCCCTTCAATTGTTGAGGATTTGGACGGAGATAATGGTCATGCCGAAGCATTCTCCGGAACATCCGCTGGAAGGAGCGGGGAGGTTCCTTTCCATAGATTTCCTTCATCTTTGCAATAGCTCTGGTGGGAGAGCGAGCGTATTCCTTCGTTAGAAGGCGTTCCAAAATTCTACCTGCAGAATACGTGTCAGTTGTTCTGGTAACCATATTAAAACGGCGAAATTCTTGCGGCAGGCAGCCCTGGGCTTGACGGCCAAGATACATCACTGAACATTCAAAAGGAATTGCTAATCCAAAATCAAGAAGTTTTAACGTTCTATTGCTATAACCCACATTATTTTCACGGAGATCGCAATGAGCCACTCTAGACTTATACAAAACATCCAATAATTCAGGCAGTTGTTCCACGCAATCTTCTATCACCTGGGGAGTAACATCCACCAAGGCTAGGGTAGTGGGAACATATTCCATCACCGCATAAGAAAATGAAGCATCCTTTCCATAATCAAGACAGCGGACAACTTTTGGGTTAGCTATACGTTGGAGAAGTCCCACCTCGCGAAGAGTTCGTCGGTGAGCACTAAGAATACCTTTAGAATTGAGAATCATCTTGGGCAATTTCACTGCCACTGGTTGATTTGGAGCAGAGAGTTCATATCCTCGATACACTTTGCCAAAAGAACCTTCACCAAGGAAATGCTCTATACAATAGTACTTTCCAGTAACGGAAGGGGGCAAGAGATATCTATCCATTTTAACTCTAAAGTGATGAATCATTATAAACTTTTCTTTAGGATAGAGGGGGATGAACATCACCACAACGTTCTTAAACCAGAAAAGATTTCAGGATAATATGTACGAAAAACTCCAACACATAGGTCTTACTTTAACAGAAGCAAAGTTGTACGTCATGCTGTTAGAATTAGGAAAGGCTCAGGCGGGAATATTATCCAGAAAGACGGGAATCCATCGCCGGAGCGTCTATGATGCGCTGGAAAGATTAATAGAGAAGGGATTAGTCAGTTACATTAAGGAGAATGACAAACGATTTTACCTGCCTACTGATCCAAAGCGAGTGCAGGAGATGATAGAAGACCAAAAAAAGCAGATAGATGAGATTTTTCCCGGATTGCAGGCCCGCTTTCTGGAGCAGGCTGCCAAGCAGGAGACTCTCTTTTATCGGGGGACAGAGGGAATTAAAACTATTTTTGAAGACCAAATCCGCGAAGGAAAAGATGTTTATATTATTGGCGCATCGCATCAAGCAAAGGAATTATTGAAGTTTTACATCCCTCATTACACTGACAAAAGGATTAAGAAGAAAGTAAAATTGCATGCGTTATATGCTGGTGAAAGGCATTCGGCCACTATCCCTTTAGCGGAAATTCGTTATTTGCCTGCCTCCTTTGCCTCTTTAGTCTCGACGAGCATTTATGGAGATAAAGTAGCGATTACCGTCTGGATGCAGGAACCAGTTGCCATTCTCATCAAACAGCCGGAAGTAGCCAAGGCTTTTAAGAATTATTTTGAGTTGCTGTGGAAGATGGGGAAGGAATAGATCGTCCATACTCACAATACTTCCTAATTACGCAATCTCCGCATTTCGGCTTTCGTGGCTGGCAAATCCTTTGCCCGTAATCTACAAAAAGCATGTTCACCTTGCTCCACAAGTCCATGGGAATCATTTTCTTTAATGCTTCTTCCGTTTCTTCAGGAGCATCTGTTTTTACCCATCCCAAACGATTACTGATTCGATGCACATGAATATCAACTGCTATCGCCGGTTTCCCAAAAGCATAATTCAAAACACAATTTGCAGTTTTCCGTCCGACGCCAGGAAGAGAAGTTAGTTCTTCAAAGGTAGTTGGAATATTTCCTCCATCTTTTTCAAGGACTATCGCACTCAGCTTTTGAATATGTTTAGCTTTAACTTTATAAAATCCAACTCCGTATAATTCTTTCTCTAGATTTTTTACGTTAGCTTCTCTAAAATTTTTGGGGTGAGGATATTTCAGGAACAGCTTTTTCACAATGGGAATCGTTGTAGAATCTTTTGTTCTAGAACTAAGCAAAGTCGCAACCAGTAGTTGGAATGGAGTATACCCTTTCAACTGCTCTAGCATAGTTGGCTGATGAGAAGGCTTGAGGATGGAGAACACAGTAGCAATTTCTGATTCATGTACCATCTACTTTTGAGAAGATTACTTATTTATAATACTTTTTGAACGAGGACAAAAATACAATTACCCTATTAACATCCATACCGCAGAAAGGATTATAACTAAACTTAACACAAAGTTAAACACTTTCACGTTATGGTTCTTCCACAATTCAACTTCTCGTCGGTCTAACCCGCCTCGTTGGTGAGAATAATGATGGAGCTTCTTGTTAAGAGCATGAAGTAGAAACGCGAGAACTAAGAGAGGCAGGATAAACATGAAAAGGTAGTAAACAGTCATGGGGATAACCACCATTCTACCAATATTTGCGGCGAAAAGAGTTCGGAGAACTAATAATGTGGGGGAAGCGGCATGAAGTGTAAATAAACTCACCACCAATCCCCATAAGAACAAAGATGGCCCTAACAGAAGCCAGCTCAAAAGATTCTTTTCTTTCAGTTTCTTGATAGACTCTGGAAAATTGCGTATGAACGGCTTAGAGCTGAAGAGCCTTCTCAGCGAGGGGAGAGCTAGGAGAATAGCCAGAACTCCCAATACCCGGCTAAAAAGCCAACCAGGAGTTGGCAACAAGAACCAGGAAAAAATACCGGATGCAAAGAGGAGGTAGGTTACTGCAACTCCCAGCAAGAATAGAAATCCTTTCTTCAATATCTGTTCTTGATCACGGGAGGCTACAATAAAGAGAAGCAAGAGTATGAGCAAAGGAAGCATAGCGATGCTAAATGCATGTCCCAAAGCTCCTGCGCTTACTGCGCTAAAGGTTAACGTATGCAAGACATTTGGCGGAGCTCCCTCTCCCACTAGCCCCACTACTGCTTTTGGCTCAGGTGTAGGGCATGTTGCTTGGGCATCTTGTACGATATGTTCTTCTAAGAGGCTGGTGATAGCATTAGAACCGATGAAATAACTATTGGACGTAAATACAACTGGCACACTCTGCCCCGCTTCAGGAACAGCATACGCTTGGAAATACTGCTGTAAAAGATTAAGATTGCTGGGATCATAATATACTTCATATTGTTGTACCTGTAATGAAGGGTACTTCTGCTGCAAATCCTCTAGGAAACGGCCCGATTCCGGACATCCATCACAATTCTTTCCATGAAAGTAATAGATGCAAGCGTTTTCAACTGCAAGTGCAGATGAGGTTAAGAGTAATAATAATAAAGTAAAGAAAAAATATTTCATCATCACCTTGGAGTTCATGCACGAGGAAAGGAGAATCTAATTTATAAAGGTTTGCAAGAGTTTGCTGACTTTCACAATTCTTTTATAGTAATTCCACTTTTCATTTATCTTATGCAGGGAGTACTTCAGCAAGCACAACCAGGAGATCATCTTCTTTTCTTGGACGATGTACAGGGAGAATGGTATTCAGGAGTGGTGCAAACAAGAACGGATCTTAGTTTAGAAGTACGATCGACAGACAAGCGACTTGCGGAAGGAAGAATGCTTTATCGCTTTGCTCAAGCATGCCTTGTACCGGAAGATTTACTTAGAGGCGAGCTCACCATCTATGGGGTGAGAGAAGTGCTCGAAAGAAACTATGGGTTACCCCTTGCGGCGAGAGTCCAAATACTGGAGAGAAGAACAATTTTACAGGAGAATTATCTTCACTGATTCGTTCGAATCCAAAAACCAAATCTTTATTAATCCCTTTTACTCTTCTGCATTTGGAGGATGTAATAATGGTACTTGAACTTACCGAAGAAACATTTAAGACGGACGTTTTAAAATCGCCTATCCCGGTGATTGTGGATTTCTGGGCTTCCTGGTGCGGGCCTTGTAAAATGCTCGCCCCCATTTTTGAAGAAGTAAGTAAAGAATTTGAAGGAAAATTAAAATTTGCTAAGATTTCAACGGAGGATTATCCTAACGTA
>CAYJXA010000002.1:73906-88413 GCA_964373955.1 uncultured Methanosarcinales archaeon
TAGCAATGCAGTATGATATCTCTGGTATTCCCTGCCTCATTATATTCAAGAATGGAAAGGAAGCGGACAGGATTATTGGCTTCAGTCCTAAGCCGATTCTCAAGCAGAAGATTAGCGCTGCGCTGGCGAGTATGGGATAACTTTTTATAACCTTACTACTTTCTACCTACTATGATCAAAATAGCTCAGGGCGCAGAGGCAGTATTGTACAAAGATCGAGGCACGATTATTAAAGAAAGACTGAGCAAAGCATATCGTTTGCCACATCTCGATGAATCTTTACGGAAATTTAGAACTAGAAGGGAAGCCAAGATCTTACATAAATTGGAAGAATTGAATTTTCCTGCACCGCATTTGCGAGATTTTTCTGACAAGAGAATGAGTTTAGTAATGGATTTCATTCCCGGCCAAAAACTTCGCGAGGTCTTAGCGGAAGAGAATGATTATCCGCTTTTAGGAAGAGAAATCGGTGAAAAGGTGGGGAAATTGCACGCTCAAGATATTATTCACGGAGATTTAACCACCTCTAATATGATTCAGCACAAAGAAACAGGAGAACTATTTTTAATTGATTTCGGACTGTCGTTCTTTTCCGAAAAAGCAGAAGATAAAGCAGTGGATTTGCATCTACTAGATAGAGCTTTGGAAAGCAAGCATTATCAGCAGTACCCCGAGATTTTTGCAAAAGTGTTAGAAGGGTACAGAGAATCTAATCCTGGGGCAGCAAAAGTTCTGAAACGGTTTGAGCAGGTGCAAAAGAGAGGAAGGAATAAGAAATAATTCTATTGGCTATTAGCCCGTTCCTGCCAGACGCTATAGGGAATAGCCATGGTGGTTAAAGAATCCGGTGTCATGTTAAGCATTCTGGCAATATTGATTAAGGAAGTTGTTCTCCCTTCTAGAACTTCTCCGCAATATCGTTTCATTCGGTCAGGAGTTAATGTAGGAGAATATCTGCTGGTATACGCTCCGCTAATATTCGTAAGCAGTCGAGCTTGTTCTACCGATAACATTCGGTTTCCTTCCGAAGAAACGTGGGCAATTTTAGGTGTTCCGCCTACTCCCACGTTAATACTAGCATGAGCATACGCATTCATGGCATGAAATAAAAGATCACTGCTTTGGAGACTCTTGATCTCAAGACCTTGAAGGGTACCCGCAAAATAGAGGTGGGCTCCGTCAGTTCCAGATCCAGTTAAATACTCTGGTGTAAATTGTTCTATGCATTTATCTTGATCTAACGAAAAATGCCTTAATCTTGCAAGTTGCCGATCATATGCCGTGACTACAAAATGTACTTGAAGACTGGGGTTCTCTGCCAGTTTATCAAAGTCTTGGAGTAATTTTCCAATCCCTTGCTCCAAATATCTTTTTCTGTCTTCTTCATTCGGGATTAAGTTTGACTTTGCAATAATCTTTTCTTTCTCGGCCTGAAGATGAATATCGCGTAATTGAAATAACCTGCCCCTTAATCTTCCTTGAATCTGTGCGAGGTAGGCTTCTAAGTTTTCGCCTTCACATCCAGGTACGGCAACATAAAGCCCCTCTACAAGGTTACTAGAGCCGCTCCCTGCTACGAAACCATAATACCCTTCCTTTCTGAATTCGCCTAATTTATTGACAGAATCACTTTGTCGGGAAGGACCAGAAATACGGCTATCCGCAATAACCATCGCTTCCACGCCATTTGTAAAAGAGATTCCAACAGTCATGGCAGACTCAAAAGCCGCTCTATTTATAAATTTAACCCTCCGTTAGTAGTAACTTAGAAAGGGATTCCTACCTCTTCAATGGATCTCGAACGAGGAGAACATAGTTTCCATCGCGATCTTTTGGGAGATATTTTTGAGCTGCATCTCTTACCATCGCTGGAGTAACTGCAGTGAGAGAATCATATCGTTCTTCCGGGCTGATGCCTGTTTCTAGAGTTCTGCCAATCATTCCCATCCGACTCTTATTTCTCTCACCATGGTCAGCAAAAGAAAAAAGAAGTCTTTTACGCAATCGCTCAAATGTGGGAGTGGGCAGGGGATTATCCTGCAAATACTTGAACGTATCAAAGGTAAGCTGAACAGCTTCCTCCCATCGGGGAGCATGAACACGTCCACGCACTTCAATCATTCCCGCATTATTGCTTCCATCATACAACGAGCTAATATGATATGCTAATCCTTGAAGTCTACTTACTTCCTGATGCAGCAGAGAAGAGGGATGCTTCCCGCCTAGAATTTCTGATAACATTATCAAAGCATGACAATCTGGGTGTGTTTCGGGTGGAACAATGAAACCAAGCCGAAGCTGAGCATTACCTCCCTCTAGCAAATCGGTGCTCGCCAAATAGGGAGCAGCGGTATGAAGTATAGTTCTTTCTGTTAATGGAGGCACTTCTGGAAAAAGGAAAGGTTTTCCATCACCCATAGGCTTATCTGCAAAATAGTGTTGGATAAGATTGTCCACATCGTCTGGAAGGTTTCCAACAAGGATTAAATGAATGTTATTTGTATGATATCCCCGGTCATGAAAAGTATGTATATCATCAATTGATGCACCTCGTACTACCTCTTCCTTGCCGCAAACTAAACGGCTTTGTGGGAAGGAACGTAACAACGCTTTCTCAAACGCTAACTCATCCCTCATCCTAGAACCAGAAGTAGTATCTGTTATTTCCCGGAGCACGCGCTGACGTTCTTGTTCAACAATAGCTGGATCAAACAAAGGATGAAATACTGCTTCCGAAGTTAAGTTTAAAAATAATTCTACATCTTCCGCCAAGAAATTTCCAATAAAAGAAGTATGGCCGAGAGTAGTATGGGCATTCGTCTCCGCTAATAATCTTTGTATTTCATCAACCTGCTGGGGCGTATGCTTTCTGCTCCCGGCAGTATACACACAATGTTCAAGCATATGCGCTAAGCCTTCTTCTCCTTCCTGTTCGTGGACAGCGCCGTGAAAAACACGCAAGCGAGCGGAAATAGTTTTCGTAGGAGTTTGAAGAAGTGCAACCTGTAATCCATTATCCAGCAAATAGGAACGGTATGGTAAATCTACAATTGCCATATGAAAAATAAATGCGAGAAGTTTATAAATTTATCTTTCTCGAGTAGTCACACTACACCCACTTCGTGGCAATCGTCCCCGGTCCTCGTCTTCCCCAAATGGGGCCGTCATCATACAATAATCCCGCTTTACTCATATTGTCACGAGCCATCCGAGCACAAGAATACGTTGCCAGAATACCCGTTGACTTCATCACCCGCCACATTTCTTGAAATAAAGATTCCTGCCACATCTCCGGCGCAGTTTTAGGCGAAAAAGGATCAAAGAATATGGCATCGAAATGGTTTTCCTGCAATTGTTTTGCAGTTTCATTCGCATCACCTAAGATTACTTTCACCGTTACCTTCCCTTGGCTGAATTCTAATTGCTGGGGAGTTAGTTGTTTGTAATAAGGATAAAAAGAAATGGGAGGATTCACTTCCTGAATTTTACTGATAATCGTGGGATCATATTCCAATCCAACTACTTCAATTTCACAGTGTGGATTTTCTTCCAAAGCAATGGAAATGGCCATAGCGGAATTATATCCGATCCCGAAACAGACATCCAGAATTTTTATTTTTCCGGTTTTGGCTAAATCTTTAATCTTGCAGGGGATAGCATATTTTTGCAGGGATTCCTCTGCGGCTCCTTTGAGTGAATGATAGCATTCTCCTACTTGCTCGTTGAGGAAAGTTTCAGTATTATCTGCGGTAAGTATTTTGGAAATGGCCATAATGCCAACCAATCAACTGGAAATTTAAATAATTATCTCTCCGTTTTAAGATGGATCTTATAAAAAGCTTCTAAACGATTATATCTTCTGTCTATTCTTCAATAACTGGACGACAATTTGGTAAGCTTCTATTAAGACATTTTCTTTGAAGAAAATCATCATTTCAGCTCCAATAGTATGAAATGATTGGATAGCTATCCCCCTAAATGCCAAAGCTCTTGTAATTCTGTAATAGATGCCGGGGATATCTTTAGTACCTTTCTCCCAATTAACAGTGATATATGCTAAATTATCTAACTCTGAAGTTATTTTTTGTGACTTAAGAGCTTCCCGTACATATCTTTTATTAGTTTGATTTGTAAAAATTGCAATTTCATACGTGCCTTCAATAATTGATATAAACTCTCCTTTATGGCGCTTGATATGTCGATAAAGATATTTCAGAATCGGAAGGATTTCCGGAGTTTTTTCAATAGCAACCTCATAAATATTTGATTTTGTGGAAATTTCAAGATTTTCTGGAAAAGGCCATTGAAATATTCTATTTGAATGGACTCCAGCTCTTCTAATTGCCATACTAATGGCCGAAACTTTAATCTTCTTCCGGAGCTCCGCCTCGATCGAAGGCTGAAGCTTTAACGCGACTGCAGTTATATTAGCAATCTGCTGCTGTAATATCTCCACTAAGAAAGGATTTCGTTCTAACTCCCTTGCCACTATCTGCTGTACCGTCACCATAACTCTTCTAAAAGCCAGTACTTTAAAAAACTTTTCGTTTGTTAATTAATTAACATTAAATAAATATATTAACAAGAATCATAAGAAGAAATGGTTAGACTGTTAGCAGAATGGGTTATTGCGGGTAGAGATATTGGTGCTATCCCAGAGCCAATGCGTACGGCGATGAACATGGTTGATGCCCATGTGTACTCTGAGACATTATTCTACCAGCCGAGGGTTGGTTCCGAAGAGACTCCCGGAGAACCAATGCCTCCCCCCGATTCAAGAAGTTTTGGTACCATTATCAATCCCTATGGCACAATCCAAGGATATGCTCGTTATCTTCCGGAATTATTTGAGATTTTACGAATATTCCCGCCTGCGCTGGTGGGAGATTTTGCCCAAAAATTAGTTGACGTTTATGGGAAGTATCTCGTGAGAGATCATGAAAGAGAGGGTGATTGGATGTTCACCACTACCCGCCCAGTATTAAAAGAAGTGGCGCGAAGGGCTATTTTTGAAGGACTACTTGCCTGTCAGTTAGATGACATCTTTTTGGAAGATCCAAATCGCTCACTGTATAGGGGAAATGAAGTAGTTGATAGTTTCTTAGCTCAGTCAATGAAGCTTCTCGACAGAGTGAGTAAGTGAAAAAGGAATTGAAATCTTTTCTCACTCATGATACTCGCACTACTTTAACCTCTGGATTTTTCTTTCCATGCCGTTGTTGCCATTGACGCAAAAGACTATATCCTTTCCCTACGTCAAGAAGATATAATGTCTTCATCTCTGCGCAGGGATCGAATTGATTATGCCCCATACCACTACGCTGTCCCGGGAGTAAGTTTTGCCAATCAAAGACGATACGAATAAATTCTCTCAACCGGGATGGATTGCGTTCAAATTCAACCATACTTCGACGTAAGAGATCATGGTTGCTTTCTACCAGGAAATAATGGGTATTGGGTCTGTCCGCAGTATCGCGGTGAGCTTCTCCATAGCATAATAACTCCCCCGTCCCTGAAGATAACTCTTTCAATTGGAGATATACTTCACCCCGACCCCGGTGTTCATCGCTTAATCTACAGGCAAAATTTCCATTAAGTATCCTCTGAATTTTTCCTTCTGCCTGAGGATTTCTGATTCCAAAGGGGTGGTAATCGTGCCTCCAACTGCATGCTTCTTGGAAGCATTCAATGTACCACTTTCCTTCGTGAAGACGCTGCCATCGCGGAACAAGATCGTCAATCGCCATTCGAGAAGCTAAAATTAGACACTTTTTAAACTTTTCCAGAATAACTCCTCTAAAGTTGCTACACTTTCACTGCCCTGCCTTTCCGTACGATTAAATCAGCTACTTCCGGGTAGATCTCCAGTTCCTCACCGGGATCAAAAGGACCATATACTTTCATGTCCTTCCAGATAAAGCTAGGAGTGGGATGGATGAATCTAATTCGAGTCATTCCGGCTTGATTTTCAGAAGATACTGTCCCGGGAACAGGAGTTTCCTTCTTTTCCGCTGCTGCTTTAATCTCCCCGGGAAGTTCAGGGAATTTGCCATTAAACATATTCATAAGCAGGCCTTCTCTAAAGACATTTAATATTGAAAGAATGCGTTGATAGAACTCTTTTTCTTCAAAGAGCATAGAACTGGTGTCAATAATATCGGAACCAGTCTTACTTTTGTTGAGAGCAATATCCAGAATCTTTTTTTCCCTCTTCTCATAAATCTCCTTCAGGATTCGTTTAATACTTCGCAATTCATATTCCAGCTTATCCCTCTCGCCAATCGCAAATACTTCCGTTGATTTTTGTTTGCTTTCCAATAGGGCTTGCTTTTCCCGCAAGTAGCTGACTACATCCAGAAAAAAAGTTGCCTCTATCTTCTGCAAATCCTCCCTCTTTTTTTCATTCCGCAGAATGTCGTACAGGGTTTCCAGTGTTATCTTTATGTCTGCCATCCTCCCCCGCAAATCTGGAAGCAGGGTCTCTTTTAAAAGTTATGGTTAGTAGAAAAGATAGGTTATACTACGTATGGAGAAGGTTGTTTATTTTCTCTAACACTACTGAAAATTCCTTCTCTTTAATTCTTCCTATTCTTTTGACAATTCTAGATTTGTCAATTTTAGCTATATTCTCAACTTTAACACAACAATCATCAAACAATTTCCCCTCTTCTAAGCTTTCTTTCTTTAGTAAAACCGTGTACAATTCTCTAGTGAGATTAGAGGTAACGCCACATACGATAAGATCAGCAGAAGAATTGTTAAAAGCATTATTACTCACAACTAATACGGGTCTTACTTTACTCCCCGACAGATCAGAGTAAGGAAAGGGCATTAAAAGTAAATCTCGTTGCTGTGCATTTACAGGTATCTTTTCCATGTTTCCTCATCTTTAGGGTTGTTCCAGAGCTTTGACAAAGCTACCTCTCCAAGAGCAATCCATGCCTTCCGCTCTTCTTGCTCTTTTAGTTTCTGGAGGAAATCGTTTTCTTTTTCCAAAATCATCTTTTCTCCTTCCTGAATGAGAATAAGTTTGACTCCTTCTTCTATATCCAGTGCTTCTCGGACTCGTTCAGGGATGACAATTTGCCCTCGTGAGGATACGGTGATAGTTTCTATCATAATAAGAACAGTAAGATTAAACTTATTTATAAATTTTTCTCATTTTATTTATTATCACAGAGTAGTAGGGTATATAAAGTCCAGTCGCTTTTACGAAAACCATGGCCACACTCGCCTTTGAAACCTTAACCTTCCGCCCAGACGGGAAAGTAGTGCATGTTGACTTGTTACAGGGATTTACAACCCAAATCCCCCAGGAGGATCTGGAAGAGATAGCTCCTTATGCTGTGCGCGATGCACATACGTTAGAATTTTCCAATGTAGAACAAGAGAAGGCTGAACTTAAATTCTCGTTTGTCTTGAATAAACATCTAGAACACCTTAAAACAAAATTAACGGGAAATAAAGCAACATACCTTCATCGAAATTCGGGAATTCCCCTCATTGGTAATGTAGCTTTTGGCATTGTGTACCGTAATTCTTCCATTATTGAAATTAAACCAGTAACATCCTGTAATTTGGATTGCGTCTACTGTTCTATCTCGGAAGGATTGTCATCAACGAAGAATGATTTTGTGATAGAGAAAGATTATTTGATAGAAGAATTACAAAAACTGCTTGATTTCGTTGCTGAACCGGTAGAAGTACATATAGGTGTGCAAGGCGAACCTTTCATGTATGCTGATCTCGAAAATCTGTTTGCTGATGTAGAACAAATGCCGTTAGTGCATACCATCTCTATAGATACAAATGGAAGCTTGCTCAACCGGGAGAAGATACAGCGATTGTCGCGTTTCACCAAGTTACAACTCAATCTGTCGCTTGATGCTCTTGATCCGGAAATAGCAAAAGTAATGGCGGGAACAAAATCATATAATATCAATCATGTCAAAGAAGTTATTGCCTATGCTGCAGAGAAAATGCCCCGAATTCCTATCGTGGCGCCGGTATTAACTGCAGGATTTAATGAAAACGAAATGGAGAAAATTATCATTTGGATTAAAAGTTTAGAACGACAACCAATCTTAGGAATTCAAAATTTTCTGCGCTACAAAACGGGAAGAAATCCCTCCTCAGAAATTCCCTGGGAAACTTTTTATTCTCTTCTGGAAGGATGGGAGGAGAAATATAATCTCAAATTACGTTTGGGCAAGAATGATTTTAAGATTAAAGAAACTAAGGAACTGCCCAAACCTTTCCGAGAAGGAGACGTGGTTACTGCGGTCATCAAAAGTATTGATCGTTTTCCTCATTCAGTTATTGCCGTTGCCGGAGATCGCACTATTTCTATTCCACAATGCGAATTCAAGCGGGACAAGAAAATTAAAGTGAAGATAGTTCGAGATAAGCATAATGTGTTTGTGGGAAAGATGGTTTAATTGTCACTAAAGAGTAGTTATTTTTAGAAAAATTTATAAAGCAGGAGGCTATTCTACACAGAATGGGAATAAATGAATTGAAGTTTGGGGACTATGCTTTTCTTTTCCCCGTTATAGATCAACCTAACTCAGGGTTCGGCGAAATTCTACAAGCAATGTCAGGGAAAGAGTTAATTCAACCATCCTTACTGGAACATTTTTCAGCTGTTGTTAAAATGCCTCTTAATGGAGATTTTAAAGATACAATTTACAAATACGAGCCGCCGCAGATACCCCCGAGGAAGCATAACCTTGATGGAGGGCTATCCTGGAAAAAGAGGGGAATACAAGATCTTTTAGCAGAAACATTCCCACATTTGGTTCCAGAAGAAGGATTTTACGACATTTTAATCCAACCAAAAGCACCTCCCCGCAGAACAAAATACATGGATCTCTCCGCTGAATTTGCTGCTCAACAGCAAGCATTAGCTCCGGAAATCTCTGCTTCAGAATTAGATGGGGTAGCAAACCTATTGCGGATAGCCCCTCTCTTAACAGCGTCCGCTGTTCTTGGAGAAGTATTAGCGGACAAAACTCAGCAAGTATCAGACAAGATGCGAGAGCAAATAGATCATTTACTTCAAGCATATGCCAATATCTCTTCACCGAGAACGAGTGCAGGAGAAGTTTTAGCAACACCTATCCCTGAGCAAGACCGCGCCTTACTTTTCAATTCCTCCTCCACGAAAGCAGTACAAGATTTACGTAAAATCTTAACCGCAGCAGGGACATGTAATTCATTTGATAATTCCGCTGCAGAACTATTTGTAGCCGATGCGAGAGTTGGAGGAAGCGTTCATTTTCAGTTTCGAGGAGGGCTGGGTCGGACTGCTTACAACCGAATGTATTTAGCAGTTGATGAGGAAGGAAAACCATTTGCCTTTTACGATTGCATTGAATCAGGGGATATGACGAGAAGTTCTGTTCGAGATTATGTACATGCCGGCGTTGAAGATGTATTGCTTGGCTCTTTTGCAGCGAGTATTATTATTGCAAACCGCTTAGGCTTAGAACGAATTGCTTTTGGCGATTTGGAATTAGTGAGCTTAGCTAAAAGCATAGGCATCGGGGAGCGAAGAGTATTTGGAGCTTTAGAAAATAGAACACAAAAGTTAGGATATGCTGGAGCAGGGAGAGATTTAGCATCAACAGGGCCTTATTTGTGGACGATGGATAATCAGAAACAGTATCGGGCCATTGATCCCAGACAATTTTCTGTTGGGGGGATTAAATCAATAATTGAACAAGGGTATGCAGTTATGAGGAGAATTGAAAGCAATAAAAAATCAATCCCTCGGCTTCGAGAACAGTATGAACGCTACTTCGGGATAATACAAATGCTTGTTGAAAGAACTGAACACGTGCTGGGAGAAACCGCAGCAAAAGTAGAGTATGATATTGGCGAATTCTGTGCTCGATATAACCTCCATCCAAACAAAGATCTCCCCGAAGTTCAAGCGGATGCCGAAGAGAGCGATACCCATTTCATCCCGGCCATATTGAAGTATATGGCTAACACTGGGAACTTTGAGAAATATATTGTCACTCCCTAGTGATTTATTAACCAACAGGTTTATATAGAAAAGCGATATTTAGAGTAACAATTACGCATTTACCATGAGATTCGGAAATTCATTAGGAAAAGTTATCCGTGATATTACTTTAGCTTCTGCTCTTACCTTTGGTGGTTGTACCGCTCCAAATTTAGGATATCTTCTTGGTGTTGACGGGGGAGCTGATAGCAGCGGAACTCCTGATGGAAGAACGGGAAGGAAAGATACGGGCAGTACTCCCGCCAAAGACATGCCTACTCTTTACCAAGATGGTCCGGTGGTAGCTTCGGACATAGGAAGAAAACCAGACTTAGGAACAGATGCACCTCGTCCTGATAGGTATTTAGGTCCTGACGCGCCTCCCGATGCTCCGCTGGATGTACCCGATGCGTCTCTCGATGCTCCTTATACGCCAGATGCAGGTGCAGATGCAGTCGTAGCGGATGCAACCGGACCAACTCCAGATACAGCTCCTACCCCGGATGCGACTCCCGCTCCTGATGCAGTTGTAGGGAGTGATTCAGGAATCCCTTTCTTAGAAGATCTCGTAGGAATGTGGCGCTTTGATGAAGCTCTCGATGGTGATGCTACTATTCTTGATTCAAGTGGAAATGAATATGTGGGAACCGTGGAAAGCGCTACGCGGATAGCGGGAAGACGGGGCAATGCTTTGGATTTTGATGTAGACAACGCGAGAGTAATCGTGCCTGGAGTTCCAGGATTTGGGTTAGGATCCTCACTCACGTTTTCGGTATGGTATCAAGCACGAAGCTATGACTCCAATCCGGGAAGTGGGAATACCCTTGCTCATCTGGGGAGAGCTTTAGGAGAAAGCGGAGATTACAATTTTGGTATTCGTTTTAATCAGGGAAAATTGCAATTTAATTTCTTACAGGAAGGGGGATCAGAAGCTAGCACGTGGCAATCGGATGAACCGTTTACTATTCCGGTTTCGGATTCTGATGGTGGGCCTGTTCCTGCTGCCTGGCATAAATTAGATATAGCTTTTACTTACGGAGACGCTTCCAGTTTTCGGGCATATCGTGATGGAGTACTGATAGCAGGAAGCTGGGGTGGAACGGATGGAAGTGCTGCTCCGTATATCCCTTCGAGCAGCTTACTTACCCTGGGAGCATATCAACAATCCGGTGATTTTAGTCAGGAATTTGATGGAGTTATGGATGATGCACGGTTGTACGATAGGGCTTTGTCAGAAGAAGAGTTGTTGGATTTATTTGAACGCGAATCTTCCGAATAGCGATTTCATTTCGAAACCTTTAAATATATCCCCTCTCTTTATTGCCTTAGAAGAATGATGGATGTCAATCATTTCTCGTGATTTACGATGGAAGAACAACTCAAAACAGGCACGACAACAGTAGGAATGGTTTGCAAAGACGGGGTAGTATTAGCAGCAGACAAAAGGGCTACGGCCGGAAACATGATCGTGGACAAGCGAGCAGATAAAGTCCATATTATCTCCGATGATTTTGCTGTAACTATCGCTGGGGTAGTTTCCGATGCTCAACTTATCATCAAATTAATCAAAGCCGAATTAAAGTTAAAAGAAGTCAAGACAAATAAAAAAACAACCGCAAAAGAAGCGGCTAATCTCTTAGGGGGATTACTCTACTCCAATATTAGACGCATGAGCATGCTCCCTGGAATAGCTCACTTCCTACTTGGTGGGAAGGATACGGAAGGAGTGCATCTCTATGATCTCTTCCCGGATGGGAGTGTTACCAAGATCAGGGACTTTGTCTCTTCAGGCTCAGGTTCAGTGTTTGCCTACGGCGTGCTGGAAACACAGTATCGTCCGGATCTTACCGTAGCTGATGGCGTCAAGTTAGCGGTGAAAGCAGTGAATACTGCCTTGCAACGGGACAGCGCTTCCGGTAATGGTATAGATGTTGTGGTAGTAACGGATAAAGACATTAAGCGAGCGATGCAGAAAGAAGTTGAAGTGACTCTATAATCAGATTCTTATCATTCCCGCTTAAGATATTCATTTTTAGGAGAATCAAAAACTATTAAAATGCCAGACATATTAAAAGAAGTTATAAAAATACTTCCCGAAGGAAAAATTTCAGATGCAGCCTTCGAGGGAGCAAACATTGTACTGTATACTAAAGATAAAGACTATTTCTTTGATAATCAAGGCACCATTAAGCGAGCCGTACAGGAATTTAAGAAGAGGATAGAATTACGGCCAGATCCCTCGCTCTGCATGGAAGTAGAAAAAGCGGAAAAAGAAATCAAGAGAATTGCCTCCGAAGAAGCAGGGATTCAAGAAATTATTTTTGACCATCCCCGCTCCCAAGTAATTATTCATGCAGATAAGCCCGGAGTGGTAATCGGAAAACAGGGGGATCTGCTTCGGGAAATCCGTGAGAAAACGTTATGGGTGCCGTTAATTAAAAGAATCCCGCCGATTCGTTCGAAATTAATTGAAAGTATCAGAGCAGTGTTATATGAACATGCGGCAGAGCGGAAGAAATTTCTTGATCGTATCGGCCATAGAATCTACGATGGCTGGCTGAGGGAGAAAAAACATGAATGGGTGAGAATTTCTTTTTTGGGCGCTTCCCGGCAAGTGGGAAGAACTTGCTTCTTACTCCAAACTCCGGAATCCCGAATTTTAATTGACTGTGGTATTGATCCGGGAGAACAAGGAACAGAGAGTTATCCTTTTTTAGACGCCCCCGAATTTAACATTAATGAAATTGATGCAGTCGTCGTTACTCACTCCCACTTAGACCATTCCGGGATTATTCCTTATCTTTTCAAATTTGGATATACTGGACCGATCTATTGTACCATGCCTACGCGGGATATCATGGCTTTACTGCAGCTGGATATGGTTAAAATTGCTCGAAGCGAGGGCAATGAACCGTTGTATACCAGTGAAGAAGTTCGTACCATGGTACTTCATACCATCTGCTTGGAATATGATGAAGTAACAGATATTACTCCTGACGTTCGCTTGACGTTGTATAATGCCGGACATATGCTTGGAAGTTCCATCGCTCATTTCAATATCGGAAATGGATTGCATAATTTTGCCTATACCGGAGATCTGAAATATGCCCGCACCAATGTGCTAGAGCCAGGGAATACGCAATTTCCTCGACTGGAAACGTTAATGATCGAATCAACCTATGGCGGAAAAGAAAATACCATGGCTGAAGAAGAAGCTGACGAATATATGATTAATGTTATTAAGAACACCTTTGAGCGGGGAGGAAAAGTGCTTATGCCTGTTCTCGGTTCGGGGCGAGCGCAGGAAGTGATGATTATCGTAGAGCGATTAATGCGGGAGGGAAGAATTCCCCAAGCACCTATCTATCTGGATGGAATGTTATGGGATATCACTGCTATCCATACCGCATACCCGGAATATTTAAATCGAAATATCCGGCAACAAATCTTCCACAAGGAGAATAACCCTTTCTTGTCAGAGGTGTTTAAGCGAGTTGGATCCCAGAAAGAGCGGCAACAGATTATTCTGGAGGAAGGCCCCTGTTTAATCCTCGCTACGTCTGGAATGCTGCAAGGAGGTCCTTCAGTACAGTATCTCAAGAGCTTAGCTGAAGGAAGCAAACATTCGTTAGTGTTCTCTTGCTATCAGCCGCCGGGAAGTTTAGGCTTTCGCATTCGTGACGGGGAAAAAGAAATTATGATGCGCGAAAATGGGCAATCGCAAGTATTGAAAATTAATTTGGAAGTACATCGGGTGGAAATAACCAATCATTCTGACCGAAGGCAGTTGATGAATTTTATCAAACGATGTAATCCCCAGCCGCGAAAAGTTATTGTCGTGCATGGAGAATCTTCCCGCTGCTTGGATTTAGCTAGTTCCATTCACAAGCAGTTTAAGATTGAGACAATTGCTCCCAAGAATTTGGAAGTGGTAAGGATTAAGTAGTTCTGGAAGTTCCATAACGAGAAAGATATTCTTTCATCTGCATTGCTAAAAGACTCTGCATGAATTGCAGTGGGTTTTCATAAGGGTAGATGTTTACTACTAATTCCGAAAAAATTCCTGCACAGGGCAATCCCATGGTTGCTTTTCGTCGATGTCTTGCACCAAGAGAAATTTCCAGAGTAGTATCTCCAATAACCGCGAGGAGAGAGTCAGTATTATACACCCAATACCAAGAAGTAGGAGATACTTGCCCGTCTATGAAACCATGAGCTTCAAGTATTAACCCCGTCAAGCCCCGGGCAATTTCAACTTTGGCTTGCGCTGCCTTCGGTTTCCTAAAAAAGCCAAAATAGCGGTTAATCTCTACCGAAGTATCACGGTGTACTTGGTAGCTGAGCTGGGCTAAATCGGACATGGAGTTGAGGATGATGACGAAGATTTATATGGTTTTTGGTGGGAAAGAAATTACTCAAAAATATCCCACAAATCTTATAAAACAATACGAAAATCCCCTCACTATTACGTCACCGTCGCATCCTCAGCGAAGTCCGT
>CAYJXA010000002.1:88423-121896 GCA_964373955.1 uncultured Methanosarcinales archaeon
CATCTAACCGCTGGATGATGATCTTTTTATATGGTTTTCTATGCTCTAGTTGAGGCCAAAAGTAACCTCAAAACAACCTATAATTTTATAAAACAATTAGAAAATATACTCTTTACGCCACCGTCGTGCACAAAAACTGCTGTTTTTGGCATCCCAAAAGCTACGCTTTTGTGGACATACTCAAAATCTACTGATTTTGGTCGCGACAGTGTCTGATGCCACCGTCGCATAACTCGGTAGTGCGCAGGTCTTGAAATAAGTGCCCCCAGCGCGGCCCTTATCAACCCACGGCAACCCGTGGAAAGCAAACCTGTCCCTCTGGGATTCCCAGTTCAAATGTTAAAACTGAAAATCTGGGCGGTGGCGTTTTTTCTTTCCAATTACCTTTATATACTATAAAACTCTTTTTCCCCTATGCACCAAGAGGGGATGGAAACAGCAGAGAAATATTTTGCGGCATTAGTCATCGTAATTAATCTCATTGTAATTATAGTATTATCTTACCTCACCGGAAGTGCTCTCTCAGTTGTTTTCGTTGGGATGACGCCTTCTTATATCCATCTGCTGCTGCTTTTGAAATTATATCCTTACCGGAAAAATAAATATTGGCTGGTGTGGATTACTCCTTTAATACTCTCTTCTCTATTTCTTATTTTATGGAAAGCAAAGGTGAGTCCTTTGCTCTCATCAATGGAAGGGCCCACGATTGCCATCTTAAATCTCTTTGTAAGTTATTTCAGCAATCTTTTTTTTCTATTCGAATTTTATGAAGATACCTGGAAAACGTCTCTGGAAAAAGAAGTACATCACTTACGCTCAAAAGTAGCTCAGTATGAGCAGAAGATACAAAAACAGGAAGAAAACTTGACTGTAAATTTACGAAGTATTGAAGACAAATGTAAAGCCATCAATTTTGTGATTGGACGAGTGTATAGCGACAAGAAGGGTGGTTCTCCCGAAATCAGAAGAAAGCTTCATATTGACCCAGATTGGTATAATCAATTCTCAGAAATAAGCGCTCATCCTGAAGAAAAAAGTAAAGAAGAGTTATCAGAAATACTTCAAAAGATTATAGAAAGATTGAATCTGTTAGAACGGCCGGAGAAAGAAGTCGTTTTGGTGTATGCCGGAAGAATTTTACTTGAACGAAGGCCAGGCGATACTATTTTAGATGTTCTGGCTCGTAATGATAAAGATCCGGTAAAAGAATATCATGCTGAAGCAAAGGAGATTGCGATGAAACTTATCTCTTTATTGCAGGGGCAAGTACTATCTTCCTGATCTCATCTTGACCACGGGCTGAGCGCCAGTTCCATCTCTGAGATTTTTCACATAGTGGGTTGTTCTTGTTCCGTCGTATTTCAATTTCTTTGCGGATCCATCCCAGATGCAGGTAAAATCAGCTCCCATACCTTTCCAATCACCGGAATGCTCTCGAAAAATAGGATGTTCCCGGGCACTGTACGCCAATACTTTATCAAAGCCCATTAGGCGCGCAGCTACTTCCGCTATGTACAAAGAAGCAACACCGAATGGAACGCCTTCAGGGTAGGTTGCGGCCCGCCAGGATTGCATCTGCGAAACAAGCATGACATTATCCTGAGCCCAAAAGCCAACTACTGCAGCTAAATTGCGTTCTCCTACACTCGGCGAAGTAACTGTATAGATTTCTAATAGAAAAGGCGAGTCGGATCGTATTCCCCCGCCAGATACTCCCCCTTCACTAATAGTTCCAATTCCAACGTTGGCTGCAATTTCATAACCGACCAAATTTTGTCCATCGGGAAAAACCACTTTTGATGGTTCTCTTCCCAACACACTATGGCAAAATCGGCGAGGACGTTCACTCATTCTGGAAAGCTTATCAGCTATATCTGCTCTATTCCCCATGGAGAGGGCATACTTTTGAAAGACGTCTCCTTCAAATTGGAACGTAGAGGGAAAAAGAGGTACAAGCGAATATTGGTCTAACTGGGGAAATTTTCTTAATGGATCCACGGTACTTTGATAGTAAGTATCTCTGTGGTCATAATTATAAATATCATCAGTAATAAGACCCCACATTTCTCTTAAATCATTTTCACGCACGATTGTTCTTGAACCAAGAACCATAGGTACGGCCTCATCGTGGAAGAACCCTCGTAGCTCGCTAAAGCGGCCGGGACATTTTACAAGACTCTTTGCTCTCTTAGCCATGCCGCTTAGAACTCGGGGAGAGTTTATAAACTTTTCGTTACTTTAAAGTAGTGTCTTAATATGTGGAAAAGCCCCCGAAAGGGTTACAACTAAACTCATTAAACTCAAAGAAAGACTTACACATCCACCATTTCAATTTCTATATTTAAATTCTCAGGAATAGGCACTCTCATCACCAAGCGTAAAGTTCGTTCATCAGCGCCAAGATCGATCAACCGCTTGTGAATCCTCATCTCATACCGCTCCCAACTTGCTTTTCCTTCCCCGTCAGGCGATTTCCGGGTGGTTACTTTCAGCTTCTTGGTAGGCAAAGGTATAGGTCCACGTAGGTCAACGCCGGTTTTATCTGCAATGTCTTTAATGTCGCTGCAGATTCGGTTTACTTTTTCTATGTCTGTACTCGCTAATTTTATTCTTGCGCGTTGTGCCATTTTTTCTACACACGATAAACACCTAATTTATCGTGCTTTTAGTTAGTAATTAACTTACAGTTGCTTCTTTACTAGGTCCATACACATTCCTGCTCCAACCGTCACCCCAGAGTCTCGGATAGCGAATCTGGACATTTGTGGAATCACTGAGTTTTTCTCAATTACCAAAGGTTGTACTGGTTTTAATTTAACGATAGCAGCATCCCCATTACGGAGAATCTCTTTATTCTCGGTAACTTCCTGGCCTGTTGCCGGATTGATCTTTTTGAGAATCTCAACAAATTGGCAGGCAACCTGTGCGGTATGAATGTGGAATACTGGCGTGTAGCCAACAGTGACCACACTGGGATGGTTCATAATAACTACCTGAGCAGTAAATTCGGTGGCAACGGTAGGCACATTATGGTCATGCCCTAATACATCTCCCCGGGCAATATCTTTCTTTCCAACGCCTCTAACGTTAAACCCTACATTGTCTCCAGGTTCAGCTTGTTGGACTTGCTCGTGGTGCATTTCAATAGTTTTGACTTCTCCGCCCACTCCTTTTCCTTCTCTTCCTGGAACGATCATGACTTTGTCTCCCACTTTCATAACTCCTGTTTCTATCCTTCCTACAGGAACTACGCCGATACCGGTGATATTATAGACATCCTGTAACGGTAAGCGCAGGGGCAAATCAGTTGGCTTTTGAGGCACATTGAATTTATTAATGCCATCAAGTAAAGTATCCCCAGTCCACCACGGCATATGACTTGATTTCTTGGTGATATTTTCTCCAGGATACGAAGCAATAGGAAGATAGCGTACTTGATCCGGCTTCCAGCCTGCTTGAGTAGCGTGTTTCTTAACGTCTTCCACTACTTCTTTATATCGAGCTTCGGAATAATTTACTCCGGAAATATCCATTTTGTTTACTGCGACCAGCAATTGTCCTACGCCAAAGATTTTGGATAATTTTAGGTGTTCAATAGTCTGAGCGTTAACTCCGTCATTAGCAGCAACGACTAAGACAGCACAATCTGCTTGAGATGCTCCGGTAATCATATTCTTAATGAAGTCCTTGTGTCCGGGAGCGTCGATGATGGTAAAGTAATATTTATCGGTGTCAAATCTCTTGTGTGATAAGTCAATGGTAACTCCTCGCTCTTGCTCTTCTTTAAGATTGTCCATGACGAACGCAAATTCGAATCCGCCTTTTCCTAATTGCTCGGCTCGTTCTTTGAGTTTTCTCATTGCTTGCTCGTCAATGTTTCCGGTGTCGTACAGTAATCGTCCAACAGTCGTGGATTTACCGTGGTCAACGTGACCGATGAATACAAGGTTGATGTGTTCTTTTGCTCTTGCCATATGTGTTATTCCTCCGTTTTATGTAGTTAGTATCGAGTAAAATCGATGTAGTGCTTTTTTAATGGGTTTATTTATAAAGATTTCGGTGATATGAGTTTAGTACGAATTCCTCACAAAAAGCAGACTCACTATTCCAGTTCATAGGGAAACCAGTTTACATTATGCTCTTCCAGTATAAAAACATCATAATCAATAATATCAGCGGCAAATTTTCCTTTTCGGAGTAAAAATTTTCCAAGAGCTATTTGACAAATTTAAAACAAAAGTGTTATAATTATTACAAATATTACCTATCCCACAATGGCCGACACGACTATCTCCGTTCGAATAGATGAGCATATCCATAACGAAATGAAAATGCACGATGAAATTAACTGGAGCGGAATCTTGCGAAATTCGATTATAGAAAAATTGGAAAAGTTAGAATGTATTGATGTCACCAAAGCAAAGAATGCTGCTAAAATAATGGATGAGCTACGAAAGCCCCAATCATTTGATAAAGGAGAATCTTCAGTGAAGATCATCAGGGAATGGCGCGACAAAAGAAGGTAATTGATGCTTCGGTAATAGTGAAGTGGCTGATATCTCCTACTAAAAACAGAGAAAGAATTATATATTCTAAAGATTTGTAGGAATTACAATGGCAAGACCTATTGAACCAACTCCCATTTTAGAAGGAGAGGACGCTAGAAAGGTTATCGAACTGATGAATAGCGTAAGCTATAGCGAAGAAAAACAAAAATTTTTAGATGAATGCAGAGAGATTTATAGAAAAACAATAAAGTGATGTTCAGTGCTCGACTTTTCTAGAATAAAAGCAGAGAGATTATCAAAAGTTTATGATCTCTCCAAATTTGATTGTGGCGATGAAGATTTAAATGATTTCATAAAGAATGACGCTTTTGTTTATCAAGAGAAGAAGCTTACTACAACCATCTTATTCTTTTATGAAGAAAACTTAATCGCTTTTCTTTCTATAGCTGCAGATTCATTAAAGCTCAATTTCAATGAGAAAGAGAGTTATAACCTTCACCAGAAAAGATTAGAAGATGTCCCCTCTATAAAATTTGCTCGGTTGGCGGTAGATAAAAACTATCAAAAGCAGGGAGTAGGCACGAATATTCTTAAATGGGGAATTGGATATGCCTTAGATTGTTCGGAAAGGGTGGCTATTCGATTTATAACTGTTGATGCTTATCCTCACAAGATTGATTTCTACCTAAAGTATCATTTTCTAGTAAATCAGAATAGACATTATACTAAGAAAAGCAATCATATTAGTATGCGATATGACCTATTAAACAAAGAAACAATTACTTTTTAATAGTTTTAGACGAGATTGTTGTATTAAAATCGTACACAGATTTAATTACATTCCCTCCTTTTGAGAGAATATCAAAAAAACTTTAAGCTCCCAATTCCCCTTCACTCAATCCTTTCCTCTGAACAATCTGCTTGCGGATTCTTTCCTGCAGTTCAAAGGGCAGCTTCTCAAACATTTGATCAATTAAAGAGGAATTTCCGCGTCCTTCAGTAGCGGATCGCAAATCACTGCTCCATCCCAGTAATTCTCCCACGGGAAGTTTTGCTTTGGCAATAACTTGGTCTCCTTCCTGAGTCATGTCCAATAACTGGCCGCGCTTGGAGGTTACCAATTTGGTAATATCTCCAGTATATTCCGTGGGGGCTTCAAGGCGCATAACTTGCAATGGCTCAAATAAGATTGGGCCCGCTTGCATCATTGCTCCCCGGATACCTTCTCTAACTGCAGGATACATTTGTGCTGGACCTCGGTGAATGGCATCCTCGTGCAAAGTACAATCAGTCAAACTCACTTTTACATTAATGCACGGCTCTTTCGCTAAGGGGCCTGCTTTCATGACGTCCTCAAACATATCTAACACCATCTCTAAAATCTCGTTAATGTACACGATACCCCTGGTTTCGTCCATGAACATATTCCCGTCGCAGGTTGCTTTTACCATCCCTGCAGTTTTCGCATCCCAACCGCATTCTTCCCGCAAGAAAGAAATGACTTGATCATCTTTTTTCCGCAGTCGTCCGTTGGGAATTTTCCCTTCTTTGATTCCCTGCGCAATGACCGGATCAAGGGGTTCAACTTTAAAGTATAATTTATTGTGCTTGTTAGGCGATTTTCCTTCCATTTCCGGACTTGGTTTCGTAATGGTTTCCCTGTAGACGACAATGGGCGGGGAGGTTTTTACTTCCAAACCCTTCTCGGTAATGATTCTATTTTCAATAATTTCTAAATGCAGTTCTCCCATTCCGCTGATTAAGTTTTGTCCAGTTTCTTCATTAATTTCAACTTTAATGGATGGATCTTCCCTGCTTACTTTCCGCAACACTTCAATTAACTTGGGCAAGTCGCCTGGTTTTTTTGCTTCAATTGCTTTGGTAATAACTGGATCAAAAATGTGTTTTAATTCTTCAAAGGCATGTTCCGGCTCAAGAGTCACTGTTTCTCCTGCAAATCCGACTACCCCAGAAATCGCTAACACGTTTCCTGCTGGAAGTGATTCAATAATCTCTGGTTTAATGCCGTTATAGATATAGACATTTTGAATGCGCTGTTTTTGTTTGGCATTGTTAAGATACACTTCCATGCCGCTTCTTACTGTACCACTAAATAATCGTCCCGCGGAGATGTCTTTCCCGGAACGGGGATCAATCACAATTCTGGTGATGACAAAAGCAAGTTTTCCCTTAGGATTACAGCTGACTAAATCTTTTCCAAATTCCGATTCTGGATCGCCATGCCAGATTTTAGGAACACGATATACTTGCGCAGAGACGGGATCAGGATGATGCTTAATGACCATATCTAAGATAACTTCATGCAAAGGTGCATTCTCCCACACCCACTTTTTCCGTTCCTCTTCTTCCATTTCATAAATTCTGAGAACGTCCGCAAATTTGATGTTTTTCTTTTGCATATATGGAAAACTTAAAGCCCAATTTTCCCGTGCAGAGCCGAAGGCAACGCTGCCATCCTGAACTTTCACTTTCCACGCTTCTTTATACTGTGGCTCAGCGATTCGCTCCAGTAAGTTGTTGAATTCTCCCATCAAGGCCATGATTCGATTGGCAATTTGATCGGGTGATAATTTTAATTCTTTGACTAAGCGGTCAACTTTATTAACAAATAAAACTGGCTTAACTCGCTCGCGAAGAGCTTGCCGAACCACTGTTTCCGTCTGCGGCATGATTCCTTCAACACCGCAAATGAGAACTACCGTCCCATCCACCGCTCGCATAGCTCGGGTAACGTTTCCACCGAAGTCAACGTGCCCAGGAGTATCAATAAGATTGATGAGATATTCTTGGCCATGAAATTCGTGAACCATGGAAACGTTTGCTGCATCTACGGTCATTAAACGTTCTTGCTCGTCTTTATGCTGCCAGGTGGTCATTCCGCCTTCCAGTTCTCCGGCAAATTTAGCGGCCATCATGCCCGCTGCGGCTAAGAGGTTGTCGGTAAAAGCCGTCTTGCCGTGGTGAATATGCGCACTCGTGCAAATATTTCTGATTTGTTTTGGATTCTGGGTGATCCGCATTACTCTGTCAACAATTTTCTCTGCCATTTTAATTTCCCTCGTAAATTACATGGATATCATGAACCGTTTTATATGAAAACAATTCCGATGGTTTAAACCACAATTCAATTTCTTTTTTTGCTTCTTCCACAGTTCCAGAAGCATGGATTAAATTTGCTGCTCCCCGTTTTTTCATGGAAGCGTATCCCAAACTCGCATGAGCAAAATCTCCCCGAATAGTTCCAGGAGGAGAATCTTTTGGACCAGTACTCCCCACTAATTTTCGGGTAACTTCGACGGCGCTAATTCCCTCTACGACTATCGCTATAACCGGGTTGGACATTAAAAATTTTCTAGTGCCTTCAACAATCATTTTTCCCAGCTCTTCCGTAGTTTCGGTGTACTTCATCCCGGCAGCATCCCAATCTTTCTTGGTTTTATTTCCAACGATAGGAATGAGAGCATCAGTGTAATGCTTTTGGGATAATTCTGAAGTGGCTTGCACCATTTTCATGCCCACTATTTTCAGACCGGCATCTTCAAAACGTTGGATTATTTTGCCAATTAATCCCCGCTGTACCGCATCCGGCTTCAATACCACTAAAGTTCGCTCCATCATGGTTATTGACCTTTCTTATGCTCTTTCCGATAGTAGCCGGTCCAGCGAACTCGCAGCGGATCGCGTTTCAGCTTTAACGTGCTTTTCTGGCATTTGTTAGAACAAAAATAATCAATTTTGCCGCTGACGTAGACATACATCTTCCCGGTTCCTTTTTCAATTTGAGTGCTACAAAAGGTGCATTTAGGCATTATTTCCTCCCTCCACCGCTGCTCTTGCCACTGCTGCTGCCGCTTCCTCCTCGGCGTCCACCGCCTAATCGCTGAGCTTCAATTTCAGTTTCAAGCAGCATGAGAATATCTCCCACTTTAATTGGCCCTTTCACATTCCGACGGATGGCTTTATCTTTGTCTCTTCCTGCTAGGATTTGACACATGACTTGAGTTAACTCGCCTCGCATTCCAGCTCTGGCCACAATTTCTTTCACTTCCGCTGGGATTCCTTCTGCAAAGCGGATTTCTCCTTCCACCCGTACTTCAGCGGGAGCTTCTTTCACCGCTCCTTTTTCTTCAATTTTTTTAGCCATAGAGAGTCACCTTATTCTGCAGAGCGGGCAATGGCTTCGATAGCTGTTTTTGCTTCTCCTTCTTTCACCACGGCAATGGCGGCAGTGGGAACTGCTAATCCCGCAGCTGCGCCTAAATCATCTTTTTTGGATACCTTTACACAGGGAATATTTTTTTCTTTGCAGAGCAAGGGCAGGTGCATGATCACTTCTTTGGGAGAAACGTCATCAGCGTAGACCACTAATTTTGCGGTTCCTTTTTCGATTGCTTTCGTCGCTTCATTTGCTCCTTTGCGGATTTTTCCAGTAGTTCTTGCAACTTCGACAGCTTCAAGCACTTTTGCTTCATTAGCCATAATAATCAACTCCAAATTTATTACCCGGTAACTCAGAAAGTTACCTCGTTGCACCACTGCAACTCATAGGCATACTCTTGAAGAAAAGGCGGTTATTTATAAAGATTTGCTCTGAAGATGGGCAAGCTCACGCGGCACGAAGAGTGCTATCACTCTTAAAAATCCCGCCACCAGAATAGCCCGTGGGAACTGGCTCTGGGGCTTTACTCGGGAAATTAGTAGCGACAAATTGAGGTAACACTTCATCTCCTAAATACGCTGCAATCCCCGCAATTGTAGCAACGACTTCCTGCCGGCCGTTATGATATTCAATAGTACTACCAATTCGATCTGACATCTGAGCGTTGAGGATTTCTCCGATAATACTTGCCAAGAATGGACGCTGAGAGGCAATTATTTGTTGCAATGCTGCATTCTCGGAAGCATCATATCGTATGTGAAGTGCAGCATACGCAATTTGTCGTAGTTGATGTTCATTTCCTTCTTCTACTATTTGGCGTAGGAATGCTTGGTCATCAAGCACTTTTCGAGCATTTGCAATCGTTTTATCATAGGTTGTAAATTGAAAACCTCGTCCAACTCGATCAGCATTAAATTCCCGAGAGAATACAGCATCATACCATTGTGACGTTGACATGGCGTCTGGCTCAAGAACAGTTTCCGCAAGGTATCTACTCCCCCGAGCTTCTGCTCTCGCTACCACAGCTTCTACAGTTTCAGGTAAGCGGAAATGAGTGGGCATTATTTTAGCTGCATATCGTAAATCCTCTTCTTTCATTGTCGCTACATCTGGTAATTGTCCTCGATAGTGAGTCCAGACTTTCTGAGAAACGTTCAAATCCGATCTTTGTTCATGAAGTTCTGCTAAGGAACGCCAATCTCCTCGTTCAAGATACTGTCGAATGACCGGAAGGAATTTATCATTATCTATTCTAATTTTCTGAGGAAGAGATGAAGGTTTCCCCTCATGAACGACTAATCCCGCTTCATCGAGAGCTTTTTCTAAGCGAACAACTCCTAATGCATTTCCTTCGCCAAGCAATTCATCAGCAATGACATTAACTTCTCCAGGATGGATGTGAACTTTTCCAAGGCCAGCTCGGATGGGAATATGTTGGAAGAGTTCTGCAAAAACGCTTCGGGGTATTGCTGTTTCCGGTTCTGCAGAAGCATAACTCTCATGCCATTCTTGATACATTCCATACAACTCATTGGCAGCGTTAATATTAGCATTTCGCAAGGCTCGGCGAGCGAGCATTAAAGCTTTATCTCGGGTAAATTCTCCAATTCGCTGTGCTTCCTGTCGAGCACGAGTAACATCTCCACGTTCTCGAAGAGTTTCATATCTCGCTCTTACTATTTCTTTTGCCGATTCAGAAATGGGCAAGCTGGACCTCTGAAGTAAATACCATCCTAGCTCGAAACCATTATCTTGTTCAATTCTCCCCGCCATAAAAGCTTCTCCTAATCTTGCAATAGCTTCTAAATTCCCTTTTGCAATGCGGTACGTGCCAACTGCATGGGCATCGACTACCTCTCCTTTCGGTGCAGATGGAAGATTGGTGATATCACGAACAACTCGGAGTGCTAATGATCCCAGAGAGTGGACAAGATAAGTCTGACTTTGATATTCTCGTTGCGCTTTATCTAAAGCCCCCTCAGCAGGTTTCACTATTTTTTCTACAGTGGAAAGAGCTCGTCGAGCTACACGTCCAGCGACTTTAAGATACAAATTATCTTGAATAGCCACTGCTTCTGGCGCTGGTAAAGCTCGAACTGCTCTAATGAAATCATGGCTACTTGGCCTAGGCCATCCGCCTGGGAAAGGAGCATCATGATGGCAATGATGTTCACGCACTAATCTCGCGTCATCTTCTTTCTTTGTATCCTTCACATAAACGGGAACTCCTGCTGCTTGTTGTGCTATTCTTGTTTTTTCCTGTAAGAAAAAGATAATATTATCATTTAGATTCGCTCTCTCGGAACCAAAATCGAGTAAATTCTCCAATGCACGATGGACAGCTAAAGGATAAAGACGTGTTTTCTCTTCCGCAAATTTAATCTCCCTAGGACGATCCCTCTCTTCAGAAGAGGTATTTAGCTGTTGAACAAAATCATCAATATGATGGGATCCTTGTCGGATAAGTTCGGTGATCCTATTTAAGATATGAGCATCAACAGGACGATGGAATGCAGCACCAAGAGCAAGCAAAGCATCGAGGTACATAGCTCCCGCTCGTTCTTCCTGTCCATGGATAGCGTAATGAAACGCTAAATCAGTAAAAGCTGATGGCACATATTCAGTATCAGTTGGTTGATGATAATCATAAGTATCGGTAGTAAGATCGAGAATGTCAATAAACGCAGGTAACTTTAAAGCAATTTCTCTCAGCTTATGTTTATCTCTATCTTCATCTCGGAATCTAAATCGCTTTGATTCATACGCCTCAAAAAAATCTCGGAAAGTGAGTTTTCGGTGCCCTCTTTGAATTGCCTGTTTAAAATAGTCCAATGCCGCCCGTTCTTTATCGGAACTATATTGTTCAAGTAATTCTTTCCCTGCCTCAAAGATAGCATCAGCGGTAACTTCCTGTCCCGCTCGTGCATACAGCTCTAAGGCCAGATCTAATTTCCCCTCACGCAATCTACTCTTTGCAAAAGTTTCTAACACGGATTGGGGAGGTCGTTCCCCATAAGCAGCCAAAAAGAACTTCTCGCGAGTCTCCGTAGATAACATTCCCGTTTTAGCAAAAAGAAGATTAAGTTTGTCTAGGGGAATTTCTATTCCTGCTGGATATCCTGCTTCATATAATTTCAGCGCTGAACTAGCTAACTCCCGCTGATTATAGTTCTGGGGTTCTAATTGAGCGGTAATTTCGTCAGCTACTCTGATAAGTTGTACTTGGAAAGTTGCTTCATCTTCTGGTGCAACGATTCCCAATGCTGCATAAAATTGCTTTGCTATGGGGATATTTCCCCGTTGAGCGATGGAATCAGCAATGTACCTTCTCCCTGCGGTGAGGTATGATTCCCATTCTTGACTGCTCTGCCGTCGAAGTTCGGCCCCTCTTTCAAAAAATCTCAGGGAGGTTTCTACCATTTTATCAAGATCATAACGATCAACGCGGCGTTCCGTGAGAATTCTACCCGCGTTATCACACTCTTCAGGAGTTGTGGAAAGATTATACAATAATTGAGCAGAAGCGAAGGCTGGAGATTCGAGAGCTTGGCGTAGTGCTAATTCGTGTTTGAGACGTGTAGCGTCTTCTGGGGGTAGGATTGAATCAAAGAACGCGAGATCCTCGAGAGAGTCGCGATCTGCCTCTCCTTTCCCTCGTTGAATGGCGGCAATATCCCGAGCTCTTCGGAGACGGGAAAGAACGGCACGGCCATCTTTTACTGCAGAATATGCTCCCTTAGATCGCTCTAATTCTTCTTGCTCCTGCTTTAAAAATCTCTCTGCAGCACTGATCTCTTCGGCAATAAGGGCATCAAAAAAGTGGGCATCTGTAATTGCTTTTCCTGGCTGATGGAGTTGGGGAGAGGTTTGAACAACAGCCGGTCGGAGTATGGGAGGAACTGCATTTACTGCTCTTCGTCCACGTACTTCCTCATCAAAGAAAGATTCTTGAATGAGGTTATATCCCTGATCATTATCTACTATTGGATCTTCTGCGGCTCGCTCTAACCAGTAAAGATGTTTTAAAACAGGTCTAGCATGATCGAAATGATCTGAAGTAAGGGGATGACGAAGAACTGCGTGTAAGCCATCAACTGGGACATCCGCACCAGCTTTCCACAGAGCAGTAAGTAAAGGGAAAGGTGATTCTTTATCATCACTGCCATACCGTCGTGAGGGATGCAAATCAGGCTCAGCTCTTTCTCGAAGCCCCCGTAATACTAATTGTTGTTGGGCTTCAGGGATAGAAGTAAGATCTGCAGCGACTTGAGAGCCCCTCCTTAGTTCCCCCCTTAGGCGAAGGTACAATATTTGCCCTAAATCTGTCCAAACATGATCCTCTAAGGAAAGCACCATTTTGAGTGGTTAAATGAGGGCGTATTTATAAATCTTTTGAGTATTATCACTCCCTAGTGAATATAATTGAGAGAGGAGGTTAAATTATGTTTAAGTACTTCAACCTTCATGTATCAAATCCGACAACTCCTGCGTAGATAAGCCATATCGTTCTAAAGCACCGTCACCAAGAGTGATAGGACTAGTTGGGTTAGTTTTGAGGAGTACGCCTTCCCTGGCCAATCTGGTCACTGCTCTTGAAACGGTTTCTCTACAGATTCCCATCACTTGCCCTACTGCAGTTGTATATGCCTTTCCCACTAATCCTAAAAGATATACTCCTACTACTATTCTCGCGTCCACCGGTTTAAGATTAAGTCGTAGAGATTGAGTCGTTGATCGTGCTTGTCGTTCTAATTCCTGAGCATACTCTGCACTCCCGCGTTCACGCAAGAGTACCTTTCCATTACTTGTATCCAGGCGAAGGTCTTCCGGCCATCCTCGCTGATAACCCACGCCAATAACACATCCTGGTTTGTGGATAGCAAGCAAAGGAATGCTGTGTTCCTTCGCGCTATCAGATGGCGGTGCAGCAAGATATTCAAAGAAAATTCCCGCCGTAACCACTGCAATTCTTCTTTGGTATGCTGATTCCTTCGCAGGAGTAATGGTAAAAGGTTGATATATACTGGTAGAAACATATGGTTTAACGATATCTCCTGGTTGCATTTGTAGCATTATTCTCCCCCAAAATAATTAAAGTGATAACCCTCTTCTTATAAAGATTATTTAACTCTAATCGCTATGAAAGAAAATAATTTCAAAGAAAACTTTATAAACCACTTGCAGGTAGCAAACCGTTCCTCATGACATCCCGTCCTCAATCCGGATTTAATCTGAACACGTTTGATCTCCGGCCTTTAGATCTTAAACGAGCCTTAGATGAGTATGTCGTGGGACAGGAACGGGCAAAAGTAACCATCGCTACAACACTCTGCGCTCACTATCGACGACTCCGCCATGAACGGGAATATGGAGTTCCAGCAGAAGTAGGTGAGAGAGCAAAATCAAACATCTTACTTATTGGCCCTACCGGTTCAGGAAAAACATTTTTGATTACTGCTGCTGCCCGACTCCTCGGGGTTCCTTTCTCGATTGAGGATGCTACTATGTATACCGAGTCGGGCTATGTCGGAGAGGACATTGATGACATCCCTCGTAATTTAGTAGTACGGGCAGGAGGAGATGTAGATTCAGCGCAACTAGGAATTGTGTACGTCGATGAAATTGATAAGCTTGCCGAAGATGCCGACGGTAGAAAAGGAGTTTCCCGGCGGGCAGTTCAGGAAGGGCTGTTAAAAATTCTGGAAGGAACCACTGTTGATCTATATGCAGCCCATAGTTCTAAGCGACGGGATTTACCCCCTGGCACGATTAATACGAGGAATATACTCTTCATTGCCAGTGGAGCGTTTCAGGGGCTGGCGGAAATTATGAACCGCGGAACAAGACGAGGAGTAGGATTTGGAGCACAGGTCGCTTCCGAAGCAGAACTGGAAGGGCTTACTCCCGGACTGAAAGATCTCAGAGCATATGGATTTATAGACGAATTCATGGGCAGATTTCCAGTGATAACTACGATGGATCGCCTTGATGAAGCCAAGCTATATCAAATATTAAATTTGCCCACTTCTCCCATCATGGGAAGTAAAGTGGCGGAATTTCAGGCATACGGGATAGAGCTTACCTTTGAAGAACAAGCCTTACGCTTCATTGCTGCAAGAGCCTTTAAGGGTGGAACCGGAGCAAGAGCACTGAAAGGAATTGTTGATGACGTGCTCATGCCCTTTCTCTATTCTCTTCCCTCTACCGATGTGAAAAATCTCTTGGTAACGGAAGCAATGGTAAAAAATCCACAAGCTACTCTTGATGCAATTCTCGCCGGACATCCATTGAGATACAGAGTTGGAAGAAGTTCACCAACAGGACGACCTGCATTTGTGCGAAGAATAAACTTTCCAATGCCTAGGGAATATCTAGGACAGTTAGTAGCCGCTGGAGTCGCAGAGCCGTACCTTGACGCTGCCGTACAGTATGGAACAACGTTACAAATCATGCCCCCAGAAATTCCCGCCATCATTAGGGGATTAGAAGCAGCTGTAGACCAATATCAACGCCAATTCCGGGAAACCCATCATAAAAGATTAGAATTCACGCTGGAAGCGCAACGAGCGCTCGTAAATTTAGCTTTGCAAACCGGACGGTCCATGGAGACAATTATTTATTCACATTTAGGCATGCACCTTGAACAAGGAACGGTCCTTGACCGGATTAGGAAGAGAACCATTAGAATAGATGAAACTGCATTGAGTGATCCTGCCAACTACGTTCAACGGCTTTCGGGAACGGCATAACTCTCCACTAGAGATTCACAAGGTTCTTAAATGAAATTTTTATTCATCATGTTATGTGCGGCATTATCGGCTATACCGGCCAAAAAGAGGCGTATCCCATTTTAGTGGAAGGATTGGAGAGATTAGAATATCGAGGCTACGACTCTGCGGGAATTTGCACTTCTCATCAATCTCAACTGCACCTGCATAAAACCCTGGGAAGGGTGCACAACTTAAAAACGAATGTTCTTCCTGGAAAAAAAGGAATAGCCCATACGCGTTGGGCAACACACGGCAAGCCTTCGGATAGAAATGCCCATCCTTTCACTGATGCTCACAACCAATTTTCTCTCGTCCATAATGGAATTATTGAAAACTATTTAGAATTGAAAGAAGAATTGAGGCAGGAAGGGATTACTTTTACATCAGATACTGATTCAGAAGTAATGGTGCACTTGATTGCACAATATTATCATGGCAATTTCAAAGAAGCGGTGCTGAAAACAATTTCCCGGTTGCAGGGGGCGTATGCTTTTTGTGTTATCAAACATGATTCCTCTGAAATTATTGGTGGGCGAAATGGAAGTCCTTTAGTGGTGGGCGTTGGCCAGGGGGAAAATTTTTTAGCATCCGATGTTTCTGCCCTGATAGAACATACTCGTAAAGTATTGTATTTGAATGATTTTCAAATCGCCATTATTTCTCCGGACGACGTAGAAATATGCAATTTTCAGGGAAAAAAACAGCCCCTGGAATTAAAAGAAATTAATTGGAATCTGGAACAGGCGCAAAAGCAGGGATACAAGCATTTCATGCTTAAGGAAATTTTTGAACAGCCAACCGTATTCGAAGATTGCAGCAAGATTGATGTTTCTATTCCCATCCCAAAGCAGATTATTATTGTAGCGTGCGGCACCGCCAGTTATGCCGGGTGGACAGGAAAGTACATCATTGAAAAAATGGCAAAGGTTCCTGTGGTCGTAGAGATAGCCTCTGAATTTCGGTATAAAGAACCTGTTTTTTCTCAGGACGATCTAATCATTGCTATCTCCCAAAGCGGGGAGACTGCTGATACGTTAGCAGCGGTGCGTTTAGCGAAACAGCGGGGGGCAAAGACTATTGGTATTATTAATGTGGTGGACAGCACTATTGCCCGAGAAGCCGATGCGGTTATCTACACTAGAGCCGGTCCAGAGATAGGAGTAGCGTCAACCAAAGCTTTCCTGGCTCAAGTTGTAGTATTATATAAAATAGCCTTTCATCTGGCAAAGCAGGAGTGGAAAGGAGAAGAGTTAATTCCAGCAATACAGAACGTTCTGCAACAACAGGGATTGATTCGCTCTTTAGCACAAAAATATTTCAATTATCAAAGCTTCATGTACATCGGGCGAAATCGAAATTTTCCTTTAGCGTTGGAAGGGGCTTTAAAGTTAAAAGAGATCTCCTATATCCATGCGGAAGCGTACCCGGCAGGAGAGTTAAAGCATGGGCCTATTTCCCTAGTTTCAGAAGATGTTCCAACCATGGCCATTTGCCCGCTTGACGTAGTGTATGAGAAAACTATAAGCAATATTCAGGAAATAAAAGCCAGGAATGGGAAGGTTATTGCTATAGCCACCGAAGGGGATGAAAAGATTTCAAGTATCGTTGACGATGTTATTTACCTTCCTAAAGTAGAAGAGATTTATTATCCTTTTCTCACCGCTATTCCTTTGCAATTATTTGCCTATCATATTGCCGATATGAAAGAATGCGATATTGATAAGCCCAGGAATTTGGCTAAGTCGGTAACTGTGGAATGATTCTTCTTAAAACTATCTTCTCTACCCCATAAATCTTTATAAATAAATTACCAACACAATTTAGTAATAGAGGGTGATACGTCCATGGAACAAAAACAATTAGACGAAATTGAAGAGTCATTCTCAGGAGAAGAATTTATTGATGATAATGATTTTGCGGAAGAGGTAATCATTGAGCAAATGAAGCCAAAAGGAAGAGCAAATGCAAAGACAAAAGTAAATGCTAAAAAAGCAGATCGCAAGAGTACATCTGCTGCTGAGGAAATGAAGGTGGTGACGGCAGGGAAGGAAACGCATAATTCCCATGCCAAAGTTGAGAAAGAACGAACACATAAACTCGAGGTTGAATCAAAGCCCGCGAAAGCAGAACCAGTGGCGGCAACTGCTTACCTCGAAAATCCTTGGAAGGACGAAAAAAGCGAGCCTTCCAATGGTGGTTTTTTCAAGGAAGCATCAACGTGGAAAGGGATTACTGCTATTGCAGTCATAGTATTACTATTGTCCGTGTTTACTCAGGGATTTAACTTTTCTGCAAATTCTCAGAATAGTATCACTGCAGCGGAAGCGGAACAACAAGTGCTCACCTATGTAAATACCAATTTACTCCGGGCGCCATTTTTAGCAGAAGTTAAATCGTCCCAGGAGGTAAAGGATCTTTACAAAGTGACTCTTTCTGTTGCCGGGCAAGAAGTTGATTCGTACATTACAAAAGATGGAACATTATTTTTTCCGCAAGGATTTGACACCACGCAAAGTTTAGAGAGCGAATTAGCAGCTCGAGAGGGTACGGATGAAGCAGCCGTCTCTGGAGCGGCAGTATCGGAAGCAGAAGAAACAGCAAATTCTGAGGTTATTCCAGTCGAGAACGAAGAGAATGCTGCTCCCACTGAAGAACCAGCCACTTCTGATGTAGTAGAAACTGGACTAGCGGAGTTTACCATTACGGCCAAGAAATGGCTCTTTACTCCCAATAAAATTACAGTACAGCGAGGTCAAACGGTGAGCATAACTATTTCTCCGGACGATTTGTCCCAATTCACTTTTTCAATACCGGAGTTAGGAGTAGAAAAAGAAGTCAGTGGGGAGACCAAAGTCCAGTTTAATGCTGAAAAACCTGGACGGTATTCATTCTCTTGTAGCAGTTGTGAAGAATGGCGGGGAATGACCGGAACTCTCGTTGTTGAGTAAGATCCAAAGAGGGAAAAGTTTTTAACCCTTCTTTCTTTTTCTTCTTCCCATGATTAAAAAAGAGAAGATGTTTAGTAAAGTGGTTATGCTGGTATTTCTCATATTGGTAGTTATTGGTTTTAGCGTCCCTTTATTTAATTTAGGAGGAAATCAAGCTCAGACTCCGGAGAACAGTGAACCACGATTATGCCAATCTGATGCTGATTGTTACTTGATGTGTGATGATAAGCCCGTGGAAGTGCTCTGCCTGCAGAATTTATGCCAACAGAATTCCTGCGTGGAATTTAATCCCTTTCCTTACCAGTCGGACCCGGTTACCTTTTCGTTAAACGTGCTTGTTGATACTAGAGAACTTGCCTTGGCAAGTAACCCCAGTGATCTTTTCGTGCAATTCGTATCCGGGGACGTGCAAATTTTTAATTCCCGATTGCCGCTAGCAGCAGTACTCGAAAAGGGGGGAGTTCAATATACAGGCCAGTGTTTAGGGATTAATGGAACACAATATTGCACTGATGCCCAGAACCGCGTGGAATTATGGGTGAATGGAAACCAATCATTCTCTTCTGGAAGTTATATCCCAAAGCAAGGAGATAGGATTGAATTAAAGTATATTTCACTTTCTTGAGCTAAGAATAGTCTGGGTACTAATATCCCGATGTGAAGGCATTATAAGCAATTACGGAAAACTTATCTCCGGACAATTCCTTTCTTGATGTTAGCCATCACCTTATCAATGTCAGAAGGATTTACATTATCAAACCTGGTTTGCGGTTTTACTTCCTTCGTTTCTTGAGCACTTTGCAACATCGACTCCACAAAGGTGGACGGCCCTACTTTTTTCTGAGTTGGTTTCATTTCCATACAAAGAAGAAAGATTTACTGCTATTTAAAGTTTTGGGGGTAGGGTACGTATTAAGTTTGCAGGAGCAGTGCCAATCTCACGAGCGATGAAATCAAGAGTATTATTTACTGCGGAAGGGGATTCTCCATCGGGGAGGGAACCGCAAGATAAAAATAACAGCAAAAGAGCGAGTCGGCACTGCTCATAAAGAAAGTAAACTTAATACGTACGGGGGTAGGTAGTCAGCTCAAATTAAATGCCAACCCCTCTCTCGGGCAATCTCTGCTAACCTATTTTCTCTATTGACAACCACTTTAATTTCAGCATATTCCAGCATTGAAAGATCATTTACAGAATCACCAACCGCTAAAATTGGTTTATCAACGGGATGAACATACTTTTGAATACATTCTACTTTCCCATGAAAGGTAGGTGTGGGAAGAATTAAATGACCAGTAAGTACGTCTTCCACAACTTCTGTCTCTAAGGCAATACAGTGATAAGAAAGGCCAGGGAACAGTCTCCCAAATACAGGCTCGACCAATACCTTGGGGGAGGCGCTAATAACCCAGATGGCTATACCTTGTTGCGCTAAATGCCTGAGAAGCTCTTGGGTAGAAAGTTTAACTTGCAACCCTCTTTCAATCTTTCGCCCAAACAACTCTCGACTGCTAAGTACTTCCCCCTCAGCTATGAGCACAGATTCCAAAAGATCTCGCGCTTCTGTGGAAGTATATCCGCCTAACATTTGTGTACCAAACTCGTATGCCTGCTGGATTTCCTGTTGATCAAGAAAAGCATGATATTTCCGAAAAACGTCTTGATGATATTCTTCATTTATTGTTTGAGGAGTTGAAGAAAGGAGCGAAGGATTACGAAGTAGTCCATTTTCACAGAGATAAGCTAGAGTTGCTTCCCCAATATCATTAAAGATACAGGAATTATCAAAATCAACTGTAGCATACAGGGTGGGGGTTGCACACTGCCTAGCAAGAGCATGTTCAAGAGTATCGTACACTGCAGTTAATGATGAATTCACCTTTCCCATGCCCTCTGAGGAGACCCCTTCTTTATATAATTTACTTTAAGGTAGTAATTATTCGGAGTAGAACTACCAAAAACCATATAAAACTGCCCATTTTTCAAGCAAGAATGGATAGAACTTTAATCCAGGACCTGCATAAAACCCTCAATAAAGACGTCCTCCTTCAGGGTTGGATTCAGGAAGTAAGAAACCTCAATAAAATTAAGTTCATTATCCTTCGCGATAGAACGGGAGATATGCAAACTATTGCCTTAAAAGCGGAAACCGATCCAGCCACATTTGAGTTGATCAATGAACTTACCAAAGAATCAGTGATTGAGCTGGTTGGAATTCCCAAAGAGAATAAGGAATCCCGCTGGGGGATTGAAGTTTTGATCAAAAAAGTAACCCCTCTTTCAAAATCGGCTACTCCCTTACCCATTGATAATACGGATAAAAGTCAAACTCATATCGATAAAAGGATCGATTACCGTTTTTTGGATACCAGGAATATCAAAAAACAAGCCATCTTCAAAGTGCGGGGAAAGATCGCCAAGATCATTGTAAACTTTCTCGACGCTCAAGGATTTACGAATATTAACACTCCCAAATTAACTACCATCGGCGTGGAGTCCGGAGCAGAATTATTCAAAGTTGATTATTTTGGAAGGCCGGTTTACCTTTCCCAATCACCGCAGTTGTATAAGCAGATGTTTGTTACGGGAGGATTTGAACGGGTGTACGAACTGGGGCCAGTCTTTCGAGCAGAAAAGTCAAACACCACCCGGCATTTAACTGAGTTCACTGGTGTTGATTTTGAGATGGGATTCATTAAAGATTATGGGGAAGTCATGGACATGATTGAAAACATGATTCTGGATTTGCTGAAGAACTTGCAGAAAGAAGCAGCCTCAGAATTAAAACTATTGGGAGTAGGGCATACTCTTCCTGGGAAAATTCCTCGTATTACTATGGCGGAAGCAAAAAAATTATTGAAAATGAAAGGGAAGAATTATGCAGAAGAAGAAGATTTGGATCCAGAAGGAGAAAAACTACTTGGTGAACTGGTCAAAGATAAATTTAACTCAGAATTTGTATTTGTAACCGAATTCCCTTGGAAAGTGCGTCCATTTTACCATATGAAGCCCGAAGGAAAGAAGAATCTCACCAAATCATTTGATTTGTTGTTTAATGGCGTAGAAATAGCCACAGGTGCACAGCGGGAGCATCGCTATGACTTGTTAAAAGCCCAGGCTGCGGAGAAAGGCATTGATCTTGATCAAATGAAAGAGTATGCGGAGATTTTTCAATATGGAATTCCTCCTCATGGGGGAGTTGGCTTCGGACTAGATCGAATGACCCAGCGATTGCTTAACCTTGACAATGTACGCGAAGCAGTACTACTCCCCCGGGATCCGGTGCGAGACAGGCCATGAATAAGGTTCACTTAATCTCTTTGCTGTTACTAGCGTCCTTTATGGTAGGTTGTACTTCCACGGAGGAATTGAATGGCTTCTGGAAAGTAGAACAAGTCTTGATATGGAATGCTGACGCATCCATCTGGCAGGAAGATGTGACTGCTCCAAAATTATATACTCAGTTTAAAGTGGGTGATGCCAGCTGCCCGCAGGGAAATGGCACGGCAGTACGGTTAATCCCTCCTTTAACATGCTATAGTCTGGAGGGGGATCAGCTATTGAATAGTGGTGAGGGGGGAGTAGAAAGACAGTGGAAAGTGGAAGGAGGAAAGTTGGAAATTACAACCCAATTCACTAATGCTCAAGGGAAAGTAATTAAAATTAAAGCAATTAGCAGCAAAGCCACTCAACAAGAAGCTCAGCAAGATGGATTTCCCTATATGAGAACCGCTACGGTTAAAGTAGTAGAGGAATAAGAGATAACTTTCATTTCATTCAAACTCTTCTTTATATTTATATACTAGTAGATATTCCTTGCAACATCCACATTAGAAGGTGATATCTATGACTCTAAAAGATCAATGGAAAAAAATAAAAGAAAATTGGTTAATTATGGCAATAGTAGTATTGCTTGTTGGGTTTTTATATCTCGGAGATGACTTATCATACGCGGTAAGATCTCCAGAATACTCTGGAGGGTATGTGCCGAGTTATGGGGAACCGTTAGGTATTGCCATGGAATCTGCTGATTATTCGGCTCCAGGCGTGATGATGAGGTCAATCCTGAAGTCAAATGGTTATCTCCCTCCTATCCAAGATGGCTTTGCGCCAGAAGTAGAAGATAGGAAAGTAACCAAAACTGCATCTCTGGCTACGGAAGTGGAACGGGGGACCTTTCAGCAAGCAGAACAACAATTGAAAAGAGTTTTGTCTACTGAACTCCCTTCTAATTATGCTGCCCCCATTTTGTTGAGTGAGAATGTGCAAAAGTATGGGAAAGACACGCAAGCATATTTCAGTGGAAGTTATACGCTGAAGGTGGACGTTCGGGCGTATGAGGAGGTAATTTCTCAACTAAAAAAAATAGGCGAAGTTCAATCCTTCTCTGAGAATGCTCAAGATATCACTGCAACGTACACTAATCTTCAGACGGAATTGGAAGTAGAACGAGCACGCTTGGCGCGATACGAGCAGATGTTAGCAGAAGCCACGGATGTCAATGATAAACTCGAGTTGAATGACCGCATTTTTGATCAGGAAAGAACTATTAAATACTTAGAGGACTCTTTGGAGAACCAAGATCAGCAAGTAGCATATTCAACTATTTATGTGCAGATTACTGAGAAGCAATCAGAATTTGCGGGCCTTGCTTTCGTCAGCTTTGGTGAATTGATCACGAACATAGTAGGTAGTGGCGCTGCGTTACTGGAATTCATTTCAGCGATCTTGCCCTGGGCCATCGTGATACTAATCATCTGGTTACTCGTACGATGGGCTCGAAAGAAACGATAGGTTTATATTTTTATTATTTTTTCTTTATATGATGAAAAGAGGGAGATATCTATCACTACTTTTATTTGTCTTATTTATTTCGATTGCCTGTTCCCCTGAAAATCAGACCAGCGATAATGCACCAGATACTGTGATCGAAGAAGAGGGTATGGCAACAGCACCGGGTACTAATCAAGATAATATCGGTTTACCTATTAATCAGCCATCTCAACCAACAGTGCAGGAATATATTTTTGAGGAAGATTATTGCGCCCTTACACCGGAGCTGGTAGAAGAATATTGCGATCTAGAGGGGCCTCTTACAGTAGCGAATGAAGAGGGTATGTGTTGGATTAAAAACAGAGGAAACTATGTGGTTGGATTTGATACTCTTCCCCTTTCAGAGATCTATGAAAGTTATGGGGTCTCTGACTTGGAGAGTTATATCCACGCCGAAATTGCTGATAGTAATGCCCAATCGCCAACTTCCTGCCCGGTGAGTGTTTTCCCCTTAGCAGACGTTCCTGATCAAACGTTCCTTGCCAGCAATTACTGGAGCTCTACGCCCGAATTTCCCTGCCCTGCCCAACCAGAGGCAGCTAACGATTTAAACGATTTCCAACTATTTACTAGAAGAGGAAACCGCATGGGAGCATATTTTACGACTAGCGGTAATGACTGTACTTTGGAAGAAGTTAAACTTCTGCTCAGGAAAACACTGTTGGGGGAAGAGGTTTTATCGTCAAGACAAAGGGAAACCCTACGGCAAGAAGCAGTAGAAGCAGCAAGGGATAGGGGGGAATCATTTACACGATGCCCAGATTCGCTTATCGCCTGGTGGCCCGCAGATGGGCATGGCCGTGAGGTTATTGGAAGTTTTGATGCGGTGCTTTCCCCCGGTGTACATTATACTTCTGGAAAAAATGGTCAAGCTTTCCTAATCCCTCCAACAGAAACAAGGGAAGGTGCATTTGTTTCGGACACGGTCTACGTTTCCGATACGGGTATTCAATCCAAGTTAAAACCAACTCAAATGACGCTCAGCGCCTGGATCAAACCGGTAGAAGTAGGTGGCTTTGTCGGAACAATTATCGAGAAAAATCCCTATTCTTTATACATCAATGGAGAAGGAGGTACTAATGCACTTTTTCCCGTTTTCTCTCTCCAGGGTAAACAGGATGCCTGGCGCACCGTGCAACCGCTGAATGAAAGACTCCAGTCCAACGAATGGGTGCACATTGCCGCAACCGCCAACGAGGGCTTGCGGGAAGTAAAACTCTATGTGAACGGCCGGATGATTGAACAATCTACTTTTGATACTCCGCTGGAATTAGAAGAATTTGTAGATAGTTCTCTTCGTATTGGGCATGGATTAAACGGGGGTGCAATAGATGATATCATGCTTTTTGATACTGCGTTAACGGAAGCCCAAATTAATCAGGTGAAAGGGGGTTTTATCGATTCATCATGCAGTCAGCTGCCAGAACCGCAGCCACGTGATTCCTGTGTACAATTGCCCGGAATCATTGCCTGGTGGCCTGCGGAGGATAAAGTAGAAGATATCATCAGTGGAAGCCTTGGTAGTATGGAAGAAGGGATGCAATTTACGGAAGGGGTGATTGGAAAAGCATTTTGGAACCCGCCTCCGAAAGAAGAGTCAGAATCGCGCCTTGTCCGTGCGAAAGCAATTCTCGACGAACCTCTCGATTTGTCCGGCGCATCGACGATCATGCTCTGGGCTAAGACCAGCGATGCAGGATATTTTATCGAAAGCCCTTCCTCGTCCAAAGGAATATCACTCGGAAATGACCTGGTCGGTGAAGGAAGTGGGCTGAATGCCCGCAAATCACCAGCAGATATTTCGTCTCCCTATACTGTATCTAAAGGCTTTCAGCTGCCAGCGGATGAATGGACTCATGTTGCTTTAACTACGGATGACGCAAACGAAAATGTCAAACTCTATGCCAACGGGGTATTGATCGCCTATAAGTCTGCCCCACCCCAACGATACTTTGGCCAATTAGAAGAAGAAGCTTTGATCAAAGAGCTGTGGTTTGGATTTCGCATTGACGCAGCGGTTGATGAGGTAATAATATTTGACCGAGAATTAAGCAGGGAAGAGATTATGAGTGTGGTTACTGCGGGAAGCAATGGTGTATGCCGGCAGTAATGTGCACGACAAAGATCTATTATCATGGAAAAATATTATAAATCTGGCTGGTACCTGTTGACCTTGTTTATACTCACCGCGCTTCTTACTCTAGGCACTAGGAATTTTTTTATTTTTGAGATGGTACTCCTGCTTATTAGCGTGATCTTTATCTTTATGGCGACTTATTTTTGGCATAAATCTCCCGATCTTTTTGTAGTGTATACTGATGCAATTAGTGCTTGGGACCCAAAAAAAACCTTCGGACCTTTCTCACGAAAGAAACATCCTGCTCTTTTTTTGAAGGATAAAGTCTACACACGGTTATTTTTAGGGATTGGTTTTGGCTGCTTTGCGGCGGGCTTGTTGCTTAGATTTGCTCACGCAGCGCTTTTAGTGCTTTTTATTTTTTTAGTACTGGCGTGGATATCTAAGCTTATGGCGGTATCGGCAGCCAAAAAACTAAAGCCCCAGCAGGGAAAAGTAATCTCTGATATTCCCCAATTTGCTAAAATAGGAATATCAATTCTTGGCATAGTGGTTCTGGCCTTTGTGATATATACTTTTATTGTGCCGGAAACTGACAGGAGTTTTACCAATTATACCTGCAGCATGGATACTGATTGTATTTTGGTGGGCAAACAAAATGGCTGCTGTTCTACGTGCGAGGTGGAAGTTGTAAACCAGGAAGAAGCGCAAAAGCGGCAAAGGATACTCGATTGCACTGAAGCTGATACGTCAATTTGTCCACAATATGATTGTGCACCCTCCTCTTTAATTCCTCGGTGTATCGCTCAGTATTGTGCAGGGAGTACGCCATTACCAAATTCTACCTTTAAATTTATTTGGCCTTAAATAGACTGTTAGAATATATGCGAGTAGAGGTAAGATCAGGGGCTTGTTTTTTTCTCATTGGAACGGCCTTCCTTCAAACAAAAAGAATCCTCCTCTACTTGATTCTTCTGAAACCACTACTAAAAATTGGTTGTCATTTGCGCAGTCTATAACCCATTCCTGATAACAATCCACGCAGAAGTCTTGCTCTACAACATCAATGCGTTGTGCTCGGGAATTGTCTTTACATTCCAAACGGACATTCATACGTTGGATTATTTCTTTGTCTCCAGGAATTGAGTCTCGTAATAGTCTCCCCTCTGAAGGATGATAGATTCGGGAAAGATTTACAGTTGGTTGAGGTAGTGGCCAATCAAACGTACCAAAATCCCACAGTAGCACTATTTCTCTTTTTATGTTGTTAAATTGTACTGAGCACAGATCATAATTTTGGCAGGTAACAGTGTGCGATTCATTACTTCTGCTAACAGTAATGCTAAACGGAATACAATAAGAACAAGGGGCCCCTTCTAATTCGGATAAGGAGAAGAATTCATTTTCCCTAATGGTTTTTTGAAAGTGTTCAAAATCTTGCGCTGATAATGTCTTGGTACTGTTTCCGATATAATGTTTAATTGTAAGAGTGCCATTTTCAATGGACACTTCTGTGTTTGGCAAGTTCGGTGAATCATATTTTATCTCCATCTTTACGGTGAGGTTATCCCTATCTTGCTCAATACTGTTAAGATTCGTGTCACTGCATGAAAGCAGAAAGAGTAAGGTGGCAATTATTGCAAACGCAAGTAGCTTTGTCATTTAGAGCAGAAATTGATACCTCTATTTATACTCGTCGTAGACTTCAAAAGCAGTTAAAGTTATGGGGGCTCACTTTTTGAACAATTTTTCTTTTATTAAACTCCATAAAACATATAGCACCAGTGCTCCCAATCCCCCTATCAGAAACCAGACCACTGGTGATGGAGCAGATGCAATCATTTGTGGTGCTGGTCCATCCATCATGACTGACGCTTCAGATGCAATTGATTCTGTAGCATATCTCGCTCCTTCAACTTTTGGCCCAACGGCAGAAATACGTTGAATAATCGTAATCGCCAGCCCTACTCCCACTATAATTAACCCCACCGGCAATATTCCCTTCAATTTCTGCCGCAATCCTTCCACTCTCTGCGGTGCTATAATAATATACTTATTCGCTAATTTGTAATGATTCACTTCCCTTCCTTTGGAACTGTAATGGAATTCTTCTACTTTTACCAACTGAGCCTCTTGTAATTTCTGCAAATGATAATGGACAGTAGAAATGGGCATTCCCAGCATTTTAGAGATATTCTGTTCCGTATCATCTTTTTCAGCAAGATAGTTAAGAATTTTTCGGCTGGTTTCACTGGTAATGGTTTCCGCTAGTCTCTTTACTTTAGGTTCATTTAAATCCACTAACAGGAAGTTTGATTTGGGCATTTTACATACAAAGTTTTCCCGGCGGGCAATCTGGGGAAAGTAAAGGTTGTTGGTATTTGATCCTGATGATTACCCCTATTAATAACAATACTAGGACGATGAGTATTATCCACAAACTTTTATTCATCCCCTTAACAGAAGCATTGTCGTTTAAATACCTGTCGATAACTTCAACTTCACTTAAACTGATACTTTATTCTCTCTGCGCAATTCTTTCTTAATTTCCTCTACTACTACGTTATTCCGAGAAGTAAGATCATGAGCGGCTTTCTCAGAGAGGTTTTTAACTGTATTCAGCTTCTCAAATAGATACTTATTCACTTCTAAACACTTGGCAATCGCATGAATCGTTACTTCCCGTTTCCATTCCAAGTTATGGTGGTTCATTAATGCTAACAATTCGCGAAGCTTATCAAACGAATGGATAATGCTATTGAAGATAAGTTCCGTTTCCAAAGGAGCCATCACCCGGGTGAATTGGGTTTTGGTTGATTTCCCCATCATGCCAAAAATTTCCTGCAAAGAATCCTCAAAAGAGGAAATAGTAATATACACATCACTTACTTCTCTTTTAGATACAGTATTATGCTCAATCTTGCTAATAATGCTAGTGATATGCTGCCGGAATAAGAGCAGCGAAGAGCGTAACCGGTTTACTCGCTCAGTATAGGAGATCTCATAGATCTCCGTAAGAATAATATCTTGCTTAATAGAAACTAATTTTGAAGTTACAAATGCTAAGAGTAATAACCCAGAAATAACTTCCACAATGGCGATGAGCTTGAATGCTCCCGTTGGAACAATGTCACCAAATCCGGTAGAAGTAGCGGTAATAAAGCTAAAATAGATGGAATCAATCAATTCTGTCACTTGCTTTTGCTGGATATTATAAAAGAGATACGAAGTATCACTAGCAGCATAGAAGTAAGTCAAGCCAAAAATAACTATTATTGAAATCCACACCAAGAGAATGTGCGGAAAGGTAAGCTTATCAAACCAAGTATTTAATCTATTTTGATACAAGCGATCAAATACATCATTGATAGGAACAAATTTCTTACGAAGCATAGAACGGAAGGATATCGGTTCTATTTTTAAAATGCACGGAATTTTCCCTCCGGTTTAGGACCGGTGGTTCACAACCTCGCACTTCAGCGGGGAAAAATTCCGGCACTCAAAAGGCGCCAACCAGCGCCTTTTTGAGCTATGGTTTGCTTTGCTGCCACAGGAAATAAAAATACTGCCGATAGCTTTCCGCGACAGCTTTATTTTTGATGAAAAAAGCCATGGGGTCTTCTTCCGCCACGCCGATGAGAACCATATCTTTATACATGGAAACCCAGGAAGGAGTGATGACTTTTGCGGGCATATAGCGCACCTGCACCGGCGTGTATTTCTTTTTCAGATCGCCAAAGTGGCGATTATTCTCATTAAAAAGAAGTTTCGCTGGTATTTTGAATTTTGATCTTCGTTCATGAAAATAATTAAAGAAAGCATCTAATTTCTTATGCAATTCCCGACTTGCTCCGACCATCAAATATTCCCTTCCTGCGCCAGATTTCATTTCTGTAAAATAATTCTCCTGCGCAGCTTTAATTCCCTTCCAGCCTTCATAGACCAAAGCCCCTCTTTCTACTGGTTTTTGCACCTGGATTTTTTGTAATTGTTCTACTACTGACTTTGCTAATATTTCTTTGTTTTTGAGTAACTCCCCTATTTGTTGGGGGTTTTCAGCCTGAAATACTTTCCGATTCCGTTGGAGGGAGTAATTGACTAATCCTTTTTGCAATAGATGTTCAAGAGTATCGTACACCATGACTCTGTAAAGCTTGGATTTCTTGATGAGGGGCCCGGTGGTGGTTGATCCCAGCTCTAAGAGTGCAAGGTATACTTTTGCTTCATTTTTAGTTAGTCCTAATTCCATTAACTCTTCGATTAGCATATCGTAGCAAAGAGTATGGTTCTATTTAAGCTTTTTCATATTATTATAAATTTTTTTATAACAAAAGTATAAATAAGAATTACTCTAAACTACTTGATAGTGATTATAAAATGGATTGGAGATTACGGGTAAAACAAGGAGCAGCCGCAGTGGGAGTAGCGTACGTGTTAGCTTCAGCACTGGAGATGATACTACTTCGGCACAGAGTAGCACAACTAGAGAAAACAATCGATGCACACTTCCTGCCTGAAAGGGAAAATTTCATGAACGTTGAATTGTACCAATTAAATGCCAGTTCTGGGAGGGCCATCCTTCGATTTAACCCTCCACCGAATATTGATGATCCTCACAACAGGGAAATTTACCTTGATTCACTTCGGAGAACTTATTTTTCTGAGGAACCATGAACCAACAAGAACTTATCGCCTTTTGGAAAGAACAGATTGAACCGCGATTTACGTACTCTAGTGGTCCTGACGGGGTCCATGCCGCCGGGAAATTCAAAGGGGGATTCGCGCACCATGTTTATTTGGATAATGCTGCTACCACCAAACCATTCAAGCGTGTTCTGGAACGCGTAGTAGAAGATTTTCCTCTCTATGGGAGTGTTCATCGTGGAACGGGCCGATTTTCCAATGTAACTACCTATCGCTTTGAAAAAGCACGAGAAACAGTGAGAGAAGCAGTAGGAGCTTCCGAAGAGAATTATGTTCTCATCATTAAAAATACAACTGAAGCAATCAATCTTGCTGCGGCGTTATGGAAAGAGAAACCAGGGAAAGTACTTGTGTCTGATGTGGAGCATTCGTCCAATCTATTACCTTGGTTACGAACCCAAGAAACAGTCCGATACCAAACAACCCAGGAAGGATGTATTGATCCTGATACCCTTGAATTGATTCTTAAACGAGAAAAAGTGAAACTTCTAGCGGTAACGGGCGCTTCAAACGTGACGGGATACAAACCAGAGATTCATGTACTGGCAAAACTATGCCACCAGTATGGCGCACAGATTTTGGTTGATGCCTGCCAGTTAATTCCACATGAAGAGATTGACATGCTTGACGATGACGATCCACAACATCTTGACTTTATTGCTTTTTCCGGACACAAAATGTATGCCCCCTTTGGCGCAGGGTGTTTAGTAGGACCTAAGAGATTCTTTGACAGCGTCATGCCCTACCAGATTGGCGGGGGAAGTTTGCCCTACATCACCACAGAATCAGAAGTGCTTAGGCTAGAGACGGTTCAAACACATGATCCGGGAACGCCCAACGTTATGGGATTAGTGGCAATGGAAGAAGCCTTCAGGCAAATGCAAGAGTTAGGCAGTACGAGGGGAGAGTATGAACAGGGGTTAATCCAAGGAGTATTTGAAAAGCTACAGCAGAATGAAAAAGTAAAACTATATATCCCAAAACTGTATGGAACGGTTATTCCGTTCGACATTGTAGGAATGCCCGCGAGATTAGTGGCGGAGATATTGAGCGCTGAATATTCCATTGGAACCAGGGCAGGATCATTTTGTACCTATGAATTAGTGCGAAGAATGAAGGGTTTTTCTCCCATCGAAGATCGAGACATTGCCCATGAAGTCCGTAACGGGATTTTATCATCCATTCCCGGAATTGTCCGCGCGAGTTTCTCTATCTACAACAGAGTAGAAGAAGTGCATGCATTTATCTCCGCAATAGAAGAGATTACAATGCAAGGAGCAGGAGCATACACCTCACGATATTTTCTTGATTCGGCAACGGGAGCATGGCATCCAACCGTTGATAGTGAGAAGTAACCTTTATATAACGGAATACTTTTATTTTAATGATAGAGGAATTATGATAGATGTCCTTACTATTGGTTCAGCAACAGTAGATCATTTCCTTACTATAGATCAACCCTTCTCCTCAATCAAAGCGGGAGATAAAATTCTGGTAAAGCATGTGGAAACACATTCTGGTGGCGGTGCTACCAATGCTGCGGCTGCACTTTCTACGCTTGGCCTGAAAGTAAAAACACTTACCAAACTAGGAAAGGACCATGATGCTGAATTCATACTTCAGGAATTAAAAAAGTATAACGTGGAGAATATTTGCCGGCATCGGAGCAGGCATCATACCGATTCCGCCACCTTGATTTCTTCCACGAAAGAAAAAGATAGGATTATATTTGTTTTTAAGGAAGCATCCCGGGATTTATGTTTGCCTGATTTTAAGAAGGAACACCTGCAGGTGAAATGGATTTACATGGGTAGTCTGATGGGGAAATCATTTGAAGTGGGGATAACTGTTGCTCGTTATGCCCAACAAAATAAAGTTTCACTCCTCTTTAACCCCTCCCTCTATCTGGCAAACAAAGGAAAAAAATATCTCCAACCAATATTACGAGTGACAACCATTCTAGTTTTGAATCTAGAAGAAGCGCAGGCAGTATTACACACATCTTCTTCAAAAGTGGAATTCTTATTGCAACAACTCCAGAGGCTAGGCCCAAGTATTGTTATCATCACCAATGGAGAAAAGCCCTTGCATGCGTTATTCCACCGTATGATTTATTCTCTTCAGCCACCGAAAGTGAAAGTAGTGCATACTGCCGGGGCAGGGGATGCGTTCACTGCTGGATTTCTTGCTGGAATTATTAAAAAATATTCGTTTGAGGATGCTCTGCGCTTGGGGCAAGTGAATGCGCTTTCAGTGATACAGCACCTCGGTGCGAAAGAGATATTGCTAGATGAGAGAGGAGCGTGGAAGTGGGTTAAGAAGTTTAGGATTGCGGTTTCTAAAAGGAAAATATAATTTTTACCATTTCTTGCAGCATTCAATAATCTTCTGTGTAAATGACTGCATCCGTTGGTTATTCCGAGAGAGGTAGAATAAAAAGAAAAGCACCCACATTCCCAGTAGCAATACAATAACAACAAAAATATCCTCCGGAAGGGAAAGCAGGCTATATGCTCCCGCTATTAACGTCAACAAAAAGGGCAGGCGAAATAAAGTTAATTTCTCGACAACTTTCTTTTCCATAAGATAATAAATCGCTAAGACTGTCTGCCCCATTAATAACGCTACCAGAACCTGATCAGAGAAGAGGTCAAGCAGATAAAGCACCAGCATTCCCACCCACGTCAAGCTTACCGCTGCGCAAATGGCGCATATCTCCTTCCTAAACAGGTTTTTGAATAGCACTACGCCAAAAAAAAAAGCAGTTATCACCAATAAGCCTTGCAGTAAAGAACTCATTTACATCACCAGCTGTAATACCACGCCCAGCACGATTAAAAGGCTCAGAGTAAGGATTATTCCTTGAAAAGGAATCGTCATTCCCTTCCGTAAGGTGCTTATTTTTCTACTGAGCCAGGGAGTGATGCTTACCACTGCCCCTCCTACAACACTCGCAATGAGGCCGAGATTAATGACGTACGTTCGGTAAAGCCAGGAGCCATAATCACCAACAAGAAAAACTGGCAGAGGATAAACCGTGGTGAGCAAGGGTAATAATGGAATGACTGTCAATAGGAAGGACAACAAAACTATAAATGCTACTTGATGGGGGAGAACTTGTTTTTTGATCTTCCTTCCGATCCACCAGCCGGTTGAAACTGCAAAAGCGCCTACAAAGAGAGCTATAACTGCTTTATCAACCCCAAAGTACGCCGCTCCCCCTGCTGCCGCGGCGATGCCTACGGTGCATAACGGACAATGAGCAAGCACGGTTGCCGCTTGTAATACTAGCAAAAGCAACAAAACCCCACAGCGTCAGCACGCCGATGAGGATAAGGAAATTCCGATCCAACTTAATCTTTGTGCGCGCCATACTTTAGTTTCACCGGCACTTCTACCAACTACTCACTACCTACTACCTACTACCTACTACCTACTACCGCCTAATATTA
>CAYJXA010000003.1:0-15331 GCA_964373955.1 uncultured Methanosarcinales archaeon
AATGCGCCGCATCGACGACGGCCTATGCTCGAGATTACATCAAACAAACTATAAAGAAAGCGGAAGGAAAGAGGTTTAAAGTAATATACGCCGATACGGATTCCTGTTTTCTTTTATTGGAGGATAAAGTTTTGGACCAAGCCCTGGAATTCATGAATGAAATCAATTTTGATTTACCAGGGCACATGGAACTGGATTTTCAGGGATACTATCCCCGGGGATTATTCGTTGCGCAGAAGGGGAGTGAGAAAGGGGCGAAGAAACGATATGCACTCATTGATGAGAAAGGAAAGGTAAAGATTACCGGATTTGAGACGGTGCGAAGAAACAGCTCCATTATTGCGAAGGAAGTGCAGGAAACTGTTTTATCGTTAATACTCTCGGATAAAGCGGTGGAAGCATTGCAGCAAGTTAGGGAGGTAGTAAAGCAACTTAAAAAGGGGGAAATTTCCGTTAGAAAACTCATTATCAAAACACAGATTAGCCGCGATATTCATTCTTATGCTGCAGTTGGCCCACACGTGGCAGTTGCTCGGAAAATGCAAGCGCAGGGAAAAGCAATTATGCCTGGGATGATCGTTGAATATGTTATTGTTAAAGGCATGGGGTTAGTGCGGGAGAGGGCGAAAATGCCGGAAGAAGTAAAAGAAGGAGAGTATGATTCGGAGTACTATATCCATCATCAGTTGATTCCCGCAGTTTCAAGCATTTTTGCAGTGTTGGGGTATACGGAAGAAGATCTGGTGGGGGAAAGCAGCCAGAAAGGATTGGGGCATTTTTTTTAACTTTTTAGTGGGAACATTTATATACGGTGCTTCATTTAAGATTCCGATGATTACAGAATTATTGCACTATTTGTTAGGGGGACAGGAACCAACCCCTCAGAATAGAAGAGAGTTATTGCAGGGAATGCCTCGTGATCTAGCGCTTCTGGGCGGACTAGCATACCTCATGCAAAGTTCAAGTGCTGAAGCGGCTGGACTCAAAAGATTAGGAAATTATCCCGTGATGGATCTGGAGGGTAGGTATCATGATTATTCCAAAAAAGATGCTCCTGTTTTAGATGTACCCCGAACAGAAATTCATAACTATCCTGCAGGAATTTTAAATTATCTTACTTGGGAAGGCAATCCGCGGGCAGGAAGGCCGGCGCTCCTTCATTTCGGAGCATATTGGTGTGATCCTTGTGAAGCAAATATGCCTTTCCTTGAGCAGATCTATCGTGATTCTCGATATCAGGGATTACAAGTAGTGAGTGTAAATCTGATGGATGTTGGTATCGAGCCGGTAGAGGAGACGTCAAGAAAAACAAAATTGAAATTCAGGGAGCATGGAATAACGTATCCTACCCTCACCATGGATCAGAAAGCTATGGCCAGTGCTTTATATGGGCATGTACGTCGAGGTATGACGGTCCCTCAGATGCTTTTAGTTGCTATGCCTTCGGGGGAAGTAACGTATAATCGGCAATATTTATTTGAGGTTGGTGATGGACAAAACATGGCAGGGGATATAGGTCAGCTGCATAGGGAGATAGAGAAAATACTTCCATCACCGCAATCGCCGCCAACACCTGCGCCTATCCCTTCGGGAGAAGATCCTTCTTCTTTAGTTGAAAGAGTTAAGGCACTTCGTGCTCGGATAGAGCGAGCTAAACCTCAATCAGGGCAGTAGATACTTTTATATACCTTTAAAATTTCTGATAAAGCATGACTATCGGCGGCCAGGCAGTTATTGAAGGCGTAATGATGCGGGATAAGGAACGGTTTTCAGTTGCCGTACGCTTGCCCAATGGAAAAATAAAAATCAAAAAAGAGAAGAGTTCTTCACTCCCAAAATTTCTTCAACTCCCTTTCCTCCGGGGGGCGGTTGGATTGTTATATATGCTCATTGATGGCATTAAAGCATTAATATGGAGCAGTAATCAGCAATTGGGCAAGGAAGAAAAATTAACCATGAAAGAAATAATTGGCACCATCTTACTCTCTTTATTTTTTGCCATCTTGTTTTTCATTGCCGCTCCTTTCTTCATGGCTCATCTCTTTGAGGCGGAAGGAATTTGGTTTAATATTCTTGATGGCTTACTTCGGGTTGCTCTCTTTTTAGTTTATTTAGGAATTATTTCCCGAATGAAAGACATGAAAACCCTTTTCCAATATCATGGCGCGGAACATAAAACCATTTACTGTTATGAAGCAGATAAGAAAGTTACCTTGGGAAATGTGCAAAAATTTCCCCGGCAGCATCATCGCTGCGGAACTTCCTTTCTTTTTATGGTACTCATTATTTCTATTGTGGTATTTTCTTTTATTATCGGGCCTTGGTGGGTAAAATTAGGGGGAAGGATTCTGCTCATACCAGTTATCGCGGGGATAGGGTATGAACTTATTAAGTTAGGGGATAGGTTTCATCATAATCCCGTGGTGAGAACGCTCCTTGCTCCGGGAATTTGGCTGCAAGAGATTACTACTAAAGAGCCTACGAACAGGCAAGTCGAAGTAGCGATGAAGGCCTTAGATGGGATTGTGAAGTAAGTTGTAATCATTCAATCATCTAAATTCTTATATAGCTCTCCTTCTAAAAATTTCTAAGGGAGGGAGAAGAATTGGCAGGACGTCAAAGAGTGGAGAAGTATTTATTCACACTTTTCAGGCAACTTACTAATGAAGTTGCGAGCGAAGATGATCGAGCATTCCTTATTGGATATGCCATTATTAGTAGTCTTCTTTCTTTTAGTTCTTCATCCGGTTCTACGGAAGAACGGAAATTTGAGGAAGTGAAGAGGGTTTACGCCGGCTTAGAGCACGTCGTGGAGCAATGTGCTCATCCTGTTACTGATTCTGTAGTAGGATATGCGGTTCTCTCCGAGCTGAAAGCGAGGGTCGATCCTCCCTTGCAGCACTATTTTGCTGATCCTGTGACCACAAATATAGGTGAAAGCAGGTTGTTAGGGAGCATTCTGGATGACCTTTCAAAGCGGCCTAGGACGTATGAAGATAAGATTAGAAGAAAAGGGTTAAGCCTCATGGAAGGGGTTCGTTCACAGGGGAGAATGGATGGACGAAGAAATATTTTACTTGCAGATTATGGACTATTAGAATCCTATTTTGTGGAGGGAAGAGCGAGATGACCACCAAGAAACATTATCATCATGCTTTTGTTCCCGCTCCGGATATTTTTGCCTTTAGTGGCAGTGATGTTTTTAATCATCTGAGCAGGAGAGATGCAGGAAGACCGAATCTAGTCGTTGTACCTATGGAATTTGTCGATCAATTAGAGCGAATGCAGGATGATAGTTACGGTGCTTCTGATGCATTACAATACCTGAAAAGAGTTAAAACGTCTCCGCCAACGGAAGGAATACGGCTCGGACGAGTCCAAGAAGGGTTGGAAATTGCCATTGTTAATAGGGGAGAAGAATTTTCTCCAGAAAAATTAGAGGAGTTGATCCGGGAAAGTTTTGCTTTATCAAGAGGAGTCCGGCCTACCTTTATCACTAATCGGGCGAGGGATCACTTAGAATTAGCAGGGAAAGGAATTTTGGTTGAAGATCCCCAATTCCTTCAGGTGAATGCGGATATTGTTCATGAAGGAATTATTGTTGGAAATGATGCCCTCTTAGCTAGACTTCATGAATCTGGGGGTAAGGTTCCTTTAGAAACAGCGACAGAATTACTAGAAAGGGAATTGTTTCTTAATCAATTTGTGAAATTTACCGGGGGAACATCCCATGAATACGCCCGAGTCCATGGTATATTGGCACGGGACAGTTCCAGAACTAGAATAGTTGATGTAAAAGAACCTAGGTTGGAATTATTGTTACCTTCAGAGTATGGAAAATCTTTACATATTGGAAATCAGCACCTGGAAAATATTTTGGGAGTTCGTCCTCTGGATATGGAACAATATTTAGCTCTACAATATGGCCTTCTCAATAGGGACGTTTCTCTTTTTTTCCTTTGTGGTACACAGGGCTGCGGGAAAACTATTTTAGCATATGTTGCCGCAGTTGACCAAATATTATGGTATGAACAAAAAGTAAGGCAATTGCGTGGTTTGCTGGGGGAAGAAAAAAGGGGATTTTATAAGAATATTGTTCTGCTGAAACCAAATGAAGTCTTGGGTGGAAAGAGGAGGGATGTGGGAGCTCTTCCCGGAACCCTCTTCGAAAAAATAGCACCTTATTTAGATTCGTATAATGATGCACATGAAACGAGTGTTCTTGATACCTGTCTTCCTTTTGAGGAAATGTTTTGTCATCCTAAATTTAAACAAGGCGGGTTCAAACAGAGAAGCGAAGCAGCTAGTCGCCAAAAAATACCCGGTGGAGCATACCTTCCTGGGAATACTCAAGCCATTAAAATGACCTACTCTGGCTTCATGAGGGGAAGATCTTTCCTAGATACATTAATTTTGGTTGACGAAGCTCAGAACTTTACTCCGTATGAAGTCAAAACGATTATTGAAAGGGCAGGGGAGGGATCTAAAATAGTCATTATGGGAGATCCCCTGCAAACTGACAATCCCAATTGTTCTCGAGAGATTAATGGCTTAACTCATGCGATTCGGCATTATCTGGACAAACCCTATGCCGCTTTGGTAACGCTCACGAGATCTCACCGAAGCCAGATGTCAGAAGATGCCAGGGAAATGAGGGTATTTAGTTCTTAACCTTATCTCATTTACAACTCCTTTACGAAAAAACCTGGCTAATATGCCCTTCCTTACGAACTCGAATGATATTTTCTACAAAAGTTTCAATCTTCGGTTCATGAGATACGATAATGGTTTGCGGTAAATGTAGGCGATCCAACACTTCACGCACTTTGTCCAGCTGCTCGGAACTAAATCCGTCCGTGGGCTCATCTAAAATCAACAATTCTTTTGTTTTAATCTGATGGATAATATCATTAATCACCCTATTCAATGCCAATCGATACGCTAACGCTGCAGAAGTTTTCTCCCCCCCGCTGAGATTCAGAAAGGGGACTTCATACCCATTTAATTCTATCACGGGATAAAAAGAATCATCAATTCTGGAATAGACATTTTCATCATTAATGAGGATGGTAAACCATTCTTGAAAGAGCTGATTGAATAGGGAATGAATATTGCTCATAACTTGTTTCTCAATTGTATAGGTTACGTTGAGGAAGTATTCTTCCAGCCAATGGTGTATCTCTTTCCTTTGCGCTAACTCTTTCTGCTGTTCCTTCAATATTGAAATAGCTTCTTGTACTTGTTCTTCTTGTTTTCGGAGGGCTTGCTGTTGCGCCCGCAATTCTGCTTGTTGTACTAGAAAAGACCGCTCTTGCTGCAGCAATTCTGTCAAGACTCTTTTGCTCTCTTCTATCCTCGGGGATAAATCTGACTTCTCCCGTAGTTGAACTTGGAGTGCAGAAACCTCCTGCTCTACTCTGGTGAGGGCTTCTTTTGATTCACTTGCTTGATTTTTCACTTGCAGGCATTGCTGATCCAGGTACTGTTTTTTAAGAAGCAAAGTTATCATTTCTTCTACTTGCTTTAAGTTCTGCTTGATGTTATCTTGCTTCTTATCTTGCTGTAGTTCCTGCTCTCTTTGGGCTGTACTGTTTTTCTCTTCAATCAGCTTTTGGAGTAACTCCTGTTTCTGGGCGAGGAGCACTTGCTGTTGCTGTAATTGTTGCACTTCTACCGCTAGCTTCGTTCGCTGGTTTTCTTTTGACGCAAGCACATCCAACTGCGTTTGAACTTTATCCCGCTCATCCATCATGATTGCTTTCTGCTTTTGGAATTCAAATAATAAACTCTCTGCGGTTTGAATATTTCTTTCCTCCCTCTCAGAGAGGGTTTGCTTATATTCTTGGCTGACGTCTTGCAAACAAGTGGGGCAAGTGTTAAAAGAGGTTATTTTTTGCTTTAGTTCTTTTGCGTGGGAGAGCAGAGTATTATTTTTGGTGATTATCTCTACTGTTTTGGAGAAGAGGTCTTCCAATTGCACTTTTTTTTGCAGCAATTCTTGTTTCATGCCCATTTCTTTGCTAAGCTGCTCGACTTGTGTCTCTTTTACGGGTAGATCTTTCACGAGAATGACAATTCGTTCTATCTCAAGGCTGCCCTCCTGGATTTTTTGCTGAAGGAAGACTACTTTATTTTCCAGGGAAGTTTTTTCATGAACCAGAGAATCTAACTGCTGTCTTAATTCCTTCTTCTCCATCTCCAATACGGCTATGTTTTTCTCGGTGGGAAGAGTTAATTCTTTAATCTCCCTCTGAATCCTCTGTTCTTGGAGATCTAACTGAAATACCTGTTTCTTTTTCTCTTCGGCAAGAGTCAATAACGTTTTATAGCGATGCTGCAACTCTACATACTTCCTTTGTTCCGCCTCGGTTTTGTTTATATTCTCTTTTTCGAGGGTTATTTTCTGATTTAATTCCCTTAACTTCGGTTCTAATAACTCCAAAGATTGCCTGAGGAGCACTTGCTCTTCCTGCATCTGCCGCAGATGTTGCTTATTTTTCTCTAACGGCTCTGTTTTTGCGTCTAAAATCCGCATGGTTTCTCTCAGCACCTTCAGATAAAGCTGTACATTCTCCCGTATCACTTTATATTTGTCAACATTGAATATTTTTCGGAGAGCATCCAAGCGCACCTCCGGATCTTCTTGCAGAATTGATTTCATCTCTTCCTGAGGAGTATAGACAGTATAACGGAAAAGATAATTCTTGTTTTTGGTAATAAACTCATCCGGATAGCCCAGCAGGTTAAGAATTTCTGCTTTTAATTCTACCGGCATGAGTTCCTTTTTGCGATCATTTATGATGATATGGCCTGGAGTTTGTTTAATCCCCTCTTTCTCTTTTTTCAGCCCCCGGCGGATGGTTATTTCCGTTCCTTCCATCTGAAATTTTAGTTCCACGCTGCCTTGCATAGCACCTTTCCTGAGGAGGGCTTCCGCAGGGAGGTCTGGGCGGGAAGCGCCAAACAAGGCAAATTCAATTGCTAGCAAAATGGTGGTTTTACCGGAGCCGATATCTCCGCTTAAAAGGGTCGATCCCTCCGAAAAAGAGATTTGTTCTTCAAGGTAAGAACGGATGTTGTTTAACTTTAATTCTTGGAGAAGCATTTTGTTACTGTACGGAGAGTTTCTTTATAGGTTTTTGTGTACTCAAATATGTTGATTAAAGTGTGGGAATATTTATTAAGGGAATGTTTTTGTTTCGGAATGGAAAAAGGGGTGAGTAAAAATTTCGCGTGTTTTTTTAGGTGAACCTTTTACGCAAGGGATGGTTACCGTTATCAGTGGACCGCCAACTTCTGATAAAGAGGGGGTCTTAGAAGGAGAATTGGCATCTGCTCGTGATAGCGGGTACAGACGTGACAGCAATGTTCTTGTTTTTCGTCATCCTAAAGATTCGCATGAACCTGAGAGAATAGGTGAACATAGAGTTGACTTGGTAACTGATTCCGTAGATCAAATATTTTCTTCCATTAAAGCAGGAACAAGACATATCGTTATAGCAGGTGCAGCTCATTATCCCAGTGATATCGCTTTTTTGGTTGATGCAATAGTGAGAAGTAATCGGAATGTTATTCTTTCGGGGACTAATCTTGATATCCATAGCCAGCCCTATGGAAGTATGCCTGAATTAATGGCACTTGCAGATGAAGTTCTTCTTACTAAAGCGTTTTGTTATAAATACGATACTAATTGTACTGTTACGGATGCTAATCGAAGTGTCCACCTTCCAGACGGTGAATGGGGTGCTGCGTGTGCACATCATTATAGCTATCCTGATTTACCTCCGCTTTCACAAGAACACCGAGGTTCTCTTACTTTGGATGTTGGTTGCATGTATTCCGGAAAAACGAAGAGGTGGAGAAGGCGTATTTTAAATCTGAAAAAACAGGGCATAACCCCCCTGGTTTTCTCTCCGATCAAAGCAGCTCGCTATGGCCAACCAGAAGCAGAAGTATTCAGCGAGGGGGTGGTTACTTTAAACGATAGGCAAACGTTCCCTGCGATTATGATCAAGACTGCTCAGCATATCGATGAGTACCTTTCACAACATCCGCAACAAAAATATATCTTCTTAGATGAAATTCAATTTATACCAGACTTATACGATTTAATGTTAAAGTACATTCCGCGTGGTTACCATGGTTTCGGAACGGGATTACCCCGAGGCTTTAATCGCCAACCGTTTAATGCTGTTCCTCGCTTGATGGCTCTCGCGGATGAGATTGTAATGAGCTACGCCACTTGTGTTCTGTGCGGTCACCCGGCGACGGAAAATCAGCGAATGAAGCGGGTGGCGGGGGGAGTGGTAGAAGCTGAGGCTAACGACCCTATGGAAGCTCCGGGGGGAGCGGATGGCGGAGAAGATCCTTATTTTTACCAAGCGCGCTGCCTGCGAGATTGGAGACTTACTGGTGAACCAGACAATAAATACAAATTAGAAAAATTGGCAGCCTGATTTTGCTGACTACATGAATTTATCCCCTATTGTTCTCTTTCTCCATATACTTATACAACGGATGCTGCTCTTTCACTTCTACTTCTTTATTTGCCTGTCGGGCTAAGACGTACAGGAAATCACTTAAGCGATTAATATACCGAAGCATTTCTGGATTTAAATTCAACACTTCTTTGACTGCTACCAAAGAACGTTCCGCTCTTCGTGCAGAGACTCGACACCAGTGTAAAAAAGCGCTGGCTTGTGTACCCCCCGGTAAAATGAATTTCTGAGGCATCCCTAATTTCTCTTCCAATTCATCTATGCTTATTTCTAATTTTTGGATGTGGGTAGGAGTAATTCTGGGGAGGGAGTTCTCTTCTAATTTACTTCCTGCCAAATCCGCTCCTACCTGAAATAAATCGTTCTGGATATCAATGAGAGTTCTTCGCAAAGGCTCTTCGCTCACAAAACAGAGAGTAAGTCCGATAATGGTGTTTAATTCATCCAGTGCGCCAAAAGCTTCAATGCGGGGATCATTTTTCTCCACCATGCCGCAGCCAAAGAAAGTCGTCTTGCCCTGATCCCCCATTTTGGTATAAATTTTCATTCTACTCACTTTCTCCAATGTTGAGCACTTGATCTTCATAGCTTCCATCCCGATAAATGGTAATGCCTTTGCACTTTGCTTTCCACGCTAGCATGTATGCGTTTTCCACATCCCTAATGGAAGCGCTATGGGGAAAATTGATCGTTTTAGAGATAGAATTATCTACATATTTCTGAAGTGTTGCTTGCATTTTTACGTGCCATTCCGGGCTAATGTCTTGGGCGGTGACAAAGACATCTCGTACCTCTTTCGGAATTTCCTTACACTGCTGTATGCTTCCCATTCGGGAAATTTTTTTGATGAGCTCGGGTGAATAGAACCCTTTCTCTTTTGCCAGCTGTTCAAAAGTTTTATTAAGATAAATTAATTCAGTGTCTCCCAACACCGTTTTCTGATAAGAAACCGCATATAATGGCTCGCATCCCGAGGAAGCATCAGCTAAAATGCTAATGGTTCCCGTTGGAGAAATGGAAATGCAGCTGGTATTTCTCATTTTCCTTCCTGTTTTTTCATGGTCAGAGCCTTCCCATGCCGGACAAGCACCTCTCTTTTCCGCTAACTCTGCAGATTTAGCATAAGCAGCTTCTTTAATGAACGACATTAATTTATCCGCAAAGGCCAGCCCGGCTTCCGAGTCATACTTAATCTTTAGTTTGATAAGCATATCCGCGAATCCCATAATTCCTAACCCAAATTTTCGGGTATTTTTTGTTTGCTTCTCTATTTCCGGCTGCGGGTAACTATTCATGTCAATGACATTATCGAGAAAATGCACTGCGGTGTGTACAGTATCCTGAAGCAGATCCCAATTCAAGTCATTTCCTTGGGAGTTGACAAATTTGTTTAAGTTAATTGAGCCGAGAACGCAGCCTTCGTATGGAAGCAAGGGTGCTTCCCCGCATTGATTGGTGGTTTCAATTTCTCCCAGATGTTTTGCGGGATGTTTGCGGTTAATTTCATCGATGAAAATTAATCCAGGATCACCCGTCTTCCAGGCGTTTTGGACGATGAGTGAGAATACATCTCTAGCACTAAGTTTTCCAGTGTACTTTCCCGTTTTGGGGTTGGTGAGGTAGTATTCCCGTTCCGCTTCCACTGCCCGCATGAAGTTATCGGTTACCGCAACGGAAATATTAAAATTTTTCAATGATTTTCTATCCCTTTTTGATTCAATAAATCGGATGATATCGGGGTGATCTACCCTCAGCACTGCCATATTTGCTCCGGGCCGGATGCCGCCTTGCTTTATGACGTCTAATGCTGCATCGTACACTCCCAGGAAATCAACGGGACCAGAAGCAACCCCCACGTTTCGTTCCACGGCATCTCCTTTTGGCCGTAATCGGGAGAACGAAAATCCAGTGCCGCTTCCCCGCTGATGGATGCAGGCAGCATCCAAGAGAGTACCAAAGATTCCCCGCATGGAGTCTTCAATCGGAAGGACAAAACAAGAGCTCAATTGCTGTGTTTTTGTATCTGCATTCATCAACGTCGGTGAATTGGGAAGAAAGCGAAGCTCGGCCATCATCGCATAAAATTTTTCTTCTGTAATTACAGTGCTTTTATCTCTGGCGCCGTAGAGTTTATCGGCTTGGGCAATGTTTCTGGCTACCCTTTGCAGTAATTGTTTTGGTGTTTCAATCATATTACCTTCCATATCTTTCAGTAAATAGCGGCGTTCTAAAATCCTAATAGCTTGATTGGAGAAATGGAGTGTCTCTTCAGAGTAACTCGCTCGGGCTCGTTTTTCTTCTTCGTGTTTCTTGTGCTGATATAAAATGTATGCCTTGGCAGTTTTAATATGCCCTTTTTCAATAAGAGTTCTTTCAATCAAGTCCTGAACTTTTTCCGTGCTAGGAGTAGTGTCTTTAAATCTCTGATTGATTTGTTCGACGATCTCATGGGCAATACCTATGGCTAGATTTTTATCTTTCCCTCCCACTGATTGAGCCGCGAGGAAGATAGAATCTGCAATTTTGTGCAAGCTGAACTCCGCTAAGGTACCATCCCGTTTTAGAATATTCTTTACATTAATGGGTGTAGCAGAGATTATGGGGGCGGTCATTATGCTATTCAAAGGTAGGAGTACATAAAAAGATTGTGGTGGGAGAAAGGATAGTTGGGGTGGTTTTTTGAGTAGGGGTAGCAGAGTTAAATAACTTTTATAAATACAAAGTAGATTGAAGCGGAGATGAATTCCTGGCGGGATATTGGGATTAATGATACTGCTGTTGATTTAGAAAGAAAAGCACAACAATTAGCGGATCGATATGTTAGCGTAATTTCTTCTTTTCCAGCGGGAACAGAATCTTCTGATCCAACCGCTCTTTCAGATATTCTTATGAGAAGTTATCGCACTTTCTTTGAACAAACCAAAGAGGTTCTCCGGTGGACTGATCTCCCCTGGGAAAAATTGCGGTTTGATTATGAGCAACAAATGCGGGCTCTTTTCATGGGATACCAACAAGCACTGGGAATGTCCCAAGCTCAGGTTGATGCAGAACTGGATAAAATTGGAAAAGTCGGAAACATGGAATTTGATCGGGGATTGTCTTTCTTTTATGCTGTTGATGCGGCAGTTGCTTTTGCGCAACGGGAACAATTGACACAATCTGAAGCCATAAAGATGTTAACAGAATTTTCCAATACTAACTGTTTTAACGATGCTCTCTTTCTTAGTGAGGCTTTACTCAACGGTGAAGTGTGGGGGTATGATCGGACCAGAAAAAATGCGAGAGAACTTGCTGGGAGAATTGCGGAAGGACTTCCTGAGTATGGTCGAGGCGAGGGCACTTCCTCTTGTCAATTAACTTCCTTGAACGATGAGGAATCTCTAGTGCGACATTTCTTTGAAACGAGACCTTCTCAGGTAGTATTATCACAAAAGTTCATAATACACAGTGTTGACGGGCAGGGAAGCGAGAAGATGTGGAGGACATATCCTCAAATTGCTGAAAGAACCTCAACAACGTTGGCTTCGCTTGTAACCTATGGCCTTGTTCCCGGTTCGATCGTGGGAAGAAGTTTGTCTACTACTCTCTTTGGAACTCTTGATAGAGCTGATCTCTGTATTATGAATTGGTACCCCGAATATCAAAGTGGACTACTAATTCCAGCACAATCGTTTTTGTTACCTGGTTTTGGAAGGAAATTAACTGGCAGCATGTCTACGATGGTTGATGGAGAGAAGGAAACCGGGCAGGATCTTATCATTCGTTGCAATGATGCAGGAGATCTTCCCAGTATAAGCCCTTCTAAGTTTGTTATTATTGTTCCTACTGCGCTTCAAAGTATGCTCTCCGCAAAAATAAACAGAATCGGCTCAGCTCTTCGGAAAAGCACGGAGGAAATTGCGGCTACCATCAACAGATGTATTGTGTATGATCCTTCTTTGTGGAAAAATTTTCATTATTTTAATGAGTGGTTGCAGTCTACAGAAGAAGGGAATTCAATTCTGGAAGCAAAGTTGGAAGGAAGGGTTTCTGGTTTGAAAACAGTTCCAGAGTTAATGAGAGAATAAATAATGAACAATAAAAAAAGAAAAGATTCATCTTCCTAACTACACCCACTCGTCTCCCCGCAAATCTCACACAGCATGCAGGTTCCATTCTGCCTTAACTGTGATGCACCACACCCTCGGCATTTCTGCCTCTCTGCAATGTCTTTCATTACTTTCTCTGATTTCACCGTCGTTTGGATCAATGGGGGGATGAAATTCGCTGACGTCCCCGCTGGCATTTCAAACTCTTGCAAAAATGTCTGCAATTCTTGAATTACAGGATGGCCTTCTACCCGTAAACTATGCTGGGCAATTTTTGCGGGATTAAGCCCACTTTTCAAGCTTAAATTAATCGTTCCCACTAATGCAGCAGTCATAGCTTCTTGCGCTGGTGATAGTCCTTGCATGGCGACGGCAATTTCAGCAAGATGGCCCTCAACTACTTTGCCTTCGAGCATTAACTCTTTTTGTCCTACCATGACTTTCTTCTTTACTTCATGCACTGCATCATCCACATCCTCTTCCAAGATTTTCTTTAGTTCAGGATGCTCCTCGAGAGTTGAATTTAAAGGCTGGCTTAATTTACTGCCATCGCGGTAGAGGGCTACGGCTTTGATCATCATTTTCCAGGCGTCGTAATACGCTTGCTGCACTTGCTGCACCGTCCATTCATTAGGCATATTAATGGTTTTAGAAATTGCTCCAGAGATGAATGATTGCACCGCTGCTACCATCTTCAGATGCCCGTAGGGATGAATGTACCGCTTTCCTTTTTTACCGCATTTATTCGCGCAATCAAAGACCGTATAATGCTCTGCTTTGAGATGGGGCGCTCCTTCCAAAGTCATTGTTCCACAGATATACTCATTTGCGATTTCTATTTCTCTTTCCGTGAATCCTAGCGCGTTGAGGAATCCTCCTTCGTTTCCTTCCATTATTCTGGCATGGAAGTCTTTCCCTAACGTCCAGGGGTTAAATACAAAATTAATATCCATGGAATTTCGAAGTTCTTTTTCTACTGATTCTACCTGTGCATCGCTTAATCCCTTTGATCGCAGGATTTCTCTATTAATAGTAGGGCATCCTTCAAATGAACCATGACCGAGGCAATAGGCTAGAATTTCATTAATTTGCACCTGGGTGTATCCTAACCGGCGCAAAGCTTTTGGAACGGAGTTATTGATAATCTTAAAATAACCTCCTCCGGCTAATTTTTTAAATTTAACGAGTGCATAATCTGGCTCTACCCCAGTAGTGTCGCAATCCATGACCAGGCCTATTGTGCCTGTAGGAGCGATAACACTTACCTGGGCATTTCGGTATCCCCATTTTTCTCCCCACTGCAAGGCATTGTCCCAAGATTCATGTGCAGCTTGTAATAATTCCGCTGGGCACAATTCTTGATTAATCGGCTGGGGAGTTATGGTAAGTAGTTCATAACTTTCATCATCGTAGGCTGCCCGTCGGTGATTTTGGATGACTTTAAGCATATGCTGCTTATTTCGTTCGTAACCTTCAAATGAACCAAGAACTCCCGCTAATTCCGCGCTGGTTGCATAGGCATCACCAGTCATGATGGCTGCTAATGCTCCAGCGATCGCTCTTCCTTCATCACTGTCGTAAGGAATACTCTGCAGCATTAATAAAGTGCCTATATTTGCATATCCTAAGCCTAGAGTTCTAAAGATATAACTTCTACGGGCAATTTCCTCAGAGGGAAACTGAGCCATGAGCACGGAAATTTCTAAGGCGATTGTCCACAAGCGTATTGCATATCTATACCCGGCAACATCAAATTTCTCTGCACTTTCGTCGTAGAACTTAATTAAATTAATAGATGCAAGATTGCACGCGGTATCATCTAAAAAATTGTACTCACCGCAATTATGGATAGTTATCCCATTGGCAACAAAAGTGTTTGTCAGAGGCTCTTGTAAATCATATACCTCCTCCTCACCGAGATACGTCAGTGATTCTATCTGATCTAAAGGTAAATCAGCATAATTAGAAACTTCCTGATTAAGTTTCTTTAGCTTTTCCTGTTTTGGTGATTCTGGCATAAATCCAATCAGTCGTTCAAACTCTAATCTGCTTGATCTGCTAATACGCAAAGAATGCTGTTCCCGAACAGGGTATTCTTTCATTCCTCCCTTTCCATCTGGTAGGAGAGAAAAAGCCTGCCCGGCGCGGCGATTTTTGTATAATTTACTCTTGATTCCAAAGCCTAACAGCAAAATCTGCACATCCTTCACCAGTTGGAGACTGGAAGAGTCTAAAGAGACATAATAGTTAGATTTTCCTACGTCATAACCGATAGTTCCATCGGCAGTAAATAACCCTTGAAGGACATACTTTTGAGCGGCTAACCCCGCTTCGAATATGGATTGCGGGATGCATTTCTGATGACTCTCCAGAGAAAGATTTACCGTGCTTGCAATTTTTTCTTTTAGTAGGCTGTTGGCGATGGTATATGCTGCACTCGTTTGCCGCATTGTCACTACCGCTGCAGTAGTTTTATGTGTTTGTCTCTCGTAACGCTCTTCTACATATTCTGCAACTTTCTGCAATACGGGGACTTCTTTTTCTTTACTCATTACCAGTTGAATGCCGTGACGCACAGTTCCATAACCATCTCCCAAGTATAAACCAATAATTTGATAGAAGGTCGGATCTTCTGGGTCTTCTATGTAGTTAACTGCGCTTCCGGGTAATAACACTTTATCATCTTTGGTTAATTCGCATGCGGGAATAAATCCTCTATTCACTTTAAACACTTTATGATCAGCA
>CAYJXA010000003.1:15341-38195 GCA_964373955.1 uncultured Methanosarcinales archaeon
AATTCGTATCCGGCATGGGTGCTCAGTAGGTATGTTGGCTTCCTTCCAGTTGGAAATGACCCCGCAATCAGGGAGGGAATTATTGTACCAGTGTTGGTGAGTATAGTTGTAGGTGAATGTACGATTGAATCAATACGTTTCCATTTGCCTCCCTCAGTCAATACTAAAGTATCTCCTGTAACGCACGGATTACTTCCATTTATTCTTCCATCTTCAGGGCAGGTGTGCCATTCGTTCAGTGTGGTGTCGTACTGTACTCCCGGATCAGCGGAGGCCCAGGCGCAATAAGCGATGTCATCCCACATTTTTTGCGCGGGGATCGTTTTCATGGTCTCTCCATTGCTTCTGGCTTTCAAGGCCCATTCTTTCCCATTATGCAAGCATTCAAAAAAAGTGTTGGGGATGCGCACAGAATTATTACTATTCTGTCCTGATACGGTAAGGTACGCTTCGGATTCATAATGCGTGTCAAATTCTGCTAACGGTAAATCATATCCTTGCTTCGCTAATTCTAACGCTCGCACCAGATAATTAATTGGAATCTGATCCTGAGCAGCCTTCTTCAATGATCTGCGCACTTCTTTATCCTGCAAAGGATCCGTTTTTCCTTTGGCATTTTCAATGAGTTTTGAGAGTCTTTTCTTGAGAATCTTGCTTCCCGCCACTAAATCCGCTACTTTTTCTTCCTCCCGCACTTTCCACCAGATAAAATTTTCAATTTCGGGGTGATCCAAATCAAGGCACACCATTTTGGCTGCTCTTCGGGTGGTTCCACCGGATTTAATGCTGCCGGCAGCAGTGTCAAATATCTTTAAGAAACTCATGAGTCCTGAACTCGTTCCGCCCCCACTGAGACGCTCGCCCTTCCCACGCAAACGGGAAAAATTACTTCCTGTTCCTGAACCATACTTAAAGATTCGGGCTTCCCTGGTTAAAAGGCTGAAAATACCGCCATCATTTACCAAGTCATCGGTAATGCTTTGAATAAAACAGGCATGGGGTTGTGATCTACTATATGCATCTTTTGAGTATTCTAATTTTTGGGTAGTGGGATCGACATAACTGTGCCCTTGAGCGGGACCGGTAAGTCCATACGCAAAATTCAATCCGGTGGTAAACCATTGCGGGCTGTTGGGAGCAGCGACTTGCCCTATAATCATATAGGCCATCTCTTCATAAAATATTTGAGCATCTTGTGGCGAGGCAAAGTAACCGTACTTTTCTCCCCAGAAACGCCAGCAGCCAGCGATTCGATGCGCAACTTGTTTAATACTGGTTTCGCTGCCGGTAATTACTTTCCCATTTTCGTCGCGCAATAATTCCCCATGCTCATTTCGTAAGGGAACTCCTGCCTTGCGGAAATATTTCTGAGCAAGAATGTCCGTAGCCACCTGAGTCCAAAAAACAGGAACTTCCACATCTTCCATGAGAAAGACCGTGGATCCATCCGGATTTTTAATTAAGGAACTTCGTTTATCGTACGTAAATTGGTCAAAAGGACTAATGCCTTCTTTTGTAAAATAACGGGGGATTCGTAACCCCTGTACTCCCACTGCTACACTTGTCTGCGTCTCCATCGTTCTACCACCTCTTTAATCATGCAATTAACTCTAATTCTTTCTCTAATAGCCGGGTATCGGCAATACTTTTATGAATTGTTGCAAAGCGCACATAGGCCATCTTGTCAAATCGCTTTAATTCCTGAAGCACAATCTTGCCAATGGTTGTTGTTTTTATTGGGTTTTGCTTTTTCGCTAGAATTTTCTGTTCAATTCTTCTGGTAATCGCGAGAACTGGCTGCTCTTCTGCCTTCCCACAGGCCCTCATGACACTATTCTTAATTTTTTCAAGATTAAATGGTTGTTCGCGGCCATCTTTTTTGATAACCGTGAAGTGAAACACCGCTTTTTCATAGGTGGTGAATCTATTTTCACATTTTAAGCATTCCCTTCTCCTGCGCAGCGATTCCTCTGCAAGCCTGGACTCCAATACTTTTGTTTCCTGATGGGCACAGAAAGGACAGTGCATCTTTCACCCTCTTTTTGCTGTTTTTCCTCTGCCGTTACAAAACACTATCTCTAGCGTTTATTGACGGCAAAATAACACATCTAGTGTGTCGTGGCCTTAGGATGAAATTTCTTCTTTAAATATGTTTTGTTTTTTTAAACTAGTAATTAGGATATCTATTCTTTGGTGTTGCAGAAAAGAATTAAACATTTTAATTAAAACTTGCGGGGAATGGCATTCTCTTTCAAGATTCAAAAGAAAATAATATATAGTACTCTTCTTTTGTTCAGGGTAATGGTATTGCAATCAATTGCAGCAATGTTTTCGGGTGCGGCTCGAGCGGCAGCGAGAGGATTACAAAGCGTTCTTCTTTTGTTTTCTCCTGCGAGAAGAGCGGCGAGAGCCGCTTCCGCAAAAGTTCTGGCGGGGCTAAGCCCTGCGGCAAGAACATCGATGCAGGCAATTACAAAAACAATTCAACCTTCCTTGCAGGGAGGATTGCGCTACGCGAGAAATGTGACCAGGCAATCAGTTAGGACTTTAAACAAAAAAGCGCGTTTTTCCCAGCGGGTGTACCAAAGAAGCAGGCGGTTTTGGCAGTGGGGAAAGAGAAGGCAGGGACAAATCACTCAACGTTTGCGGGAATTGCAAGGAGATCCGCAGCAAGCTGCTATGGCACAAGATGAAATGCAGATGTTGCAACAGGAGCAGAGTGCCTTTGAACATCTTCAAGCTGATGAAATGGCAGTCAAACAGGAATTCAGCCGTGCTCGGGATCATGACCTTAAACCGCTTTTGAGAAAAGCTAACCATGCTGCCAAACTTTCAGTACTTGAAGATAAAGAGGGAGCAATCGACCCAGCAATATTAGAAGAATATGAAACGACTGAACGTGCCTTGCTCGAAAAAATGTCTGGATTAGAAGCGTATGAACAAAAAGTAGAACAGGATGAATTTGCGATGATGAAACTTCTTTTAGCGGCCCTTATGCGTGAGAATGAAGATTTAAAGAAGCGGTTGCAGCAGGGAAGTTCTCGGAATAGGCAGGAGATGCAGCGCAGATCCAATCAAATCTTAGCAGAATTATACATGATTCAGCATACCCTGCACTTGGCAGAACGGGAAAAACTCAATGAACAGATCCTGCAGCAGAAGGCTCGTCGGATTTATGCGCTTCTGGAGTGGCTTAAACGCGTGAGGGCAACGGAGCAAACAGTATTGACTAAGAAAGCTGCCTAAATAAATAACCTTTAAATAACAGAACAATTTACGTTCTTTATGCTCATTGCACTGATCTTGAAGAGTTTGTATCTTTTCCTTCCGGCGTATTTTGCGAACATGACTCCGGTTTTATTCCGCTGGATTCCCGTTTTGGATAAACCAGTCCACGAAAAACTATTTGGAAAGAATAAAACCTGGCGGGGGTTGTTGGTGGCCACTCTCTTTGGGGGCTTTATCTTTTTCCTTCAGAAATGGTTATATGTACAAGGGTTTGATCAGCTTGCTATCATAGATTACAGTGATTTCTCAGTATTTTATGGTTTTTTATTGGGTGCTGGGGCAATTCTCGGAGAGTTAGTGAAGAGTTATCTTAAAAGAGGATATGAGGTAGCTCCGGGAGAGCGATGGTTTCCCTGGGACCAGCTTGATTTTGTGATTGGAGGATTGATTTTTTCCTTATTTTTGTACGTTCCTCCTGCAGAAGTGGTGCTTATTTTATTGCTGGTGAGTCCGCTCTTGCATATTGCGGTAAATCATGTTGCCTATTGGCTGGGGATAAGGAAGGAGAAGTGGTGAATTTTTGTAGGTAGCTTACTTTTATTTTGGAGCATAAATCTTTCTCATTGATTCAGATACCCCATTCCAATGGAAAAGTTCCTTCAATTCATGTATGGAAAGATAATTTTTCATTTTCTGTAAAAAGGCGTAGGTTATTTTTCCGGATTCATCACCACCCTCTGGGGCTTTCAATGGATCTCTTACTGGCTCAGGTTTTTTGAAACAGGACTTGAGGAACTCAAAATAGTATCCTTCCATCATTGATGCCCAAATTTGAGTTAGCAAGGCAGTAGAAGTTTCCCTGAGGGCTGAATAAATATCCAATGCGGCATAAGTAAGCGAGGAGGGAACTTCATACTTCTGTTCTTCAGGAAGAGTATCCATAGCATGATCGCAGAGCTCCATCTCATCCAAACATTCCTCCAATGTTTCTGCGTTGGCAGGAGCTATGCTTAACTCCTCCGGTGGAGGTTCGATTTGTGGTTTTTTGGTAGAAAGAGCCATGGTGATGAAAAATAAACTCAAAAAACTATAACAAAATATGGAAAAAATAATCCTTTAAATACTTTTGGTGCTCCCCGAGAGTGAAATGAGCATTAATTAAGCTATGCTTATGAATTGGTAGAAAACAAAAATGAGGTACACTGCAACTAAAGCTGCTCCCTCGGCTCTGGTAATCTTATGGTTAAATGAAGCAAATACCAATAACAATAATGAAAAAAGCACCATAACCACGGCATCAATACTTAATAGATTTGCACTCACAGTTATTGGTTTGACCACCACTGCAGTTCCCAATACAAATAAAATATTAAAAATGTTGCTGCCAACAACATTGCCGATGGCGATATCGCCTTGTTTTTTCCATGCTGCTACTGCTGAACTGGCTAATTCGGGCAGGGATGTTCCTACTGCTGCGATAATCACTCCGATAAATGCCTCGCTTAGCCCGGCAATAAAGGCAAGTTTTGTTGCTGCGCAGTATCCCTTCGGCTTTTCTTCTGTTGATGAGGTTATGGCCGTGGCGAAAAAGTTGCAGGGGAGATAGTTATCTGTAATCATAAGTGCTTATAACACTCTTGCAATAACACTAATCTCTTCCCAAGAAGTGTTATGCCTGTATTTTATCTCTAATTCAACAGTGTTCCCTCTCTTGACGGGCAAATCTTCCTTTAAAGGCACAACAACTGCGGGCATTAGGCTGTCAGAAGCATTAAAGGTAATCTCTTCATAGACTTGTAGCGGGGAAGTTAGACGTAAACTATTTAACATTCCATCTTCCCTAACTCTCACTCGCACTTTTTTCTCAATCTGTGGGGGATTTATTTTTCGCATGTCTATTTGGGTAAACAGAACTTTATCCGAGAGAATCTTTGGTTTTCTTATTCCTGTAAATTGGAAGAAATGTGTTCTTATATTGACTGCACCATGAAAATGGTACTTAGTCTGGGTAAGTTCAAAATAATTGAAGATGATTGTAGGAAGGCGCACCGCATTAGGTTTAGCAATATTTTGATTGATATGATTCATTAAGATTATTTGTGGTTCGGTTACCTGCCAGGTGCTCAAATTTTCTGCAATTACTACATCTACTTTTTCCCCATCTAAATCTTTAGGAGTAACGGTAAGCGTGTTTTTATGCATTAATTGGATAATCTTCCCATATCCACTTCTTTCTACATTTCTCCTAGCTATCTCAATTACTTTTGGATCGATATCCACCGCGTACACTTTCTTTGCTCCTGCCTTCGCCGCTAATATTGTCATGATTCCAGAACCTACCCCGCTTTCGAATACTCTTTTTCCAGTGCAAACCCTCATTAAAGCATTACGGAATGGAATGACCCTTTTATTATCGGAAACCATTTCATAATGATAAGACAGGCCTAATGCCCCTGCTCCATGGGGATCATTATAATCAATCCGCGAAGTTCCCGAGATTGTCCGCGGCGGGGCTTCATAATACTTTTCGCTAACTCTTTTTGCTTTAGCGAGACTAACATCTAACGCTTTAATCCATTCATCACTTCTGGCAACAACAGTTTCTAATTCATCTAACTTACGTTTTGCATCATCAATTTGATGATTTTTAACTTCGTCACGCAAGAATAGAAGTCTCTTCCTAATTTCTCCTTCAAAAAATGATGCGGTTTTAATAAGATTTGCAGCCTCAACATGGATTTGATTCATAATTTGCCTAAATTCTTGCATACTCCCGGCAAGAGAAGATCGATAATTTTCCATCAACTCCTCTGCTTCCTTCTCAATATCTTTTTCATAATATTCAAATCTCTTCTCGGACTTTCCGATATATCTAAAATCTCGTAGTGCTTTTTTGATGTCTCTTACAGAGTTCTTCTCCCTGGCAATTGCCAAATCATTCTTTAATTCACCCAGATGCTGTTTTAATTCCTTGAAGAAATAATGTTCTGACGCCAACCAGCGGATAGCTTTCTCGATCTCACCAGCAATTTTATTTCTAGGCATAGTCAAACTCCTCTTTCATTTTCTTTAAGAAAGCCTCCTGTATTTAAAAACAATTCTGTGCTCAATCAGTTTGTAAATAACTTTAGCATCAGCTTTCTCATGCTCTGCGGCCTGCATCAATTAAGAAATAGTTATCTCATCTTCCCCACATACCACTGCAATTGCCTCGCCAGCGAATATACGGAAATAACTCCCACAAACAAATAGACTAACACCGGAAGATAACTTGTTATTGATACTATTGCAGGAATATAGAAAAACAGAGAAATCAAGCTCACGCTTCGCGCAAATAGAATTGGAGCGGTTAATCTAGAATAAATGTACACCATCTGGGCTAGAAGATATAATCCTGCAATAATATAAGCATAGTAGTCCTGCAAGAAATATCCTATTTTGAGTACCATCAATAAAGCGACTAGGTTATCCGTCCCATAATCAAAATATTTTCCGAAGGCTGATCCCCCTTGGATGGAGGCAAGAACTCCATCTAAAGCATCTGCAGCGAGATGAAGTATTCCGAAGAGGAGGAAAAAATGATATTGAGAAAAGAGAAAGTAGACGGAGAGCAATCCACAGACTAAAGAGAGAGTGGTCATAAGATTAGAGCTAATACCCGCTGTGGATAGAAATTTTGCAATAGTCTGAAGTTTTTGTGCCCTATACTCTCGGAAACGGAGCACAATTCTCATGAATATGTCCATAGAAACATATATATAATAGGCACTATAAAAACATTCCCATGACCTTGTACGATCCTGAAATTCAGAAAGCTGTTGCCAAAATAAAAGAAAAAAATGCTAAACTAATCTGTATTCAGCTTCCTGATGGAATGAAGCCATACGCAAAAGATATTGAAGCACGTATTACCGCTGAAACTGGTGCTCGGGTGTTAATTTGGCTGGGAAGCAATTTTGGTGCGTGCGATATTCCTTTGGGATTGAATCGCTTGGGAGTGGACTTATTTATCGGCTGGGGGCATAATCCGTTTCATAAGAAGATGGGATGGTAAACATGGAACAGACTTTTGCCCAAAAAGCGTTTGATTTTTACTCTACGCTCATGATCCCAGCTACTTTGCCTGCAGGTGTTACTGCCATGAATCCTTATCAAGATGCAACCACCAGAACCTATTCTAAACTGTTCTTGGAAAAATATTTTGCGGATCATCGAAAAAGGATTTTTGTATTTGGGATTAATCCAGGCAGATTTGGCGCTGGCTTGACGGGAGTAACCTTCACGGATCCGGTTGCATTAGAAAAATTCTGCGGCATTCACAATGAATTTCCTAAGCGGCGGGAAATATCTTCAGAATTCATTTACAAAATCATTGATCGCTGGGGCGGTGTGCACAAATTCTATCATCATTTCTTTTTGACGGCAGTCTGTCCCTTAGGCTTCACTAAAGAGGGGAAAAATTATAATTTCTATGACCATAAAGAATTTCTTGACCAAATTAAACCATTCCTGATTCAGACTATACGGCAGCAGATTTCTTTTGGCGCTGACCGCCATGCAGCAATTGTGCTGGGCTCTGGAAAAAATTATAAGATTTTCAGCGAGCTGAACCGGGAAGGAAATTTCTTCAAAAAGATTTACCCTTTGGATCACCCACGGTTCATTCTGCAATACCGAAGAAGACTGGTGGAGAAATATGTTGAAAAATATCAAAAAGTGCTTGCAGAAGCCTCAGCTTCATCTAAAACAGGAGGAATTTAATAAACCATGGAAGTCCTTTTCCTGGAAGCACCGTATAACGGAGAAGTCAAGTTATCTACATCTACGTTAAAATATTTAGCGAAAAAGAATTACAAAACCGTTGCCCTCTATGCGTCGGTTCAATTTTGTAACAATTTAGAAAATATTAAAAAACAACTTCAAAAGGCAAAAATTAACCTGGTTACTTCTAAACCCGATCGCACTCACGTTCAATCACAATTATTGGGGTGTGATGTTTACCATGATTCGCTGCAGCTTTCCCCGCAGGAGGTAGAGAAAGTTGACGCTTATCTCTATATTGGTGATGGTAAATTTCATCCTTTAGCATTGGTCTATCTGCAAAAGGAGTCCCCCCACTTTAAGGAAGTGGTCTGTAATGATCCTATCCGAAAATCCTGCTCTATAGTGACTCTGGATGATATCAAATCCATTCTCCGACGCTATAAAGGAGCATTACTCAAATTTCTAAGTGCTAAGGCAGTGGGAGTAATTATTACCGTGAAACCAGGACAAGAGCAACTCAAGCCCAGTTTTTTTCTGGAGAAAAGATTTCCTGACAAAAAATTTTACTACTTCATTGATAATAATATCTCCTTCGATCAGTTAGAAAATTTCAATTTTATCGACGTATGGATCAATAGCGCTTGTCCTCGGGTAGGATTTGATGACCAGGAGCAGTTCCAGAATGGAGTACTCAATCTCAATGATGCGCTTCGCGCGGAAGAAATCTTGAGCAAAGATTTTCCGGGAGGGAAAATTTAATTTCTCGACGATAAAAATAAAAAATAAACTTTCTCCCCTTTTTCCGACGGGAAAGTTAAGGAAAGATTTAAATACTGGTAAAATTTCTTTAAATTCAGAAAACAAGCAGTTTTCAAGATTAAAAAAAGGGGGTGTAGGAAATGGCTGAAGTTGTCGCAAAAGTTGGCGTAAAAAAGCAAGCTGGCTACCTCTACTTCATTGATAAGAAGGGGAACGTTGCTCGAGCAAAAATGAGCAGAGCTGGCAGAAAGAAAGGCAAACAAAAAGTTGAAGTAGTCGCTAAAACTGGTGTTAAAAAACAGGGCGGTTATCTCTACTTCATCGACAAGAAAGGCGATGTTGCCAGAGCAAAAATGGCTCGAGGCAGAAAAGCTAAGAAGAAAAAGCGCTAAGGCGCTCTTTTTTCTATTTCTTTCTCTTTTATTATCTGATCCCCATAAATCTTATATAGTCTCTGCTCTCCCATTTCTTTGATGACGAACAGTGAAACCGAAAACAGATTAAATGAACTTTCTGCTCAGGAATGGTTGAAATTTACTAAGACGTGGTTTATCCACAATCCTTCCCCACGGAAAAAGAATGAAGTTCTGCATCCCGCTAAATACCCCGAAAGCATGATCGAAGAATTCATTCGTTTTTTCACCAAGAGCGGACAGATCGTGTTTGATCCCTTTGTGGGAACGGGAAGCACTTTGGTTGCCTGTCATAACACTCATCGCAATGGCATAGGAATAGAATTGCAGCCGAAATATGCCGATATTGCCCGGGAGAGAATTGCTACTTTAGAACCACAACTGAAATTAACTGCTGAGGGTGGAAAATTAACCTGTAAACAAGTAGTGTTGCAGGGAAATAGCGTCGAGTTGGACGAATTGTGGCAAAAATATGCTCTCCCTCAGATTGATTTTGTGATCACGTCTCCTCCCTATGGACCGATGCTTCATAAAAAAGGGTTGGCTTCTCAGGAAAGGGAAGAGCAAGGGCTGGACGTAAAATATAGCGAAGATCCTCGGGATTTAGGGAATTCGTTGGATTATGATCATTTCTTAAGACAGTTGGTGGATATTTTTCTCAAGATGAAGCCTAAACTGAAAGAAAGAGCCTATCTCGTGGTTATTTTACAGAATTACATGCATAAAAGCGAATATACGACATTGGCGTGGGATTTTGCCAAAGAAATGAGCCGGCATTTTCAATTGCGCGGGGAAAAAATCTGGTGCCAGGATAATAAAACTCTCTATCCTTATGGGTACAAATACAGTTTTGTGCCAAATGTACATCATCATTACTGTTTGATCTTTCGAAAAGTCTCTCCGGATGAAAGAAAGCTTTTATAGATGACCTCTTTTTTTTATTAAAGAGGAATTCTTGAGGTAATAAATATGTATGATGCATTATTACACCGGCGAATAGATAGGGACTTATCATTTAACCCTTTAGCTGTAGAAGAAAGAACAACTTTTGCTCAGCAAATACTCCCCCGGGTTTCGAATGGGGACGGAGTTGGAAAGACATTCCAACGTGGTTTGGATATTGGAACTCTTAGTGGTTTTTATCCTGCCTTCTTTCGTTTTTTGGGAATAAAATCCTATGCTTTGAATATTTTAAGGGAAGCTTTAACATATACTCGAGATCGTTCTACCTATCCTCTTCAGGAGTCCAGTCCATTGCAGGCTGACGCGAGAGCACTTCCTGTCAAGAGCAATTCAATAGATATTCTCACGATGATGACGGGAACTTTTTCTCATATTCTTGCAGGATCACACACTCTTGTTCTAGATGAACTTGCCAGAGTGATATCACCTTTGGGAATAGTTGTTATTTCTGATTGGAATATGGGCGCAGCAGGGCAAGATTTCTGTGGATGGTATCAGGAAGAGCAGCGACGCTATTTGCGTGATAATCATTATCCTCTTACGGCTTTGAAAGGAGGATTAGAACAGCGTTTTTTTTCAAGTATCATCGGTTACTTCACTTGCACAACAACGCTTGTACATGATCGTTGGAATTAAGAAAGAATAATCTTCCTACTCGTATATCATTTCCTTAAAGCCATGTTTTCCTTTCAACGGCACAAACACAAAATCGCCTAAGAATTCTAATTCTAGGCGTCCATTCACTTTTGTTCCTTTCACCATGGTCTGGCTTCGTAAATCTCCCACGGGAGCGATGATAATGCCGCCTTCTCTCAATTGGGTGATCAACGGTAGAGGGATGCTGGGGCAAGCGGCGGTAATGATTATTTTATCGTAGGGGGCATGCGTTGGGTATCCTTCTGCTCCATCCCCCTCCATGACGGAAACCTGTTCCAGGCGTAGATCCTGGAGATTTTTGCGGGCATACTGCACTAATTCCGGAATAACATCGATCGTAATCACTTTTCCCGTCGATCCTACAAGCGAGGCCATTAATGCAGCTTGATATCCCATTCCTGCGCCAACCTCCATGACTTTCTCTCCCTCTTGCAATTGAAGTGCTCTTAGCATGATAATGATCGTCGATGGTTGGGAAATGGATTGATTTCGAATGGTGGGAAGGGGCAAATCATCATACGCATGGGCATTGAGTTGGGGTGGAATGAATTTCTCTCGGGGGATGGTAGAAAAAGCAGTTAGCAATCGCTGATCTACGCCTAAATTCTTCCAGAAGTGGATCAGTTCCTGCTTGGAGGACATGATAATAGGAATATTTTAGGTTTTAAATAGTTTTTGGATACTATTCCCGTCGTTTTAATATCTTTACCATCCCTTTCTCTGCATCTACTTCTACTCTATCCTCTTCCTTCAAGATTTTTGTTGCAGCTTGTGTTCCAATGATGGTTGGCTTCTTTAATTCGCGGGCAGTAATCGCGGCATGACTTAATATGCCTCCGGCATCCGTAACGACAGCTGCTGCTTTCTGAATTAATGGAAAGTATTCCGGTCGAGTCATTCCCGTTACAAGTATATCTCCCGCACTGAAATGTTTTACCCTCTTGGGATCATGCACCACCCGCACAGTTCCAGTTACCTTTCCCGGATATGCCGTAGTGCCTTGGAGAACATTTTTCTCAGTAGGTTTGGTAAGACTCTTCTCAATAAGTTCTACTTCCTTTCCCACCACTACTTGATTCATCCCTTCTTTGAAAACAAGCGTAGCCGAGAGATAGCGTTCTTTTAACACTCCCTTTAAGGGTAGTCTTTGGCTCTTGAAATAGCTATCAAGCTCTTCCGGGAGCAAGCAAAGAAGATGTTCCGGTGAATATTTTGTCTTCTTAGCAATCTTTGCTGCCATTGCCCTCATGAACTCTTCTGTCCGTTTGAATACTGGTTCAGCATACACCCTCACTTCTTGTAATTTTGGCAAGTACTTTTGGAGTAAACTTGGCTGGAGATAGTCTACAAGGTATTTTATAGTTATATGCGGAACGTAGTACATATCAACATGAGTCCAAAATTTGGAGTATACTTCTCTGGTTATTTCTTTTTGTTCATATCTCTGTATAAAGGCAAGGATGGAGTCAACTTCTTTCTTTGCTCTGGTGCAGAGTGAAGAAATCTTTTGTGGATCTTGTGAGTAGAGCGCAGCAATACGTTTCCCGAAGTCATCTTTCTCTTGGGTATTAAGATATCCCCCACTTTTTCCTTGGCGGACTATAAATATTGCTTTTCGTACGAAAGGCCTTCCCTCTATTTTTAAGATTTGGGTGTATTGTTTCCCGAAGTGGGAACAGGTTAGCAGACTCCATTGCCCTGCCCAAATATTTGACCATTCGTAATCAGATACTTTAAAGAGGGTTTTCACAAGCAAAGAATATTTACTCCCTTTTTAATTGTTTTTGTGGAGAGCAAGGCTAAGCGTGATTTAGTATCTTTATGGTCCCTCTCTCTGCATCTACCTCTACCACATCTCCATCTTTCAATATCGAGGTAGCTCTCTTGGTGTTAATCACGCAGGGCTTGTTATATTCCCTGCTGACAATGGCAGCATGGGATGTAATTCCACCTTCGTCCGTCACGATGGCGGCACATTTTAACATGAAGGGTGTAAAACTAGGAAAAGTGTACTTAGCTACAAAGATATCACCCTCCTGAATTTTTTGCAGATGATCGGAATGGGTGATAATTTTAACTGTTCCCTGTGCTTTTCCTTTACAGGCAGTTGTCCCCTTCAGTTCAGTGATCCCTTTATTTCCTGCTTCTAACGCAGCAAAATTTTCTTGAATTGTCTTTTCGTCTGTGGTTGCTTCAATTATTCCCTGATGGAAAAAATAGAGCGCTTTGTTGGCACTGCGTAATTTTATATGTTTTAAGTCTGGAAGTTTTCCTGTTTCTAAGAACTCTTTAATCTCCAGAGCGGAAAGGTTCGTGGCATCTTTTAAGCTCAGTTGAGGATGTAGTGAGGCTAGGTAGTTAAAGAATGCAGTTAATTCGCACATAGCCATCCTCCACGTATCAATGCGGTCAGTTTTCAGGAAGGCATAGGCATGCACGATTATCACTTTTTGTTTCAATTCCTTGTTTTTTATTGTTTCTACAAAATGATTAAACTCTTTTTTATTCTTCTCAAATTGAATATATTGCTGTTCTAATCCCTTCACGTTTAATTCTTTTTTCATCTGCTCTACTTGTTCTTCAGTGTAAGGTAGATCATAGGGACTATAGACATTGAGCCAGCCGTATTTCTCGACTACTTCTGCAAGGGGTATTTCAAATAGGGCTTTTTGCATTTCGATATACTCAATGGGCTTCTCGAGGCTCATAATGAGATCCATCTTCTCTGGGAAAGCATCGATAACTATCTTTTCAGTATGATGGATCACTGCCCACGCGCCCCAGACATAGTCACAGAAGGCGTATCCTTGTTGTATCCATTCTAGGTAGAGTGGGAAAAGGCGCTCTCTCTTTCTCGCGTTGACAGCATTGGTTATTTGTTTTGCTTTTTCAATTATCCTCTGTTTCTGGGAGGAGTACTCGTCAAGATGCTTCTGCCAGTTTTTGAGCATTTCATTCTCTAGCTCTTTTAGAACACGTAGATAACCCTTTTCTTCTACATAGTAGTCGTAGGTATTTCCGTTGGGGATGCTAATAATGCCCGGGCAGCCGTGATTTACCATCCAATTGGTCCAGGGTTCATCCCGACAGAGGGAAGTTTCTCGGGCAGCGAAGCGGTAGTAGCCTTTCTTTATCTCGGATGCTAAAGACAATTTCGGAACAATCTTGAGCGAGTAAGGGGTGTAGGGTATTCGTTTCATGGTATTTTCCTCACCACGCCTTGGTTGGCATTTACTTCAACCACATCTCCATCTTTTAATATTTGCGTTGCTATCTTAGTCCCAACGACACATGGTTTCTTTATTTCCCGAGCTACAATCGCTGCATGACAGGTAATCCCCCCTTCATCCGTAACGATAGCGGCAGCTTTATGCATGGCTGAAATAAAATCAGGGGTAGTCATGGGAGACACGAGTATCTCCCCTTCTCTACATTCAGAAACTTGATTCTTTCTTCTTAAGATGCGAACTACCCCTTGCACGATTCCTGGATAAGCTTTATTGCCGCGAATAATTCCTCTCTTTGCTTCTTGATCGATTTCTGGGAAGAGAAACTTGTAGTCAGGATGCGACTCTCTAAATTCCAAAAAATCTATACTTTCTCTTATGACTTTGGGGATAAATATAAAACGCTTCATTCTTTCTGCAAGTATTTTCCTCTCTGGAAAGGTGGTTAAGTCCGCGAGTGTAATCACCAATTCCATTCCCTTAGCGGAGGGGAATAAATAAGTGATGGTACTTTTAATGAATCGTTCACAGTCATCATAGAAACGATCATCATTGCGGAAATGCAACGCTTCTTTACGAATCTCCACCGGGGTTTCTTCAATAGTAGCAGAGTAATACAAAAAAACCCAATACCGGGATCCAGTAAAAACTAAATCTATAAATTTGTGAAACTCGGCGAGTGAAGATGCTTTTCCTTGTTCTTTCCATTTTTCCAATGCTTGAAGAAGAGAAGCATAGCTCTTTGAAATATCTTTAAATGTATCTGGGGACTCTTTATTTTGTTGTAAAACCCTCTTCTTAAACCATTCATGCGCTTCAATGCCGTGCCAGATTTCCGTTGCCCCATCTAAGACGTAATATACATTGACGGGGGTATAAGGATTGCGCTCTCTCTGGAATTCCTCAAAAGCATAACTCCAGGCTTCTTGGATAATTAATCCATTATCACGGGTATAGATTTTTTCGTAGGTTTTCATAACTTTTTCACAATTCCTTTGTTTGCGTCTACTTCTATTCTCTCCCCGTCTTTGAGCACTCGGGTAGCGTCTTTTGTTCCCACGATGCAGGGCTTATGCAATTCTCTGGCGACAATAGCTGCGTGGCAGGTTATGCCGCCTTCATCTGTCACAAAAGCAAGCGCTTTTTGCATGGCGCTAATGTGCTCAGGGTTCGTTGTTATAGCTACTAAAATCTTTCCATTTTGAAAGGCAGAAATGTCTTCTCTGGTCCTTATGAGTTGCACTATCCCCTGTACTCTCCCGGGAAAGCCAACTGCTCCTTTTAATTCTGTGAGAGATAAAGTCTCTTCTTTAGCCTGTTGTAGTCCTGCTTTAACTTTGACCTTTTCCTGCTTGTATTCGGTGCTAACTCCTCTTTTCCGTAGCGCAATGAGTTTTTTCTTTTCAGGTAAGGGCAGTGAAAATTCATCTGGAAGCAGGTATCCCCATTCTTTAATAGGTAGCTGTTCTCTTCTGGCAATTTCTTGAATGAATGGTTGTATGTAATAGAATGCTTCCCTTCTATAATCATCCCTTTTATCTTTTAGATAGAGTATCTCTTGGTATAATCTGAGGAAGGGGTGATTCTCTAAACCGAGAGCAATTTTTTTCTTAGTAGGTAGAACGGTGAAAGACTGGACAAAACGTTTTATCCAGGCATCATCTTGAGGGGGGCAGAAGGGATCAGTGTAGCCTAACCAAAAGTATTCTTTCTTTACTAGGTTCATTCTTTCAGCTTCATTGTTATGAGCATTAAAATATTCACTAATCTTAAAGAGCGCAGCTTTCTGACTGGGAATCGAATAAGTATTGATGGCATCTATAACTTTATCTGTTCCTAGAGAAGATCCAATAATTTCTTCGAATACTTTTGAAGAAAATTCAACATAAAAGAAGCTTCGAAATAAGTGTACACCGTATTCGATAAATAATTCATAGAACTCGTGAAGGAGGGCTTGTATTTGAGCTTGGTCAGTTGTTGATGATATCTTGATATTTTTACAAAATTCAACGAATTTTTTTCCATTCTCATGTAAATTCCGAATGTCTTGAAGAATATGTGCACTATCTTTTTGCAGTTGCTCTTCTTTCTTCTCTTTAATCTTCGCGATAGCTCCCTGCTCTAGATAGATGGAATACCATCCCTCTTTCCATTCGCCAAAAACGGCAACATCCTTTCCTAACTCTTCCTTAGCCCATTTGGAAAGGCTGATTAACGCAACTACACTATAAAACAAACTATACTCTCTTCTCCAGAGAAGGTCGTATTTCGTCATTTTAATATCTTCACCAGAGCGTGATTTGCATTTACGTCCACCATCATGCCATCTTTCAATACTTTGGTTGCTATCCTTGTTCCGACGATGCAAGGAATTCCTAGCTCCCGACTGATAATGGCAGCGTGGGAAGTTATACCCCCTTCATCAGTGATAATGGCAGCAGCTTTCTTCATTAAAGGGACGTACTCCGGCCGGGTCATGGGTGCAACGAGAATTTCACCCTGCTGCAGGGTTTGCTTGGCGGGGTTGGTAATCACTTTTACTTTGCCCTGGACTTTTCCATACGATGCTGCAGTTCCCCGGAAATCAGTAATCTCTTTCCCGACCTCGGCATCCAGTATTCTTCTCTTTAATGCCTGAAATTCTTTCCCATGAATCAGAACATCGTCTCCTACGCTGGTGTTGATAGCCATACATCCTTTCATTCTCTCTTTTAGAAGTGGCAGGTCTATTTTCCCCGTTTTAAGATAGGCAATAAATTCTCTTGGAAGCGTAAATTGCAGCAATTCATGTGAAATATTCTTCTCCTGACTTACTTTCAACAAAAATTGATTGATCCAATAGCTTCCCATTAAATTACATCGCTTTCTAGTATCATGCATCCAGGCTATCGTAGAGATAGTCTCGAGGATAGATAGATCGTACTCACTTAGTTTTATTTTTGCGAGGATTTTCTGCTTTTTCTTCTGCAATTCCTGCTCATAATTCTCGAGGAAAGAAATTTTCTTTTTGATCTCTTCCGAGGAAAGGGTTTTAGTTGCTTCTAAGATAGTAGAGAAAAACTGTTCTTCAGAAACCGGTTCAGCATATTTATATCCCGTGGTCAACCAATAGAATTTTTGTTGATGTTCCACAATTTGTTGGTGGAGTGAAGGATTTCTTTCTTTAATCTGAGCCAGGCTTGGATAATTGATAGAAAGAAGCTGCCTGCCTATCTTGAGCGCGCTTAATTCTTCCTCGCTGAGAAAGGAACGCCGGAAAGGCAGAACTAACTCTTGCAACTCTTTTTGGTGTTCTTTGGGAACGTTTTGAGCAATTCGTTCTATAATGACATCACTCCAGACGGTGAAATATTCCGTCATCAGCGCAACTTCATATTCTTCACAATATGCGCTGCTAAACGCTTCATATTGAGATATTATGTTCGTAATTCCTTTCTTTTCCAGTTTTTGCACTTCCTTAAGAAAGAGGGATACTTTTGTCTCCCAGAGTTTAAATAAGCGATCTATTATTTTCGGGTGTTCTTCTAAGTATTTTCCTTTGGCATAGAGAAATTCCTCATCATGCACCCAATTACCAAGTTCACCTTTGTTCTGGAAAAAAGTGAGCAGTATTCTCATTCCCAGTCCGGGATGAACCTTTTCTAGTCCTGAGGTGAGGGGCATGGCGGCAAACCAATTAGCATGGGGGGTGCAGGGAGCTCCCTGTATCAACCATTTTGGAGTTGCATTGAGGATGTCTTTATAGGTCATAATAATGGAAGAGAAGAGGGTAATTTATAATTGTTGTGGGAGGGTGGCTAGAGTCATATCAGGACAACCTTCCTTTCTCATACGTGTTTATTACTAATGAACAAAAGTGTGCATTAACAATGCAAAGTTTTATATATTACCAATGCACACTCTAGAGGAGTATGCTACTCAAAGAAACAATCAGAGCTATTGTACAGCTACAACGTGGGGAATTAGAGAGGAGAGATCTAGGTATAACGAGGGAAGCCCTTTCCGAGATAGATTCTAAATCATCTCATGCTATCATCCTTTCCGGAATAAGGCGATGTGGTAAGAGTACACTCCTCCGGCAATTAATGGAAAAACAGGATAAGCAGTGGTATTATCTTAACTTTGAAGATCCCCGTCTGGTTAATTTTAGCCTTGCTGACTTTGAGAAGTTGGAGCAAGTATTTGAAGAAGAATGGGGAAAAAGCAATGATTTCTTCTTTGATGAAATTCAAAATATACCTCATTGGGAGAGATACATTCGCCAGTTGCTTGATGCTGGGAAAAAAGTAGCCATTACCGGCTCCAATGCTTCTTTGTTAAGCCGAGAATTAGGCACTAAACTAACTGGCAGGCATCTCACGTATGAAATTTTTCCTTTTTCGTATACAGAAATGTTGCAATTCACGAAAAAAAAAGAAAAAATAGCTTCCTTTCAGGAATATTTTGAACGAGGTGGATTCCCAGAATTCTTACGGTATCACAATGTGACGATGCTCCAAGAACTACTCGAAGACATACTTACTCGCGATATCATTGTTCGCCATGGTCTCAAAGAGAGTAAAACTATAAAAGAGCTGGCAATATACTTATTGACTAATTCGGGGAAGGAATTCTCATATAATCAACTGGCCAAAGTATTTTTAGCTGGGTCAACTAACACCATTGTATCGTATATCTCTCATTTGGAAGATAGCTATTTGTTATTTACTATAACCAAATTTGATTATTCCTATAAAAAACAACTTATTAATCCTAAAAAAGCGTATGCCGTTGATGTGGGATTGGCTAGAGCAAATTCTCTCTCCTTCTCTTCTGATGCAGGCAGGATATTAGAGAATATAGTTTATCTCCATCTCCGGAGAAAATATAAGACTATCCACTATTATAGAAAAAGTAAAGAATGTGATTTTATAATCGTGGAAAGAGGAAAACCAACACATGCTATTCAAGTGTGTTATGAATTAACCGAAGAGAATAAAGAAAGGGAACTTGCCGGTTTACGGGAAGCAATGAGTGATTTAAAAATCAATGGGACAATAATAACCTATAATCAAGAGGATAAGTTAGGGGAAATTAAAGTTATTCCCGCGTGGAAATGGATGAGTTAATCTTTTTTACAATCCCCTTCTCTGCATCCACCTCTATCATCTCCCCGTCTTTCAACACTTTCGTGGCTATTCTGGTGGCAATGATGCAAGGTTTTTTCATTTCTCTGCTCACGATAGCAGCATGGCAGAGAATCCCACCTTCGTCAGTTATGAAAGCAGCTGCTTTCTCCATTGCAGCAATGAAATGAGGGAAGGTCATCACCGCTACCAGTATGTCTCCTCTTGCTACCTTAGAAATATCTTCTGCCGTTAAAACCAGTTTTACTTTTCCCTGCACCTTCCCTGGATAAGCAATTTTTCCTTGAATTTCTGATCCGCTCTCTGTAGGTAAGTGGAGTGCATCCCTGATCTTCTTCTCCCATTCCTTCCCAGCTAAAATAAGATATTTTCCCTGGAGAACAGCTTTACAGCATGATGCCTTTCGGAGTTCTAATTCTGGTGCGGAAATTGCCATTTTTGCAGTTTTTACCGTTGCTAAAAGCTCATCGGTGGAAAGATATACCACATCGTCTCTATTCATTCCTGCTCTCCCGGCTATCTCGTAGAAGAGATTTCTTGCCCGATAACCGGAATGGTAAATCACATCTGTTCTCCACGTTCGAAGGAAAGCATATCCCTTAGCGAGAGCAATAGTTCTTCCCAGTTCTGATTCCGGTGTGATTCCCAACTCTTGGCAAAGGATTTTGAATTTATTTTTTTCTTCTTCCCGCTGATGGTGAAGGTTTTCAATCTCTTTCTTTGGGTTTTTATGTTGAGACAGAAAATCTTCCAGCCTGGAAAGAATATTCTGCTCAGTCCACGCTTTATTTAACCAATACCATCGCGCTCCAATCCATCCAAACGTAGCAAGATGTTTCTGTACTCTTTCTTGAAAATTTTTTCGATGGTATGCTGCAGCTAATGAGTAAAAAGATTTTTCTTCTTTAACATGTTCATTTTCTTTATCTGGAAAGGTGAGTATGCCCAGCCATTCCTGCTTTTGCTGTTCTGATGCTTCCGGCAATTTTGCCATAATCCGGGAAGAAAGCACTTTATCTGCAACGGGCATGGGGGCAAGAAAGGTATGCGCTTTCATCCCCGCTTTCACAAAGGTTTCAAGAAGTTGCTGCAATTCTTCCGGAGAAAGGGGGGTGCAATCAGTTTTTTCTATCTTCTTGCTAATGGCTTCAAAGCGCTTTAGGCAGCGCACGAGCCGTTTTTGAAAGTCTGTGAATAAAGATAGATCTCCTTGAGAAAAAATAGAATGAAGCCCCTTCATTTCTTTTGCGCTGAATAAAACATCTCCGGTTGGCAAGCGCAGGGTAGAATTAAAATGCCAGGGCAAATGAGTCCATTCTTCAAAATGGGCGTATGCTTGATCAGTGAGTGAGCTCATCAATATTGCTTCCCGCCGATTCACAAAATATTGCCAGTCTACCTTTTTAATTTGTTCTATTATCTCTTCATTCTCCATCCAAACGAAAAAAGAGACTCTTTTTATATAGCTTTCTTTGAATAAAGTTACACTTGTATCCGCCAAAAGATACGATTGTATCCCCGCCAAGTTCTATACCCTAGAAAACGTACAAATACGTAAAGTTTATAAATGCACCTTACTACGACTTGGTTGGTGATGCAATATGACTGAAGTTGAAACTGCTAAAATGTCTGAACGAGGGCAAATAATCATCCCTAAAGAGATAAGAGACTATATCGATGCGGGTGAAAGCACCATATTTACTGTAATGCCCATCGACCGGGAGACTATCATTATGAAGAAATTAGACAGGCAAAGAATAATTAGAGAGCTGGAAAATATTAGGAATAAGATCAAAGATAAAATGACCTCTGAGGAGATCAACGAGGAGATTACCGAAGTTCGCCGTTTGCGTAGGCAAAGACAAAAAAGGTAACTTTATGGTAAAAGTAGTGTTAGATACTAATGTAGTCGTTTCTTCCATGCTCGTGCAAGAAGGAAGCCCAGCCTCCATTTTTAGGAAATTGGCATTAGGGGATATCAACAATTTTACCACTCACGAAATTATTGAAGAAATCAAAGAAGTTTTAGCACGGCCAAGAATCTTGAAAAGAATTAGCCTGGCTGAGAGTGAGTTCGTACTTCATTCTTTTGAAGAGTTGTCTGAAAAAGTATATCCTGAAATTTCTCTTGATGAAATAAAAGATGATCCAGATGATAATAAAATATTAGAGTGTGCAATAGCATCGACCGCAGATTATATCATTTCTGGCGATGCTCACTTATTAAAACTCCGCGAATTTAGAGGAATAAAAATAGTGAGTCCTGCCGAATTTATCCTCTTAATGGATGGAATAGAATAACATGTCAAAACTCCCCCCTTTCACTTCCAAAGCCTTCCTCGCTCCCATGGCTGGAGTGAGCGATCCTGCACTTAGATTAATCTGCAAAGAATTAGGAGCAGGATTAGTGGTCACTGAATTTACGAGCATTCATAAAATTGTAGCTCTAGACCAGAAGCAGGCTAAAATCGCTGAGTTTATTGAATATGCTGAACAAGAAAGGCCCTTGTCAATTCAATTATTTGGTTCAGATGTTGATACCCTGGCGAAGGCAGTGCGATTAGTTGATCCTTATTTTGATATCATCGATTATAACATGGGTTGTCCCGCTCCTCATATCACCTGCCAAATGGCTGGTGCAGCGTTATTACAAGAACCGGAACTTACCCGAGCAATTTTTCGTACTTTAGTTGCCAATACTTCTAAACCGGTTACTCTCAAAATGAGAGCTGGTGTTCAGAAACCAGATCGTTTCCGTGAAATTGCCAAGATTGCAGAGGAAGAAGGAATCCAAATGATTACCTTGCATGCGAGGACCTTACATCAGGGCTATTCGGGAAAAGCCGACTGGAATTTGATTACAGAATTAAAAAAGCTGGTAAAAATTCCGATTGTGGGAAATGGGGATATTCGTACTCCTGAAGATGCCAAACGCATGCTTGATGAAACTGGTTGTGATTATGTAATGATCGGGAGAGCGGCTTGCCAGAATCCTTTTTTATTTACACAAATAAACCAATATTTACAAACGGGAAGGTATGCAGAGATTTCCTTTGAAGAACGGCTCACTTATTTTTTTAAATATCTTGACTACGCGCGGAAATATCCTACGATTAGCTTTGCCAACATTAAATTACAGGCAATGAACTTTACTCGTGGTGCGAAAGGCGGGAAAGAATTACGGGTAAAGATAGGGAAAGTGCAAGATGTAGAAGAATTAAAAGGAACTTTAAATTCTTGTATTGTTAACCCTGGTTGTATCATACAACAAAAAGAATAAACTTATGGTTTTAAGGTATACCCTATAACTAAAGTTGCCTTGATTATACTTCTCCCACAACTTTCTTCAACTCTCTCACTGCTTCTGCTTCACTTTCATTCTTGATCTCAAACCTATACTCTTTCTTCTTAATAGTATGGTTATACAAAGGATCATAATAGAATTCCAGCAAGATCTTTACTGCTTCTTTATTATTCCCTCGTTGAAGCAATTCTAATACTCTTTGCTGTTTATCTTTACTAATGACCTTAAACAAATGGGTAGTTACTTCTTTGATCCGCTGTAGGTCTTCTTTGGTTTTGAAATATTCCTGTAAGGCATGCTCTGCCCTCTTTTCGAGACCGCGAGTGATGAGGAGGGGAATGCCTTTCAGCATGGCTTTGTATAAAAAAGAAGGCATTTGTACATTTCCTATCTTACGGCTTTCTCCCTCTATT
>CAYJXA010000003.1:38205-77426 GCA_964373955.1 uncultured Methanosarcinales archaeon
CTCCATTTAATTCTAGCAATTTCCAGAAGAGAAGGTTCTCAAAGGCTTTCTGGGTTCTTGGCTTTAAGCCGATCCCGCCGTACAAGCTGCCTCGGTGCTGGGCTAATCCTTCCAAGTCTAATGAATTTTTGAAATGGGAGAGAAGTTGCGTTTTTCCGGTACAGGTTAATCCCCATAACACCATCAGTTTTGGTCTTAATTGGAATTTTTCCAGTTGTTCGCGCACATACCGCCGATATTCTTTATACCCCCCTTCTAATTGATATGCGTTATATCCTAAAGAGCGCAGCAAGTCAACGATAAATTTGGAGCGCATTCCTCCCCGCCAGCAGTTGACGATAAGTTTCTTCTCTTGGTGTTTTTGAATCTCGCGAAGGAATTCAGGTTGTTTTTGAGCAAAAAAATCTTTCCCTATGGCGATGGCCTCTTCTTTGGATTTCTGTTTGTAAATGGTGCCCACAATAGCACGTTCTTCATTAGATAGAACTGGAAGATTGATTGCTCCGGGAAGATGATCTTCTTCAAATTCTGTGGGAGTTCTGGTATCGATGAAGAAAGTATCTTTTATTCGTAATGCTTCTTCAATGGTGATCGTGCAAGTCATGCTTTTCTTTAGAAACGATGATGATTTAAAAGAATATTCTCTGTAATTCTTATTCTATCCTCAAAATGTTTATAAATCTTTATCAAAGAAAGAGAGTCATGGACCCTTTGCTAGAACTCTGTGTTGAAACTTCGTTGCGGGAACGGAGGATTTACCTTCCTGATCGCAGGTGCGAAGTGCACGAATACCGGTTGGCAGGGGATTCTCACACGCTTCTGGTTATTTATTTTCAACGCCCAGGATTTTGTTCTCGAGAATTAAACAATACCGGTATTACTCTTTTGCCGGAAGTAAGCGCTATTCGATATCAATTTCAACCGCGGGGAAGAGATGGGCACGTGATTGTGCCGCCGCCAATGATAGCAAGCCCAGCAGAAGAATAATTTTCATCTTATTGGAGGTTATCACTTCAGGATAGTAATCTTTAAATATTCCCCCCTGCTTTTCTCGAATATGGTTGCGCGTACAGCAATTTCGGCAGATGCATTGGAAGGCAGGATTGCAACATTCTTACACCAGCATTCTCTGGAAAAGGTTGTAGGCAATGTTGCCAGAAATAATATTTGGGAATCTGAGCCCAGAATCCAGGAATTGGAATTAGAAGTCCGGAGGACATATCAGGCTTGTGAATTAGTGGTGGCGGGAAAAAGTGTGCCGGCAATTGCTCGGCAATATCATCTTCCTGTTCCTAAAGTTAGCAATTGGCGATACAAAGATTGTATCCCAGATATTTTAGAGTCTCATGCTGTTCCATTAACCCCGGACTCAAAGACTAAGCAACGATTGTCTTTTGCATACTTGTTAGGGGTTTATTGCAAAACTCGTTCTAAAAGTCCTAGCAGATTAAAGTTAGGCAAAAAACCGTTCCATGCGAGGATATCTGATCCCGTAGCAAGAGAAAGGGTTCTTAGAAGTGGAAGAGTCTTTTTAGGGGAAGATTTTCAGGAAGAAGGTGTAACTGTTTATTATCCTAATCACACCTTTGCGAGGGTATTGAATTATTGTGTACACAATGAGTTTGAATCGTATGTGTCTATGGATCAAGAGAGAATTGCCTATCTACGCGGATTTTTTGATGCATCTTGCCTCAATGTGATTAAGAGAAAAAAAGGAAATTTATATTATAAGATACAGCGTGGAAATGAAGCTCTCCTCACCGTTTTTGCGAAAGTCATGTTCGAACTAGGTATTTTCCCTCGGGTAAGCAAAAGTGATAACACACTCTACGTTGAATGTTTCCACGATCTGAATGGGCTTCAGAACTTAGAAATAGACTCTAATCCAGAGAACAGGGCAAAAGTTGCTAGTGCTCTCCTGGAACTGAGTCCACAAAATCATACCCTTAAAACATATTATGCTGTTAGGAATGCCGTCAGGCGACGATTGGAACAGGGCTCTTTCGAAAGTTGGGAAAAGCTGGCAAGCGAATTAAAAGGCCCTTGTCGTGAAACAATAAGGGGTTGGACCACCGATATTGTAGAAGAATACAACCCGGGCTTAGCATATGAAAAAGTTACTCCAAAAATGGTGGCAAGGCACAGAGAATTAACCGAACTCTTGGGAATACCAAACGTTTTTGAAGAAGAGGGATCTTATGCAAGGATTGGTGAAAATGTTTTCTTTAACATTGATGGTGAAGTTTATTTTATACCTTCTGGGGTTCAGCAGTTATATTGTACGCAAGCACGAGCTCAGAGCATCGATGATCACCTGGAAATTTTATCCGATCAACTCCGTAAAAATCTTAAAGGAGGTATCGATGTTTCAGTAAAGATGAAAATAGAACCTGATGGGGCTATAACTGCCCTAGAAACGAGATATCTCTATCAAGATAATCTTCAGTTTGAGGTTGAGGGTGAAGTAATAATAATTACAAATAGTGCTCTCTATGATTATTTTATTGCATACGGTTTAGAGCTTGCTCCCCTTACTCCGGATGATATTACCTTTCTGAGGGAAGAGTATCAGAGTAATGGGGGGGGGGACTTAACTTTTAGAATGGGAGCAAAAGGTGTGGTGGAAGGTATTGATCTCAAAGGGGTTAAAGGAGGAAATAGGTGGGATATGCAAAAGAATTATATCGGGGTTAGAGGGGATAGCAGTAATCTTCTCTCTGTATTTGGATTTGTTCCTCCGAGATATTAAAATCTTTTTTATGCTGGCTCTAACCTCGGTGGAACTGCTGTTCTGCTATAAAAGCGATAATCTCTCACCAAAATCCCTTCCAAATGATCGATTTCGTGCTGTAAAATAGCCGCCCTGAATTTTCGTTCTTCTAAGACTATGTCTTTTCCGTCTGGAAGCATTGCTTGCACGGTAACTCGTTCATACCGCGGCACAAGATAAAATTTCCCGGGGAGGCTCAAACAGCTTTCAATATTCCATTGCCAGCCGTATTTTTCGACAATAGTGGGATTGAGCAGGACGTATCTTCTTTTTCCTGACGAACCAATGGGGAGATTAACGCCAATTACCCGCAGGGAAAGGCCCAGCTGCGGAGCAGAAACCCCCAAAAGTCGTTCCCATCGCAATTGATAGTTTATCTCTTCAAGTAGTTCTGGAAGGCCGGGTGTATTCAAGGTAACGGGAGCTGCTTGCTGTCGTAAGATGGGATGAACGTAGCGGAGGAGTTCCATTTTAGAAATAAAAGTGCCCTGGCCGGGACTTTCACTGCTGCAACTTACATTGCTTGCCGTTCGAACCCGGGTCACCGCCTTACCCCAACAAGATTAGTCTCGAAAGGGCAGTATGATAGTCCGGACTACACCACCAGGGCATTGAAACGAAAAAGAGGCAAGTGCTTTAAAAATGTTTCCACCTAATTGCTCCATCTAATCTCCAAAAACCTTATAAAACAAAATGACTCCTCTAGGCTATGATTGTAAGAAAAGTCATTTTGGGTTTAACCGAACAAGTTATGGTTATCGGTCCTTCTGGAAAAAAAGAGAAGGTTATTGCTCGTATCGATACTGGCGCGACGTCTTCTTCTATTGATCTCGCGTTGGCGCAACGTCTACATCTTACTCCCAGCACTCGTTCTAAAATTGTTAAATCTGCTTCCGGGGTAAAAAAACGTCCCGTAGTCCATGCAAAAATTCGAATGGATGGTTTACTTATCGAAGAGGAATTTACCATTGCAGATAGAAGTCACATGACTTATCAGCTTCTTATCGGTCATAACATTTTAAAGAAAGGCAATTTTCTGATAGATCCTCATAAAGAAGTTTCGCGGGGGAAATAATGAAAGCAGCTTTAGTTTCGTTGGGTAGTAAGAGTTCAGTGATGATAGAAGAAGGAATGAGGAAATTCTTTGAGCAGGTGGACATGATTGATCTCCGGCAAATTGAAGTGAACCTGGGAAAGGAAGGAGGAATTTTCTATCAAGGCAAGCTGCTTGGCACGTATGACTGTTTTTATCTCAAAGGTTCATTTCGCTATGCCAATTTGCTTCGTTCCATTGCCACCCTTTTGGAAGGAAAAGTGCCCTATATGCCATTATCGAGTAATTCCTTTACCATTGTGCATAATAAATTATTAACGCACTTAGTATTACAGCAGCATAATATTCCCATGCCTAAAACGTATCTTTCCCCTACTGTAGAAACAGCCCGAGATCTCTTGAAGCAAGTACATTATCCCATCGTGATGAAATTTCCCGAAGGCACGCAGGGGAAGGGAGTTATGTTTGCGGATTCGTTTAGTTCTGCGTCTTCGTTACTTGATGCACTAGGGGCGTTAAAACAGCCTTTCATCATTCAAGAATATATTGAAACGGGAAGTACCGATATCCGAGCGTTAGTAGTGGGAGAAAAGGTAGTAGCGGCGATGAAGCGGAAAGCACAAACTGAGGAAAAAAGAGCAAACCTTCATGCTGGGGGAGTAGGTGAACCGATTCAACTAAGTCGGGCAGCCATTGGTATTGCCTTGGACACCGCAAAAGCATTACAAGCAGATATTTGCGGAGTGGATATCTTAGAAGGCCCTTTTGGTCCTTTGGTAATCGAAGCTAACATTTCTCCCGGCTTACAGGGATTAAGTAAGGTGTCAACGATTAATATTCCGGAAGAGATTGCTGCTTTTTTAGCGCAGCAAACCGAGGCAGCACTGGGCAAAACAAAAAAAGAAGCTGTCTCAGCGGTGATGAAAGAAATGTCCGCTGATGCAAATGCACCACAAGAGATTCTTACCCATCTTCCATTTCGGGGAGAACGGATTTTACTGCCGGACTTTGTTGCCAAAATTGCTCGTTTTACCGAACGGAAAGAATATCTGATTAAAGTTAAGAAAGGAAAAGTTGAAATTGAAGAATCTATTTAATTCGCGTTCGTTTTCTCTTGGTTCTTTTTACAGTTCCTATCTCCTCGGACTCCTCTTTTTCTTCTGGTTTGAACCACAGTAAATAGATGATGGGAAGTAATCCCAATGAATCGATAATGAGGATCGTTATAAACCATCCTTTCTGTTGGTGCTTGGCGGAATACCATAACCCGATTCCTTTCCAGATTAACGTCCAAACGCCTACGATCAGCAGGGCTATAATAAACCAGAAGGGCCGCTGATAGATATCAAATAAGAGTGGCATAAACAATAGTAAAAGCGCTGGTATTTTTATGTTTTATGCTATTTAATTGGTCATATCGCAATCTTTATATCTTCAGGCGTTCTTTCCTCAGCATGCATAAATTAAACGCATGGGCGTGGTCTTTTCTTTTCGTTATTGCTCTTGCTCTTGCCACAGAGAATATCTACCAAGATGATTCTTTAGACTTACAGCTTCAGGTAGAAGGGGAATTTAATCTAGTAGCAGAGGAAGATCCGGCCACAGTGGAAGAAGTAACTGCTCAACTCCTTTTTTATCCAGAACAGAGTTTCCGTCAACGATTGATTGAAGTGGAAAATAGCGGTGAGGTTCGGGACGGGATATCTGAATATCGCTGGAATAATCCCCGCTTGGGACAAAAAGAATTTGGGTATTCGGCGTTGGTGCGAACTTCCAATCAACAATTACAAGTACGAGATAAAATAGCTTTCCCACTTGAAGCCGACGACATCGAAGGATATGAAGAATACCTTCTTCCTACGGAGACTATTGATTCTGATAATCCGGCGGTTATCGCCAAAGCAAATGAATTAGCGGAAGGGGAAGATGATCTTTTTGAAGTTACCTTTAAGCTTGCACGATGGGTGGATGAAAATGTCGTCTATGATTTAAGTACGTTAACTGCTGAAACTTCACAAAAAGCAAGCTGGGTACTGCAAAACAAACAAGGAGTGTGCGATGAAATGACATCACTGTTTGTAGCAATGGCTCGCTCGTTGGGAATTCCCGCCCGTTTTGTGTCCGGGGTTAGTTATACCACTTCCGATTTATTTAGCGCTCCCTGGCAGCCCCATGGCTGGGCGGAAGTGTACTTCCCGAATATCGGCTGGGTGAGTTTTGACATTACCTTTGGGGAATACGGATATGTTGACGTAAGCCACATTAAACTACGGGACGGGTTTGATCCTAAAGAACCAGCGACGAAGTATGAATGGCTGGCGCGAAATGTTCGTTTAGAACCAGCGGAGTTAGATGTTTCCGTTGTTATAGCAAAGAGGGGGACTTCCCAGCCGGAGGCAATAGAATTAGAACAGGAAATTCTCGGTTCAGAAGTATCGATGGGAAGTCATAACCTTATAAAAGGAATTCTAAAAAATAATGAAGATTATTATGCTGCTACCACGTTATCTTTGGCGGTTCCTGCTGAATTGCAATTAATTGGGAAAAATAAGCGAACCCTTCTCTTGAAACCAAATGAAGTGACGGAAACCTATTGGGTGGTGAAGATTCCTTCCACCTTAGACTCTAATTACGTTTACACTTTTCCTTCCATTATCTATTCGGAGAAGAACACCTCTGTTGAAGATGCTTTTACCGTTCAATCCGGAAAACCGATATATAACTGGGATGATGTCCAAGAATTAATGACGACGACGGAAGAGAAAAGTTATTCACGCAAGATTGCAATTCAGTGTGATTATCCCCGGGAATTAAAATTGCAGGAGGAAGCAGAGGTGCGCTGTACTGTCAAGAATGTGGGAAATGCGCGTTTAGAAGGAGTCACTTTCTGCGTTGGAGGAGTTTGTGATGTGGTTACCCTTCCCATTAACCAAGAAGCAGCATCCAGTATTCACATTAAAGGCGAGGAAGCGGGATGGGATAGAATCGTCGTCAGCGCGCAGCATCCCCTGGTAGATAAACGGATCTCATTGGATTATCTTACCCTTGATGATCCTTTGGTTAGGATGAGGGTAAGTTCTCCTCGCGCAGTAACTCTTGGCGAAACAGTACTCATTCAAATTGATTTGGAGAAAGAATCGTTTGCCACTCCCCGTAATCTTACCGTTCTGTGGAAAGGGGCAGGGATAGAATACACTTGGACGATAGAAGAATTAGCCAAAAATCAAACCCTGCGATTGGATTTAACAACGGAGCGGCTTTCTTTTAATAACGAAATGAGTATTACTGCTTTATGGAAAGACCAGCAGGGAAAATTATTTTCCGAGAAGCAGGAAATAACTCTCCAAGGCCTTCCCGCCTCCTTTGCGGACAGGGTAAAAATGGTGCTGAATGCTCTTTTGAATCTGTTCTCGACGTAACTCTCTTAATAGACACTCCATCAGCGAAGTTTTTAAAAGTAGCAGGGCCTGTTTTTCGGTGGGGTGATGGAAACGCGAGGTAAATTATGTTATATGCTCCACCATCGTTATTGCTTCCTCCCCGAAGGCATGAAATACAATTTCCTATCTCCCATAATATTGTTGATGAAGTTGCCCGCGAGTTGTTTTATCCATCTCTTCGCGGAAAAAGACGAATACAGCGTTTCTTTGAGTATTGGCATCGAAGAGATTCCGCAAGTTTAGAACAAAGTGTTGAAGCAGTAGGAAGACCACTTGAAAAATTACTCACTGGCGATTCCGAAGCGGCTCTCGCAGTGATTTTGGAAAATGCTGATCCTTGGGCAGAGATTCACCAATTTTTCTCAAATCCTCTCACTTCCGCAAGACTACTAGCTGCAAAAATGCCTTCTCGAAGAGCCGTTGATGCTTTCGAACAAGTGGGTTTACGGCCAATCATTGAAGGGCTGCCGGCGTTAGAACTGAATCTTTCCACTCCCCATCTAAAAAATACCACGGAGAGAATTCTCAACCTTTTTGGGTTTGCAGCGCTTGAAGAGTATTGGGAAGCTACCTTTTCATTAGGCCCTCGTGCTCCCGTGATACGGCGGGAACGATTTACTCATCCCGACGAATTTACTCCCGGGGGATTAACCCTTCCTTTTAGTGACTATGCTCTCATTTGTAAATATGTACGGGGATTAGAAGAGATGGTGTTAACTGTTCATCATGCTTCTGCAGAGGCTGCCCAAGAAGGAACGTATATTGCGAGGACGCTCATTGGCAACTGTAAAGTCCTAAAATCTTTGCCTACTATTACGGAAGAGGAGGCGAGAGTACGGTATAGTCGTAGAAGTCGCGATCCCTTAACTTGTGCTTTCACCGATAATTACACGCTTGATCTGCAAAATGGGAAGTATGCATATCACCCCCGAATTCTTATTGAGGCATTAACCGAAAAGCTGCAACAGCCGGAGCATCTTTACTTCTTTTATCGTTCTGTTGGAATACAGCTGGATGCCTCTCCACGGCCGGACATGGCGGAACAACTTGAAATGGCAGATGAGGAAGAAATAGAGCGGCATTTTCATATGGTCATCCCCTCTCTGGATGCCCGTCCCATTCCAGATGTTGAAGAGGTCGTGCTTGATTTTGAGCGAGGAAGTGTCGCGGTTGATGTTTCTCTCTTCAAGCCCATTTTGGAAACGGAAAATGCGCGACGGATGCGGGATGTAAAATCTTTATCCAATCTTTCCCATTTGCGCATTCCCTATGCCACACAGTCTCGACGAGCGCACATGATTGGGGTTATGCATTTTGCCGGGATACTCTGCGATCTTCTTAAAATTCAAGGATACGATCGTCTGAAAGCACAAACGTATGGATTAGTTCACGATTGGGGGCATCTTACCGGAAGTCATCCTACGGAGTTGTACTTTAAGGCTCTCGCGGGTTTTGATCATGAAGAATTCACGGTTGATTTAATTCAACGGCATCGGGATGCCTTTGCATCGGTGGTTAATCCAGACGATATACTTAGGCTGGTTCGTCATGAAGATCCGCTGCATAGTATTGTTGACGGCCCCTTTGGGGTTGATCGAATTTATTTTATGGGGATTGATCCGCATGAATATGGCCTGGAAAAAGAATTTGATGCCAGAAGCATTCTGCACTTTCTCGCCTGGAGGGAGGGCCACGTAGTTGTCGATCAGCACATAGAAAAAGCGTTTGAATTCTTGGACTATAGGGCTAGGTTGTATGAACAAATTTATTTTGCTCCCTCTACGCAGATAGCTGATGCATACCAGAAAAAAATGTTATCTCTAGCCGGTATTACTCATCCCGAGCAGGAGATTCATCTTCCCTACAATCGAGGCATTGCCGTGGTTCCAAAAGAAGGAATTACCTTGCAGTTTTCCCAATTGAATGATTCTTTATTTCAATACTATTTGGCTAACCATTCGCATCGGGATGCCCGGGAAATCATGCGCCATCTTCTGGTAGTATATCACAAAGCGCCCCATGCGACAGTTGCAGCTTTAAAATTGACGGGAGCAGAATCAGCTGAACCACAGGCTGAGTTTCCGGATTATCCTCGCTTACGATACGTCAGCGTTCAACCACGAGTGGAGGGTATTCCGTCAGAAGAGATGGAACATTATAATCGAGCACTGTTTCATCCACGCAAACAGCAGGAGTTGGAAGAGGAGATCGCTCAGAGAGCGGGAATACCTGCACGGCATGTTATCGTTGCAACTGTTCCTAATATGCAGAAATTAGCGTCAGAATATGCGCCGGTTCGTTGTGGGCATGACGTAAAATCGTTGTTTGAGTGGAATCCTGCTTACCAAGAGCCATTTCGGGAAAGGGCTAGGCGAATGGCGTGTGTGAGAGTAGCAGTCCATCCCCAACTCTATCCGTTAGCCTATGATTTTTTCCAGCGGGGGTCGTTTCATACTATCGTTCAGGAAGTTTTAGGAGATAGATAAACCATTTTGGTCATAATCTTTAAAAAGGAGGAATGATTTATACATCCCATGACCAAAGAACAAGCCGAAAAGAAAGTTATCTACTCCGAAACCATAGACTTGGATGGCGCGGATCAAGCAGCAAAAAATCAAACCAAAGCCATGTCGGATTTGGAAGAGGAAAATAAAGTTATTCGCAACACTCTTACCCGCTTGGAGGAAGAAAGTACCATGCTGCGGGAACTTTTCAATAATACGTCTACTGAATTAAATAATCTTAAGAAACCAGCGTTACTGGTGGGGGATGCGGTAAGTGTTCTTGGTGATAAAGCTATTGTCAGGCTGCCCAATGGGAATAAGTTCTATTGTTATATTTCGAAGGAAGTGAAAGAACTCCATAGCGGGGATACCGTATTGATCGATCAAAAATCATTGAATGTAGTGGAGAAGGTTGATTTAGGGAATAATCTGGAAGTGGAGAAATTTATCATTGTTGAGAAGCCCCGGGAAAGTTGGCGCGAAATTGGCGGATTACAGCATGAAATTCAGGAAGTCAAAGAGGTTATTGAGTTACCGCTCAAAAAACCAAAGTTGTTTGAGAAAGTGGGCATTAACCCTCCCAAAGGAGTTTTATTGTATGGCCCGCCTGGAACGGGAAAGACATTATTAGCAAAAGCTGTTGCCAACAGCACTGATGCAACCTTTATCGAAGTGGTTGGCTCGGAATTAGTGCAGAAGTTTATTGGCGAGGGGGCTAAATTAGTGAAGGATATTTTCACGCTGGCGAGAAAAAAAGCACCGGCAATCGTCTTTATAGATGAGATTGATGCACTTGCAGCTACCAGAATGGATACCGGGACGTCCGGAGAACGGGAAGTGAATCGTACGTTTATGCAACTGTTAGCAGAATTGGATGGGTTTAAACATCTTGACAATGTGAAAGTGATTGGCGCAACTAATAGAGTAGATATCCTTGATCAAGCTATCATTCGCCCAGGAAGATTGGACCGATTGATTGAAGTGGGACTGCCTGATGAAGAAGGCCGGATGGAAATAATGAAAGTTCATACTACACGAATGAATATGCGGAAAGTGAAATTATCCGAGTTAGTACCGCTGATGGAGAATTTCAGCGGAGCGGAAATTCGGGCTGTCTGTACCGAAGCAGGTTATTTTGCGATTAGAGAGAACCGAGAGTATGTTACGCAAGAAGATTTCCTGCAAGCGATTGAGAAGGTAAGGATTGAAGATGAGGAAGAGGATCCGAGGTTTTTTGGGTAGAGAATGATTAAAGTTATTGTTTTCGATTTAGGTGGGGTTCTATTCTCTGAAGGAAAATTGGTAGCAGTAGGAAAATTGAAAAAAGAGTTTGGGTATAATCAGCAAGTTGTACTTCGTATCTTGACCTCTCCTGAGAGTCTTAATTTGAGAAGAGGGCTACTCTCAGATCAGCAATTCTGGAGTTGGGCACAACGACAGTTACCAAAAAGATATAACGTTGCTCTTATTAAGAAGAAGTGGTACGAAAGTTACATTCTAGATACAAAAGTAATGGACCTTATCAAACAATTGAAGCAAAGATATAAAATCATTGCTTTTTCTGGCAATATAAAAAGCAGGATAACTTATTTAGATCGAAAGTATGGCTTTAGGAAACTTTTTGATGAAGAGATTTATTCTTTTAAGTATCACCTTGAGAAGCGGGATGGGGATAAGCTTGCTAAGATTATGATAGAAGCAGCTGGGGTTATGCCGGAGGAAATAGTCTATATCGATGACAGAGAAGAAGACACCGCCTCTGCCAGAAAATTAGGAGTTAACGTGTTGATTTATTCTGCAGGAATTGACCATTTGAAAAAGCAGCTACGAAAATTAGGTGTACGTTGACTATACTCTCTCTGAAACTAACCCTTCTAAATCTCTTCTGGGAACTCGATTCTTTCGATGGATTAGCGTTATTGCAAGTTGATACCGATTTTGAAATATTCCTACAGGATAAGGGGATGTTCCAAAGATTCGTAAATCGCCCGGTACGATCCCAAAATAATAATCACAACGAGCAGACCCCCTTCGGTAGGATTGTATGATCACTAAAGAATTTTCTCCGTCGTATCCAAAATCACGGAATTTTCCACCCGGTCTACGACCGGTGGCGTACAACTTCGCACGCACACCAGTTTCGGGGGAAAATTCCGGGACTCAAAAGTCGCCGACCCGAGCGAAACGAGCATCCCACCAGTATGTGACTGGTGATGGTCGGCGACTTTTTGAGTAGCAGAGATTTCGATAAACTCCTTTTCGTGGCCCTTTGGTCTCTAATTCTCCTGCACTCAGGGGAAAAGTTCCAAAATCTGCTTTTGTACGTGTCTCATCAGAGAGGAAGAATCCCATAACGCCGTTGAAGACTACTTCTTTTTTAAGGTTGTGAATATCCTCTCTACACCCACAATTCTTTTAAATGAGTTCTGCTAGGAGAGTGAATGCTCAAAAATGAGGGTGGGGTTAACATATTCCGATGTACTTCTTGTTCCTAAACGCACCCCTCTCCAAAGTAGAAGTGAAGCGGATACCAAAGCGCGATTTACTAGGAATATTCCTTTGAACATCCCTTTAGTCAGCGCAAATATGGCTACGGTAACGGAACATAAAATGGCCATTGCCTTAGCTCGGGAAGGTGGTTTAGGAGTTATCCACCAATTTGGCACGATCGCTGAGCAAGTGGAAGAAGTGCAGAAAGTAAAGCGGAGTACGAGCTACATCATTGAAAATCCTTTGGCAGTTCCCCCTCAATTAACGATACGCGAAGCTGTCAACGTTATGAAAACTGCCGGAGTTACCAGCTTATTAGTTCAGCAAGGAGAACAGCTCGTGGGAATATTTACTTCTCGAGATTATCTTTTTGAAGAGAATTTAGATCAAAGCATTGCGCAGGTAATGACTCCCCAGGAAAGGCTAGTTACCGCTGAGTATGGAATTTCCCTGGAAGAAGCTAAACGAATTTTGCATAAGCACCGCATTGAGAAATTGCCTCTCTTGGAGAAGGGAAAAGTGAAAGGATTAATGACCACACAAGATATTAAGAAATTAGAATACTGGCCCCACGCCTTGCGGGATGGCAAAGGACGCCTACGAGTGGGAGCAGCCATCGGAGTGAAAGATACTTTAGAACGGGCCAGAGCATTAGTTGATGCAGGCGTTGATGTGTTAATATTAGACATAGCCCACTGCCATTCTGATTTTGCGATTCAGCGGATTAAAGAACTCAAAGCCTTATTTCCAGTTGACGTTATGGCTGGGAATATAGCGACGGCGGATGCTGCCTATGATTTAATCAATGCGGGCGTGGATGGTTTGAAAGTGGGAATAGGACCATCTCCGGTTTGTACCACTAGAATTATTTCTGGGAGCGGCGTGCCTCAGCTGACGGCAGTGATGGACGTGGTGGCGGTGGCAAGGAGGTATAATATCCCCGTATGCGCGGATGGGGGAATGAAATTTCCGGGTGATGTGGCGAAAGCAATTGCCGCAGGGGCAAGCAGTACTTTCTCTGGTTTCTTGTACGCTGGAACAGATGAAGCGCCTGGCGTGCTTATTATGAAGGACGGAAAGCGATACAAGAAATACATGGGAAGCGCATCCTACGACAGTAATCATGAACGCAAAGAAATTCAGGAAGGCATAGCCGTTAAGGAACGATTAGACGTCTTTGTGGAAGGTGTTTCCATTCTCATTGATTATAAAGGCCCGGTGCGGGAGGTTATCCGAAGTTTAGTGAAGGGATTGCAAAGCGCGATAAGTTATTGCGGCGCGCAGACTATTGAAGAAATGCAAGCAAATGCAGAATTCATTCAGATAACTTCTTCGGGGTGGGAAGAAAGCAAATCTCAAGGAACTAAATTAAGTGAGTAAGGAAAACTCGTTCTAGAGCGGTGGAATTTTAGTTACCACTCGTCTTCATCATCGAAGTTATCAGCATCTCCATCGTCATCTTCGTCAAAGCGTAGGCTAACTTCTACCATGTGTATCCACTACCCCCATAATTGAATACTCCTCCAAAGTGAACGTACTTTATAAAGTTTTTTCTGGGAAAATGCAGTCTATTTATGAATTTTAAATTTCTTGGAAAGGGCCTTCAAAGAGTCTTCCCACAGGCAGTCATAGTTTTTACTGGCAGAAATTAATTCGGTGGTTCCATCTACTTTCATGCCGTGGATTTGTAATCCTCTTCTTATGAGAGCCATACCCTTCTTGAGGGCAAGCAAAACTGCTTTTTCTTTAGCTGATTGACGTTCCTTTTCTGAGACCATTTAAAGGATAAAACTATCTCCAGTATATAACCCTTTACTCTTCCAGCTAAATAATAGAATTAACTTTTTAAATAAGCCCAGAATCACCCTGCCATGGAACTACCCCAGCGTTATGATTCCAAAGAAGCAGAGCCAAAATGGCAGAAGTATTGGGAAGATAATACTATCTTTACGTTTGATCCACATTCAACTAAACCAATCTACTCCATTGATACGCCACCCCCTACTGTTTCCGGAAAAATGCATCTCGGGCATGCTTTCAGTTATTCTCAGGGAGATTTTATCGCGCGATATCAGCGAATGAAAGGAAAGAATGTGTTTTATCCTTTTGGAACCGATGATAATGGCTTGGCAACGGAACGGTTAATCGAAAAAACGAAGAATGTTACTTCTAAAAAAATGGAGAGAGATATATTCATCAAACTCTGTTTAGAAACTTTGGAAGAGATACGTCCAGCGTTTGTGCAAGATTGGAAGCGGATAGGAATTAGTTGCGACTTTTCTATTTTCTATTCTACCATTAATGATCATTGTCGAAGAATTTCACAAAAATCGTTTGTAGAATTGTATAAGAAAGGACGTATTTACCAAAAGAAAGCACCCATTATTTTCTGCCCTGCGTGTAAGACCGCTATTGCACAGGTGGAAATGGAAGATGTGGAGAAGAATACTACTTTAAATTACATCAAAGCAAAAATCGATACGGGGGATTATATTATTTACGCCACTACCCGGCCGGAACTGCATCCGGGATGTGTGGGAATATCCCTTGATGAGCAAGGAGATTACGTTACGGTACAGCGGGATAACGGTGAGAAATGGGTTATCAGTCAAGATGCGGTAGAAAAGATGAATTCGGAATTTCCGATGAAAGTTCTGAAGAAGTTTAAAGGCAAAGAGTTAATTGGAAAGAAAGTTGATATTCCTTTTAGCCAGAAACCAGTTCTGGTTAGCCATGATATCTCCGCAAAAACGGGCTACGGTTCAGGAATTGTATTTTATTGTACGTATGGGGGATTGGATTGCGTGGAATGGATGGCCCGGCACCCAGATGTGAAACCAATATTAATTATGGATGAATCAGGCAAATATAATGATTTAAGCCCCTATAAAGGCATGAACTCAGCGGATGCCCGCAAAGCAGTTCTTGAAGACTTAGAGAAGCAAGGCGTTCTTCTCAAGAAAGAACCGTTACATCACACCGTTAATGTTCATGAACGCTGCGGTACAGACATAGAGTATGTTGCCACAAAACAATGGTTTGTGAAATACCTTGATCTTCGTGAGAAATTTTTGGAAGCAGGAGCGCAGCTGCATTGGTATCCTGCGCATATGAAAGTAAGATACGACAATTGGATTAAAGGATTAAATTGGGATTGGTGTATTTCCAGGCAGCGGCATTTTGGAGTACCAATTCCGGTATGGTATGATGAAAAAGGGGAAATCATTCTACCGGATGAAAATCAGTTACCGGTTGACCCTTTGAAGGATAAGCCCAAGAATTATAAAGGGAAAGTTCTCCCTGAAAAGGATGTTCTCGATACGTGGGCAACATCTTCCATGACTCCACAATTAGCCATTCAATTGTTTGATGACCAAGAACTACAGAAGAAACTATTCCCTATGAGTTTACGACCTCAAGCGCACGACATTATTACTTTCTGGTTATTTAATACCGTGGTTAAATCACAATTGCATGAGGGGGTTAATCCTTGGAAAGATGTAGTCATCTCCGGACATGCCCAGGATCCGCATGGAAAGAAGATGTCCAAATCGAAAGGAAACATTATAGAGCCACAAATAATGGTTGATAAATATTCCGCTGATGCCTTACGCTTCTGGGCTGCCGGCTCTAAATTAGGAGATGACCTGCCGTTCATGGAGAAAGATTTAATGACCGGACAGAAGTTTATCACCAAATTATGGAATGCCTCCAAATTTAGTATTATGCATCTTGAAGATTACCAAGAGAATTCAGTTACGGAAGTATTTGACCAATGGATGCTCAGCAAACTTCAGAAATTGATACAGGAATGCACCGCCAGCTTTGACGAGTATGAATATTCTAAGACCAAAGCAGAAGTAGAAAAATTCTTCTGGCATCTCTTCTGTGACCAATATGTAGAGATTGTAAAAGATCGCTTATACAACGGCAGTATTCGAGGGATGAATTCGCGAGGAAGCGCGCAGCAGGGGTTATATGTAACCTTATTGAGTTTGCTGAAGATGATTGCCCCGGTGATGCCCCATATTACGGAAGAGATTTATCAATTGTATTTTGCGCAGCGGGAAGGATACAAGAGCATTCATGTTTCACCCTGGCCGGAATATAATCCAAAGCTGGTAAATGAACAGGCAGAATTAACGGGAGATTTGGGAGTTGATATCATTAACACCGTGCGTAAGTTTAAATCAGAACGGCAAATGTCGTTGAAGGAAGAGATTGCTGAAGTAATTGTAGTGAGTGATGAAAAAGAATTTAAAGGGATGATACAGTCCATCTATAAAGATTTATGCTTTGTTCTCAATGCCAAGAAGATTTTGTTTGAAGGCAACACTGACTTAGAAACACAGGTGTTTAATGTGAAGGTGGGGATTAAACAGTGAACTATCCTTCGTAAGAAATAACTTCTATCCCTTTCTCCTGGAGTTTTTGGGATATTTCAAGATATTCCGCGTAACCCATAACCAAAGGAAGAAAAAGAATTTTCCTTTCCGTTAGTATCCTCTGAGTATTAGCTACAATAGCGGGAATTCGTTGTTGTTTTAATTCTTCTAGTTGCGCTTCGAGACTTTTTAGAGTCCGTTCTCTAGAAGCATTAGGATTATTTTCTCCCGGTTGTTGCAATTTCCAATAATCTTGCTGGGTTATTTCATATGCACTTAATAAGAGAGGATCTTCCACTCCCCATAATTCTAACCTCCCTTCAAGTATATCTTGCCGGCGTGAAACGTGCAACAACTGGCTGGCATCCATTGGAAGGCCACGGGATCCGAGGTAGCCCAGAGCAGACCGTGAGTTAGAACATCTCGTTACTCCTTGGTAAATCTCTTCAGGAAGGATTGCAAGCTTTCCATAAAGATGAAAGCCAAAAGCAATAACGCCTTCCTCTCCCATTTGTAATTCACCGAGGGCATGGGCTATGTACACTTGCACACCGACTGAACCAGGGTTATCATGGATATAGATCACTTTTGGTGCGGTCATGTGTTTTTATTCCTCCAACAATCTTCTGGGATTTTCAAATATGTTTCCTGGTGAAGATTCCTGGTGATAGGCAAATAATTTTCTCCTCTCTAAAACCTGTTCTACTTCTTGGCGGCTTTTTCCCAGAATTTCTACTTCTGGGATCATACGGGGATTATACTTGGCTAACTCTTCTAACCTTTTTCGAGGTACTTCCTCTGCTCTTGGCCAATCACCATGCTCGGGATCTTCATGCCATTCGGCGTATCTCCCATCCGGCGTTCTTGCATATATTGAAAGCGCGACCGCGCTCCCATTAAAGAGACACTTACTCACGACGGCAACGGCGATACCCTCTCTGTATAATACTGTTGGAGTCAAGTCGAATCCGTCAACTATTTTTGCTCTGGGGTGTGGTGCGGTTGTCTGCTTATTATAGACTAATGGTAGTGCTCTTTCAGCTAAAGCAGAAGGGGGAGCATTCAATTGCCAAAAACTGTACTTTACTTCTGCTCTTCTTCGTCGTCCGCCAGCATAGGCAGATGCTTCTAAGATCGTTTCGAGCGGTTTGATATCTGGTAGACAGGGCAAGGGTTTATGAAAATAAAAATCAATTCCTTCTGCTGTTCCTAGATATGCTGCAGCATGGTTAAGATGTGCACCCATGCTGTTCTCGAGAAGCACTAACCCTGCACAATTGTTCTCTTCAAATCTCGGCACGGGCGTAAATCCTGCTTTTTCCAGACTCGCTCTATCTACCAATGATACACCTTGAAGTGGTGCAGTGATTTTCCCGTTTTCTGGTGTAGATAGTTCCATGGTTGCAGCAAAACTGGTAACTCCTACAACATGCAATGCAGCGGTGAAACAATTATACGATTGCAACAAGGGAACGTTTTGAATATCCATCCCTTTTGATGGAAGTAAAGTTCTAGCCCTTTGCACTACTTCTGGAGCTACTTCTGAAGCGTTTAGAATTTTATCCCACAACGTTTGATAACATCCAAAACTGTCTCTCCTGATGCGATGAGGAAAGAAAATGCGTATTCCTTCTTCGGTAATCTCTGGTTTGGTGAGAATCCTTCGTTCAAGGGGAGTGAGGGCTAGAGATTTCATCAAGCTGCGTTTCAGCTCTCTAATTAATAAATCTTTTCTAATTTAATTACTTCTAAGTAGTCCCTTTCTTTTCTTAATATACTCTCCGACTGCCGCTCCAAGTACAAAATATATTGCTAATAGCAATATTCCCATGCCTACCAAAGTGATCCAATCCAAAGCCTTGAAGCAGCTATCCCCTATGCAACCAACAAATGGAGCAACATATCCTTCTGAAATAAAATGAGAGGCAAATACGAAGAAGTGTCCAGTAACTAGGGGTAGAATTAAGCTAGATAAAGGAAGCATTCCATCCGGGAAAAAGCGGACAAGTAATGCGTTATACACAGTTATGTAAAACACCGCTAGCAGTATACACACCACTATTCCCACGATTCCACCCTTCTGCCAGGCGGGCTTTTTTTGATACCAAGATCCAATTCCCATCCACGATTACTAGGAGGGGAGGTATATAAACCTGCTGAAAAATAGGCTTATCCTATCGAAAGCTTTTTAAGAAGAGTGCTCCTATTGAGGTTAACTTAAGATAAAAGAGGTTATAACTTACTCTTTTACCACAACAAAAAATGAGGTGTTAAACAATGGGTGAACAAGCGTATTGCGTCAAGTGTAAGGCCAAGCGAGAAATTTCTAATGCTAAGGAAGTGAGCATGAAAGGCAAAGGCGGCGTAACCAGAAAAGCTTTGAAAGGATCATGCCCCAAGTGCGGAACCACCATGTTCAGAATCTTAGGTGGCGGAGCAAAGAAGAAGAAATAAGTCTCCTCTTCTTTTTTTTATTTTTTATGACTTCTATTGTTGCGACTTCACGTTCTCATCTGTCTGCACTGGCAAGAATAGGCAAAACTCAATGGCCTAACGAGAAATGGATTACTCCGGGATATCTTCGGATTACTTTACAAAAAGAAGGGGCCCATTATACTGCTCTTAGTGATGGGAAGGTGGTTGGTTCAATTATGGTTGTAGAAGAAGATTTTCCAAAATATTGGATTCATTATTTTATTGTTGATGCAAAATTGAGACGGCAGGGTATTGGGGCAGCTTTACTCAGGAAGGTTGAGGAGAAATTGCCCAGAAATGCGTTCTTATTTGTTGATCTGGAGAAAAATGATGAAGTGGGGATCTCCTTCTACAGAAAGAATGGTTTTAAGCGTATGGGGAAGGTAAAGAATTGGTTTGAGGGGAGGGAAGGGATTATTTTGGCGAAAAAAATCTAATTTTAAGCTTTCCTCAGTTCATATCCTTCTTTCGTGTCTCCTACATTATATCCTAATGCGGCGATCTTCTGCCGTAGTTCATCGGCTTTTTTCCAATCTTTCTGAGAACGGGCAGTTAGACGTTCTTCTGCTAACTTGATTATCTCTTTGGGAATTTTTTCTTCTTTCACATTCTTTAAATCCAATCCTAATACTGCATCAAACTTCAGCAACAGCTGATATTTCTCTTTTCCGCTTAGTTCTCCCTCTTTTATCATATCCCACAAAGTAGCTAACACTTGTGGTGTATTCAAATCGTCATTGATTTGTTCGTTAAATTGCATCAGATATTTTGCCTGGAGTTCTTTATTGCCTTTTCCCAATTTTTGTTTCTGTAATTCCAGTACTCTCTCCTGCAACCGCTTTCGGGCATTTTTTGCCCCTTCCAACGCTTCTGTACTGAACATTAACGGCATACGGTAATGCGTCCCCAGGCAGAAATAGCGGTAATCGAGTGGATGAAATCCATTCTCTTGGAGAGAGGAAATGGTGAGGATATTTCCTTCTGATTTTCCCATCCTTTTGCCTTCCGCGAGAACGAGAAACTCGTTATGCAGCCAGTATTTCACCCATGGTTTCTTGCCCAGAGCTGCTTCAGATTGTGCAATTTCGTTGGTGTGATGCACGGGGATGTGATCAATACCGCCGCAATGAATGTCAAATTGCTCTCCTAGGTATTTCATGGACATAGCCGAGCACTCGATATGCCATCCTGGATAGCCCATGCCCCACGGAGAAGGCCATTTCATCTCCTGTTCTTGAAATTTAGACTTGGTAAACCAGAGCACGAAATCGTGGCGATTTCTTTTGTTTGAATCTTTTTCTACCCGTGCTTTGGTTTCCGCTTGCAGATTTAGTTTGGCAAGTTTTCCGTAATCGGATAGTTTGGAAGTATCGAAATATACATTTCCGCCAGCGATATAGGTAAATCCCTTTTTCTCCAGCCTTTGGATTAAAGCAATTTGTTCTTTGATGTGATCAGTCGCCTTGCACCAGATGCTGGGTGAAAGGATATTTAACTTTTTCAAATCATCTTGGAAAGCTTTGGTGTAAAAATCAGCGATTTCCCACACTGTTTTCTTCTCGCGTTTTGCGCCGAGAAGCATTTTATCTTCTCCCGTATCTTCATCCGAAGTTAAATGGCCAACGTCAGTAATATTCATAACGTGTTTTACTTTGAATTTATTCCAGAGCAGAACTCGTTTTAAGACATCTTCAAAGATATAACTGCGCAGGTTGCCAATATGAGCAAAATGGTAAACCGTTGGACCACACGTATAAAGGCCTACTTGTTTGTCTTTCAGTGAGACAAATGGTTCTTTTTTCCGGGTTAAGGTGTTGAAGAGTTGTAAGGGCATATAGGGCTTAAGAATTGTAAAGGGTTTTTATGGTTTGCGCTTAAATCCTTCGTACCATCGATCAACTCTAGCCGCTAAATCAATAATAATCCCGAAAAAAGCTTATAAAGTATTACCACTAAAAAGATAAGATGGATCGCCAAATCCACGACCGGAATATCCTGGATATTTTTTGTGAAGAGTTTTGTGCAATCATAAATAAACATTGCAAGTATATTGTGGTGTCAGGATTTTTAGCCATTGCTTCAGGAAGAACCAGGGGAACCGAAGATATCGATATGATTATAGAAAAATTATCCCTTGAAACATTCAGGGCTCTGTTTGAAGATTTAAAAAAAAGCAGCTTTGTGTGCATGCAGTCTTCATCTGCAGAAGAGGCGTACGAATATCTTGCGGATAATAGTTCTATTAGGTTTACTCGGAAAGATAGTCCCCTCCCTGAAATGGAGATAAAGTTTGCCAAAGATATTTTAGACAATTATCAACTGCAACAAAGAGTAAAGATTCCTTTAACTGGGCTGAAGGTTTGGTTTAGCAACGTTAATATAAACATAGCTTTTAAAGAAGAACTTTTAAAAAGTCCAAAAGATTTAGAGGATGCGGAGCACTTGCGGATCGTGTATAAAGAAATGATCAATGAGCCAGAGATTAGAAAAGTGAAACAGATGATCCGCCAATTACGCCTATGAGGGACAAAAGCCATCTGGAACAAGTACAAAAATGGGCTGCTTTTGTCAGAGAGAACCCTACTGCCTGGAAAAAGATTCACACTCCATTCATTAACGCAATTTTTGAGAAAAACAGAGAATTTGTTCAAAGGTTATTGAAGACTCCCCACGGAAAAGAAAAATTAATTGCTCGATATAAGATTAAAAATAAAGAAGGTTATTCTTGGTTGTAGTCACTTTCTTTGAGAGCAGATTTCACTCGTATCGTAAAGCATCCACCGGCTTCATCTTAGAAGCCTGATACGCCGGCAGAATCCCCGAAGCCATCCCAATCACAAAAGCAAACAGTAATCCAAATAATAATACTCCCGTTTCCAGAGTTATAATCAGTGGAAAACCGGCATTCTTGGCAAATGGTTCCAAGATTAAAGCCATTCCTGTTCCGAGAGCGGTGCCAAATAATCCTCCCACGAGTCCAATTAATCCCGACTCAATCAGGAAAATTTGTAAAATGTCTGAATTTCGTGCGCCAATTGCTTTCATAATGCCTATATCTTTAGTTCTTTCCAACACACTGGTGTACATTGAATTCATGATTCCAATAGCACCTACTAACAAAGAGATTGCAGCAATGCCCACTAACACTAATTGCATCACTCCCAATATCTGATTGATTTGTTCTAAGATTTGGGAGGCAGTTAACACTTGGAAATTTGTATCCCCTCGTTTTCGTTCCAATTCTTTCTCAATCCTTTCTTGGAGCAAAGGAATATCTGAACTTGATTTTACTTGAGCAATAATCGTGTCCACACTTTCTGGCTCGTCAAAGATTTCCCGTGCTGCTTCGAGCGGAATATTAATTTGGTTGTCATCCTGGGCATTGCCTATTTCTTCTAAGATGCCCACAATCTTAAATTCAACCTTGTTGATGTTTATTTTGTTTCCCACATCTAATTCATTGGTGAACATCTCTCTCGCTGCTCGAGAGCCGATAATAGCGACATTCTTCTCACCTTCCTTGATAGTTCTACCTGTTTGCAGTTCCACTCCCGTGTCTTTATAAAATTCTTCAAAGTTTTCGGAGGGCAGGGCGGCAATCAATGTGAATCCCACTTCCTTCCTATATTTTATTTCCGCACTGCGGAATAAGCCTGGCAAAACATACTCAAATCCCGATATCTTTTTTATAGTGTCCACATCGTCCGTTGTTAACCCCTGCGACAATGTTCCCGGGCCTTGAAAGCCTTTGGCAGAGATAAGAATACGATTTGCACCAAACTGCTCGAACTGCTGTTCTAACGTGCTTTCTAAACTCCTGGAGATGGTGAGCAGTGAAATAATGGCAGCCACGCCGATAATAATTCCCACTACCGTGAGCCAGGACCGCAGCTTTCTATGCCTGATGCTGTTAATTGCCAGCAAAAAATAATCACTGTTCATGGTTCTTTTTCCTGCGTATTCTGCGATAAGCAATAGAAATTACTACCACCATGGCAATTATAATTAGAACTATCCACGAAGAACTTTTTGATTCGATTAAGCCTAGCTGTTGCGCCTTTTCTTCTGTGTACACGGGCAATTGGAGTAATTTCGATTCCCGGAATTGCTGGTTAGATCCATCCCGATATTCCAAATCTAAAGTTAAAATGGGATTCTCAATCCTGGGAATGAGCGTAAATTCTTCCGTTTCAAAATCTCCCACTTCCACCTCCCCGATGTATACTGAACGGGGTGAGAGTATATCGTACAACGCGCTTGCTCCCATGGTCGCTTTTAGAAATTTTACCGAACTTAGCCCATTGTTGACAAATTTCACCGTTACTTTGCCGGGGCTGTTCACGCTGACTGCATCGGAATGGTCTAGAATGATATCCAAGTGGGGGTTTGCTTTTACTTCTATGCTAATCAGCGAAGTGGTACTAGCGCCATTATGAGCAATAACCACTGATATTTTATAAATTGCTGGTTCCGCATTTGGCAAGGCTTGCAGAGTAAAATGAACCGTCTCACGGTCATTATCATCGATCTCGTCAAGTATCTTCTCATTAGAAGAGCCAACCGGCGCGAAAGGTGTTTGCGTCAAATCCAAAGACACCACTACATTCTCAATATCGTTATCTCCTACATTCTCCATGATTAAATTTATATCCACTGTATTTCCAGGGAGGATTTTTTCCGGGAACGAAGTATATGATTGAATCGCAATCTGTGCAGTGACGAGGGGCAGTCCTATCAACAATAGGATGAAGGCTATAATTATTGTTTTACTTTCCATTGATCTTGCCATCCTTTAATTTTATGATTTTATTTGCTAATTTGGTTAACTCTGGATTATGGGTTACTAAGATGATAGTTTTCCCTTGCTGATGCAATTCTTGTAGTAATTTCATAATTTCGTTTCCTGTTTTAGTGTCGAGGTTTCCGGTAGGCTCATCGGCTAAAATAATTTCAGGATCATTCACCAATGCTCGGGCAATCGCTACTCGTTGTCGTTGCCCTCCGGATAATTGGTTGGGCAGGTGATACATCCTGCTTGCTAATCCTACCTGTTCCAACAGTTGTCGGGATTTGGACTGCCTCTTGGATCGGGAAACACCTTGGAACATCATGGGCAAGGCTACGTTGTCTAATGCATTCAAGCTGGGAATTAGATTGAAAGTCTGAAAAATAAATCCTATCTGTCTGCCCCGTATTTGCGCTACATCGCTCTCGGAGAGATCGCTGAGATTATGTTCCCCTAAGAAAATATTTCCTTTGGTGGCGGTGTCTAAACAACCGACAAGATTCATTGCAGTACTCTTCCCGGAACCGCTGGGACCGATTAAGGCAACAAAATCGCCTCTCTTTATTTCTAATGAAATGCCATTCACCGCAGGAACGGTAACCCCTTCCAAAGAATAGATCTTGTACACTTCTTGAAGTGAGATAAGAGTGGACATGTAGGATAGCGAGGAGCAGAATTGCTTTATAAATCTTTGGAAGGAAGAGTATTCTAAAGTAGTGACAATAGGGTATAGTTACAGATTTGAAAAAGTTCTCTTTTTTGGAGAAATGTAACTATTACCTTCTGGAGGTTTAAAATTCCACTATTTCTGCCTTTCTCACACTTCCCTCTACCAATTCCTGCACGTTTATTTTTTCTAATTCCTTCCCTATCTCTTCCGGTTTGGATTGTGTTGCCGGGTGTTTTGGGCCAAGCAAACAGCATATTTCCGGGCCTTTAGAAATATCATAAGTTCCTATTTTTTTCGCCACTTTCACGATCTCTTCTTTATCGTAGGTTAATAACGGCCGGAGTATTTCGAGAGAAACGTGTTTGGTAATGGATATTAAATTGCTTAAAGTCTGGCTTGATACTTGCCCTAAGTTTTCGCCAGTAATGAGATACTGCGCCTTTTCTTTCTGGGCAATAAGCTCTGAGGCTTGCATCATGGCTATTTTCTGCAAGATGAAATAATTTTTGTGGGTGCATTTCTCCACTAGCTCTTTCAGAACCGGGGTGAAGGGGATGAGATATACTTTTCTTATTCCTAAAATTTTAACCAATTCCTTGACTTTTTCTACTTCTTTTTCATCAGTGAGAGGGAGTTGATGGAAATGAGCAGCGATAATATCGAGCCTCTCCTTTAGAAGATGAATTGCCACGGGGCTGTCAATGCCCCCCGAGAGTAAAGCTATGCCTCTTTCCATGGGTTAGAGGATAAAGATAGGATTTTATAAGGCTTTTGATGGTTTATTGACTTTGTTAGAAAGGTATTTATAGCCGGCATGATTTCTGTAGCTGTCATGAATGCACTAGAGAAGGTATTGCAAGAAGCCATTAACTGGTTAGCATCAGAACACAAATTCTTTGTAGAGTTAAAACGAGATTTAGCTCAGCTCAAAAAAGATCTAGACGAAGCGAAAACAAAGCAGGAAGTAAGAGATATCAAACATTGTTTTCGAGATTTTCATTATCTGGGGGTTTCTGAGGCAAGGTTTAGCCAACGTGAGCAACTTATTGAACATGCTCTTCACGAATTAGTAGAAAGAAGGATCACCATTACCGCGTCATTACGGGAAATTGAGGAATTATCTCGCCGATTGCATACAGAAGCAGCTAATTTGATTCGCAGCTCTTCACTCTATGAAGGAAAGATTCGAGATTTTTTAATCCATCTGCAGAAAGAGATTAGAGATCAAGATCGAGAGCAAGCACAAGCATTATTGATGGAATTAGGGATACTTCTTGAACATGCAGAAGAATGGATTGCTGCTCTATCTGCTGATCTAGAAAGAGCAAAAAGATTACTACGAGAGTTAGAAGAAGAAAAAGACCCTAACCTGGAAGATCTTTCCAAAGAAGATACGAGAATAGCGCTTGCAGCAATGCTCACAGAACAAGGATGGACCGGTGTGCGGCACTGGCACCATGTAGATGGAAGCCAATATGATTTAACCGGAGTTTTGCAGGGACAGATCTTGGAAATAACTTTCTTTCCAGGAAAAAAGAGAATAGTAGTGAAATTCTCTCAACCTCGTAGTACGCACCAATGGGCTCAATCAACTTTTACCATTGTTTACGAAATACTACAACAAAGAGCCAGGCATCAAACCTTCCGTAATTTCTTAACCATACTTCTGCCAGAGGTGTATAAAGCATCAATGCCTATGATAAAAGGCCCGGGCTTTGGAAGTGGGTATAAACTTCCAGGACTAATCCGTGAGGCGTTGGGAACTTAGTCTCTCTTTTCTCTCACTCTCCTCACCTCCTCCATAAACGCTCTTACCAGCAATCTCTCTACTGGTGCATTCGTATCTCCGTCTGGTTTAAATGTGCTTCCCACAATGCCGCCATCCGCGACGGAGAGTTGCTCGTATACATTCCGAGGATTTAACCCTGCTCCCACTATTAATGGATACTTGCCCAAAATTCGTCTGAATTCACGCACTTTCTCGAGAGGTGTTTCTTGTCCTGTTCTTTCTCCGGTAACGACGATGGCATCTGCACGGGCTTTTCCTACTGCTACATCAATGCTTAATAACGAACCAGGGCGGGGATGGTAATATTTTGGCCACACTCCTCCTAAAACAGAAATTCCAGGAAATTGTCTTCTCATTCTTTCGTATGCGCCGACATTTATTTGTTTGTCCCCCTCATACGCTCCCGCAATATAATCTAGTTGCACAAACCCTGCTCCATACTTTGCGGCCATGGGAATGGCAACCTCAAATTCGTTGGGAAGAATGTTAATTCCAAAAACGAGGCGTGTATGGCTAAAATACCCCGCCGCAAAGCGTAATGTTTCTTGCACTAACTCTGCGGAAGAATGGGGTGAATAATTCTCGATAATGGTTCCCTCAAGGCCTTCTTCAGCATATATCTGGAGTTCTTGTACCGCTCGGTCAACGGGGTCATCCCCTGCTAAATGGATCATTCCGATGATGGGTTTCGGATGGGGAAATAGAGAATGAAAGAGTGACGAGACCATTGCTTTGGGGTGGAATTTACTCGTTTATCTCCTTTGTGTTTGTGAAGAATAGATTCTAAAAAAGATAGGTTAGGCAACGAGTTCTACTCTCCTATCCAGCGGCAAAGCAACTTCTCCGCATTTATACCCCAGAATAGCCGTCACAACTGCTCCTAACGAAGGGTGGGATGTACTCTGAATTGGGACGGCTGTTGATCTTAACATGGTGTATCCTTGCATAGCAGCATGAGTCGTAAATTCGGGAAGAGTATATTTCTGTGAAATCATTAGTTCTCGTCTCTTTCCTGGCTCAAGCCTAATTTTAACCATATTACAGTATGTTTCAAGAGGCTGTTGAACATCTAACTGAAAACTAACTCGATGCGGGCCTTCTTCTGAGGAGAGATATTCAACTTTGATATCCCATCCGGACTCTCGCAGAAGCCCAGGAACAAGTAATCCAACAGCATGCCGAAACATGGCTCGTTCTTCTTCTATGTCATAAATACTTTTCCAGAAGGCTTCATCGTGAGGAACATCATATCGGGCATGAACATCGGCAACTACCACTCCTCCTTGCTGGCAGATTTTCGCAGCTTGTTGAAGGAATTTAGGATCATTTACAATTTGTCCACCAGGATAGGCAACGCAAACTGCTTGTGCTGTTTTGACTTTCCCAAAAACTTGTGGCCGTTCTTCAATGAGGGTTACATATTTTTCCCATTCAGGATCAATTTTTGCGAGATGTTCCGTGATTAATCTCTTGGTGGTAAAGAGCGCATGGGCATTCACATCAATGGCATGATACCGTACTTCTTTTTTGGCTCGAACAAATGCTTCCAGGATGTGTGCATCTACTGCAGGAGTAGGCCCCATGGAATAATAATCCTGCAATCCTCGCTGGGTCATTTCATCGACAAGGATGGGGGCAATCTGGGCAAACGATTGAGCAGCGGCATCCGCGAGAGGCTTATATTGATGCGATGCTTTGACTGCTTCCCATAATTCATAGTGATGATAGACAAATTTGCCTAATTCAATAGATCCTCCGTCAATGAGGAAATCAAGAATTGGCCCGAATTCTTTCGATCCTAAGGCTGGACGGTAAAAATGTCCTACCACTTGCTGGATTTTTGTGGCAAGATCAACTGCTGGCTGTGAGAAAATGTCATTTGCTCTTGGAGCTAATTCATACCAGGGAGTAGTACAGGCACCTAGTGAAATGGCTCCTGCGGCCATTGCTTTCTCTTCATTTTCTTCGATAACTTGTTGTTCGTACATCCCATGCTGTCCGGAAATCAAGAAAACGGGAATTCCTCTAGTGGTGAACTCTTCGATCACTGGCAGAATGGAAGTTTCCCCTCTAGCAGGAAATATGGGGTCGGCATTAATGATTAAAGCATCAAGAGAACTATCTCGGAGAAGGACCTGCAGGAGGTTGTTTCCTACTGCATTTCCGGGGATTATTTCATGATAATAAACGTAGCCCATTTTTCCTTTAAATGGACTTTCCTTTATAAATATTCTGTATAATTTACTACTGTCTAGTTACTTAAATATATCTGGCGATTGGCGTGCTGTAATACAAAATAGTCTCATAATCAATAATCATATCCCCAAAGGTGTATCGCAACTCTTGCATTAACTCATGTAATTGATTGGCATTCTGCACCATTACTTCAAACTCTAGATTATAAACTCCCATCGGCTTGGTGATAAAAATAACGTGGGGATTGAATTTGAGGAAGGAATATAACTTTTGTTTCCTTTGTTCTGTTAGGTGTTGCAGGCTTAGAAACACTTTGTAATAATCATAGCCTAAGAGACGGGTATTCAGTTTGGCTCGGAAGGCAAGAATAACTTTTTCTCGCACTAACTTTTGAAGCCGGTAGTTAACTATTTTTGCCGTGGTCTTTGTTTCTTGAGCTATTTCCATCAGTGAGGCTCTAGCGTTCTTTGAGATGTAATGGATGATAGTAAGATCGATAGCATCTATTTTTACTTTTTTTTCTGTGCCCAGCACTACTTCAGATCGATTTTTATCAGGATAGAGAAAACTATGTTTAAAATGATGAATTCTAAAGGCAATGGAGAGGTATGGTTTTTGAAATACGTCTCCATATTCAATCATAAATTGGTCGTAGAATTTTTCAAAATCATGGAGTGATGTAGCTAAATATACTATGGAAAAATCCCATTTTCCTTCTCCTAAGGTTACCCAAATAATTCCTTTCGTTTTCTGGCAGCGGGTAAGGATTCCTTTTTCTATCTCTGGGCTCATGGTTCGGTACTTCAGGAAAATGCGGCAGTAGAGATAGCCCAATTTTCCAACATCTAAAGCAGTGTAATACCCTTCAATGATGCCTTTCTTTTCTAATTGTTGAATGCGGTAATGCACCACTTCCCGGGATAAACCAACCTGCTTGGCAATTTGGCTAAGGGGAGTACGGGCATCCATATCCAGGAGGGATAAGATCTTTCTATCTTTTAGATCAAGACTGATCATAATTTACCATTTATTGCCCTTTTTATATAAATATTTCTCTTTTTAGTAAAAATATTCTGCCAATATTTTATATTTAAGACTAAGAGTTACTTTCAAGTAATAAATAAACGGAGAGACCTATGAGCAAACTACCTCGAATATTAGTTCTGCAAACGGGCGGAACCATTGGACAGGAACGAGATGCCAAAGGAGAATTTAATCCTTCGCCCCGTGATTATATCCCCTTAATCCGGGGTATTGGACTGGTTCAAGGACAAAATCTACAATCGACTGCTGAGAAAGTAGTTGAAGGAGAAGTGCGACGATACCGATTAGCAGCAACGTTTCGTGATCCCTGCATTGAAATTGACGCTATTCAAACTCGTAATATTGACAGTACGGCTATGACGCACGCAGATAGGGCCGATCTAGCTCGGATTATTGGGAAGCGTCATCAAGACTATGATGGGTTTGTCATTGTCCATGGAACAGATACGATGGTTGACACCGGAACGGCTTTATCGCTCATGGTCAGAAATCTTGACAAACCTATTGTTCTGACGGGAGCACAACGTTCGATTTATGAAAGGGCATCTGACGGGGATGTTAATTTAATTCATGCAGTGGAAGTGGCGACGAAAGACATCGGAGAAGTGGTCATTGCCTTCGGAGACAAAATTGTGCGGGCAAATCGGGCTTTGAAAGTAAATGAGCAGGGAAATAATGCTTTTGATTCGCCACGAATAACGCCTCTAGGAGAATTTGGCATTGATACTATCCTTTACGATCACCGTCTGCCTCGGGGGAATGGTGATCCGATTATCTTTACTGACTTTGAAACTGGTGTTGATTTCTATTCCTATAAATCCGGAACGAGCACGAGTGCGTTTGAGAAAGGGTATGTTGACAATCCCGACGTCAAAGGCATAGTCTTTGGTGCTTTTGGAGCCGGCAATATTCACCCGAATTTCTATGCCTCGATAGAACGGGCGCTTCGATTGGGGAAACCAGTTTTAGTGGCTACTAATTGTTTGGAAGGAGCTGCAGATATGGGTGTGTATGCAGTGAGTTCGCAACCCTTGCAGGCAGGAGCAAAACCTGCTGGAGACATGACTGCTGAAGCAATAACTCAGAAATTAATGTTTGCACTGGGAAGAGCAAATGCCGAGCATGTTCATGGGCAGGAAGTTATTCCCTATGTGGACAGGATTATTCGACGTGATTATGCTCGAGAGATTGCGGTGATGGAGAGAAGGTTGTAAATGGAGGAATAAAAATGTCACAAATCGAAGAATTACTCACGGATCTTGGGATGATTGATACCTTTTTTCAAAATCACGGCTATCATGCATGGAGAGGTATAGACTCAGAGCGAGAAAGATTACAACCAGAATTACAGGCAGGCTGGAATGTTTTGGAAGGATTGAGAGGCCGCCTCAGTGCCTCACTAGAATATCATGATATTCTCTCCTACGGGGAAAAATCCGAGCCTGAGCAGGGTGGAAAACGATTCTTTGTTGATGTTAGTTTGTGGGGAATGCAAAACTGTTTCAGCTATCAATACCAAATTAGAGTTAGGCCATTTCCTTGTAATAGTGGATCAGAAATTGAAGTTGTAGAACGATATTTTTCCATGCCTATGGAAAGCAGAGCAGAAAATCCAGTAGGTAAAATGTTAACAGCACTGGAAAAGAAAGAAGCTTTGCGATTTTGCAGATTACGGGCGGTGTGAAATGACTACTCCTGTCCATTTCATCATCACTGGCGGAACGATTGATTCGTATTATGACGGAACAAAAGATACTGTTGTTCCCTCTGCTCACTCGGTTATCCCTTCATTTATTCAAAGCCTGAAGTTGTACACGTCAAGCATCTTTACAGAATTGTGCATGAAAGATTCCCGGGAATTGACTACCGACGATTTAGGCAAGATTGTAGGAACAGTTGAACAAAGTTCTTCTACTAACGTTATTATAACCCATGGAACATACACGATGCCGGATACTGCCCGTTATCTAAAAGCTCATCTGCGGAGGAAAGATCAAACCGTTGTTCTTACTGGTTCCATGATTCCCATCGTTGGGTTTGCGCCGTCCGATGGACCATTCCATTTAGGATATGCAGTAGCTCAAGTGCAGTCACTTAGCCCGGGAATTTATCTCTGCATGAATGGAAAAACTTTCTCTCCTGACGAAGTTATGAAAGTGAGTCCCGAGGGAAGATTTAGGTCTATTTTTGGAGAATGATAAGCATGTTAACTACAAGAATAGAAGAACTGGAACAAAAATATAGGGAATTGTTTGCACGAGAAGGAGCAATTACTGTTCCAACTCCACTTCAAGAACAACGACAACGATTCCTTGATTACCTCTTAGATGAAGTTTTATTTGAGGAACATGTTTTTGCAGCATATAGCATCATCGGATCAACGAAGCATCGAGAAGATGGGTTAGTGCTTAAATATGAGTCACAACCAGGCTATGCTAGTATGCATGAGGAAGTAGGAAATGTATCTCATTACCAGTTTATGGCCTTTCAACAAAGCTCTCCGTTCCCTTGGCTTCCCGATTTTTTGATATTAAAGGATAAAAATACTTCTGAGGTGAGATTATATCTCGTAGATAACGGAACCGAATACACCCCCATTCCTAAAATCGGTACTGAAGGTGATTTAGAATTATCCTATGAAATGGCTTATGTTAAATATGAAGATGGGAGTATTGCCCTTAGTCATGGAGGGATGGAAGTAAAAGAAATTACTCGCTCACAATTATGCCATCCTCTTTATATCTTTAAGATGGATGTTGGTAGAGGAGAAGAAGGAAGGGCCTTTGACTTCTTTTACCGTGGGCTTCAGGAACTTACCGGGAAACTTCTTCGGAAGATTGATCAATTACGGGGAACGGTGGCGGGGATGGAAATTGATCAGAAATATCGCGCACTGCAAGAACTAGTCAAAAGAGAATCTTAACAAAGGATTCTACCACAAATCTTATAATCCTCTCTCTTTTTAGTGAAGTAATGCTTTCACCAATTGACAAATACCTTCCAATATTATTCCGTGATCTTACCACTTTTGGTGGTGCTATCTTCTATGGATTACTCGTATTACTTGCGTTCGCTTTCCAGCAAAAAAATTTAGCTCTAGATCTCGTACTTGGATTTTTTATAAGTCTTGCGATCCTCGTTCCCATACGATTACTGTATTTCAAAAATCGCCCGCAGAAACAAGAATATCATCATTTTCTAGAACGAATAGACGCTTCTTCTTTTCCCAGCTGGCATACCGCAAGGATTGTATTTATAGCCCTAACAGCGATATTTTATTTTAATAATACTCTCTTAACCATCACCACCAGTATTCTTGCACTTCTTGTTTTATATTCCCGGATTTATCTCCGAAAACATGATTGGATTGATATCTTGGGAGGAATTGTACTTGCGGGGGTTACGTATTGGGTGGCGAGTTGGTTCTAAGTTTTCTGGGGAAATGATTATATACTCTTTGTAATACGGAACAATCATGGCTTGGTTTCATAAATCTCTCATTGATATGAAAAGCGCGATTGAGCGAGAGGATTGGGAAGAGGTTAGAAAGATCTTGCAGCAGCACAATCGGAGTTTAGAAACGGAATCTCCCCGCGTTAAACATGATCTTGCTGATATTGGCGGTAGGATTAGCCAATATAGTGAAGATCTCGATCAAATATCACGGATGTTAGTTTCGCAGATGCGAGGGAATGATACTAAAGGTTATATGTTGTTAAAAGTAGAAAGTGCCATTGCTCAAGCACATTTCTTTGAACAAACTATTCTCCATTTGATTAAAGAGCGTAAATTTATGGAATGAGCCAGGATATTATTTTCTTTTTCTTACCTTAATAAAATCTCCCAGCGTAAGTTCATCTGCTTTCTTACTGCCTTCCATTTTCGTCGCCACGGTTTCATCCCGTTCGACTAATTCAACCCCTAGGATTCTTCCCACCCGTCTGGCAGCATCAATGCCCGGTTTTACTTTTCCTGCTTCCCAATGCGCTACCACACTTTCTTTTTCTTGCAGGAATTTGGCAAATTCTTCTTGGGTCATTCCCCTTTTCTCTCGGTTAGAACGGAGTAAGGCACTGTAATGGTCAACCACTTTAAATGCAGGTGCTTCAGGAAGAGGAGCTTTTGCAGTAGTCTGTGAAAGGCTTACCTTTTTTCGTATGGTTCCAAACCGGGCACATATGGCACATACTTTTAATTCCACTCCTTCAATATCTGCTATTACCAATTCTGTGTTTTTCCCGCACATCTCGCAGTGTCCCATATTCCTGCTATAAGAAAGAACTGGTATTAAAAGGTAACGGCCATGATCCTTCTTCCAAAACTTATTTAAAATAATCTCTTCTGGAGATACTATGGCCCGCCGTAAGATCAGGGAATACCACACTAAACGGATACTTTTAGACTATCTTCCTAAGTATAGTTCTCTTTCCCCTTCCTGGAAGGGAGTATTAGTGGAACCGGGAACTGACCTCACGATGCTTCCACAACAATATCCCTGGCTTCTGACTACTCTTTTGGTAGTTAAGCCGGATCAACTATTTGGCAAAAGAGGAAAATTAGGATTACTTGTGGTAAAGGTGAATTTTGATGGAGTTAAAGAATTCATTGTGAGGTATAGAACCAAAGAAATCACTATCGAAAAAACAACCGATACTTTAACGCACTTTCTCATTGAGCCGTATATTCCACATACCCGGGAATATTATCTTTCTTTTACCTCTGAGAGAGAGGGAACAGCTATTTATTTCTCAACGCAGGGAGGGATGGACGTAGAAGAAAATTGGAATACGGTTCGAAGATATGTTATTCCCGCTTTGGGCATGATGGATGAAAAATTACTTCAGGAAAAATTATTAGCAGATGTTCCCGCGGGAGATCATAAAACGATTCTTGATTTCATTCTAGCAGTATGTAAAGTGTACCATCATTTTGACTTTACGTATCTAGAATTCAATCCTTTTACCATCGATGAACAGAATAAAATTCATATCCTTGATACTGTGGCTCAGGTTGACGATTGCGCTTCTTTCAAACACATTACAGAATGGAAAAATATTACTTTCCCCAAAGCCTTTGGGCAGAAATCATTGCCCGAAGAAGAATTTATTGAGCAGATCGATAAAGATAGCGGCGCTTCACTCAAACTGACGATACTCAACCCCAAGGGCAGAATCTGGAACATCCTTTCCGGTGGGGGGGCAAGCATTATTTATCTCGATACTATTGCTAATTTGGGTAAACAAAACGAAATCGCTAATTATGGAGAATACTCCGGGAATCCAACCACTGAAGAATCTTATCACTATGCGAAAACTATTCTAGATCTGATGACTCGGGAAGAAAATAGTCACGGAAAAGTCCTTATCATTGGAGGAGCGATCGCTAATTTTACGGATGTGGAAAAAACGTTTACTGGAATTATCAATGCTTTGCGGGAATATCAAGAAAAATTACGTCAAGGGAATATTTCTATTTTTGTTCGTCGGGGTGGACCAAATTATGAACGAGGGTTACAACTCATGGAGCAAGCTGGGAAAGAGATGAGAATTCCTATGCTAGTCTATGGTCCAGATAAACCGATGGTGGAAATAGTAGGAAAAGTAGTAGAGGTGCTAGGATGAAATTTACAAGAGATACTACTGCCATCTTCTACAACCTTAAACCGTTAGCAATCCAGCAGATGCTTGACTTTGATTATCTTTGTGAACGGGAACCAAGTGTGGTTGCGGTTGTTCATCCTGGGCGACAAGGATTCCATAAAGCTTTCTTTGGCCAGAAAGAAATTCTCATCCCTCTTTATGACTCTTTACGAGATGCAACGGAGAAACATCCCTCTGCGGAAGTGCTGATCAATTTTGCCTCATTTAGATCTGCATTTCATCCTTCACGAGAAGTGCTAACTCTACCCTCAATCAAAGCAGTGGTTATTGTTGCGGAAGGCATTCCAGAACAGCAAACGAAAGAGTTGATAGCCCTAGCTATCAAAAATGGGAAATTAATCATTGGCCCATCTACAGTAGGGGGAATTGCTGCTGGCGCTTTTAGAATTGCAGGATATGCCGGTGGAAAAATAGAAAACATTCTCCGTGCCAAACTCTACCGCCCTGGTAATGTTGGTTTAGTCTCTAAATCCGGGGGGATGATGAATGAATTATTCACTATGATTGCCAGAACTACCAATGGAATAAAAGAGGGAATCGCCATCGGCGGAGATGTTTTTCCTGGCTCTACGTTGTTGGATCATCTGTTGCGTTTTGAAGCCGATCCAGACATTAAAATAATAGTAGCATTGGGGGAATTGGGGGGGAGGCAGGAATATGATATTATTCAAGCAAAACAGGAAGGAAAGATAACGAAACCAGTGGTAATGTGGGTTTCCGGAACTTGCGCTTCCTTATTTCCCTGGGAAGTGCAATTTGGGCATGCCGGAGCAAAAGCAGGAAGAGAAGAAGAAAGTGCTGCCGCTAAAAATAAAGCACTTCGAGATGCCGGCATTATTGTCCCAGAAAGTTTTGAGCAGATGGAGAATACTATTACACAAACATTTAAAAGAATAATGGCTGCAGAAAATCTTATGATGAAAGAAGAGCAGGAGCCAAGAGTAATGCCTTTGGATTATGCAGATGCAGTCTCGAAGGGGTTGGTGCGCAGGGCAACCACTATTACCACAACTATCTCTTCAGATTTAGGTGAAGAACCGACCTATGGCAGCATTCCTCTCAGCAAAATCGTAGAAGAAAATTATTCCTTGGGGCAAGTTCTGGGGATTCTATGGTTTAAGAAAAAGTTACCACTTTACTTCATTCAATTCCTGGAAAAAAGTATTTTGCTTACGGCGGATCACGGTCCGGCGGTGTCGGGAGCGCATAATGCCATTGTCGCAGCGAGGGCTGGAAAAGATGTCATTTCTTCCTTGTGCAGCGGGCTGTTAACGATTGGTCCTCGGTTTGGTGGAGCGATTGATGATGCTTCCCGATATTTTAAAGAAGCTGCTGATAGAAATATCTCTCCGGAACAGTTTGTGGAAGAAATGAAGAAGAAAGGCATTCCCATTCCCGGGATAGGGCATAGAGTGAAATCTATTCGTAATCCTGATAAGAGAGTAGAATTACTCCAAGAATTTGCGAGAAAAAATTTCCCCTCTACGAAATATCTGGAGTATGCATTACAGGTAGAGAAAATAACCACAAAAAAAGCGGAAAATTTGATTTTGAATGTTGATGGATGTATAGGGGTCATTTTTCTGGATGCGTTACAATCTTCTGGCCAATTTACCACAGAAGAAGTAGAGGAAATACTGGAAGTAGGCTACATGAATGGTCTGTTTGCCTTAGCGCGAAGTATTGGGATTATAGGGCATGTTCTTGATCAGAAACGGTTACGGGAACCGTTGTACAGGCATCCAACGGAAGATATTCTGTATAAAGTTGATGATGTAAAGTAACGAGTTGGCTTCTCATTCACAACAAATTTTATAAACAGGCTCCGGTTTTAGCCTGAAAGGGTGGTTTGGTAGTGACGGAACACGAGAAAAAAGAATCAGTTCATTCTGAAGAAAAGAAACAGGACGAGGATGCTCTCAATATAGACTTCACTGCGTTGAAGCATAAAACCAAAGCTTTCTTTAAAGGGCTTACCTCTTCTTCAAAGTCTGAAAAACAGGAACATACCAAACAGGAAGAAGACTTCTCTTTTGATCTTTCAAGCGTGAAAGCATTCTGGAAAAGTAATGCCCGCTGGTTAATCCCGCTTTTTTGTATTTTGCTTGCCCTTACTGTCTCCGTTTATCTTCGAACCATGCCGTTGCGGATGCCTGTTGCAGAGGATTGGGCCACTAATACCGTGCATAATTTCTACCGGGGACAGATTGAACAGCAGATAAATCAACAATATCCCAACCTTCCTCCACAGAATAGGGAAGTTATTATTGAAAAAGAATTTCAATCACAATTGACTCAAAACAAAGAATTAATCAATGGCCAAATAGCTCAATTAGCGGAACAATATCGTCTTGAATTTCAAGATGATCAAGGCACACTCTACTTGCTGGGGTTGGACCCTTACCATTATTATAGAATGGTAGGGAATGTATTAGCAAATGGTCATCAAGGCACGACGCTTAAGGATGGGCAGCCCTGGGATGAGTATTTTCTATATCCCGAAGGCAGGTACGCTGGGAAAGACTTTCATGCGTATGCCGGCGCGTTCATCCATCGAGTGATGAATTTATTTGGTGACTATCCTTTGATGTTTACGTTTTTCTTTGTGGGAGTGATTTTTTCAGGGTTAGCGGTCATTCCTGCTTTTTTCATTGGGCGGAGGATGTCAGGAAATAATGTGGGTGGATTTTTTGTTGCCTTTCTGGTAGCGGTTGCTGCTTTTTTTGTTTCCAGAACAACGGGAGAGAGTTCTGATACGGATGTTTATACTGTTTTCTTTCCTTTGTTGATAACTTGGCTTTTCATGGAAGCGTATTATGCAAAAGAGCAAAAGAAAGCTATTATTTATGTGCTCTTGGCGGGGATTTCTACAGGAGTATTTAGTTTTGCTTGGATAGGGGGATGGTGGTACATTTTTATATTCCTGATCGCGACGATGCTGTTATCGCTGCTCTATCTTTTGCTCAAGAATTATAAAGATATCAAGAAAGCGGTCAGTTCTCATTTCGTTCGCAATCATGCGGTGCTTCTTGGAATATATGTCGTTACTTCCGGTATTGTCACTACCCTCTTCGGTTCATTCCGCGATTTCCTTGGCGGCTTCCTGGGGCCAATAGGCTTTATCCGTCTTAAAGCAGTTGCATTCTACTCCCTCTGGCCCAATATTCGAACCACGATTGCAGAATTGAATGTTCCTCCTTTATCTGCGGTTATTGATCAAGTGGGAGGAAAGTTTTTGTTTGCGATTGCAATTGCAGGAATCCTCTTAACTTTATTGAAGAAGGAAGATCAGGAAGAAAGGGATGTGGTCTTTTTCCTCTTATTAGGCATGTGGCTGGCTGCTTCTCTTTTCGCTACGACGAAGGGGGTTAGGTTTATTCTCCAGGCAGTTCCCGTATTAGCGATTGCGACGGGGATTTGTTTAGGCATTGCTTGGCATTACGCTTCGATATGGATAGCTGACTCCATAAAACTCAATAAGAAAGTTGCCATGCTTATCATTTTTTTACTCCTCTCTCTTCTGTTAATAGAACCAACTAAGGCAGGCTACCAGCAAGCGTATCAATCCGTTCCCAGCATGAACGATCAGTGGTATAACACCCTTAAGAGGATTGACGTCGAAGCAGATAAAAATGCAGTTATCAATTCTTGGTGGGATTTTGGACATTGGTTTAAAGCGATTGGGAATAGGCCGGTAACTTTTGATGGAGCGGCTCAAGTGGGATACGATGCCTATTGGGTTGGGAAATCCTTGCTCACGCCAGACGAGAGAATCACTGTCGGCATTTTACGTATGCTTGATTGTGGACAAAATAATGCGTATACCGAATTAGATGCAGCTCTGAATGATACTCCCCGGGAGATTGATATTTTAAATCAAATCATTACTGAGGATAAGAGCACGGCCATCAAAACGCTGCAAGAGAGCCTCGATGACTGAAGAAGATCTCCGAAAATT
>CAYJXA010000004.1:0-55977 GCA_964373955.1 uncultured Methanosarcinales archaeon
GCCCCCAAGAGGGAGGCTGAGGGGGGCTGCGATCAACCCCCCCCCGGCGCGGCCGCTGTCGGACTACGACTAGAAGCACTTCTCTTTGCTCTTCCTACTAAAATTCTCATGAAACGTGCCAAAAAGAACATTTATTTATAAAATTTGCGATATTAACACCATTAAAGAGTAGTTATTTTATGGACACTCACCACTCAAAGAATAGATCTTTTCTAATAATTCAAGCCCTAATACCAAAATGCTTCTCTTTGTTGATTCTACCTTCTCACAGTTATTGAGTTAAGTAAACCGAGGAGGTACGATGGGTCTCGATGAAATCTTTCAACTTCAATTTGGGAATATCTCTCCTTCAAAATGTTATCAACATTATGATCGACTCCCAAGAATAAGACGCCTCTTTGTCCATCTGGAAGGGTGTCATGTATATTTTGTGCAATAAAAGAATCAATTGGTTCCAATTCGTCTGGTTCTTCATATATCCTTCTTCTGGTAGATTCATTACGAGCATAAGTAGATTCAGTTCTCACAAATTCTACTCCTTTATCTAATAATCTAAAAAAAGCATCAACATTCCTATCTCTTCCTTTGTAGCGTCCAAACCCCTCTAAGAATTCCTCTACAGACCTTTCAACTTCTGATGCTTCTTGGTATACCTTATCAAAACGAGTGGAATCTAGATATCGATCTACTTCATCCCAATAGCTCCTATCCCCTTCAACGATTCGCCTCACTGTTTCTGGATCTGGACTCTTTCCGAAACATCGTTCTAACCGTTCTGGTTTCCATAGCCCAAATGGCATATGAACCAAAGGGATTACGGTTAATTCTCTCATGAGGGCAGAAAAAGGGGTGTACTTTATAAAGTTATCACTGCTAAGGGGTATATTCCCCCAATTCATTTAAAGGAGAGCGGCATTCTAGAGATTAGCGGGGATCAACACCTAAACCTTTTAATACCTACCCAGAATCCTTCTCTCATGGTAGAAATTGAAATTGACCTCAATAAATCTGTGGAAGAAAATGCTGGCGTTTATTTTGATCTAGCCAAAAAAGCAAAGAAAAAAAAGGAAGGGGCAAAGAAGGCTTTAGAAGAAAGTAAACGAAAACTAGCCAAATTACAGCAAGATGAAGCTCAATTCTGGGAAGAGGAGAGAAAGAAACAAGAAGCAAAACAACAGCAACGGAAAAAAGAATGGTATGAGAAATTCCATTGGTTTATTTCCTCGGAAGAGTTTCTGTGCATCGGTGGAAAAGATGCTACTACCAATGAAATCATCATTAAAAAGCATCTGGAGAAAGGAGATCTAGTTTTCCATACGGATGCACCGGGTTCACCTTTCTTTGTAGTTAAGAATGGACAACAGGCAGGGATAGCCACCAAACAGGAAGCAGCACAAGCCGTCGCGATTTATTCCCGGGCCTGGAAGCAGGGGCATACTATTGCGGATGTTTTTTCCGTCAATCCAGAACAGGTAACCAAAGAAGCAAAGTCTGGAGAATTCATGCAGAAAGGCAGTTTCATGGTGTATGGGAAGAAAGAATATTACCATCCTTCTTTAGAATGTGGAATAGGCATTAAGGAAGGAAGGATTATTGGCGGTCCTGCGCAGGCGATCCACAAAACAGCAGAGAAAGTGATTATTGTTGTTCCTGGAGAAGAAAAGAAGAGCGATATCGCAAAAAAGATAAAATACAAGCTAGGAAGTGGAGAATTGGATGACATCATTACGTTCTTGCCCGCAGGCGGCGGGGAGATAAAAAGAGCTTAGAGAAAGAATCCTCCCGCCATTTTAATGAACTTTTCAGTCTTACGTTTCATCTCTTCAAAATCATTTTTACTAAAATATGCTCCCCGATATTCTGCTTTGGCTTTATTGGAGATAGCATCTTGAATAATTTGGGCATAGGAAGAGTATTCTGATTTGAGTACATTTTGCTTGATTAAATCATGAAAAAGCTGTCTTGCTTCATCATGCTTACGGGCAGTTCTGCCAAAGAATTTAAATGCTAATGCATCATTTGCCTTAATGATAGCATGAACGAGCATAGCAGTCCCTACTGCATATTTATTGGACTCGTACTTTGTTAAATCCCCCGTCAAAATTGCCGCATCCAACCAAATCTTTGCCTGTTCAAAATGGTTCTTTTCCATGGAGTATCTCATGTTCTTTTTTTACAGAGAGCAAGAATTGCGAATTTTTTTCTAGGGTTATTTCTCTTTCATCCATTATGAGGGGGGAGATAATCCTATTATAGCGAGAGGATAATTCTGTTGCTATTTGTTGTATTTTATTTTCCCAAATGGGATCATGTGAAGCAACAATAATGAGGATATCAATATCACTTATCGCTGTGGCCTCATTTCGAACAACAGAACCATATAATAATATAGATCTAACAGGGCCCATTTTTATTTTACGAGCAAAGATAGTGGCTATTCTTCGTGCAGTATTTGCCTCAAGCATTAGTATTTTTTTGATTTCAGGAATGAGCAGAGAGTCTATGACCAGTTGATATACGATATCTTTTTTATTTACTCGAAGACTTTTAAGTAAGCCAAGTTTACGTAGACCAGCTAAAGTTCGATAGACAGTTGCATGTGAAAAATGGGTAATATCTTCTAATGCTGAACAGGACCACTGCCGGCGGGGATATTCGAATATCGTTTGCACTATTTTTTTGCGGTTCCTTGACTCCAGGATATAGGAGATAGTATCAGTACTCATAGTGAACTAATTAGTTCAAGAGATGAACTAATATATAAGCTTTCTGGAGTGAACCTTTTTAAAGTGATCCCCTTATCTTTATTTTGTGCCCTCGTAGTCTAGCCTGGATATTACTACCAGAAAGGACACGAGCTTGCGGTCAATAACTTTAAAATATTGGCAATGAGCTTGGAACCGGAGTTCGAACAGTTCTTTCGCGAACTGGGAGCGAGGTGCGGCATTCGTTGCTTTTGGCAACTCAGCCCCACGCTTAACCACGGAAGAGCCTCGAAAGTCTCCGCGAGGGCATCTTTAATTTATGCATCGGCAATTAATTTCCGATCAGGGCAATAAATCAATATCTTTCTATTTCCAACTGTTACTTCTTTAAATTCAAATTTCGTTCTGAGTCTTGCTTGCATTTCTTCAAGAAGGGACGCATACACTACCGGCACAGCAGAGGAGACGTCTAACTCAATAGGTTGGAGAGCATATTTTAATTTTGAATTTCTATCGAAGTTATAAAAAGGATCGACCACACTAAAACTATTTGGCGTTGCTTTTAAGTTAAATAATACGCCACTATTTGTTCTAATGCGCAAGTGAAATCTATCCCACGATTCTTCCTGTTGAGGATCCATGCCTCCTTGTTGATGAGTCCTTCCATACCCTCCAGCTCCAACGTACCGAAGAAGATCATCGAAAGTGGTATATTCAACATGATGATGATTTGCTCCATACTTCGTATAAAGATGAATTGTTTCCCTGCTCTTTCCTGTAGTTAGAAGAATTGGTTGCACTTGCTCACGAATGATGGTATCATAACGCCCACACAGATCAGAGATCCTTCGAGAAGCCTGCCCATCAACGGGATATTGGGCGAGAAAATCAATAGTAGTATCCGCTTCAGCAACAATCTCGGATACTTCCCTAATAATATCTGGATGATCTTCACCCAATAATTGTTCTAACGTTGCTTTTGAGCGTCGTAAATTCCGCACACCATCAGTGTTAATAATCGCAAAGAAAAGAGAAGCTACTGATTGATAGACTTCTTTCATAAGACTTCTCTTTGCTAATTTAAACCGAGTGTAATCTCTCTCAGTTACCTGATCTTGCCGCTGGAGAATTTCTCTTATTTCTGTAGCCGGAATCGGACAAAAATAGGTAAGTAAATCAATTCGTGCTGTTTCCGGATTTTCATAGACTAATCTACCAAAAACATTCTCGGGAAATAAAAGTTCCCTTCGCTGAAGTACTATGTCTTCACCAACCATTTTATGCCCTCAAAAGAGTCCGGATTTATAAATGTTGTTAATTTTAGTACTAATCTGTAGTAACAAACTGAGGGAGGTAGAAAACTGTTCCTTAGAAAAAATATACAGGATGGACGGAAGAAGAAGTTAATAAAAAGCTTACAGCATATAAGACTTAACCTTTGGCACTTCCATATCACAATAAGGGCAAGTCCGAGGAACTCGAGTGGCAGGATTATATCGAAACTGATATTTGCAATGATTGCAGGTGCATTTCACAAAATCACTACCGGGAACCTTACTAAACTGAGCCTGCGTTTCCCGTCTCCGCAACTCCGTCATCTTTTCTAAATACGCATCTTCCGCATCCCAGCCAGGGGGGCGGGGCGGCTCTTCTTTCTTCGCCTGCTCAACCGCTTTTTGTTTTTCTGCTGCCTTCTGAGTTTTGCCGGTATAACAAGCGGGGCATACCATCTGCCCTAACCCATGATGCAATTTAAATTGATCTGCAGGAGCAGCTCCCCCGCAGCTTCGACACACCGCTTTTACGTTGCTCATATCTTTGCGGTAAGAGGGAACAAGTATTTATAGTTTTTGTATGCTGCAATAAATAGGTTAGACAAAACCAAAAACAAAAATTTAAAAACAAAAAAGAGAACCTTCCCCTATGCATCCATTTTGGGAAAAAGTAGAAGAGATTAACAGCAAATTAATACCCTTCGCGATCTTTATATTGTTAGGAATAATTATCTTCGAGCTATTTATCCATTCTGAAAATCCTACCCTTCAGCGAGCCGTTCATATCCTGGATGGACTAGTTATTGCCATTTTTGTCATTGACCTGATTTTCTTAGCAATCCATTCCCGGAACACTCGTTTCTTTTTTAAGAATTACTGGTTAGACATGCTGGCGGTATTCCCCTTCGGCCTCCTTTTTACTGTTGTAGAAAGGGTGTATGAGATAGCAGTAGCGGCAGAAAGGCTGGCGGTAGGCCAAGCAATTGCCCATGAAGCGCTGGAAGCACGAAAAGGAATTCAGGTTTTAGCCGAGAGTGAGAAATTTGCCAAAGGGATACGTATCGTGACCAGATCTCTCCGTGTTATTACGAAATCAAGATTTTTTACAACAATAACCCAGCGAAGAAAAAAGAATCTGCAACAGAAAAGAAGAAAAAGATAGATTACGTAATTTGCACCGACTGCACTTTCGACACTCTTTCCGTGAAATATTCCATAAGAAGAAGATCCCGGATATAATCTTTAAGCAGGGGATGTTCCCGAGCAATGCGGGCGTAGATCCTGCCTTCCTTCACAAACGTATCTCTATTTTTCCGTTTAAAGTCTTCCACGAATTCGGTAAGCTTCAATGGTGGCCCTTCCCGTATTTCCAGATGCGGCAATTCCCTTTTGCCAAGGATAAAATAGAATAGTGCCTGTCCTTCTCCGCTCCACTCCCAGCCTGACTTTAAAACGGTAAAGGGGGTAAGTTTCTCTTGCAGGAGATTATATGCTTTCACCAATTTTGTTCCCACTACATCTTCTTTCCCTCGAAGAGGAGTAATGGTCAAGAAAACCAAGTTATGTTTCGCTTTTTGAACTTCCTGATGTAATGAGGCGAAGCTCACCTCTTTCTTCACAAAAAAATCCAAACTTGGTTTTTGAAGATAATTCCGGGCAACTTTTTGAAAAAGCAGGAATTTTTCCAAGGAAAGAGCAGCCGCCGCATTTCTCTGTTTATCAACAGGATCAATCACAATCAGCGGGGATTGAGTTTTGGATTGATTTAAGTGGAATAAGGCATCCTTTTTAGGGTACTGTTTTCCAGCATCAATAACATCTTTTACCTTCCACTTTTGGCTGACGCGGAGTAATTTTTCGAATGAGCCGTAATAGGCAATGAGAATTTCAACCACATAGCCGCTAAAGCCCATGATATGCGATTCCGCACCATACATACTATGTGCTTTCAGGAATTGCTTGGTGATTCTAATATCGTCTTTGAGTTTCTTAGTGTGCTTATTAACCCAGATTGAATGCAAAGGTGATACATCAGTTATATTCTTCGCTTGCTGAGCTTTGCTAATTTTGAGGATAGGGATTACCTCTACATTAAGGCTTTTGTATTTGAGTTGAAAATAGTCCCGGCTGCCATGGATGCGGGAGATGCCAATTTTGGGGAAGGTTTTCTTCAAGGCTTTTTCAAGGAGATCTGATAATTCCAACGAGCGAGAAGAATATTTCTGGTAATCAAATAAGACAAACACATCCACATCATGATTTCCCGCTAGCCACGTATCTTTCGCGCCGCTTCCCCCAAGAATGGCGTGAGCATCTTTGAGTTTAGAGTTTAAAGATTTGAGGAAGGCAGTAGTACTTTCTTTATTTAGCCGTTGTTCTGGGAGAGTTGGCTTGATGGTAGCTAAGATGGATTGTCGGAGGCTGGCGTTCATAAAAGGGAAGAATAGAATGAGGATATATAAAATCTTCTGGGGGGGGAAGTAATTACTGTAAGGGAGTGATAAAAGAAACATTTAAATAGTGCGTCCACTTTAGGAATCAAATGATATATCTTCCCATAGTATTAGCACTTGCAAACAACCCCGCCGGGGTAAGTGAACAACATGTTCCTTTGCATGATCTCGTACGTGAATGTACATCACTCTATCAAGAAGCAGTCCTTAAAGATGATCCTAAGTTTATGCAGGAAGCTGCTGCTTGTATGCAAGATGCCGCAATGGTTTCTCGATTTGCGAATTCTGTTGAGAGTTATGCTCTAATATTATCCCACCTGGATATAGATCTCAGTGAAACCTGCCTTGCAGCACAAACGAGTAGAATGGTAAATATAACCCGAGATATTTTAATGAGAAGAGCTCCTACCCTAAGAATTAAGCCGGAATCACTTCCAACAAGCGAACCAATTAATTTTGATGAGAGAAGGAAAGACTTAACACAAGCAGTTTATCAAGCAGAGCGGGATTTTTACAGAATAACCGCAGAGATAGAACGGCAATATCCGCGAATTAGACACGTTCAGGAATATCAGGATGCTCTAAAGAGAGTACCTCCTTTAACTTCTAAAGCACTCAGAGTAATACATGAAGCCGAGTGTAAACTTTAAATGATACTTGCTCACCAAGGGAAAAAAGTGGATTATATTCTATCGGCTTAGATCAATAAAGTAAACAGCTTATATCTCTTAAGAAACAGCTTCATATACTAGTAAAGTATTCTCCAAAAGATGGATATCGGAAAACTCGTTTCAGGAATTGCGCTGGGTTCAGCACTTGCGGTAGCGCCAGTCTATGCTTCCAGGCCACAATCAGAGCCAACTCCTTACGATAATACCCCCCTTACTTTTACAGAAGAAGAACGGGCCTTAAGTGCAGAAATCCTTGCAAACATTGTTCTAACACGCTTCCCCCACCCTCAAGCACAATATGCCTGCCGTTCAGATCAGGGCTATGAGTTCTGCGTAGCTCGGTTAACGCTGCCGGAAGGGAAATATGTCATAGGAGCACGAAGCAGAGCTTCCGCAGGAACAACTTTAAGCCAATTATCCCTCTTCCATCCTCTTGAAGGAGAGAGAAATTTGACCAGACAGAATTTAGTAGGAATATACGATCTTACTCAGGATAAACTTACCCATGGGAATCCAGTTCAATTTGATCAGGATTTAGCGATGATCCTGGAAGCGTATGCCCCCCTCCTTATGATTCCCGATGAAGAAGATTGTCTGCGTGAGCTATAATCCCATCCGCTTCTCATTTCTTTCAATATAGGGGTAACACAGATTTTTATACTAGTGCCCCTTTCAGCAAGATATGCCTGTACTAAAACTAAAAGTGCATTGTTTCCGCTGCAATCAGGAAGTAGATAAGCTGGAAGCAAGGCAAGTGGAATCGGTAACCGCTCAACCGAGGTATGAATGCTTCCCTTGTTTCAAGAAGCATCATCAGGCTGCAAAGAAAGCTGCTGATACTCCCCAGCGAGAATTCTATTGTGAGCGATGCAGGTATAAATTCAGTTCTAAAAATCCTGTCTGCCCCTATTGCAGCAAGAGTGATCAGGTAGAAGCAGGGAAAGTAAGCGTATATGACTTGTTGTAGAAAGATTTATCTAGAACTGACGCTTTTAGAGTAGTATGCAGCAGTATCGCTTTTCTTTCCGATTTTATGTGGGAATAGCACTGATAATACTTAGCCTCATCATTGGCAATATTACCAAAGTCTTCTTCCTGCTCTACTTTAATGATCCTGACATCCGCTGGATTTCGTTAATTATCTATCTCCTCTCCTGGCCGATGCTTATCATGGGAGCATGGTGGGCGGGAAGAGAGACATACCAAGCATTAAAGAGGTATTTTTCCTACCGTTTCTACCACCAGCAGTTGAAAGAAGGAACCAAAAGGGTATATCATCGCACCCGAGAATTAAAAGATAAAGTTAAGCAGCGGATACATCCGGGGAAACATGAAGGGATAATGGAAAGGCAAAGTTTAAATAAATAGAACATATTGCTCATAACGATAAATAGTGAATACAGAGGTGTGATTATGGCTATTCTACCAAAAATAACCGTATTGTTGGTCGTTTTTTCTATGCTGCTTTCCCTAGCAGCAGCAGAAGAAGTTGTTCCTCCTACGTTCTCTACCGCTGATCCTGGCATTACCCCCGACAGCCCATTCTATTTTCTCGATGAATTCTTTGAGCAGGTTGGAAATGATCCAGAGAAAGCCCTAAAATACAAAGAAGAGAAATTAGCAGAATTGGAAGCGATGGCTAAAAAAAATGATGCAGAGGCAGCAGAAAAAGCTTTGGAAAAAGCCAAAGAATACAGTAAAGTCCTCGAAAAAGAAGTAACCCCTCAAATGGAAGAAGAAGTGAAAAAGAGTACAGAAACAGCGGAAGAAGTTCTGGAGGAAGCGCGGGAAGAATTGCCTCAGCTGGCAGAGAAAGTCGCAGAACAATTAGCCCAGGAAGAACGGATAGCATTAGCGGCAGAAGTATCCACCCAAATCAAGAAGCTCTGTGAAACGCTCGCTAAGCTTGATCCTAAACAGTATGCAGAAACCTGTAAAATTGATGGCGATTCTCCGCAATGGCTTCAAAAATATGATAAAGAATTAACTGAAGAACAAAAAAAACACGCTAAACTATTTGCGGAAAAGCTGACGGAATGCGCGGAATCCCAAGGCGTGAAGTGCGATTGCGAAGGGATGGGCGTGAAAAAGTTTGAAGAGCTCTGTGCTACCCAGCGTGATTTAAAACGAGGGTGTGATTCCGGAGACGAAGACGCATGTAAAGCGATGATGGAGCAAGGCCCAATTGATATGTTCGAATATCTCCCCGATTATTTACATCCAGTGGTGGCTTCTCTGATGAAAAAATACGATAAAGCGAGTGAACAGCGATATGGAGAGATTCAAGTTCCCCCGAGTACCTTCCCAGCCCCCTGTCAGGAAGCAGGAGTAACTTCTCCCTTGGAATGCGCAAAATACATGAAAGAAAAATATAAAGAGTTTAGCTCTTCTGAAGGGTTTGAATTTAAAGAAGAAGAGTTCATGCAGGAATGCATCAAGCGTGAGTCGGAAGAGTTTTGTAAAGAAAAAGCGGAGATGATGCGACGAGGAAGATATACCCCGGAGCAAGTTGAATTTGGGCCAGGGCCATGCAAAGATAAGGGCCTCACCACAGTAGAAGAATGCAGAAGATACATGGATGAAAACTTCCAAAGAACCGCTGAAGGAGCATACATTGTTCCTGCGGGGCCTCCTGCTCGCATAACTGAGTTTGGGCGGGATTGTCACGCAATACCAGAACTAGCGGAAAAAGTGCGATGTTTTGAAGAATTTTACAATCAAGCTCAGGGAAGAGTAACACAGCCCTTGCCTCCAACAAGTGCTTCGACCTCTGCACTCCCTGCAGGGATGGAAGACTGGCAGCGGCCCTATTATGAAAGATGGTTAAAAGCAACCAGTGAGGAAGAAAAAGCAAAAATTAAAATGGAACTTTCTCAAGAGATGGATCGACGAAATAAGGAACAAAAATACAAGTACGAATATAAGTATGAAGGTAGTTCCCCTGTTCCTCCTGCATCGGTAGACTGGGTAAGCTCTTTTAGCCAGCAATGGTTTGCTGCAAATACCCCCGAAAGGCAAGAAGAAGTGTTGGATGATTTTCGGGAAGAGGCTGCACGAAGAGGGTATAGTATTCTACGGTTAGAAACGAGTACTACTGAGTTCAGGGTGGATTACAAAGATGCCCAAGGAGTAACCTATACCAATAACTATTATGGGAACAGCGCTGCTCGAGAACGGGAAGAACCTCCGGAGATAGAAGTGGAAGTGCGAGGAAGTGTTGCGGAAGTAAAAGTAATCAGGAATGGCTATCTGAAGGATAGTTTTACAATGAGGTATACTTCTGAAGATCAATTAGTTTCTGATTTAGCGGTACGCTTATACCTCAGCAAGGAAGAAGTGGAAGCAAATTTAGAACTTGAATTTGAAGAATCAGATGATGAAGCAGAGGGGGATACTGAAGAAGAGTTGCCAGAAGAGGATGTGGAAGAGCCGGAATCCGAAGAAGTAGATGAAGAAGACCAGAGTGGAGAGGCAAGAGAAGAATCATCTGGCTCCGAGAGGAATAATTCTGGACAAGGGATGATGGCGAGTGGGAGTGTTATCTGAAAAGATAACCACCGTTTATTTTTTGTATTAGTTTTAAAGAAAAGCGCCAGCGCCCAGACTTTCAGCAGATAGTGCATTTGAACTGGGAATCCCAGAGGGAGCGGTTATCTTGTAGTATTATTCGCATTCGAGACCGCCGCTATACCGGATTAAGCGACGCTGGCGTAAAAACACTTATTTGATAGGATGTTTATAAGATTTTAGGTAAATAGTAATATGAGAGAATTTTTATTCGTTTTGAACAAAAATAAAAAAAAGATTATAAGAATTTATTTCTTTCCTTTTCCTGCTGGTTTCATCATTCCCGAACCGCACAGTGCTGCACAGTTAGGACATTTGTTAGGCACAACTAACTTCAGTACTCCACCTAATACCATCAACACTGCTACCCAAGAAACCCATCCATCAACGTCTAACCAACGAGGCCATACAAAAGCATTCAACAATAATAATGCTCCAAATACTATTTTATACACCCCATGGCACCGATTACACATACAATGTCCCATCATAATCACCTCTTTTGTTCTGAGAGAAGAAAGAAATGAGGGTTTAAAAAGGTATTGGCGGATTTATCCCAGCAGAGTGTTACCCTTATCTTGAAATCTTTTCTTGCTCCAGTTTCTGCTCCTCCTCTTCCAGTTTAGCAATGCCAAACTGAGGAAGAAGTTTTACATCAATCCATTCCATGATGTAATAAAACAAAGGGAAAAAGAGTACGATGGCCAGCATGTTTTGCCAGGTAACGTGCAAGACCCCATAAATCGCCGGTGTAAACATGAGCATGATGTAGGACGTCTCCCTGCAGCGGCCAAAACGAACCACAAAATCCCTCCCACGAATACCTTCAATCGTAATCATCAGGCCGTACATAAAAGCTAACAGGATAAGCAGGAACTTAATGATAATTTCCCAACTAAAGGTATGCAAAGATCCGATAAGAGTTCTCGTCCAATCAATACTTACCCATAATACTACTGCTCCGTTGGTGATGGCATTTCCTAATGAAGTGCCTTTTCGTTCTTGAAAAAAATCAGTAAAGATCCAGTTAAGGTAAATAGGAATTAAAATCCAAAACATGGCTGGTTTTTGGAAAGGAGAGGCAAAAATACCTAACCAGGTAACAAACAAGCTAAAGAGAAACGTAATTCCCGACCAAATCATACCCCAAATGCTCATTAATTTTCCTCTTTTTTTATGTAGTAATAAAATACGGCTGCCGGGACTTTCGACATAGGTACCGAAAATATCCATCATCTGGTGGTAGCTTGCAATCGAACCCGGACCATAAGCTTGGGAAGCTCAGATCATTTTGCGCTTTGCGTAAACGTTTTGCTTGCGCAAAGTACCACTAGACCACAGCCGTATGAAAAGTACAAGAAATAATGATTATTTAAATGTTATTGCTATTCTTCCTCAGACCCTTCCCGCCTGATAACTTTCACTGCATCCATTTTAACCGTAATCGGAATGGGAACGGCAGCTTCTAATAATTCCACCACAATTTCTTCTTTGGGTTTATTAATCCTAATAACTTTCGCATTCTCCCGTTTGAATGGACCGGATATAATTTCAACAATGTCTCCCTTGCGAATATTCATTTCTACTTTCACTTGTTCCAACATGTGTTCTATCTCGGGATAGGGAATTTCCTGAGGTAAAATGCCCCGAGCATAGGGGACGCCCTGCAATACACCCTCGGCATCTTCTTTTGAACCAACTTCTACAAAGATATAGCCCCTCATCCCATGTGGACGAATGACGGAATAGAATTGAAAGGTAGTGCCTTTTACCAGTTTGGAAATTAAGTAGTCAACAACTTGATCTTCCCTATTAGCTGCGGTTCTAACCCCAAATATTTTAGATGCCATATTACAGTAATAATTCTTTCAGCAGGAATATGATAAATCCAAGAGCACCGATCACGGCTGTGCCCAAGCTGGTGATTTTAACAATGCCGATGTATTCATCTTTGCTTGGCTTCTTGGTAACGCGGATGACTCTTATTGTTTCTTTTATAAACCTTTTGACTTTATTCGGTTGAGCATCAATAACTTGCTGATCTTCCTCCATTCCCCGAAAAACAGAAGGTTGCTTTATAAAGTTTACTGTTAGAAATAAGTGAGGGTCTAGTTCATGAATTCTATCCCTAATTCGTTTTCCATCACTTTTCTGCGAGTCCGATAGAGTTTATTATCTCCTCCAAAAATCTGCTCTGATTTCACTCCAGTGATGATCAGCATCGTGCGGATAGTTCTTTCCAAGTCTTTATAGATCTGCGCGCCCCAAATAATCTTTGCTTTCGGATCAAGGCGTTCAGCAACCGTCTCCACGATCCTTCGGGATTCGTCCAGAGTTAAACTTTCTCCGCCAGAAATATTAATTAAAGCGCCGGTGGCATTAGAGATGTCAACGTCAATGAGGGGATTTTCTAAGGCTTTATGCACGGATTCTTCTGCTCTATTCTCAGAATCAGATTCACCCATGCCGATTAACGCAACTCCCCCTTCGCTCATAATCGTTTTAACGTCAGCAAAATCAAGATTCACTAACCCGGTTTTGGTAACTAATTCCGCAATTCCTTTCACGGCGTTGGTTAAAATTTCATCCGCAACTTTAAATGCAGTTTGCAAGGGCAAATGAGGAGCAATTTCCAATAATTTTTCATTGGGAATGACAATTAACGTGTTTACGCTTTGTTCTAATTTTTCGAGTCCTATCATTGCGTTTTCAAAGCGGTGGGATCCTTCCATGGTGAAAGGCATGGTTACAATTCCCACACTCAGCAAGCCCATTTTACTCGCCAGATGGGCAATGTATGGCAAACTTCCCGTTCCCGTTCCTCCACCTAAGCCACAAGTAAGGAAAACCATGTCTGCTCCTTCCAAGACTCTCTTGAGTTCGTGCTCGCTCTCTTTAGCAGATTCTTCCCCTACTTTAGGATTAGCACCCGCCCCCAACCCATGAGTAAGTTCTTTCCCTATGAGAACTTTCTTATCTGCAGAGGTGTATAATAAATCTTGAGCGTCAGTATTCACGGCCACGGTTTCGATTCCTTTAATGCCTACTTCAGAAATGCGATTAATAGTGTTATTCCCGCCACCACCTGCGCCAATGACTTTAATTCTCGTCTTCTGGTTAGCGATAAGCCGTTCTAATTCCTGGTCAATGTCGCGATTTGCTTCTTTGTGAGAAATCTCTTGCGCTTGAATAACTGGTTGACCATAGGGACGGGAATTTTGACTGGTGAAGCCAGTTCGATTATTCTCCTCTGCATATGATCCCATGAACAACACGCTCTCTTCTTTTTTTATGAAAAATCAGAAGGGCAACTACTTTATAAATATTGTTGCACTGGAAAGGTACGGTGCAGTCATAGCCTAGAAGTTTACCCTTTCTTCTCTTTTTCAGCAGCGCTAAAAGCCATATCCTTCAATCCCGTCACTTCCACCAGCTTCTTGGTTAAAGCATCAACCAGTGGAGGGGGCAGCATTACCGGTAATTCCACGGTTGCTTTTTCTTCTTTTATTTCTACTTTTACCTGCGATTCGGGAATGCGCAACGTCGCGTTCAGAAATGCTTTAATCTGCTCTTGGGCATCAGTAACAACCCTATTTACTTTGATAGTATACACCACTTCTTTTCCAGCTAAAGGATGATTGAAGTTAACAATAACTCTTCCACCAGAGACGCTGGTAACGGTCCCCATTTCACCATCAACATCAATTTGCAGCCCAGGATGCGGATCAAGTTTATGCTCACGGAAGGTATTAGCAGGAATAACTTTCAATCGTTTGATATCTCTCTTTCCAAAGGCGTTTTCAGGAGCAAGAGTGAGAGTGTATTCTTTTCCCACTTCTTTTCCCACCAATTCATCATCCAATCCTGGAAGAAGTTGTTTCTCTCCCACACAGACAATGAGAGAACCGTATTTTGTTTTTTCTGAGAAAAGATTATTTTTCTTAGCAACTGCTTCTTGAGTAGTATCAAAGATCGTTCCATCGGTTAGTTTGCCAGTGTAATCAACTTCTACAAAATCATGAAATTTTATGGTATCAGTCATATTGCTCTTTTCTCTAGGATTTCTTTATAAGTTTTTTCGTTCTTTTTGATGAATTCGATTACTTTCTCTGCTATCTGAACTGCGGTAAAGTGAGTAGAATCAAGAATGAGGTCATATTGTGATTCATCTAAATAGTCAACACCATAATATTTTCGAAATCGGGCAGAATCTTCTTCCAATCTAGCCAACACCCGCTGCTTCATCTGTTGAAACGAAGTTACGTTTCCCTCGTTTCTTGCTTGCTTAGTATCCTTTTGTTGTAGATCTTTCCAGATTCTTCTGGCACCTTCTTCCCAGTTTACTTTAATGAAGACTTTTAACGATTCTGGAACAAAATAATATTGGGTATATCCTTCATCGATGATTATTTTTCCATCGTGGTCTAATTCTCGGGCTTTTGCTGCTGCTTCTTTGTCTACATCAACATCTGTTTCGGGATGGGTTTTAGCGTATTCATTTAAGTCTTCTAAAGTCATTCCTTTCTTACGTGCCAATTCTCGACGGATGCCCCCAACATAAATACGTTCCGCATTTAATTTTTGGACTAAAATTTTAGCTACCGTGCTTTTGCCGCTTCCCGGTGTGCCAGAGATAGTGATAATCATAAGAGTGAGAGTTCACAGGTATTTAATAAAGTTTACCTTACCGTTTCATACTTGCTTCCCTGCAGTCCTGCGGTTTTATCCTTCGCCCACTGCTTCACCCAAAAGAAAAAAGATTTCCCTAACCCCCACTGCTGGAAACGACGCATTGAGGTAGTAGCATAGGTATCAATGCATCCATATTTGCCGTGCTTCTTCAATTCAAGGATTAGTTTCCGATGTTCCCTCACTACAATATCGGGGGGATATCCATTTACTTTCTGGAAGGCGTCCTTACGGCAGATTAAGACGCCACTGCAGCCCTGGTACATTCTCGTAGAATTATAAAAATTCTTAAATTTCATCGCCAGTTGGTATCGTAACTGCGTGGAATCAGGAAGCACTTTCGTGGTAGCAACGGCATATTGATCCGTAAATTGCTGCTTAATGCGCTGCAAACTATCCGAAGCAAGTTGAGTATCCGCATCCAGGAATAGAAGAAGGTTTCCCTTAGCGTTCAGAGCGCCGGCATTTCTGGCCACGCTCACGTTTGCTTTTGGCAGGGAGAGGTATCGCATTCGTTCATGAGCCCTCTTCTTGACTATTTCTTCCGTTCCATCAGTGCAGCCGTTGGCAACAACGATAACCTCATAATTCTGGAAAGTCTGGTTTTTAATGGAATGAAGAGTCTGCCGAATGTATTTCTCTTCATTATACGCGGGAATGACGATAGAAATATCGGGTTCCATAGTGCGTAGGGTTAAAGCTCGGTTTTAAATAATTGTTATACCGTAAGATATATATCCAAAGAGAGGAGTCAGAGGTTACACCTAATACAAGGTCAAATAATTCGCTGCCCACAGCATACTCCTATCAGCAGTGTAAAACCAACTGCGATACGGCTTTCCCTGAGAAGTATACACTTCCACAAATCCGTGATACTGCTCAATGTATTCTTTATATTTCAGCAAATAAGCATCAGCTAATTGTGAATCAAGCTGCTGAACTATTTTAATGTACAACGGACCCATGTGCGTCCAGACAGCATTGCTTTCATAGTTTGATAGCGCGAATCGCTCCTGCCATACAAATCGCACTCCCTTCCGTGAAGCAGTGTATTTCAGAGGGAGTGGTTCATCCAATCCCGCATGACGAATAGCGGCAACTGCTGAACTGAGCATACGAATATCCTTTACCAATCCGAAAAGGAAAGGGAACACATTAGCATCTCCTGACACGTAGTCTTGTTTGCTTAAATCATCATAGAAATAATGTCCGTTCCAGAAATGCCGTTTGATTAACTCGGGATAATTAAATTCGGTAAAGGGATTATCTAATCTCATTCCTTTCAGATCTTCTGCAAGCAATCCCGCCATGCAATTGTCATAGCAGGAGCTTTTTCTCAGCGAAAGGTCTTTCATGGACGAGAAATGTTCTTCCGGTTTTACTAATCCAGTATTGGGATTAATAACTCGCGTAAAGAAAAATGCTATCTCCTTATTGAGAAAAGATTTGAATGCATCATAGGGAAAATGGGATACTTTAATGCTATGAATCAGCCAGGGTAAGGAATCAACTGCATAGGTTGGAAAATCAAAGGGGGTTCCTCCTGGAGTGATGGTGGTAGTAATGTGACCTTTCTTCTTGAAATGATTAAGAGCGTAGCGTAAGGTGTGATGAACTTGCTCTTTGTACCCTAATTTTAATAATGATTGCGTGCACCATCCGAAATCCCGAGTCCAGAACTGGGGAAAGTTCTGAGTAGAAGTCTGGAAATAATGCCCATTCCAGCAGTCTTTGACGATCTGTTTGCAGATTTGATCGGCATTGCCTTCATATTTCTTTGGTGCAATTTTAGTTTTAAGACTGCTGAGGAAGATTCTAGGGCCCTGTATAGCATAGTGAAGCATCTCAGTCATGGCTTCTCCCAAAGGGAAGGTAGTTTAAATAGTTAACTCAACAAGTTTATTAAGCGGAATTATTTTTGAAGTCCTGCAACAGCTTCCGGAAAGGCCAATCCCGCTTACTGCGCTAATTCCGAACAAAATAATTCGATTTGCTTTTGCTGAACCAACTTCGTGATTCTGCTCTCGAAAAATTGGCTTCACAGGGGTATGTTTGTAAAGAGCAACCCGAAATACAGTATGAGCAGGCAGCGTAAGACGAAAAGCACGTCGATGCTAAGAGCATACCCTCCTGAATGCCTACGCTTTTCTATCAGCACACAGATTAAAGAGCAACTCATAACTTTTAACAATATCCTTCTGTTTGACAAAAAAAAGCATTTCCGGTACACAGCTCATCGACTCCACGATGTTGATGTCGTGTACCATTAATTCTGTTGCTAATACTGTTATGATCCCAGGAGTCCTCACCGCTTCCTCAGCAAGCTGGATATTTATTTCTGCCAGATTTTCCTCGATATGGCGAATTGATCTCTTGGGAAATAAAACCAACATTTTTTCTTTGTTTTTATCATTGATGATTAATTTAATGGACTTTTCTCCTTGCATAATTAGCAGAATCTCCCCCTTGTCATAATCAATTAAATGAAATGCTTTTTGTAATATTTCTTGAACTTCTTTCTTCTTTTCGAAGGCTATTTCAACAATATGGGTGGTAATTCGGATATCTTCAGATCTAGCAATAACCTTGCGGGCAGTTTCAAATTTTGCTTCTAAGGGTCTTTCTTCTTTGTATCTGCGGATGGCACTGATAACCGCATCGAGGGTAGAGTCTAGTTTATGTTTTTTGATTAAGTAGACTGCCAAGTTCTTCAGACTGACTATGTCTTTCTCTAATGCTCTCCGAACGATGGCATCCTCTTCTATCTCTTTCCAGATTATACGGGCAATTGATGTCATTTTTGACAGAATATTGTCATTATTTATAAATTATTGTTATTATTGTCACTACCTATATATTACACTGCCATCTTCGTTTGAACATGGGGTTCACACCACGCACGCAACGGCCGGCAGGATGCCCCTACTGCTATGAGGGAGCAATCGTGTTCGAATTTGCAAATAAAGCGGCGTACTGCAATCATTGCAATCTCAATGTAACGATGGAGATAAGATAAAAATGGAAAGCGTAGATATTGATTTGAATGGAGAATTTGGAAATTTTATTAATAAACATCCAGATTTGTTTACAATAAGCTGGAAAAGTGCTTTAGATGCTCTCCAGGAGGAAGGAGTCTTTTTTTACAAAGAAAATAGAAATGCTGACCCAAAAATGCTTCCCACGTCCATGCCTGCGTTTCTTCTCAATGTAGAATACGATCAGCTGATGGAGCGGTCTAGAAAAGTACGGAATGAAATTAGTAGGGTTGTAAGAAAAAAAATAGATGAGTCTCCCTCTTTTTTTGAGATTAGCAGAACTATCCTTGATCTGTTTAAAATAGATCCAGGATACAACCGCTCTGAACTGAATACGCTTTTTACCAGGGGAGATTGGTTAGGATCCCCTTCTAATCCGCAGCATGTTGAAGAGAATGCAGATTGTCCGGCTGGGATGGGATATAATCATGTTGTTAACCAAGCCTGGAAGGGTACACCGGTCGTGAGAGGATTCGTAAGAGAGCTAAGTAGAAAGTATGGAATCACTTTCACTCTTGAAGCACCTGATCCATTTAAAGATGTCATAGATGCGATCTGGGGGGCATATAATCAGTTTAGGGGGAAAGATTCTTCAGCAAAACCGTCAATTTTATTTTTACACGACGGCCAGAGTGGACTTTATGTTCCTGAAGACCATTTTTTTATTAGGAAGTTACTTCAGATAGGTTACTATGCCAGACTTGCATATATAGATGATTACAAAGGATTCCAAGATGGAATGGTAGTAGATGAAAATAGCAGCAGACCTTATGATGTCGTCTTCCGAAGGTTTGGTGCCGATGACATAACCAGAGCACTGGAAGATAAGGATACACCCACGCAAAAGCAGGATAATTACTACCGCCTCATTGAAGCGTACGCAAACAGAAAAGTGTGCATACTCCCCTCTTTAGGGCAAGGAGTTTTAGCAGATAAGGGATTTTCAAGTATTACCTGCACTGCAGTTCCAGAAGCGGTTCCTCCTACCTATATTGCTAATGCTATTCCTGCTGAAGTTTCTGGATCAATTCAAGCACTTGAAGGCAGATATGTCCTGAAGAAGAGGACGGAAACATGGGGAGGACATCATGTTGTTATCAATCCTGCGAGTGTGCAAGAAAGATTTGCAGAATTGAACCTTTCCCAGAGAGAAAAATGGGTTATTCAGCAGAAAGTAGCAGTGCCACGATTTCCTACACGCGACGGGAATGGCTTATTTTATAACATTAATCTGTATAAATACGCTCTCTTTGGGAGATCCTCACAACAAGGTGATGAAGCTCCCATTAACGTTGGTTCTGGTGGGGGCTTATTCCCTATTTATGTGCTGCGAAGTATTTCCGAGAGGTAAGCTTATGACTTCAGCAGCTACAATTTTGACGAAAGGAGAGAGTGTAGTAGACCCAGCTCGGATCCGGCGTTTTTACGAAGCAGGATTGCTTCAGCATGGTAGAGAATCTTTTCAAGCACTTCGTTGGACGGATAGAGTAGCAATGGAAATGGGATACCGCGTAGTTAGCGGATCCCCGCTTCAGAATTGGGAACAACATGGCAGCATACTTGACATTGGATCTGGGCATGGTGATATCCTTCCGGTATTAAGGCAAGAGCGAAATTTTAGGAGAAAGTATGTCGGAGTAGAAATAATGCCAGAATATTGCATCACAGCCCGACGTAGGCATCGAGAAGATACCCTTGCCACTTTCATCTGCGATGAATTTCTTCACCATGATTTTGAAGCTGATCATTTTGATTGGGTAATCTCTTTGGGGGGCATGAATGTGAAACAACCTAATCAAGAACAATATGATCATGCTGTTTTTGCCAAGATGAGAGCGCTAGCCAGGGACGGATTTAGTGTATACCTTCTTGATAAGAGTAAAGCTACACTAGAAATAATGGGAAGAGCTCCTGAAATGGCTTTCCATAACATTGGAGAAGTGGTGGAAAAGCTGCAGCAAGAATATCACCCTTCAGCAATGGAAATCAAACGATATCCTAATGAGGAATCAAGAAGAGTAATTCTACATCTTAAATTCTAAGGGGGTGATTTCTATGTCATCCCTTTTTGCCTTAGTTCGAGAAATAGTAATATCACCTAGAGCGACAGAGGTAATTCATAACCGCGAATCCATCAAAGAATGTATTATTACTTTATGGAGAGCTACGGAAGAGATAGGAGTAAGTATTGATCATGTTCAGAAAGAGAATATACCAAAAAGTGGGAAAGTTGAAAATGGAACAAAGAAAGAGCATGCAGTCACTTCGAATTTTGGAATACTCCCAGGATTAATTACCACTAGGAAATCTATCTCCATAGAGACTCTCCTCACTTTTTTCCCTAACGCTCAGGAAAGAAGACACTTGGAGAAAATGGTAGCCAACATCGATATTAGACTAGTAGAAGCTCTCCTGTGGGAAAAAATAAATAATATTAGTGCCCCTATTACTCGTTCCCCATCCGAAGAAAAGCTCGAGCAGAAAATAAAATCAGATAAAAGGAGTAAAGAAGAACAATTTTTAGAAATTTCAACTTCGATGTACTGGGATTATATTAAACACTTGTTTAATCTGCCCCCTTCGCAGGTTGCTTCTTTACCCTCTCTGGTAGCACGGTACCAGCACTACTCCTCTATCCCGATGGATGCGTTAAAGAAGGAAGATTCAGGGATGAGTATAGATGAATTCATAAAACTACTTCTTATTGCAGGAGAAAAAATGGCTAAGGGAATGGGGATTGTAAAAATGCCAGAAGAGTACTACTCCCTCAATGTAGAATACATTCAGAAGAGTGTTGCCCTGTATCTTCATCAACATAATACGATGTATATAAATCAAAGCTTGACCACAAAAAACCCCATGGAATTATTTTATGTCATTATTCACGAATTTGGCCATCACCTCTACCATCGGTTAGTAGACATATTGTCAAATGGAGGAATACATACCCAAACCACTAATAATGGCTATGATTTTACGGTCTCATTGGACGAAGGCTATGCTATTTTACTTAGTGAAGCAGTTATTGAGCATTTGGAAGAAGCCGGCGCTCCTGGGAAGATGATCAGCTCACTTCAGCAGATTCACCAGTTTTATCTCTATCAGTTTGCATATCGTGCCTATACTTCCCACATGGTTGGAACCGGGCAGTGGGATTTTGAGACGTATTCTAAAGCGATGGCATCATTGGGAATGGATGAAGAAAGGATAAAACTGGAGTATAATAACCTTATTGCTAACCTTGGTTACAAAGAGGCATATATTATTGCTTATGAAATATTACGGGAATTATTTGGAAGTGGAAGAGAAATTAACAAAGATAAGCTGAAGGAAGCACTCGCACAAGGATTGTTAAGTATTGATGAACTTGTGGAATATATGAATATGCTTGGAGAGGAAGAAGAGAAATCTTCAGAAACCAAGGAATCATCCGCGGAAGAAGCGAAAGCAGCGTAAGTAGAGAATGTGGACTGAATCCTTAAACGTCGTAGAGTAGTTTAGATAGTTCATAAAGGTTATGGAAGACAGCGGACCCGGGGAGATTTGAACTCCCGGCCTACAACTTTCTGATCCTCAGTTAACTCTCTTTCTCCCAGATGGGATTAGTATGAGTTCATCATTAGACTAGGAGGTTGTCGCCCTATGTGCCCTTTCATCTGAAATCCAGGCTGGGCGACGGGTCCGTGAAAAATGTTAATTCTAAAAGTCTTTAATAAATCTTACCCTAAAAACTGTCTCCTTCTCCCCGCTTCCAGTATTCCCGCTTCAATCTTAGCGTTATCTTTTCTCTTCAAGGCATTGACGATTCCTGAAGTTATTTTTGTATGTTGTTCATCAGGTTCAAACGAAAATAAGCGTAAAGCAGCCTGCACTTTTTTCTGAATTTCAGGAGGAAAGTACTGCAGCGTATCCTTATTAAAATATTGCAGAGCATCCGATATATCCTGATCAATGCTCTTATACCATTGCCGTACTTGATCCAAGTCCTGCGGAGTTAAAGATGACAATCCCAACAGTTCTGGTGGCAGGCCCAATGAGTAGAGTGAAGCGCAAAAGGGAATAGCCCGGGGTAATTTAATAGCACTGCTATTCCGGGAGTAGCCAAACAAGCCTATGTGTAATTTTCTTCTTCTTCGTTGGGGAATAAATGGAGCAACTGCATCAATCGTTGGAACGAGCAGTTTGATAGAATCTTGATAGTCCCGCTCTATTTTGTTAACCAAGGAAAGAGCTTCATCATACTGTACGAACAGCGGATTTTTACGCTGTTTAGAGTTAATAACTTCAATTCCTTGTTGTACTTGTTTTACTGGAAAGTCGTATTTAAAAGCGGACTGAACTGTAAACGTCTGCACACTGGGATAGGCAGCAAGCATTCTATCCACATTCGTGGGCTTAAAGTTTCCTCGGAAGGGAGCTGAACCACAACCAAAGATGGGAAGAATATCGACGGAGATTTTCTGTTCTAACTCATGTAATTTGGAAAGTGCAATTTTATTGAGCAGTACCGCTGCGACAGATCCATAATTCAGTGCCGGATCGCTCCTGGCCAGCCATACCCGCTGTAATTCTTTGATCTTCTCAAAGCGAATATACTTTGCAACAGAAATATCAGCGTTAAGCATAGCTTCCTTCGTTTCAAATAGGGGAGTCACCCGAATATCTTTCGGATTTAATGTACCCAGCCATTGCGCAATGCTAATATCTTTGTCATAAATAGGCAAATGCTGATTTTTAATGATAAATTTCTTATAATATTCATGAACACGAATAATACTTTTCTCAGAAGAGCACATCGGCAGGAAGACTTCAAATAGGGGAGCAACGTCTTTATGATAGAATTTCTTGGCAATATCAAAATTTCGGGGGATGGAGTGGAGTGTTTCCAAAAGTATTTTCCCTTCATCTTTCTCTACTTCCGGATTTGGCACACGAAGAGTTAAGAATTTATCTTTCCCCAACACGTGTTTCCGAAAGTACTCAGGATACCGAGAGAATAACTTTTTTACGACAAAATTATCCACTTCTTTCCCTTCCGAATCCCAGAGTTGCTCGTCAATCCCCAAATCAGAAAAGGAGCGAAATGCTTCTTCGATTTCATCATCACCCCCCAAACGAGCTTCCCGGGCAAAAGAAGGGATACGCACATTATCTGGATGCTGGGTTGACATCAAACGGGAAACTTTCATGGGAAAATGGATTTTTAATGAAGATTAATAAGTTTTTCTATTCAACTCCCATGAATAACAATCAGTGATTGGGTTCGGTCAATTCCTTCCACCAATTGTATCTTCTCCAAGAGAACTTTGTCAAACTCTTCCACATTTTTAACCCTGACGATGGCTACGAGATCTGTTCCTCCTGAAACAATATCAACTCTTTCCACAAACCAAAATCGGCGTAATTCTTCCGCCAGATCATACTGGGTTTTCTTTTTTTGTTTTAAGAGAGGAAGATTGGCGGAGATCAAGACGTACGCAACAAACCCTTTACCGACTTTGCTGGAATCTATCTGGATGGTGAATTTTGTAATAATTCCTTCCCGTCGCAACTTCTTAATCCGATTATGGATAGTTGTTCTCGGTAACCCTGTCTTTTTGGAGATTTGAGTAGTGCTATACTCAGCATGTTCTTGAAGCACCTCTAATACTTTCCGGTCTATCTCATCTAATTTAGGCTTCATTATGGAACAATTGTCCCATTTACTATATAAATGTTGCTATTTATGGCCATTTATACCACTTTTTGTGAGATAGAATTAAGAAGGTCAAGCTAGTATAATCCATGATGATATCATTACACCCAGAGCAGGGCTATGTACAACAATATTTGCAAGGGTTAGGCATAACCCCCACTTTCTGGACTTACCAGAAAGAAAAAACAGGAACGGAAAAAGCTCAGGTGCTAGGAGACCGAGCTACGATCGTATGTATCTTTTATTTTGGCAGAGAAGGTGAATATTATGGAATTGCTTCAGCCAGCAAAGCACAACAACTCTCACAGAGAAAAGTTCTGAAAGAGGTGTTAGGCATTCCCACCTCGCAGGGCAGAAGGTACGATCTTAACAGTGGATATCCCGCTTGGATGGAAGCCCATACTACCACTCCCTGGCTATTGGAAAGTTCCGCTGGAAAAGAAGTAAAAGCAATTATTCTCGATGAAAGCATTGATGCTATCGCCGCAGCAGATATCTCCGTGGGAGGATTTGGCGATCTCGCACAACGAACATCCATGCACCTTCCGGGATGGAGCATATACGAAGTGTTAATAAGAAAATTCGGAGAAGGGTTTGTACATAAACATCCCATAACACCTCCCACACAAAAAGATTTTTATAGGGAGGCAATTTAAACCTACCATGACTAAAGAGATCTCCATTCAAGAAGCCTTAGATCAAGCCCAAGGAGAAGTCTCCTTGCACGGCTGGGTGTACCGGGAACGAGGTTCAAATAAATTAAAGTTTGTAGTTTTACGGGATTCAAGCAATATTATCCAGTGTGTTTTTGATAGGGCTTTATTTGAAAAAACATGGGATGAAGTGGATCATCTACAAATAGAAGCATCGCTAAAAGTGACTGGAGAATTAAAAAAGGATGAACGAGCTCCTACGGGCTACGAAGTTCAAGTTAAAGCGTACGAATTGGTAGGCAAAAGCGAAAATTTTCCCATCGCCAAAGACCAATCGGTAGAATTTCTCGCTGACAATAGACATTTGTGGCTGAGAAGCAGGAAAATGAGTGCTGTTCTTAAAATACGAAGCACGGTCTTTGGCGCAATTCACGAATTTTTCCGCAAGAATGGATTTTATGAATATCATTCTCCCATTTTTCAAGCAGTCCAGTGCGAGGGGGGAAGCGAATTATTTCCGGTCAAATATTTTGATACAAAAGATGAAGTTTTCCTCTCACAAAGTTGTCAGTTATATGCTGAACCAGCTATTTTTTCTTTAGAGAAGTTTTTTACCATTGCTCCCTGCTTCCGGGCAGAACCAAGCAAAACCAGCCGGCATCTTACGGAATATTGGCATGCGGAGATGGAAGTTGCTTGGTGCACATTCAAAGATATACAGAAGTATGGAGAGAAATTATTAAAACATATTGTCAAGCGCGTGCTGGAACGAAACCCAGCGGAATTAAAAATTCTAGAACGGGACCTCTCCAAATTACAACCGATTCTTGACAAGCCCTTTGTCCGCATGACCTATACGGAAGCATTAAAGATTTTGAAAGAGAAATGCGGCATGGAGGTGGAGTGGGGAAAGGATTTACGAACTATTGAGGAAGAAAAGCTAACCCAGTTGTACGATGTTCCGATTATTTGTACCCATTATCCCAAGAAAGTCAAAGCATTCTACATGATGGAAGACCCCAAAAATCCAGAAACAGTGCAGGGGTGTGATTTCTTAGCACCTGAAGGACATGGAGAAATTATTGGTGGTTCACAAAGGGAACATGATTTGGAAAAGATTAAAGAACGATTGCGTGCGCAAGGTGAGGATCCTCTGGAGTACGAATTCTACCTAGATACAAGACGATACGGGTCAGTTCCTCATGGAGGGTTTGGATTAGGAGTGGAACGAGTAATTAAGTGGATTTGCGGATTAGAGAGCATTAAAGACGCAATTGCCTTTCCCAGAACGATGGAAAGGTATAAACCATGAACCTCCAAGATAGTCAGCTTCCTCGTGACAAGATTTCGACAAGAGAAAGATTGTTGAAATAACGAGATTGAGAAGAGATTAAACAGGACGCTTTCTAAATCGAGCTGGATCAATTCCCCTTTTATTCAGTTGATATAATAATCTTGTACGCCCAATACCGATGAGTTTAGCAACTCTTGCAGCACTACCTCCGCACTCCCCAAGCAAAGCCTCCAGCTCCCTCTTTACTCGATCCCGATCGTCTGTATTGACACTGAAATAGGTTTTAAGGAAATCCACTCCGGTTAAACTAGTTGATTCCGGAGAGAGGAATGCTGTTTCCCCTCGTTCCAATCGATACACCAAGAAGTCTTTTGGCTGCAATTCTTCCTTCCTCGTCCAGGCTACCGCTCCTCGAATAGTGTTCTCTAATTCGCGAACGTTTCCTGGCCACGACTGCTCATTTAACCAAGGATACACTGATTCATGAAAACGAACGTGCTTTTCTTCCTCAGCATTATACTTCTGTAAGAAATGATCTGCAAGTAAACAAACATCATCTCCCCGTTCACGTAAAGGGGGAAGTTGGACATAGATTACGCGTAATCTAAAATAGAGATCGCTTCTGAAATCACCAGCTTTAACATATTCTTCCAACGGCTTGCTGGAAGCAGCTACTAACCGGACATCAAACGACGTTGGTGTAGAATAATCCCCCCCAACAGGCACAACTTTTCCTTCCTGAATCACCCGCAGCAATTTTGCTTGCATCGCCGGGCTCATTTCTGCAATCTCATCCAGAAAAAGAGTACCATTATCTGCCTGGACAAAGATGCCTTCTCTTCGTGAAACGCCGGTGGCAACTCGCGATTCCACTCCAAACAAATTTGCTTCTAAAAGCGCATCATCGCCGAATTCATTAACATTGACTGCGACAAAAGAATTTCCTCTCCGTCTGCCTTGTTCGTGGAGTGCTTTAGCAACTAATTCTTTGCCAGTTCCACTTTCTCCCGCGATATAAACAGTACTCTTACTGTTACAAACCCGATTGACAGCATCATATACCTTAACCATCGCCGGACTCGTTCCAATCATGCCATACCGGCCTTGTTCAAGAGTCATACTCGCCCAACAATAAGAAGAAGTTTATAAAGCTTTCTTATAGTACCACTATTTAATAATAAATTTTTACTCATGTCGAAGAAGAAGGATAGTATGCAATTGGTTTTCAACATAAGATAAAGCTTCTTTTGTTTTCGTAAAAATGTATTCTTTTTTCATGATGCGATTGAATTCTGTATTTTGGTGCAGAGTCCTCTGAACTGCAGGCGTTAGGTCCGCAAGCATAACCACAATTTTATGCCTCTGCTTCTCTTTAATGAATTCATTTAATCGCACTACACCAGTGCTATCAATAAGGGGAACATATTTCATGCGAAGTATCATAATGGGTTTGCCATTTCCCATATGTTCCTTTGCTTTGCGATCAAATAAACTCATCGCACCAAAGAAAAAAGGACCATGAAGGGTATACACGCTGACAACATCTTTTAAAGTAGGCGTAGAAAAGACTATGGCATTAATGCCAGTGTGTTCTTTATAATCTTCCATACTACTAATATCAATAATATTACTTAAGCGAATAAATAATAGGAAAATTGCTAACACCATTCCTACTTCTACCGCTAACACTAAATCCGTAAGCACGGTCATACCAAATGTAATAAAGAGAACAATCGTTTCGGAACGGCTAATTTTCATAATGGTCTTGAATTCATGAATGTTAATCATTTTTACAGAAACGACCATCAATACCCCTGCAAGGAATGCCTTTGGAATGTATTGAGCGATAGGAGCAAAAACCAAGAGTGTTAATAATAGGAAAATCCCATGGATAATCCCCGCAATCCTTGTTTTAGCACCTTCGCGAATATTCACTGCGCTTCTGGCAATGGCTGCTGTACAGGGAATGCCGCCTAAAAAGGGAAGAATAGTATTGCAAACTCCCTGTCCAATCAGCTCTCTATCGCTTTTATGTTTTGTATTAGTCATCCCATCGCAAACAACTGCACAGAGAAGAGCTTCTATCGCTCCTAGCAAGGCGATGGTAAATGCTGCAGGGAGAACCTCTAAGACCAGCTCTAAATTGATGTTAATGAGTTTAAAAGTGGGAAGCCCGGAAGGAATTTCTCCTACTTGAGGAATAGAGAGGCGCAGGAAAAATGCTCCGGCAGTTGCTAAAAGCAGGGGGATAATGGAAGGAGGAACATTTTTGAGATATTTTATTCTAGGCAAAATCTTAGGAAGGAAAACCAAGCAAAGAATCGTGAAGAGAGTTATCCCAACAGTTATTCCGTTGGCTTGAGGGATATGTGTTATAATTTCCCACAACGTTTCCCACACATGCTCCTTAGAAGGGATGGATAATCCTAATGAATTTGCAATCTGGCCTATGAAAATAATGACCCCGATTCCTGCAGTAAATCCGGAAACGATAGGGAAAGGGATGAATTGCACGAAGCGGCCTAAGCGGATGGCTCCCAGCGCAATCTGGATTGCTCCAGCTAAAAATCCTGCCACCATCAATCCTTCCAATCCAAATTTGTTGACAGTAGATAAGATGATAACCGTCATCGCTCCGGTGGGTCCTGTAATCGAAAATTCGGAACCGCCTAATGCCGATCCCAAGATACCTGCGATGATAGCAGTATAAAGGCCCATGATGGGATGCACTCCTGAAGCTATGGCAAAAGCGATCGCTAAAGGCAAAGCTACAACTGCAGTGATAAATCCTGCTTTGAGATCGTACAGAAATTTATGCTGGAAATATTCTTTGATCATGAAAACTGCACTGGCGAGGAGACTTATATTTAAAAGTTTAGTTTTTGCAGAAATTACTTAATCTTCTCACTGCAACTTAATCCATCTTTAATAGAGATTATTTCCGTCTTTAACTGAGGATGCTTTAACACTGCTTCTTTAAAATTCTGGCAACCAGCCATAGTAATGTTGTCGGCAATAATGAATCCACCCTTTTTTACTAAGAGGATGCAATCTCCCAAAACTTCAATGTACTTGCTCTTGGCAAAATCTATGAAAATGAGATCGAAAGAATTATGCTTTTTCTTATTTTTTGCTAAGGTTTGAACTTCTTCAACCCCATCACCCACAATAATCGTGGCATTGACATTAAATTTGGCAAAATTTTCTTCTGCTTCTGCAGCAAGCTCAGAGTTTATCTCAATGGTATGCAATTCTGCTCCTTCACTCCCTAAAATAATACCGCTGTAGCCGTTAGCTGTCCCTAATTCTAGGATACGTTCTGGTTCTAATTCTCTTACTTTGTTCCAAAGCCAAGTTCCTTTCTCTCTGCCAAGGATAGGGATTCCTCTGGAGATGCTTTGGTACTCTAAGTCTTGAAGGAGGGAGATGATCATGGAGAGGGATTTCGCCTAATTCTTTAAATAACTGTCGTTTAAAGTAGCAATGCTCTGAGGGTTCCTGCTATTTCCTGGTCATCCATCCCTTCATGGATTCTTTCCTGAATTCTGGGCAACGCAGTTCGAAAAGCACCAATGGTGGCATACGTTTTATCTTGATCACTTAAATCATACCAATCCCAATCCCTAATTGAAATTCTAAACCAGCGTTGCTGCTCGGGTGTAAACCCCGCATATATTTCCGCGGCAGCGCAAAAGAAATCTTGACAAGTACGAGCGGATTTATAGAATCCACAATCTCTTAAATCTCTCCCCCCATTCATCTCTGGATGAGCCAAACATCCTACTCGAGTCTCTTGATCATCAAGAAAACCAAGATAATGACACTTTTTCTCTGAAGTCCTTTCCAAAGTGTCAATGGATAATAATTCTTCCCTAGTCGCGATTTGCGCTTCATACCCTCCGACGTTACCCTGCTCTTTTAAATGAGAAACATACGCTCCCCTTCTCAGACGGAATACTGGTATTAAATCCTCCTTTCGATCCTCGGGAACTTCAATACAACAGCATCCTCCGCAGGATTTATCATCGAGATAGCATAAACGATCCATTTTAGAAAAAAAAGAACGGCGAGTTATAAATGTTACTACTTTGTGATAACTTTCTCTTAGTCAGGCACGACTATCCCTAAAGAGGATAGTGTTTTTGAGAGGGAGCATATTCTCCGAAATCATTAAAAACCCTAAATCTATCCTCCTCCTAAAAATAATTGAGGTGTTTACTATGCCAATTGCAGAGATAAATTATGTTGCCGTGTTAGTCGCGGGCTTAGCGAGCATGGCCCTCGGCGCATTATGGTATTCTCCACTCCTGTTCGGAAAGAGATGGATGGAATTGATGAAGATAGATTTTGCGGACATGAAGGAGATGAAGAAAAGAGCAACCAGGATGTATGCGATTAATTTTGTCGCTACCCTGGTGATGGCTTACGTGCTAGCACATTTTGTGGATTATGCCCAAGCAGGAACATTCTTAGAAGGTTTACAAGCAGGATTCTGGATCTGGCTTGGATTTGTAGCTACGGTGATGTTAGGTTCAGTATTATGGGAAAATAAACCATTAGAACTTTATTTCATGAATGTCTCCTATCAACTGCTCAATCTGTTGATAATGGCAGTAATTGTAACCGTGTGGGTATAATTTTGCTTTTTATTCATTTTTTATTTTCCAACCATGAAAGAAAGGATCCCCATAGTTGCAGTAATCATCGAAAGAGATGATAGAATTCTCATGCATCGGCGGAATTACCTGCCACAAAAAGGTAAAATTGACCTGGTAGGTGGGTTTGTAGAAAGAGGAGAAACCATTGAAGAGGCGGCAATTCGCGAAGCTAAAGAGGAAACGGGGTTTGAAGTCGCTTTAATCAAGAACATAGCAGTGTTGGATTATTTCCAAGAACAGGAAAAAACATTGCATGTATTCACTGCAAAAATCATCGATGGGAAAGAAAAAAATTCAACGGAAGGCGAGGCGATATGGATAAAGAGTAGTGAGCGTAGTGATTTAGCATTTCCCCATACTGCGTATCTTCTGGATGTTTATGAACAATCAAAAAAGGAACTCTGATCCCGAAATATTTATATTATTCTTATTTTTACATTAAACTATGAGTTCTCCTATCCCCGTTTTTCAGTATGTTCCCGAGAGAGATGCTTTTACACTCACGAAACAATATCACGCTGCTGCTGAAACATTCGGACTGATAGAGAATAATCCTGCCGCTTGGATCGGACGATATTTGAGAAGGGATTCTAGTTCAGGTACACGCTGGCTGGAAAGAAGCACATACCAGGGAAAAGCATTATATCGAGTAAAAGCAGATTTCTTTCAGAATGGACAGGATGGCCCAGAGCATTCTACCGCCTTTCGTGCTTTATTTTGGCGGGATGTGGCTGATTCCTTGCAATTCACTCCCGAATTTCTGCAACAAGAAGCAGAGTTCCTAGGAAGAGAACATACTTCTTTAGGAAATCTTCCAGAGGCAGAGAAGAAAAAATTACCTTCCCCTACGATCCCTATATTTGAGTATATCCCTACTTTAGATTCCTTTCTCCCAACGCAAGAATACCGCAAGATAGGGGATTATCTGCATATCACCGAATGGAATCCCGTAGTCTGGATGGGAAGATTATTTGCGATGGATAATGATTACGGAGAACATTGGTTTGACAATTGGGAGGAACGGGAAGCAATTCAGGAACAGGCCAGAACCGCTGGATATGACTCCCATTTTTTATGCATTGTAAACCCTGATCGCTTTGCGCAAAAGGGGAGGGAATATCATTCGCGAGAACTACGAAAAGAATTTTGGATGCAAGTACTACGCTCACTGCATTTGAGTTTAGAGACTCTTTTTGCAGAAGCGAGGGATAATAATGAGAAATGGAGAACGGGTCCCGCTCCAGAGAGGGGAGGTTACCTTAAAACATTAGAACGGAGGATTAGAGAAATACAACGAGAATATGCATCAAAGACTTGATCATAAAAATCCTTCTCGATACGGTGCCAGATATTTCCGTGCGCGATGCAGCCGGGACATGACTGTTCCAATGGGGATATCAAGTATTTCAGCAATTTCTCTATATCTATACTCCTGCAGATCCAATTTAACCACTTCCCTACATTGTTCCGGTAGAACCTGTTCGATCAAGTTAGAGAGTTGTTGCTCTAAACCAGGATGTTCGGGAGGTTCTACCACAGGCTCAGCTAGTAATTCTACTTCACTTCTTTTTCTCTCAAGATTATAAAGATTAATACAGGCATTATGCGCGATAGTGTACAACCAACTGCGGAGATTTGTTCCCTGCTGGAACGTATGATGGGAACGAACAACGTGGAGGAACGTTTCAGCGGTAGCATCTTCCGCTTTAGCATCATTCCCGTTGAAAAAGCGCAGAGCATACGCTTTTATCGGTTCATAAAATTGGTGATATAATTCAGCGAGGTCAAGAGGTTCAGTTCCGCTCTGGGGAAAGTCTTCTCTCCGTTGACGCTTTAATGCAGGGACGGCCATTTTCAGTTGAAAACAGTTGAACTATTAAAATATCACTCTTAAGAAATATTAGTCCTCGCAGGCATATACTACATCATTCCTCCTTACTTTCTGGGCAATGGGGAAGGTAACCAGCTGGCCCGCTGATCCCGCAAGGATAGAGTTTCCATCTTCATCCCGTAATTCTGCAACGGGTACCTGAACTTTCAGAGTGGTTTTCCCAACAATTTCCAAAAAATTTTTTCTCTCAATCTTCCCGTGTACTCTCATCGAAGCAGCTTTCGCCTGAGGGTAATAATTTTCAATTATCCCTACAGGGTTTCTCTTTTTCGGTAGTTCTTTCCGTTGCCGGGGAGCACCCCGACACACTTCTGAACAAGTGGTTTTCATCTTATCTTTGCATCCAGGGCAGGCAATAAATAAGCGATCACAATCAAGGTTATGGCAATTATAATATTGTTCGCATTCCCGAGGGCAGAAGAGGCATTTCGTGATTGGTTCGCCTACATCTGATACGATTCGATCATCGAATACGAATAACCCTCCCTCCCAATACGAATTTGGAAACTGATTGACGTAATTGATAATTCCTCCTTCGATTTGATAGACTTGTTCAAATCCCTGCTCTTTAAGATATGCAGATGCTTTTTCACAACGAACTCCTCCGGTGCAATAGAGAACTAATTTTTTAGATTTATATAATTGCAAGTGTTCTGCAGCTGCTTGAGGAAATTCCCGGAAAGTGTCAATAGGCAACGTAACGGCGTTCTTGAATTTGCCAATCTGATGTTCATACTCATTTCTGGCATCAACAATGATAAAATCCTGCTGTTCACTGTACCACCGCTGTAATTGGGATGGAGAAAGATGAGCTCCAGTATTCTTTACATTCACTTTCTTGCCGAAATGCACAATTTCATCTCGTACCCGAACGATTAATTTATGGTGAGATAACGCATCAGCTTCTTGTTCGCGGAAAGTAAGGCTGCTCAGGAGATTATGCTGGGTGATTTTTTTTTTAAATTCTTCGATCCGCTCTTTTTTCCCGGAAACAGCACCGTTAATCCCTTCTCTTGCAATCAAAATTCGTCCGGTGAGCTGCAAATCTTCGCATAAGACCTTGCAATAGTCACGCAGACTTTCTGGATTTTCAACTATTACATACGTGTAAAAGGAAATGGTTTTGAAGTGCATGATTCATCAAAAAGAAGGTTATTTTAAAAAAGTTTTGGCGGGTAATTAACGCACATATATTTTAGCGCCGCTCGTAAAGCCCTCTACCTGCGAGGTACTCTGGCCAGGGAATGTTTCTAATTTTATTTTTCTATCTTCAAGCATCTGCACCAGCACCGTTCCTTCTATCACTGTGCTTGGCTCAGTTGACATAAGCTTTGCAAAATGAGTTCGAGTCCAGTATTCTCCCGCATCGGTCAAATATTCATACTTTACTAATTCATATGTAACCAATCCTGTATCTTGGCTTACCGTTGCAAAGTCGGGACTATTTCCTTTCACGCCAAACTGTTGCGCTTGTCCATCAAAGTCCCCGATAGAGAGCACCAAAGTGCTGGGCACATAGCCATCATAGGCAAAGGCCACATGTGTGCCCCAATACCCTATGCCACTGTTATATTCTGGTTTTCCCCGGTAACCATTAGTGTTTTCTTCAAACCAATTCCCCACCAGCTTGCCATCTATATCATAATCTATTTTCCCACCACGCGGTGCTGCCTGGCGTACGTTTTTTGCTAAGAGTTGTGTGCGCAGTGGCTCTACAAAGTTATCAAACATGTCGACGGTGTGTAATTTGAATGGCTCAACTTCGTAGGTTTTAGGAACAATAAATCCAGGTAAGGTGATGTTTTCGTTGTGAACCGAAAAATCAAATCCAGGAGCTTTTCCGATAAGTTCGCCTGCTTGTACATCCACCGCTTCATTCGTGCCAACTATTTTTTGCAGCTTTTCAGACAGCTGGTTGACATGAATGTAGATGGTGTAAAACGAGCAGGTGTGGTATAAAACCAAGCGATAATCGCCCACACTGCTGGAAGCATATTCTGACGGCATTTGACCAACTTGAATTTTTCCAGCAGCAGGAGCAAATACATTCCGATAAAGGGAAAGGTCTTCTCTGCTGGAAGTGGTCCAGCCTTTGCCGGTATAATATCCGTGGTCTATAGGAGTCACATGGCCGCCGATCATAAGCCCAATAGGCTCGATCTTTTCTATTTCGTCGATATTCATGGGGGGGTGGGTGAATTGGACTGTGCCGGTTCCTTCGCAGGTGATAGGAGAAATATATTGTGGTAGTTGAGATTGTTCCTGCGATGGTTGCTCCTGCTGGCGCTGCTCTTGTACGTAGGCAGGGTCATCGACTAGTAAAATTGAATTCAGCTTTTGGATGTATGGATCTTTTTCCGCTTGGCTAATATTTACGGCATTCAACCGATCCATCATTTGCTGCTTATGCAGACTGCCAATGCTGCGCGGCGGCTGGGTATACCAATAATCGATCTCGCCTTTAACGTTTTCAAACTGGATTCGCTGACTATCTTGAATGTGCTTTTGGTCCTGTTCTAGAGAAGGATCTTGAACAGAAATATTTTGGTTTTGCGGGATTTGAGTGCAACCAACTATAAGAACTACAACAATAAGAATTATGCCTGCTGTTACCTCCTTTTGCATAGGAGAAAGAATCCTGAAATGTATATAAACCTATCTCGCAGCGATTAACCTCTCTGCATTCTTATAGGCAAATTTCTCTTGCACCGCTGGATCTAATTTTCCAATAAAAGCCCTCGCGATTTTTACTTGCATTTGGCCCACGTCCAGATCATAATTCCAAACTGCATCTCCCCGATCCGTTCCCCACAGCACCCGATCGGGATACTGTTCAATAAGGGACTTCCAATCGCGGACTCCTTGCTGCACAATTTGATCGAATTTCTGGTTTGCCATCTCGAGATATTCTTCTTTGCTCTCCCCCACATACAATTCAAATATTTCCCGTTCCCCTCCGAAGAATTCATCAATTCCATAGTAGACGTTAGGATATTTGCGGAGGATATCTTTAACCTCATCAACGGAAAGCTGGTCCCCATGCCAAATAAAAGTAAGATCTGGGTTTTGTTTCAAAACTCTCTCAAAATTATCTTTGTGCCCATCCCCGAGATGGAAATAAACCACTAAGTTATGCTGTCGTAGTAATGGATAAATCTCCTGGAGTCGGGGTGCATCGGGAGGGAGTTCAGGTGAACCACCATTTTCACGCTCGTAAAGGCCAATCTCACCATATCCTTGAAACAATCCGGGATAGACTGCTAACATCTCCCGTAATGTTCGTGCATCCACCGTGGGAAATCCGTTTGGTTCGTCATCATTGCCAGAAGACATAATGAATGGAGTAAATTGAGTGGGATATTCATGCATGGTTCTGTTCCAGATTTCGAGCAGGCGAAGAGATATTTCTCCTTCATAGACGGGAAAGAAAGCAAAATTCTTATGCGTGCCCTCCTGTTTCAGTGTACAGGCAATTTCACTCATCTTAACATTCCAGCCGAGGAGCGCTTGCGGACCGCCAAATCTTCCTTCTGGCTCTTCATTCTCCATTGCTCCATCTTCTTCCGGCGACCAATCTGGAATGGCAGGAATATGCAGATGCGTATCAAGCAATGGCCCTTGGTAATAGGTTGCGGGAAATTCTATTAGAGGAATATCAGAGCAGGGAGTGGGAGCCAACGCTTTCTCTATTCGTCCTCGCCACACTTGTTCCTCTGGCGATAGTTCTTCTTGCGGCTCATCCGGTTGTTCGTGTGCTTCTGCAGATTCAGCTTCTTCAAGCGAGGTTTGATTTTCAGCTGGAAGAGAATCTTCCATTGAATTTTCTATTCCCAGTTCCGGGTTATCAAAAAAAGCTTGTAATTGCCGTCCAGTTTGTATAGCACCCTCAACGTGGGGATGGCATTTGCTTTCATCATCATCGTCAATGTCCGCAAGAAAGAGAGGGCCAATGATCGGTCCGGCGACAACATCTTCGTTTTTTAGGTCAAGTTCCTGCACCAAAGCTTTAGCACGTTCAATTCCTTCCACACCAGTAATGCCACATTCATGCTCAGGAAAGTCAGGAAGAGCAGAGACATACACAGTTACACCGGGAATTTTCTCTCTTATTCTTTCAAGTACCGGCACTACTTGCTCATAAGTCATGGCTGCTTCTTCCCGACGCATGCATAACTGCCACCATACTTTACCGGTTGCGGGATTGTGAGCAATGTAAGCGTCAAATATCTCCCAGAATTCGTCATAACCTTTTTCATCAGAATTTGCCCAGTTGAGGACTGCCCCACCATCGTACTCATGCACTGCATCTTCGTCAACCATCCACAGCTGTTGCCCGCCTGCCCATTGATATCCTTGCACCGTCTGCCTGGTATTGGAGCAGCCAATAAAGCCGATAGAGCCCTGTCTTTCGGGAGGGGATAGATCTGGCGCGCAGCTGGTTAAAATGAGTATAGTAATGAGAAATAGAAAAATTGCTGTTACCTCCTTTTGCATAAGGAGAGGAAATTTTTAAGATTAATAAAGGTATGGATGACAAGCTAACCCATATCAAAAAATTCTCGCATTTGATTCCCTAATTTCCTCTTCCCATCAGGACTGCTAAGGTGACAGCCATCTTCAGCCGTGTCGGCCGGAGTCATTGGTCCCAAGAGAGGGCCGGGTAAAACATCATCGTTCTTTTCATCTGCTTTTCTGGCTAATTCTTTTGCTTTTTCCAGGCCCCAAGTGCCAGTTATAGGACATATTCCTTCGGTGTAGTCAGCCAAAGGAGAGACATATATTATTGCACCGGGAATCCGTTTTCTGATTTGCTGGAGTACTATCTCGGTATGTTCTATGTTCGTACTTCTTTCATTGGTATTATCAGGGATACAAAGTTGCCACCATATCACTCTCGTTTGCGGATATTCCTGTAGTAGTTCATCAAACACTTCCCAGTACTTGCTGTCAGCTTCCACATCCCGAGCCCAGTCGCGAACTGTTCCTGAACCGTATCTTCGTTCATAGGGCCACATCTTTTTCCCGCCAGTATGGTAATATCCCTCTACCGTCTCTCGAGTGTTGGAACAGCCGATATAACCTATAGTAACATTAGCAGGATCGATCACTTGTTTCTCTCCAGGAACACAGCCGGATAATGCAAGAAAAGCAATAATTAACAACCAAACCCCTTCTTTCATAGAATCAGAATCTTTTTATAGTATAAAAATCATTCGATAAGTATGGTTATTTCATTTACTGAGTGTCTTCAGGATGCGCTTAAATGCATTAGGGCATCAGCGGAGAGTGTTCAACTGGCCATTGATTCCCACAGCAGGATCAGAACTGAAGAAACAATACAGCAGTATGGCGATGCCAAATGGAAAATAGTAGACATACTAAATAGAAAGTATAGTACTATTCTCAAAGATAAATTTGATTTATACAATTGGCTGGACTACAATGAAAATGATGAAGTGGCTTATTTCCTGAATGAAGCCGGGTCAAACACATTACATTATTCGGAATTTAAAGCGCCTTCGCGATTCCATCTCTGGTTAGGAGAAAGAGGCTTTGTTATTGGCATAGAGCAGCAAGGCAAAGGCTTTAATGCTCAGAAGATTGATGCAGAAAAAATAAAAGAAAATGAAGGGGCAGCCTTCGAGTTCTTTCGGAAGTGCAAGAGCACTGTTTTCTTTGATGATCCGAGAGAAGCAAGGATAATCTATCTGCTTCACCCATTTTAAGCCGGCGCTAACGGAATAGCATCATGCCGAGCAAGGACTCTGTTTTTGGTATAGTCCTCTTCCAGTGCTTTCATTCTCGCCCGAAGACCTCTAACGCGGACAAACATCTGATCTCCGTCCCTTTCGACTTGGTATTCAGGTAGATAGCTAAATTGCGTGCTTACTTTCGGATCTCCTTCTATTCCATAAAGGAATGTCACCAGTTCGCCAACATTTCCCTCCATGTTCCGCCATTTTCGTAGAGAGGCCGCTATTTTTGGGCGATATTCTTCAACAACTGCCCGGAAATTCCCAGCAGTGATAATACGAGGGAGCTCTCCTTCTTCTTTTTCCACTTCGGGTATCTTAAACAATCGTGTTAGCGCTTTTCCGGGCTGTCGTCGGGGAGAAGGCACTCGTTGTACTCTAAACAAATAATCGCGAACGGTCTCCCACCCAGTTTGCGTTTCTGCAGCAACGGATTCTGTTCTTCCTCGATGTTCCACCAGTGGGCCGTCTTCAGGAGCTTGCGCCGCAGCTCTTTCTTCTAATTCCCTCCTGAAAGGTTCAACAGTCTGCTCGGTAATTTCCTGATAGAACCTACACGCTTTATACCACAATTCTGCTGCTCCTGGCCGATGGATATCAAAATCTTTCATGAGCGCTACAGGAATAACTAACCTATCCAGCGACTCATCAAGCCGGTCTGGAGCCTCTACTCCTTTGAATTTATTCTCCACCCCTAATGATTCCCTGGTAACTCGTCCGATGTCATCATAAACAGTTGCCATAAGATAATCTAAATTAATGAATGGTTCACTATTTCCTGTAGCACCATTACGATAGGTTCGCACACAATCTTTCCGTATCTTCCATTCCCAGTCTCTATCTAATAATGCTAAAAACCGCTGAATTTGATCGTACGCTTCTTGATACTTAGGATTATTTCGACGAACTGTGGTATACAACTGAAAAGTTATACCGTCTAACACAAATGGTTCTGCATCTACAGGAGAAGTATCGGGAAGATTATCGTTAGTATACCCTGTTCTTGCTTTTAATTGCTCAATGCCCAGGTCAATTAAACCGGATTTAATTCCCCCTAAAACCTGTTGGTCTGCTTTGAGCAGGGCTTCTGCAGATTGGGCAGTTAGTCCATCGTATGCTTCCGGTTTAGCTAAAACCACTGTGTTATATGCAAAGGTCATTTTATATTCCCCTCCGAGTGTATGTCATTTTGTTTTTTAAACATTTATACTTTCTATTATTCAGGTGAGCTACAGAAACACCCAGGTATATAATATAATGGGGTGATGAACTGCACCACAGAATAAGAAGCCTGACTACCATACCTTTTTATAAAAAGAGGGGTAGGGAGTAGATATGTATCAACTCAAACAACTCCCCGAAGATTTTATCGTCCGTGAAATAAGTACAGTCGTCCCCAAAGAGAAAGGAAGATATATCTATGTTAAAATCAAAAAGAGAGAGAGGAATACTCTGGACGTGGTGAAGGAATTATCCCAGAAGTTAGGAATCTCAGAGAAAAAGATTGGCTTTGCGGGAAGCAAAGATAAAAGTGCTATTACCGAACAAGTTTTTTCTATTACCGGAGTTAGTAAAGAGAGTGTAGAACGGCTAGTGCTGCATGATGTAAAGATTGAACTTTTGGGACAAGGTAATGCCCCTATCTCCTTAGGCGACTTGAAAGGGAATGAGTTTGAAATAGTGGTACGTAATCTAGAAAAAACAGCAATATCAAAAATACCATTCATCCCCAATTATTTTGATGAACAGCGTTTTGGAGAGGATAACGCTATCATCGGAAAACATCTTCTAAAGAAAGAATTTAAGGAAGCGATTCAATTAATTAAAAATTCTTCTTGTGAAAAACATCTTCAACGACTTCCCCGTGATTACATCGGTGCGTTAAAATTAATTCCCTTACGCTTAGTACGACTGTACCTCAACGCCTATCAAAGCTACCTGTGGAATAAAACACTGGCATTATATCTGCAACAAAACGGGAAGGGAGTTCGGCAAATTCTTTATTCTGCGGGAACATTTATCCTGGTGTCAAATGCGGAAGACTTTAAAGAGTTATATGTGCCTATTATTGGGTTTGGTGGGGGGGATTTGATTGATCCAGAATGCAAAGAGATTATTTCTTCCCTTTTACGAGAAGAGGGTATTACCCATAATGATTTCATCATCAAGCAAATTCCTGAACTGACTTTAGAGGGGGAATTGCGCAAAGCTTTTGTGGAAGTGAAAGATTTAAAAATAGGCCTTCCTGAAGAAGACGAATTAAATCTCGGGAAGAAGAAAGTAAAGCTTGCTTTTTCCTTAGGGAAAGGAAGTTATGCAACGATGGTGGTGAGGGCAATTGTCAGATGAATATAAACGTAAAGCCACGGGAAGGAAAAGCAGTAGCATCACCTCATTCTATTTACACGACGGGGATACATCACTGTGTGGCCCTAATCTTGTATGCTCCTTCTGTTGAAGTGACCGGGTTAGCTCACGTCTTTGATGAACAGGGAAGATTTGGTGCAGATACAGTAGTAGAGAGCCTACTTGAAGAGATGATCAAGATCAATGGGCAGATTGCTCCTTCACTGGTTCAAGCATATCTCATTGGTGAACTCGATGAGAGTTTAGCTCAGCCAGGAAGTAGAACCGAGAGGATAAGTACGATCCTGGATCAGAGGAGTATACCGATCCTACATAAAGATGTAGGGGGCCGATTATGGAGGGACGTCTATGTTGGATCTATGAATATCCGCGTGGTGTCATATAGGGAAGATTGGGAGAGAGCATATGAAGAATTCCATCCGGAAAAGGTGTATACGATCCCGCTACGTCCGGCGTAGGCATTCCTTACAAATCCCGGTAATGTCAATCTGAAAATGGCATGCTTTCCCTGCAATCACTTGATCTAAGAAATCAACTCTCTTCAGAGGAATATGCTCAATGTTGCCACAATGCTCACAAGTGAAATGCACGTGGTTCTTTGTTCCCCGAGAATAAATCTTCCGCTGTTCACACAAATAAGAATGAACCTCACCATGCTCTTCTAATTCTTTAAGAAAACGATAAATGGTGGCCATTCCCATCTTAGGATTACGCTTCATAGTCCAAGCATGAAGTTCGTACGCGTCAAAGAATCCTTTGAAAGTGCTTATCCCCTCACTCAACACTTGTTTTTGTCTGGTAAGTCTTTTCTTCATGCTTATTGAGAATGGAAATCAGTAAAGTATATAAATACTCTTCACCAGAGAATGATTGTGATTACAACAGCTTTATTAACTATCCTTAGTGTTATTGTGGTTTCCCTAGTATCTTTAGTAGGAGTCATAACTTTATTATGGAAAAAGAAAAACTTGGATGACTTCTTATTGATTTTAGTCAGCTTATCCGCTGGAACTTTATTTGGAGGGGCCTTTCTCCATCTTCTTCCAGAAGCAGTGGAAGAGAAAGGGTTTACGCTGCAGATAAGTCTGCTCTTAGTAGCGGGAGTATTAGTTTTTTTCCTGCTAGAAAAATTTATTCACTGGCGGCACTGCCATATCCATGGGATACAGACAGGAAAAGAAATGATGGAACATCGGACCCATCATCCCAGTCATTTAGCTCCATTAAATGTAGCAGGGGATGCATTGCATAATTTTGTAGATGGATTAGTCATTGCGGGAAGTTATTTTGTAAGCATCCCGGTAGGCATTGCAACGACTATTGCCGTGGTATTGCATGAGATCCCTCAAGAATTCGCTGATTTTGGGGTATTGCTCTATTCAGGATTATCAAAAACTAAAGCGTTAGTGTTCAATTTTCTATCAGCAGCGGTAGCAATCGTGGGAGCAATTGTGGGGTTAGTAATAGGAACGAAATCAGAAGCCTTTGCTGGGTTTATACTCCCCTTTGCCGCTGGTGGATTTGTCTATATCGCTGGGTCTAACTTAATCCCGGAGCTGCATAAAGAATGCGGGCTGAAAGATAGTTTTTGGCACTTCTTCGTTTTAATTCTTGGAATTTTGATTATGCTTGGTTTGAAATACATTGGAGCGGGATAAATAATCAAAGGATGTACGGCAAAATTTTCCGTAAATCATGATCTTCTATGATCTGGGTCGCAACTTTATTTAACTTGATGGAATGAGAATTAAAAGCAATGGAGGTTCCTACCGCTTGAAATACTTCCAGATCTATCTCCGAATCACCTATAAAGATAACCTCTTTTGTATCTATCCCTAAATCTTGGCAGAGATGCTTGACGATTTGCACTTTTTTGTCTTTTCCCCCTACGGGCCAGATAAATTCGCCAGAGATCCTACCATTCTGGATCACCAATTCATTGGCGTACACAAAATCAATTCCTAGATCATGCTGTGCCCGCCGGGCTAAGTCTATCGGGCCGCTGCTAATGATAGCGGTAAGATAATCTTTTCGTTTTATCTGCTGGAAGACTTCCCGAACGCCAGGAAGATAATTAATATTCTTAACCAGTTGATGATACGGCCCACTCTCTTTGCCCTTCCAAAGCTTAAACACAACTTCTTCCACCAATTTTGCGTAATCTGTATGGAGATATTGTTGAGTGAGTTTTTTCCCTTCCGGGAGTGTTCCCAGAACCCGATGTAATTCCAGCCAGAAATTCTTATGTTCAAAGATTACGCCGTCCATATCAAAGCAAATGAGTTTAGGCATGAAGAAGCACCTTCTTAACATCACTATAAACCTTTTCCGGGGATTGAGCTGCGTTGACGGTCTTTAAAACCACTTTCTTCCGATAATAGTCAACAACGGGTTTAGTAAGTGTATTATAAACTCGGAATCTCTCTTTAATCACTTTGGGATTGTCATCCTTGCGCTGAATAAGTTTGGTTCCATCTCTATCACAAATTCCCGCTTTTTGGGGGGGAAGATATTTCAGGTGGTAATTATGCTCTCCGGTAGAACACACTCTTCGGCCAGATAAACGCTGGATGACTTCGCTTTCTGAAATGTCTAAGTATACAACCAGATCAACTTTAAATTGCTCTGTATCTTTGGCTTGGTTAACGGTCCTGGGAAACCCATCCAAGAGATAGTTCTTTTTATTTCTAATTTCCAATTTAATAATTTGAGTAACTAATTCATCAGGAACTAAATTTCCTTTTTCGATAAGATTCTTAATATCTTTTCCGATCGTTGTTCCTTTGCTAACTTCTTCTCGTAATAATTGCCCAGCGGAAACATGTTTTAAATGAAATTCTTTTTCCAGTGTATCCGCTACTGTTCCCTTTCCTGATCCGGGAGGGCCTAAGAGGATTACTTTCATAGAAGAAGGGAAATCGGGAAGGTTTAAAATTGTTGTTGTTTTAATGTTTGTTGGCCTTTTCCAACAGCTTCTTGGCTTGTTCATCTTCCACCTGCTGGAAATTCCTATAAAATTCTCCAATGGCCATGAAAAAGTCAGGTTCTTCAAGGCAAATGACCTCATCAGCAATCTCTCTTAACTTGTATACTGTAGCTGGAGGAGCAACGGGAACGGCAACAATAATCCTTTTCACTTTTTGTTTTTTCAGGATTTGAAGCGCCATCAGCATCGTTGCCCCTGTCGCAATACCATCATCTACCACGATAACTGTTTTTCCCTGCAATTGAAGGGGAGCTTTCTTCCCCCGCAACAGCGCATATCGCTCCCGGGCTTGCTGCTGCTTTTGTTTTATTTCTCTTTGAACATAATCTGAAGGGATGGGCTCCTGCGCATCGTTATCAAGATACACTCCCTCTGTCCCCACCGCTCCCAGAGCCAATTCCTCGTTTCCGGGATAACCCAATTTTTTAATGATGATGACATCTAAAGGCAACGATAACTCTTGCGCAACAGAATATCCTACTTCCACTCCTCCTCGGGGAATCGCCAGAATAAGCGTTTCTTTCTTACATCTGTAGGGAGATAATTTTTCCGCTAATCTACGCCCTGCCTCTTTTCTGTCTTGAAACATGTCTGGAGTAAAGTGAAGAATTTATTTAAACGTTTCCGCTACCTTTTCCATCGAAACGTTTATAAATATTTATTATAAGGTAGTGACAAAATGGTCATTGAACTGCCAGGATATCGTACTGTTTTTCCTAATGTAGTCTATACACGGAAAGAAAATCAGAATTTACCTGGTAGAAGTGAGTTTAAAGGCACACGGGTCTTACTTTTCCATCGTTATACCGAAGCTACTGAAGATGAGGTGATACTCTACCTTCAAGCAAAAGAACGTGGACTTCCCTCTGATGTGCCTTCACCAGCTGTTCTTCGAACGTTGAGCTATCTCGAACGAGCCATCATTGGTCTTCCTGCTGAAGAGCGAGGACGTCTTCGAAGTGGGTATCCGGAATTAATGACGTTCTTAAGGGGAAATACTTCTGCCAGATCCCTTGATGTCGGAGAGGTGCCTTCCCAATATCTTACCCTAACCAAAGGTCTTATTCCTACTGAAATGCTTGAGGAGAATGAAAGACGGGGAAACGTTACAACGGCTGCTTGGTATCAGAAAGCACTTCAGGACGATGATCTCAAACGAGCTAGGATGGGGGAACAATGGGAGATGCGAATGAAGTATACGGGTGAAGGATTGCTGCCCCGATCGGAGATGGATCTCTTATTGAAACATGGCGTGTTCGGCTCAGAGACAGTTTATATTAGCCTTAGATTACGTAATGAAATTTATAGGGATATCGTAGATACCCTTTATGCGGGATTTCCTACACCGAATAAGATAGCATTACTAGAAGATGTATCGTTGAGAGTATTGGAAAACGCAGCAACAGAATCCATTCAAGCTCTCCTTGCTTATGTGCAGAGAAACAGTCTTATGCAAGCTATTAGTTCTGGTGACATAGTAGTATTAGGCGGGGAACCATCCCCTTCCACAGTGGGTGGAAACTCTGGAGGAAAAAGGGAGAAAGATCCTAAGAACAGGCCTAATTAATCATCATCTCACTCTGCAATCGCAAGATTTAAAGCATAATCCCTCTTTCTCAAGACTATGAAAAGAGGGAGCAAGGGTTTTCTGCAACGAAATCATAAAAATCCGCCGAAAGCGTCAAGCTCAGCACTAAAGTGCAGAGTTTGTTCGGACGCTTTTTCGACAGGTGGATTTTTAGGATGCCAAAAATGTCGCCATAAATGGCGGGGTTTTAGACCCGACATTTTTGTGCACAAGAAAAAGGTTATTCTCGTAATTATCATCCTTGCAATTTTAGGGATAGCCTTTGGCGCAAAAATAGCTTTATTTGTCAATTTCCTGCTAGGAAATGATATTGTGGTTAAAGTCCACGCCAGTGAGGAATGGGTAGAACTCGCTCATGGAGAAAATCAAACTTTAACGTTTGACGCGAGCGTTACTACTAACCCTTTCTGTAAGGCTCTTTGCACTTCCGTATTTGAAGATGTTGGGCATGATGTTGTTGTTGAAGAAGATAGTTTCACTCTTCGTCCTGCTCTCCCCTTACGAAAAGAATATGTTGTACAACCGCCTGAACAGGGCACAGGCATTGACCTGTATCGTTTCAGCTTGGAATGTACGAGTGTATCTACTTTGCTGTGCCACACCAACCAACAGCCTACCACCAGAAGTCTTATGATACTCGTAGAGTATGGGCTTACCGAAGAAGAACAAGAATTAAAAGAAGATTTACAACATGAATTGCAAACTATCAATGACCGCCTCTATTATGTTTATGGACAGGAAGCTGCTTTTCAATCACTAGCAGAAGTTCTATCTATCAATCTAGAAAATTTAACCACAACATTAGTGGAAGCACAGCAAGGAATGCGCCGAGTGGAGGGATTATGGGAACAGCAAGATTATATTTCATTAGTGGAAGAAGTTCAAGCAGTTCAGGACAGGGTAAGCCAGGTGGAATCTTCTGCGCAAATAATAAATACCACCATCAGCAACGAAGTCCAACGGCAAAATTCTTTTGCCCAGAATCTCTCTTCCATTCGGAATTCTCTCTTCATCATACGCGATTCCACTCTTCCTGCATCTGTTGATCTCACTTTCAATTCTACTGCCGCTCTTTTTAATGCTATTATCGCTTCCGGGAAATGGAATGAAAGTATTATTGCCGCTCTTTCCAATCAAACCAACTTTCTTGCTTCACAAAGCACGTCTGAAGTTCGCATGGAAACCCTCCGCTATGAATTAGAGAGAGATATTCTTTCAGATACTCTTTGCATGCTCATTGCTGATTGCCCTTCCCACCCCCCTCTTCAGGATCGCGCAATCCAAACGCAATTCAATTTCAGCACTGCTTGCACAGAGTTGGATACTCTTAAACAATACATCGTGGATGTAAATGCTTCACTACGTAATGCTTTCCTTGCCCAAGCCTATCCTAACGCTACATCCTTCTGGGAGAATATAACCCTGATGGTGAGCAATGCTCGCAGCACTACCATAACCACATACCTTCAAACTCTGCCAGCGGGGAATAATACTCCCCTCATTAGAACTTTCTTGGAACCACCCGTGGTAGAAGAAACTACTTTTTTTCCTGGGTACAACCTGACTCCGGCGTTAGCTGCTGAATTAATCAAAACACTTTCGATCTCCTGCTCGTTTGCTGACTTCGCGCTTCCGTTGGCAGAAATAAATTATACTCCCCTCACCATGCCAGAGATTATTCCTCTGCCGATTAATTTCTCCTTTACTGATCCTGAACCACAATGTTGTATTTTTGGTGATTGCAGCAATTGTTGTTCTACCCCAGCCTGCCAAAACGATCCTGCAACGTATCCGGTTGTTTTCCTGCATGGGCATGCCGTGAGTAAAGAAACGTCCGCTGATTATAGTTTGGAAGGGTTTAATCAGATCCAAGAACGGCTAGAAGAAGAGGGATATCTCAATGCTGGAGCAATTACTTTGTATACTTCTCGTAACATTCCCCCCGGTTCGTGGGGGAAACTGAATGTTCCTCTCGCGCTTCGGGCTAGTTATTACTTTGACCTTTTTGAAGAGCCGGAAAATTATGTGGTAGTTCCTACCAAAAGCGAAAATATTGACACTTATGCTATCCGCCTGAAAGATCTGATTGATACCATTAAATATAAAACCGGGAAACCAAAAGTGAACTTAGTTGCATTCAGCATGGGCGGCTTAGTTGCTCGTCGATATCTGCAAGTTTTTGGCAGCGATAATGTTAATATGCTCATTATGATTGGAACTCCAAATAAGGGAATCGTAGGCGATGTGGCGGAGTATTGTCCTTTAGTTGGAGAACAGCGGGAATGCCGGGATATGCATGCCGAGAGTATTTTCATGAAGAAATTAAATACTGGCAAGCTACCCTATGTCCCTATCCATAATATTGTAGGAACTGGTTGTGAGATGAATGGAGAACAAGGTGACGGTGCTGTCTTAGAAAGAAATGCTTATTTAGAAGGAGCGCAGAATTATATCATTAATGGAACTTGCGAGGGAGTCGCGGAACCATTACATTTAGCCTTGCGGGATATTGAAACGTATCCTGAGGTATATGAGATTATTACAGAAGCGTTACAAGGAGAAAGATAATGGCGATTTATCCCCATTATTCTTTGCCAGAAAAAGATATTTTCAAGCTTCTTAATTCCTCTGAGAATGGTCTCTCTTCCGTTGCTGCTGCCCGGCTTCGAGAGAGATATGGTTCAAATGAGATTAAAGACCAAGAAGACCTTTCTCCGTGGAGAATATTTTTAAGGCAGTTTGCTAATCCGTTGGTAGCAATTCTTCTCATTGCTATTCTTATCTCCCTGTTCTTGCATGATTACCTTGCAATGGGAGTCATTGGCACGATTATGATTCTTAATGCCGCCCTAGGTTTTTTCCAGGAATACAAAGCAGAACGCGCTATTCATGCACTAAAACAATTAACATCACCGAGTGCAAAAGTGCTGCGAAATGGGCGCAAGGTCATTCTTACCAGCGCAGAGCTTGTTCCAGGGGATATTATATTTGTGGATGCAGGAGACAAAATTCCAGCTGATGCTCGGGTTTTAGAATCTTTTAACCTAGAAACGCAGGAGGGTTCACTGACGGGGGAATCCTTGCCGGTCTTTAAAAAAGCAGGAACTAGTCCATCCAATACCCCTCTCGCCGATCAGCACAACATGCTCTTTGCTTCCACTTTGGTTACTAAAGGAAGGGCAAAAGCAATTGTCGTAGGCACGGGAACTAATACGGCCATTGGCTCCATTGCTGTTTCAATGGCAGACGTAACTCCAGAATATACCCCCCTTCAGCAGAAGCTTCGGCAATTAAGTAAGATCATCACTATTGTTGTCATTGCCGTTGCCATCTTCCTTTTTATTTTAGGTGTAAGCACGGGCAGGGACGCAAGCACTATGTTTCTGGTTTCTTTAGCATTAGCAGTGGCAGCGATTCCTGAAGGCCTGCCCGCAGTGATTACACTTGCATTAGCTTATGGCGTGCAAAGAATGCTCAAAAGAAATGCATTGGTGCGAAATCTTCCCGCGGTAGAAACGTTAGGAAGCGTTACAGTGATTTGCACGGATAAGACTGGAACGTTAACACATAATGAAATGACGGTCGTTAAAGTATGGACTCAAGGAAAAATATATGAGGTCAGCGGCTCTGGATATAACAACAAGGGAAATATTATTTACCAGGGAAAATCTGCCTCCCCTGTAGAAGTAAAATTACTTTTAACCGCTGGTTCACTCTGCAATGATGCTTTCTTTTCGCACGATAATAAAAAGAAAGCGTTTGGTGATCCTACTGAACTTGCTCTTCTCGTTTCTGCAGCGAAAGCATCTTTAAACCTGGATCATCTTCATCGGGAGCAGCCCCGAATGAGCGAGATTCCATTTACCTCCGAGCGGAAGATGATGACTACCATTCATGCTTTTGGCAGATCCAGAAGGGCATATACAAAAGGAGCGCCGGAAGTGATCATCCAACGTTGTAGCAAAATACTTTATTATGGAAAGATAATTCCGTTCACGAAGAGGTTGAAAAAAGAATTGATAATCCAGAATAACGCCTTTGCGGAACAAGCGCTCCGAGTAATCGCCATGGCCTACCGCGATTTTCCTGTTGCCAAAATGGCCTCTGAGAAGAACGAGAAAGATACGATCGAAGAAGAGATGATTTTTCTAGGATTTCAAGCGATGATGGACCCGCCCCGGGAAGGAGTGAAAGAAGCTATCTTTAAATGCCGGCAGGCAGGCATTAAAGTGATGATGATGACGGGAGATCATGCTGCTACTGCAAAAGCTATCGCTGCCCAGCTGGGCATTCCGGGAAAGGTTATAATCGGTTCGGAATTAAAAAATATAAATTTTGAACGGGAAATTGGAAATATTGGTGTTTTCGCTCGTATCAATCCTGAGGATAAACTTGCCATCGTCAAGGCTCTGCAGAAAAAAGGCCAGGTAGTAGCGATGACGGGAGACGGAGTTAATGATGCACCTGCATTAAAAAAAGCAGATGTGGGAATAGCGATGGGAATTACCGGCACAGATGTAGCAAAAGAAGCTTCAGATATCATCTTGCGGGATGACAATTTCGTTACCATTGTAAACGCTGTTGAGGAAGGCAGAGGAGTTTATGACAATATTAAAAAGTGTTTTGCCTTCCTGTTTTCCGGGAATATTGGAGAAGTAGGAATTATTGCTGCCGCGTTGGTAACAAATCTTCCCTTGCCACTTACGCCGCTATTCATTTTATTTATCAATCTTATTACAGATGGTCTTCCTGCTTTAGCTCTTGCGGCTGATCCTTATGAACCAGGATCATTACAACGTCCCCCCCGTCCAAAGGCAGAGCCAATTTATGCCCACTTAGGAGGCTTCTTGATTATGTATCCCCTGCTGCTTGCTACTGCTGGATATTTGCTGTTCGTCCTTCTTAGCCCAACTATTTCCCTCTCTAAACTTCAGACTATTGTCTTAGTAAGTGTTGTTTGTTTTGAGTTACTCCAGGCATTTGCATGCAGATCCTACCGATACTCTTCCTTCCGTGCAGGCCTATTAAAGAATAAGTATTTACTGGGCGCGGTTCTGCTGTCTGTTCTAATTACTGCCGCAATACTCTACTTGCCGCTTTTACAAAAAGTCTTTAATACCGTGCCTTTGGGGTACATGGAAATAGGCGCGTTGGTACTTATTTCTCTCATCGGTTTTGGATACATAGAACTTCATAAGCAGTTTTCCCAATTTAGAAGAGCGTGGTAGTAATCTCTGAAATATGATCTCTAAATTTTATACCGTTGTAAGTTCAGGCAAATATTCTTCCCACCTTTCTGATATTGTTCATGTGCTTTCCGAATTAATTTCATTGCCTGATCTTCCGTATTCACGCAAAAAATTAGTTGCAGGTCTTCTTGGCTGAGAAATTTCCTTTGGAGAGGAGTTTTCCGTATCCAATTCATTAAATCTTTCCACATTGATCCTACTAATATGATAGGAGTATCACAAATATGTTTCACTTGCATTAGTTGCCAGGTATAAAAAAATTCTAAGGTTGTGCCTATCCCTCCGGGAGCTACTACCACGGCATTGGATAGACTCATAAAATAATCCAACCGATCGGAAAAACGGGAAAAGTCTTTTTCTAAATCCAAATGATAGCTGTGTTTCTGTTCCCGGGGGAGTTTAATGTTTAATCCTACGCTATGGACCCTACTTTTTCCTCTCCCTTCGTGATGTCCTCTGCTGGCGGCATCCATCACTCCTGGTCCTCCGCCAGTCACGATGTCCATGCCTTCCCGAGCAATGCTTTTTGCTAAATGGTAAATTAATTTGTATTCCGGATCTTTCTTTTTCAGTCTGGCAGAGCCGAAGATGGCTACTCGGAAATGATTTTCATGAAATTTTTTTTTCATGGCTCTTGAATTTTTTTAGAATATTTAAAGGTGTTGTCTGATCTTTTCAAATCTTTCTTCTTCTCCTTTACCGCCTTATGCAGCTGCTGAATGTACTTCTCTTCCACAAAAATATACTTTTTCAATTCCTGCAGCATCTTCTCGGTGTCCAGAATAATCCAGGAATCGCCATGTTTATACTGCCAAAGAACTTCATCAATCAAATACTGCCAGTCGAAGTGGGTGTCTTTTTTGATAATAAGTTTAATATCATCAAAATCATTTACTCTGTCCGTTACCGCTTTAAGCATCACCAGATGTTCTGTTCTAAACACTTTCACTTGAAGGACATGTTTTCCTTTAAATTCGTGAATAGCGTAAAGATCTTCTTTCATCTTTGGGCTTAACAAAGTCTTAAAGATCTTCCCTACAAAGAGGTCAAAACGACTATCTTCTCTTTTATACATAACCGGTGCATGGGGATCACGCAACTTCTGTGGAAGATATATTCCTGCCGGAGTAGTTTCCCTATATCCTAACAGATAGATTATCCTGCTAAATTCCTGGCGTTCTTCCTGTTTTTCAAAAAGAAGATCTACATCTTTTGTTTCTTCTTTAAATCCATACACCATCATGGCATTCCCTCCGAAAGCATAACAGGAAATATCTTTGGTGAGGTTCTGTGCAATGAGGGTAAACAGTTGTTCCTGATCTTTTAAATTAATCATGCTGAGATCACCTTATCAAGATCATGTCTTCGAAAGGGGATATAAACCCGCCATTTCTGTTCAATTGCAGTGAATATTGGTTCTTTAATTTTATAGGGAGGGATAAGATAGGAGAATGATAAAGGAAATTTTCTATAACGAATTACCATTTTTCTCACTTTAAAAAACAATCTTGCAACATCATATAATGCGCCTACCTTTTGCCAGCATTTTTTTTCCTTCGCCAGGGCATATAATTTGGGCCAATCTTTGATATGACTAAACAATCGAGTGCTAGCAAGGATTACTCTGAAATTCTGAGTTTGAATTGCGTCTATTAACGCCTCTTCCGGCCCGTATGGGCCATGCACCTGATGGTCGTACCAGGGCTGCAGTTTCATGTGGGGGGAATATTTATTGATGATATCAAACATTCCCGGATGCCGGGGGAGTTGTTTATAGGGAGTTATTTTGTACAAGCGTTTGATCTTTCCCCCCCCTTGCACCGTTACATACTGCTGCATTTTAAGCTTGCCAAGCAGATTAAGGGCGGACTGCTTTTTGATATTGAGGGCTTTAGCTACCGTTTCCACTGTCTGCAGCCCTTCTAATTTTAGGAGCAATTCATCTAAGTTCATGGTCATAAGTAGTATGTAAATGAAGTGATATATAAATATTTCTATTTTTAGAGTATGTTAAGAGGAAAAATCACCAATGCTTTTCCGGGTACAAATTCTCTGCTCTCTCCCATTGGTCGAGAAAATAAGTGTTTAAGGCATTTGCCAGGGAATCATCCACAATATGCATATTAACTCGATCGGGCAAATCACGGCCTTTGAGGGTTATTTTACATTCTTTTCCATCAACTACTAAAATGGAGAAATTATTGAGCGGAATATACCGTAGTTTAATCCCTGCATCTTGGTAAGTTTTGATAAGCTGCCAGTTCTTCTCCGTTGGACCAGTTAAAAGTATTCTTACATCTACTCCTTGCTGTAATACTCGTTTAAATTCTCGGAGGAATTGGTATTTATCCCCTACTTTTAAGAAAAGCCATCCTAAAATATAAAATGATTTTTGCACTTTCGTAAGCGCATCAAAATAAATCGCAGAAGAAAAAGGTTTACCATAGGAAACTTGTAACACTTCTCGTTCTTTTATAATTTGTTTACTATGAAAAATTTGTTCTGCTTGCTGAACAATATTTTCCTGTAATTCTTGTAATCTTCTCTTTTCCTGCTCAACGAATGAAGGCACAACCAGCGCTGGGGGCAGAGCTTCAAATAAAGCTACTTCCCCTTTAAATTGTTGTACTAATCCTTTCTGCAGTAATTTTTTCAAATTGGGATACACAGCAGTAGGAGGAACAGTAGAATGGCTGGCAATATCTTTTGCATTTAATTTGCCATATTCCAACAAACAGCGATAAATCTTGGTTTCGTAGGAGGATAATCCCAATGATCGCAATTCTTTATACATTAATAATTGAGAATTAATACTAATATAAAAATATTACGGCTGATTTTACGGTAGGTATGACCAACTACCACCAAGAATTACGCGCCGCAATAGGCTTAGCTGAACAAGCTGCTGCTGAGATTACCCGTTTCTATTATGGAACGGTGGAACAACGACTTAAAGATGATGGGACCCCGGTAACGGAAGCAGATATAATTGCAAATGAAATCATTCAGCAGGGGCTTCATCATCAATTTCCCCGGGACGGAATTATCAGTGAAGAGTTGTCGGATATACTGGGAGAAAGAACATGGTACATTGATCCTATTGACGGCACCCGAGGATTTATTGAACGAACTGATCAATTTGCCATCCACATCGGGTTAGTGGTGGAACATACGCCAATCCTGGGAGTAGTGTATAAGCCTACCACGAAGGAATATTACTGGGGCGTTAAAGAGCAGGGAGCCTATCGGGTTAATCCCGCTGGCGTTGAGAGATTGCTCACGATCTCTTCGCAATATGACCTTCAGCATTTGCGATTAATCGTGGATAAGGATTTTCTCACTGAATATCCAGGAGCGGCTTTTTTGCAGAGAATTCGCCCCGCTAGAACATTTGTCTGCGGAAGTGAAGGACTCCGCATTATGAAAGTAGTTGAGGATACCGCTGATCTTCATTTGATCAATAGAGATAATGCTTGCAGCACCTGGGATCTATGTGCGCCACAGGCAATAGCAGAAGCAGCAGGGGCATACGTCTCGTATATTGATGGGTCTCCTGTGACTTATACCGGCCAGCGAAAATTAGGGAAGCACTTTGTAGTTGCCAAAACCGAAGAGTTGGGGAGGTATGCAGCGGACGTTTTTTCAAGAATTATCCAAACGTAAAAGCGCTAAACGTAAATCCTTCTTTTGTTTTTAATTCTAGCACGTATTCCCCATATTCGCCTCGTACTACAGTATAAAGTCTAGGTTCATTTACCATGATAAAAGCTCTTCCGTCTTCAAATTGTACATCTGATCCAGCCTGATTTGGAGAAATAGATTGGTTGTTAACTATTACTTCAATTTGCACCGAATTATTCATCAAAGAGTCAGCTACAATATTTACGGAATGTCCTGTAAAATCCAGGAATACGGAAGTTTGATCCGCCACTGCCTCTAAAGTATCACTATTGCTTTTCCATAATCCCCGAAGATAAATAATATTCTTCTTCAGTCCTCCAGGCAATTCATAGTTCACTGTTTTTTCCGGTTGTAATCCCTCTTGATTACCGATGTTCTGTCCTCGGGGCAGAGCAAATTCATATCCAGCATAGAGTTCGGGAGTTGTTGGCCTTCTGGGAGTAGTATCTTCCACCGTTGAAAGTTCCATGTCGCTTACATTTGTTCCTATCTCCGCTAACAATTCTTGGATCTTTAATTCAGTTTCGGCATATGCACCTTCTCCAATATGGTCGTAGCGAATGTTTCCAGCAGCATCGAAAAGATATTTCCTAGGCCAGTATCGATTTCCAAAGGCTCTCCAAGTAGCGTAATCATTATCTTGCACCACGGGATACGTAATCCCGTATTTTTCAATAGCCATCTCCACGTTTTCTCTCTTTTTTTCGAATTCAAACTCAGGAGTATGCACACCCACAATCACCAAGCCTTTCTCACGATATTTGCGATCCCATTCAATGAGGTGGGGAAGGGTTCGAATGCAATTAATGCAAGTGTACGTCCAAAAGTCAACTAAGACGACTTTTCCCCGCAAGTCTTTCAATTGCAATCCTTCCGGTGCATTGATGTAGCCCGTAATCCCCGTTAGTTCTGGGCCTGAAGCAGTACTCTCATTCCGTTGAGTAGGGGTAGTTTGACTGCTTGATGTTACTAATGGTGTTGCTGACGGTTTCGTGCTTTCCAAATAAGCTATAGATACAACTATAAGCACTAAGACTACCACGAGTGTTATTTTTTTCAGGTTCATTTTTTTTGAAGGGTAATACTTGCTAAGTATGATAAAAATGCAGGAATCAATGGTAAAACACAGGGGCTGAGAAATGAAATTATTCCAGCGATGAAAGCAACCGCAATGTTAAACAAACTCAATGACGCGATGGTTGCCCCTGCGGAAGTTCCAACGTTCAAGGCAATGAGAATGGAAACCACAAATTCTAAATTTGCAATTCTGCTGAGTTGATTGGTGAATACAAATATTCCCATGATTATTAACAGAGCTCCGAAAAGATATTGGAGATAGGTGATCCATCTGCCAGCTTTAGAAATCAACTTTTGCGCTTGATTCGTAAACAAGCCTACGGCTAAAAATGGTAATCCTAACCCCAAAGTATAGCTCAGGAGGAGGATGAAAGCACTGGAGGGAGCGGTCGCCGCTAACGCTAGTATTGCACCTAAGGCAGCAGTCACACAGGGAGTCCAGCCCACTGCAAAGGCAGCTCCGAAAATAAATGAGGTAAAATATGCCGATTTAAATCGCTGGACTTTAAAAGTATGTTTTCTCTCTAAGAATGAGATGGACAGCAATCCCGTTAGGTACAGGCCAAAGAGAATGATAATGGTCCCTCCTATCCGGCCTAGCCACTGTTGAATAACGAGGGAACTATTTGCTAAGATAGTTTGAAGTAAAATTCCCACCAATGAGAAAATGACTGCAAAACCAAGTACGAAA
>CAYJXA010000004.1:55987-73186 GCA_964373955.1 uncultured Methanosarcinales archaeon
AAGCTACAGAAGAAAATCTTCCACCTCTCTGATGCCATTCCTCAGAAGAAATCTTTTTCCTATTTAAGCTTTTAGCATCCTCATTCATAGGATAACGTTTAAAAACACCTACAGAATAATGTTCCTATGTCTCCCAAAGAGGTGGCCTATGTCTGGTATGCGCTGTTGATAGTGGTAGCAGGCACTTCCTTATTTCTATTCCTTTCTCTGGAAGCAACTTTTACTCCCACTGGACAAGCGATCACCTTCTTAGCCAATCCGGAAATAAGTTTTCAGTATCAATGGGACTTTGCTACTTCAGGGGATTACAGTTACAATTCTTCGCTCCTGGTAATTAATGGAACTGCTCAATTAAAATCAACTACAACGACTACCACTACCTCCATTACCGAGATCAATGAATCATCCCTGCTATCTGCTTTGGAATATGAAGATGATGATGATGACGAGGCCAAAAATAGAACTACAAAAGTAATCTCACTCGGTTCCGGACATGTAGAATTGGATGATAGCGAGGTGTTGCTTGAAATAATTCTTGATCAACAAGTGCAAAACAATGACACTCTCTCCCTGTATCTCTTAAGTGGAACTGATGATAATGGAAAGATATACCTCTGTAATGATACCTCTGGCTGCAATGCCGGGGAGTATGGCAATCTTACGTTGCCAGGAAGTTTTTCCGCGGGATGGTACAATCTTACCCTTTCTGGAATTCCTTCACTCACCAATACTCTCTTTCTTGATTCATCGGATAAAATAAAGATTGATATGGTGAAGGGATATAAAAGAACAACCAGAACGGAAACAAATACAACTATCACCTATTCCTCCTCTGCCTCGCTGCAAACTGCCGATGTTCAGCCCGCTAACCTCAAGCGGTGGGAACTCTTCTCTCGAGAGGAACAATTGAATGGGCAAACCATTTCCTATTCCTATTCTACGGATGCTGGTTCTACCTGGATGACTATGCCTGGGAATGGAAATCTGAGCGCAGTTACTGGCACACGCCTTCGCGTTAAAGTAGATTTTTCTTCTAATACCACTGATACCGGCATCATTGATACCATTAATCTAACCTACACTACCCAACAACCTTGTGTAGAAAATTGGACGGCATCGTATGGAATTTGCTTGACTAATGATTCCAAGCTGTTGCAATATACTGATACTAATGATTGTAGTGCTACCACTTCTCTTCCCAATGATAACGGAACGTATGTCTCTTGTGATTACTGCACTCCTTCGTGGAAGGAGATTAATGGAAGCTGTACTTTAAGCGATACTTTCACCGGATGGTATAATGACACCAGCTCTTGCTATGCTCAAACCAGTCTAGCCAATGATAATATCTCTCCTGCCAACAATACGTATCCCTGTGATTATTGCCTTCCCCAATGGGTTGAAATAAATGGCTCCTGTCGTAAGGATAATCTCATCCTCGTTACGTTTAATGATGGTAATGCCTGTTACACTAAAACTGGCCTAGCAAGTGATAATATTCCCCCCACGGCTAAGAATTACACTTGCGATTATTGTGCCTTGAACAACTGTACTAAATCTGTAATGAAAGTTCCCATTGCCGAAATTCAAGCAAATAAAACTATCTTCAAAGTGGATGCTATTGCCAATGCCAGCACTCTTTTAGAGATAGAAGGAAACGTCGGGGATGAGACCGTTTCCATTGTGCAGTATTCTTATAATACAAAGAATGAAACCCCCTCATCCATTCCCTTAAACCTATATGTTGATCTTGACGCGAACATCAGCAATCTTTCCGCAGTCAAGATAGTAGTATATTATACTGATAAAGAACTTGCCACGGCAGGAGTAGCAGAAGAGACTGTTGCTTTGTATTACTATAATGAAACAATTACTGCCTGGCAGAAATTAAATTCAGTGGTGAACCTCACTGCCAATTATGTCTATGCAACTGTTCCCCATCTCAGCTTCTATGGCCTATTTGGCGAACAAAATGCTGCTTCTAGTACTACTGACCTCGCTGTGCATGGGGGTGGGGGCGGAAGCAGAGTTACTCTTGATTCCGCATCTCAAACTGTTCCTGCCGAAACCACAGAAGTCACAGAAGTAGTTCAGCCAGTTTTAGAAACAAAGGGGTCCAGCTCAAGTAGTGGTCAAACTCTTTCTGCAGAAGCAGGGTGTAATTATGTTCTTGAACTTTCTCTTCCTGAGCAGATAAGCATTGAGACAGGGAAGCCTTTTGAAGGAGAAGTCGTAAATACGGGAACGTGTGAAATCCCGCTGCTTGCTCTCGAACTGAGCCCGCCATTAGTTGATTCTATTTTGCTTAACACCTCAGTATTAGAGAACATAAAACCCGGTGCGAAAGGAACGTTTTTACTTATCCGCCGGCAGCAGAAACAAACGGATTTCTTTTCCCTCACCAGTTCAGTTATCAGCAGTATTAAAGGGAGCGACACAAAAAATGGATTCATTCGCGTCCGAGCGGAAGACGTAGCGGAAACTGTCTTTGAAAAAGAGTTGCCAGTGTCGGTCACAATCAAAAATCCTTTTCCAACTCGTTCTTTTATATCTTTAGTATCTTCCCTCACTCTTATCGTTGCTCTAGGCACATTTTTCTATAAGCAGAGAATGCCAAAGAGAAAAAATTCTTCTAATCGGAGAAAATGATTTTTTAAGCGATATTCTCTAAGGCAATATTCCCTTTTCCGTCACTATAGTTCTTCCCTTTCTGTTCCTTCCTACGCCAAAAACGATATACTCTACCGGTTTTGCTCCTACATTTTTCATCGTATGATTTTTTCTCATCGGCACGATCACCGCATCCCCCCGTTGCAGCACGAATTCTTCAGATCCTACTTTCATCTTTGCCTTGCCAGTAAGCAAAATAAAAATCTCATCCATATCTTCATGATAATGAGCTTGAAATGATTTCCGGGGGAGGAGTTTAGCCCAGTTCACCATTTGAATTTCCCCAGGAATAATATCCCCTCTCTTGAATAAAACCTTCTTCAGCACTCCCGGTGCGAGGGGATTCTCATGGCTGGCGGGAATATATGTAAGATCTTTAAAGCGCACAATTTTCATCTTTTTCATCCAAATGTAAATGCATACACTCTCAATCCTTTAAAGGGCAGTATTTTGATCACGCCCGTATGAAACTCTTTTTTTCTAATCAAGTTGTACATGTCTGGCCCTTCCAAGAACGCTAGACTTTTCCCAAATTTAACGCTCACATTTCTCCCCGCAGCAGATTCAGTGAGTGGCTCATTGTTCAGCAGTATTGTTGCTGCTCCTTTTCCATCCATCACTACATTCACTTCCCGGGCGAAGTATTGAAAAGCAAGATGTCCTTGATCTCCCATGAATTCAAGATATTCAGCGGTTTGCTTCCAATCCCCTTGAAGATAAATAATATCTCGGTGGTATTTTCCCGGATCGTAGAACTCTTCACATCCTCTCTTGCTGCATACTCTGGACGATCCAATCCCTGCATTTCGGGCGCTTCCAGCATACGTTTCCGGAGAAATATCCGAGGGGTAAAACCTTTTTTCTTCCTTTCGCACTATACTCTTGCCTATTTCTTTCATTCTCTTCAGTTCTTCGATGATTACTTCTTCAATTTCATCATACCCTGCTTCTCCAATATGATCCAGTACAATTTCCCCTTCCGGGTTAATAACCGCTGCTCTCGGCCAATAGGTATTTCCATAATTTTCCCAATTGATGCGCTCCGGATCATTTAAAACGGGATATTCAATTCCTAATTTTCGTACTGCTTTCTGTACATTAAATACATCTTTTTCAAATTCAAATTCGGGGGTGTGGACACCGATGATCACGACTTTTTTCTCTTTATATTTCTGCCACATTTCTTTCAACGCAGGAAGGGTACGCAGGCAATTAACGCAGGAATAAGTCCAGAAATCAAGGAGGATCACCTTCCCTTTAAGTTCATCCAAAGAAAGGGGCTTAGAATTGAGCCAGTTCCGGTTCTCAGTCCAGACAAGCTTCTTGGCTTTTGAGGAAATGAGCATGGCACATTAAAAAGTGTACTTGCTTATATATGTTAGCTCTCCATAGTTAGGAGATCTCGGAAACTCTTATTTTCTCTGTTGCCCAGCACTTCCCTAGTATAATAAATCCATGCTTGTTGTATGAGCCAGGAATGGCTTCGGTCATGCTTATGACCTTCTTCATCTATTTCAGAGAGTATAGCCGAAGGGAAATATGCACTCTGTTTCACTTTCTTTTCTGTGTAAGGAGAGGAGGCAATCACACCAGATGCTACACGATCCCTGCTTTCTCTCCATGCTTTTTGTAGAAGCCACGATAATGATCTATCCTCACTTCTACCACGCTCCTTTACTTCGTCTACCATTTCTTGTGGTAAATATAAACTCTGTTTTCTTAGGTCAATTCCTGCAGGTTGTTCCTTTGGGTCCATTTTCATCACTTGTACTTAGACAGAGTCAGTTGATTATAGATATAGTTATTATATATTCATAACTGATTATGATCCCTATACATTATTACGAAGATTTAGGAGAGATACCAAAGAATAAGAAAAGTTCTTATACTCCTTGTTTTTTAAGAATCGAATGAAAAATGTTCTTATTATCGGAGGCGGTTTTGCCGGAGCATACTGTGCCAAAAAATTAGAACGAGACTTTGAGGTTACTCTCATTGATACGAAAGATTATTTTGAGTTTACTCCTTCGGTATTGAGAACTATTGTCGAACCGGAACACCTTTCAAAAATTCAAGTGCTGCATACCACGTATCTGCATAGATCTTCTATTCTTCAAGGAGAAGTAACTTCAGTTACTCCTGCTGACGTTAACATAGGCAAACAAACTTTTCCTTACGATTATCTGATTATTGCCTCGGGATCCACCTATAATTCTCCGATTAAAGAGAGAGATTTAGTCATCGCCAGCAGAGCTGATGAACTGCGGGAATACGCCCAGAGATTAGAAAAAGCAGCTAGCGTTCTTATAATTGGCGGGGGCTTGGTGGGAGTAGAATTGGCTGCGGAAATCATCGTACGATATCCACAAAAAAAAATAACGGTCGTTCATGCAAACAATGAACTTATTGAGCGAAATCCTTCCCGGGCAAGAGCGTACGCCAGGCAGTTTCTGGAAAGAAGAGGAGTTACTCTCCTTTTTGGAGAGAGGGTGCTGGGGAAAAAGAAAAAGAGATATGTTACTAACAAAAAGAGGGAACTTTCCGCTGATTTGGCTTTCCTCTGTACAGGGATCAAACCTAATTATGAATTTTTAAAGAAGAATTTCTCTGCTTCCCTTACTTCCAACCATGCGGTTAAGGTTACACCAACTCTTCAGGTGGAAGGACGTCAAAATATTTTTGCCGCAGGGGATATTTCCAGCATTCCCGAAGAGAAAACAGCCCAAAATGCAGAGAAACAGGCGGAGATGGTAGTTAGAAATATTTATCACTGTGAAAAAAAGGAAATATTAGAAGAATACCGCTCTGAACCGAGGATTATGGTTATTAGTTTGGGGAAGTGGGATGGGATGCTGGTGTACAAGAATTTTGTTCTCACTGGGCTTATCCCAGGACTATTAAAACAAGGCATCGAATGGAAGACGATGCAGCGCTACCGAAAATAGAATTATCCAATCTCTTTAATCAATTCTTGTACTAGCCTTTTTATCCGGTTTCTCACCTCCAGATGAAATTCATACGATTCTCCTTTAGGGTTAAGACATTTCCAGAATCGTATCTCTTTGAATTGCCGTACATAACTAGGAAGATCTTCAGCGTTTTCAAAAGAAATGATAAAGCCTATTCCTTTTACCATCTCTGGAGTTAATTGCACTGGCACATCGCTCGAAAGATCATATCCTTCCTCTTTCATACACTTTACTAAAGGAGTAGCGAACTCTCCGAGTGGCCTATGATTCCACTTTGTTGCTTCCGTCCCTGCGCTCATTGCAGAGTTTCTCTTCGAAAGAGAGTTGAAGAAATAGGCAGCCATTCTGCTTCTGGCAACATTACCTTGGTCGATGAAGAGGATTTTCATGGTTCTATCGGTACTCCACTCTATAAAAATGATGGTTGCGATTAATCATCAACACCGTATCAGCGTTTATCTTCTCATAACAGACATAAGTAAATGGCAGATACACGTTTACAAAATGCTCTACTTCTTTTTTATCCATTCCTGCCCCTTTTTGCTGCTGTAATTCTTGTTCCTGCTGTAATCTCCAGGTGAGATGTAGATCGCTCGAGGTAGGCTTGAGCATAACTAGATAATCAATATATTTCCATAGGGGTTGATATTGTCGAATAAATTGAACAACTACTTTACTCTGTTGCAAAGTAGGATCAATTTCTTGAAGGGGTATCTTATTCTTCTTGCAAATTGCGGCAACTTCTTTTGTTGAAACGAGAGGTATGCCCACACACCAACCTTCAAACAGCACAAAATCAGGGCGTTTTGCTACTTTTCTTTCTCCTGCAATATCACCCGCTGCATTTTTAAGAGATTTATCAAAGATAGGAATCGTAAAATTTTTTCCTTTCTTGATGTTTTGGAGCGTATGCAAGAGATCCTTAACCCGATGTGTTCCGGGCATTCCTCGGGAGATTTGATAAAAAGGATTTCTGGGATACTTTTTGGCTAGTTTTTTCCTCTCGGCGTAGGAGGTATAAAAATCATCAATGGAAAATGATTCGACTGCATACCCTCTGCTGTGCAATTGTTCTTGGAGATATCGTGCGAGGGTTGTCTTTCCCGTTCCTTGGCCACCCTGAATACCAATAATGGTGGTTTTGTTTTTGTGATATTGAGTGAGAATTTTTCGGAGGAGGGGAAAAAGCACATATTTAATTTCCGTACCAGAATAAAATGATCTCGACGAGGAGGAAGTAATGGGAGTGGGCATTATAGTTAGAAGAAACTCTTACTTAAAAAAGGCATCGGTGAGTAGGTATTGTTTCCCGGCTACTCGTCCAAGGAGATGTTTGACTTTGAATATTTTCCCTTCCTCCAGATACTGGCCTCGCATAGTTATTGATGTTTCTATTGTTCTTGCACTTTTTAATAACAATAAAGCTATTCCTTCTTCATAATAAAATAAATTTCCACCATACAAACAAAAGGGTACCATTCCGGAAGGATCTTGGAGAATTCCGCTGTAGCCGTTATGAACAACAAGCGGCTCTGCTACCCATCCCTGAATGCTGCATTCTGCTTTGGATTGGATTGCTTCAGTAATCGTTTTGAGAGGGTACTCTTCCGAGGAAGGTTCCGGTTCTGGGGGGGTATTTTCGGTGGTAGCAGCATGCAACGAATGTAACTTACCTAACCCGTATCCAAATAATACACTTAATCCTATCCCTATTAGTGGCCAATATGGATTCTGCTGATTGAGTTCCTTTAATAGGCTTTCTAAATTCATAGCTTCTCGGGGGGATTGCCCTTTTTAAGCTTTGTGAGAGAATGCTACTTTAAAAGAGTGAATGTTAGTATTTTACAGAGGGGATGAAAGCATCTCCTCACAAGTTTTAAAAAGAGAGAGAAAATAACTCTTCTAAAAGAGGTGTCCCCATGGCGAGCGTTAAAATATATACTACTCCCACCTGTCCCTGGTGTAAAAAAACGAAAGAATTTCTAAAGCAGCAAAAAGTAAAATATACTGAGATAGATGTTTCTTTAGATCAGAAAGCAGCGCAGGAAATGATGAAGAAGTCAGGACAAATGGGTGTTCCTGTTTTGGATGTTAATGGGAAAATAATTGTCGGCTTTGATCCGCAGGGAATACAGAACGCAATAGCCGTTAAAAAACCTGTCCTGAAGAAAAAATCTTCCCGGAAGAAGTAGTCAGATTTAAACAACATGAAAATCTTTATTGACAGTGCGGATCTGGAGGAGATTAAGCAAGCCTATTCATGGGGAGTAGTTGATGGAATAACTACCAATCCTTCCCTGCTTAAGAAAGCAGTCGATGTCAGAAAGAAAAAGGGACAGAGTATTAACATAAAATCCTATCTTGCTGAAATTCTCAACGTGGCAAAGGGAACTCCCGTAAGTTTAGAGGTAACCGAAACAACCGCAAAAGGAATGGTTGAACAAGGGAAAAGATTATATCAGCTCTTTAATCCGGTTGCTCATAACGTTTACATTAAAATTCCGGTTAATCCAGCATTCAAAGCAAGGAATACCACGCATTTTGATGGAATAGCGGCAATAAAAGAATTATCCAAAGCAAAAATTCCAGTTAATTGTACTCTAATCTTTACACCTGAACAGGCCTTGCTGGCAGCAAAAGCAGGAGCAAGAATCGTGAGCCCCTTTGCGGGGAGGATTGATGATTACTTACGTGCTCAACATGCTCTTAAATTTGAAAAGTCAGATTATTTTCCCGCTCACGGCTGGATGGAGAAAGGGAAATTATTAAGTGATAATGGCATTCTGTCCGGAATTGATTTAGTTCGGCAGTGTGTGCAAATCTTACGAAATGCCAATCTGAAGACGGAAGTGTTGGCAGCCTCTCTTCGAAATCCCCGACAAGTTCGGGAAGCAGCCTTGGTGGGAGCGCACATTGGAACGTTGCCGTTCAGTGTAATTCAAGATTTACTCCAGCATCCTAAGACGTATGAAGGGATGGAACTATTCACGAAGGATATTGTGAAAGAGTATGTGGAATTAACCAAGAGAGGATAAATCGATGAAAGATATCATCTTCATACGAGGACCTCAAGGCTCTGGAAAGACAACCATCGGAAAGATTCTAAGAAAATATCTCAATTACCCTCCTTATTTTGAATTCGACTGGATCCGAGGATATCATCTTGATCCTCAATGGAAACGTGCAAGCAAAAGAGAAGAAAAGATGTCTTTCGAAAATGTGTTATTTACCATCAAAAACTATCTCCAAAACAGCTATAACAATATAATTTTAATAGGATTAGAAGATTCTCTGAGGGATGAATTGATCCAAAAAGCGAAAATTAAAAAATATTTGCTGGTAACTCTCACCATTGACAGCGATAAAGAACTCAAGAGAAGGGTTCTTACAGAAAGTAGGGATAGTGGTTTTAGAGATTTTGAAGAATCGCTCAAAGTAAACCGGATTCTCAAAGGATCAAAATTGCTTAAAAATGAGATTAAAATAGATAACAGCCATAATGATCCCAACCTCACTGTCAGAAAGGTCATCAAGCTCGTCAATGGGTAGAGCACCCGTAGTTTTATATACATACCTGATGTAGTACATATCAAACATACAAAAAGAGGAGAGTGCTTTGATAAAAATAATTAATCTCGACCGATGCGTTCTTACCTCTCTTCACCTCTTTGCAGATCAGGGATTGCTCCCATTAAATATCCCCGCATTTAAGCGCCCCCTGGTAGTAGGAAGTGGCAATGCTGCAGTCGCAGGAAAGATTTTGCTTGAAGATAAAGATGCAGTCTTTGCCGATGAAAGTACCTATCTACAGAAATTGAGAGCAATCCCTTCTATTGATGGTGCGATTCTAATCTCCGCGTCTGGAGGAAAACATGCTCCAAGTATTGCTCAAGAACTACAGAAAAGAAACAAGAAAATAATCCTCTTCACCAATAACCTCAATGCTCCTGCCCGAAACTATGTTGATGAAATGATGGTGTTTCCGAAACAAGCGGAACCGTATACCTATAATGTATCTACTTATTTGGGAATGATACTAAGTAAAACTAGAGAGAATCCATCTTCCATTGTTGAGAAAATACAAAAAATAAAAATTCCTTCAACTTTGAAGCAATATGATTCATTTTTTATACTAATCCCCGCGGAATTTGAATTGATTCGTGAAATGTTCCTCACCAAATTTGATGAATTGTTTGGAGCAAAAGTATCCGGGAGGGTGTTTACAGTTGAACAAGCGAAACATGCCAAAACAGTAGTCCCTTCAGAAAAAGAATTATTCATCAGTTTTGGCTGGAAGAATACTTTGTTTGGGAAAAATCGCTGGGACATCCCGCTATCCAAAGACAGTAACTATGGTGCTCTGATGGCAATTGGCTATTATGTTATAGGCCAGATTCAAAAACAGCATCCCCCGTATTTTAAGAGGAATATAGGACGATATTGTAAGGAAGCATCGAAAGTATTTGGAGAAGAAATCAGCGTTCTGGTGACATAGAATAATTTATATAGTTTTTCTTCTTTCTTCATCCAAAATGAGGTGGCGCATAGTATTTGCTTTTTTTACGTTCATTTTAGCTAGCTTTTCCACTCTTGCTTACGATTGGAATTACCTCGGGGATGCAGCTCAACCACTCCGCGATGTTTATTTTGTTAATGAGTACACCGGCTGGGCAGTTGGTGGATCATTCTTTGGCAGTCCTTCCCCCTCCCTTATCATTAAGACAACGGATGGCGGTGCAACGTGGGTAACGCAATACTCTGCTTCGTCTGGTCAATTCCAGGCGGTTACTTTTTACAATGCTACATTAGGATGGGTTGTTGGAGACGGTCTAATTCTGAATACCGTCAATGGTGGCCAGAATTGGACCAGCCAATCTCTTCCTGGAACAAGTGTGATATATCGTGATATTTCTTTCTATAACAGCACTACTTTATATGCGGTAGGTTGGAATGGGAGAATCCTGAAGACTACTAATGGCGGAACTTTATGGAGCATCCAATCTTCGGGAACAACGGAGATGTTAGAATCCGTATACGTTGTGAACAGTGAGATTGTGTTTGCAGTAGGTAGTAGTGGGACTGTTCTAAAAACAACAAATGGCGGCTTACGATGGGATAGGCAGGAACAGTTACGTTCAGCAAGCAATATCCCCCTCTCGTTAAATGCAATTCAATGTTTTGATGCCGATCGCTGTCGAATTGCCGCAAGTAACGATTATATTTGTAGTACTACCTCTGGTGGTTCTGACTGGACTTGTGATCGCACTGGCGGAGTGATTGGGTTTGGTACACTCTCTTATCTTAATTTTGATCAAGGATGGGCAACGGGCGGACCCGGTGGAGATCTTCGTTACTATGACACAGGAACCTGGGCCGTACAGACTTCCGATAGGGCTTTTCCATTCCATTTACGATCAATTCAAGTGCGAGAAGCTAGGTGTACTCCTGCTGGTCGTATAGGATATGTTGTAGGGGACGATTTCACCGGTTCAGGGAAAATATTTCGGTATGGTAGCCTTCCAGCTGCTCCCTCGTTTCCCCAGCCAGAATGTCCATCCGGAAATATTACCGAAGTTCGGGATGCAAATTATTGCCTGACTGGGTATACCTGTGTTACTCCCCCTGCACAACCAACTGCTCGGCTGCGAGAGCCAAATGTAACCTGGCGTGTTGCCAATCGTACGAGTTGCCAACCAGTGATGATTGACTGCCAAGCGAGATTCAGGGCAGTGTTAGAATATAACTCTAGCGGTTGCGTAGTAGGGTATCAATGCGTCCCACAGCGGAAGATAAGAATCTTTGTAGGGCAAGCCATTGGTGAAGGTAACGGGGAGGGAGGAATCGCTCTGGGAGTTATACTTGCTGTAGTTGCTATTATTATTGTTCTTCTTCTGTATGTGAAGAGGAGAACAGCAGTAAAATCTTCTTTGCCAATCCCAAAAATGAAGAAGAAGAGATAAATTTTCCCATTATCCAAAAACCATTTAAACCCTCTCTTCTTTCTCTGCTTTATGAACAAAAGTGGTGTTACCTTTATCATCTTTGGCGCAACTGGTGATTTGGCTAAACGATATCTTTTCCCGGCAATTTATGCTTTAATCAAAGAAAATAAAATAGAGCAGTTTGCAGTTATGGGAGTAGCTCGAAGACCGATGAGTGTGCCGCAATTATTGAATCCCTCCCGGGAATTTATTTCCAATCTCGATCCAACCATCTGGAAGAGGATGGAACAAAGTACGTCTTATCAGCAATTGCAGTTTGATAAAAATCAAGATTACCAGAAACTAAGTTTAACTATCCATGCCCTTGAAGAGAAACATCGTCTTTCGGGAAATCGATTATTTTATTTGGCAACCCTTCCTCAGCATTTTGACACCATTACCTCAAACTTAGCAGCAAGCGGAATAGCTAAACAACGTAAATCCACCTGGAGTAGATTAATCTACGAAAAACCATTCGGGGATAATCTGCAATCAGCAAGGAGAATAAATCAAAGTATTACCCGAGTTTTCGATGAAGGTCAAATTTACCGGATGGATCATTATTTAGGGAAAGAGTTAGTGGGAAACATTGCTTTGGTTCGTTTTACCAACCGTATTTTGGAACCGCTCTGGAATAAAGCACATTTAGAATCGGTTCAAATTATTCTGAGTGAAAAATTAGGTCTGGAAGGCAGAGGAGAATTCTATGATAGATATGGTGCGTTGAAAGATGTCGTGCAGAGTCATATGCTCCAAATGATGGCATTAGTAGGCATGGAATCACCTGCGAAAATTACCGGAGATTACATTAGGGATGAAAAAGTGAAAATATTACAGAGAATTAAGGTGAATGATGTGTTTCTAGCGCAGTATGATGGGTTTACGAAAGAAGAAGGAGTTAATAAAAATTCAAAAACAGAAACCTTTGCAGCATTGAAATTAGAGATAGATAATCCCCGATGGAAAGGCGTGCCTTTTTTCCTAAAAACTGGGAAGTATCTTGATAAGCGGGAAACTAGTATTCATTTGAAATTTAAGATGGTTGATTGTTTATTGACCAGAAGTTGTCCTACAGACTCGAATTATTTAACTATTCGAGTGCAGCCTAATGAAGGAATTATCTTTGAAATTAATGCCAAAGTTCCAGGGGAGACCTATCAAGTAAACCCGGTGAAAATGGAATTCTGCCATAGCTGTTTATATGAATTCAAGAGCCCGCAAGCGTATGAGAATTTATTAAAGATGGCTATTGAAGGTGATCAATCCGTCTTCGTCCGTAATGATGAAATTGAAGCAGCGTGGAAGATTGTGGATGGGATTAAGAAGGAAAAATATCCGTTGTACCTGTATCCAAAGGGAAGCAAAGGGCCTAAGGAATTAGAAGAGTGGAGTAGGAAGAATAAGGTGAGGTGGAGGGGGTAGAAACAAGAATTAAGATTATCTGATCCAAAACAATTTATTTCTTGGACTATAAAATCCGGTTTGAGCATGATACATATCTACTCTATCTAAAATTGTCTTTATGGTTGGTCGCTCTCCAGGTTGAAAACCATAAGCTCGCAAAGTTAAATCATCTTCGTCTCCTTCTCGAGTAGCACAAGTAGCTTGGACAGACCATGGACAATCTCGTTTACAAATAGTATCACTTCCTGCTAAAAGCTCTACTTCTTGGTTGGGATTTTGCAATAATGATTCCCAAAAGTTAGAATTATCACTTTTTTCAACTACTTCTCCCCCTAAACTAATCATTGTATATCCTCGAAGAAATTGACTATCACGACCAATACCTCTAGCATAATTAGCAAAAACTGCCAAATGATGCCCTCTTAGTTGTATTGCTCCTTCCATTTTTACTTTAAATTCGTCACAGTTTATTAACCTTTCGCCACTTTTTAGTGATAATCATTCTGCCAGTAACATTTAAATATTAGTTCGATTTATCATACTAAAAATGAATCCTCTCAAACCACTCTTCTTTGAACAAACTCTGCGCCATTGGCACTTTGAAGCTTTAGTGCACGAATCAAAACTTAGCCGGGAGCGAGTACATTTCTACCTCAAAGAGCTATGTGAGCAGAAATTCATTACCCGAACCAAGCCCAGGGGTAAAATGCCATATTATATAGCTACCAAAGAATCACCCACTTTCCGGATGGAAAAACGATTCTTTGGGTTAAGCATATTACAAAAGAGTGGATTATTTGATCATATTTACGGCAACCCTAACATTAAAACAGCCATTCTTTTTGGGAGTTTTGCCAGGGGAGATTGGGGAAAGTCAAGTGATGTCGATTTATTTATTTATGGTGATGATTCAGATTTTGAAAAAGGAAAATTAGAGATTGTTCTTAGGAGAGAATTACAAGTATTTTCATTTAATGATCCCCGAAAGATAAAAGAAGAGTTAAATCCAGCACTTATCCCTAATATTACCAAAGGATTTAATATCAAAGGGAATTTAGAGCCATTTGAAGTGATTGTCCATGCATAATACTATTGCTCAACAATTATATGAACGTGCTGAAGCCGATGGTTTATACCAGGAAGCAGTCCTTGAACCAGACGTAGTGCAACAAGTTTTGAATATGCTTAAGAGTGATTATGAATTTGCAAAACATCTTCGGACTGATACGTCTTCTCGCTGGAGAATTATTTTTAATGCTCATTACGACATTTTTAGAGAACTATGTGATATCCTTCTTCTTTTTGAAAGAAGAAAAACCAGTAATCATCAAGCTGCATTTGCATTTATGATTATTCATTTTCCTCAATTAGAATTAGATTGGGAAATTCTTGAATCTATCCGTAAAATGCGTAATGAAAGTAAATACGAAGGAAAAGACATTAGTCAAATAATGTGGAAGAGTGTGGAATTGCGGTTTGATTTATATATTTCTGCAGTTCAAACAAAAATAGAAGAATTATTACAACAATAGGTGATGTACAATGAAACTTGGCTTTATCGGATTAGGGAAAATGGGTTATAACATGGTTCTCAATTTATTAGAGCATGGCCATGAGGTAGTGGTCTATGATAAAATTCCTGACCCAATCAGAGAGTTAGCAAAAAAAGGAGCTATCCCTGCCTACTCGCTGGAAGAATTAAGGAAAAAATTACCTGCACCGCGCGTAAACTGGCTTATGATTCCTTCCCAGCATGTAGATTCTTCCCTGACTGAACTTACTCCTTATCTCCAGCGAGGAGACATCCTCATTGACGGTGGCAACTCCTATTTTGAAGATTCCATCCGACGCTACAACGAGCTAAAGAAGAGAGGAATTCACTTCCTCGACTGCGGCACTTCGGGGGGCATGGAAGGAGCCCGACATGGCGCTTGTATGATGATTGGAGGAGATAAAGAAGTGTTCGGACAAGTAGAGATATTATTTAGGGATATGTCGGTAAAGAATGGCTACGGCTACATGGGCAAGCCGGGAGCGGGTCATTTTGTCAAAGCCATGCATAACGGGATTGAATATGGTATGATGGGGGCAATTGCTGAAGGCGTGCAGGCACTAAAAGATTCTCCGTTAGAAATTGATCCGGCGAAGGCAATGGAAGTTTATGCCCACGGTAGCATTATTCAAAGCCGGTTGGCGGATTGGTTGAGTGAGGCTTACCAAGAAGGGTTGGTAGATAGAGTAGAAGGCACTGTCCCAAAAGGAGAAACGGAAGATGAAATGGAAATGTTGGAGCGTTTGGCCGAGCTGCCCGTCCTTCATGCTGCCCGAATGATGCGCGTAGCTACCAGAATAAAACCGAGTTACGCTGGTAAGCTGTTAGCGGCCATGCGAAATAAGTTTGGCGGGCATAAAGTAGTGGAGAAGAAATAGTTTTATGAATCTCGTCACCTGTCGAACATACGATGAATTGAGCATTAAAGCAGCAAAGATTCTCCAAGATAAAATTACAGACATAATTCTAAAAAAAGGGAAAGCAATCGTGGCCCTTCCCGGGGGAAGAAGTGTGGCAGGGATTTTACAAAAATTATCACCCCTGGCTGTGGACTGGTCAAAAGTAGAGATCTTTATGATTGATGAGAGAATAGTTCCTATTGAGAGTAAAGATAGTAATTACAAACAAACCTCTAATTTATTTTTGCATAAAGTAAATGCAAAAGCGCACCCGTTCTTCATGGAAAGAGGGATAGACTATTACAACAAAGAATTCCAGCGTGTCGGAGCGCATTTTGACGTTATTGTGCTAGGGGTGGGAGAAGATGGGCATATTGCTGCGTTATTCCCCCACCATCCTGCTTTGAGAGTAAAAGGCAAGAAATACGTCACCTTTCAAGACTCTCCGAAACTTCCAAAAGAGAGAATAACTGCTTCTCCCGATAGTATTAAAGATACTGATGTTGTGATTCTTCTGTTCAGTTCTTCAGGAAAGAAAAAAGCATACGATTCTTTTATGGATAAAAAAGTGAGTATAGCCGAATGCCCGGCAAAAATAGCATTGTTCGCAAAAGAATTAGTTGTGCTCACTGAATTCTCCTAAAACTTTCTCCCAATTGCTCTGCCTAACTCTTTCATGGCTCTCCTGGGATTATCGCTTTCGGTTACATAAGAACCAGAAATAAAAAAATCTGCCCCATAACGCGCAGCTTTCTTGATCGTAGTTGGATTCATTCCCCCATCGACAATTACTTTTACCCTTGGATTTATTCTCTTAATCGGCTTTATTTTCTTAAGTTCAGATGCTAAATATTTGCTTCCATAAAATCCGGGATGCACCGTTAAGATTAGTACATAGTCCAAATAAGGTAAATGTTCTTTTAAGTGCTCAACGTTTGTTTGGGGAAGAATGGCAAAAGCAACTTCTTTTTTCATTTTTCTCATCCATAAAATATAACGAGAATGGTAATGGATGGATTCAAAATGGGGAATGAACAATTTTACTCTTTGCAGATTCTTTTTAATCCACTTCTCCGGATGCTTGATCATTAGATGTGCTTGATATTGAAATCGTGCAGAAAGCGTAAATGGAAATTTCAGTGAATGGTTTGGAGCAAATTTTCCATCCACCACATCCAAATGGAGAGTTTTAGCGGCCCCTTGTAACTTGGTTAAGACGGCGCGTAATTGTGCTTGATTCTTGGCAATAACCGCAGGAAATAGTATCTGGCTCATTGTCTTGATTCCAGCCATCGTATTTTTCCCAGTCTTCGGACATGTCGTGGCTCATGAGAGAAAGGCGTAGTTAAAAAACGTTCTAACATCCTCGCTGCTTTATGAAAATGCATATACCATCCAGATAGACAAATAATGTTCGCATCATCATCAGTTCGGGAAAGTCTGGCTTCCTTCAAGTTAAACGGAACTACCGCTCGAATTCCTTTTACTTTATTTGCCGCGATGCATACTCCCTGTGCGGATCCACAGATAAGAATGCCTAGACTTCTGTTCCTCACCACTGCTCGAGCTACCTTCTCAGCATAGTCAGGATAATCGTCATTGGGATTAAAGAGTACATCTCCCAAGTCCTGATAAAGAACATTCTTTTTTTCCAGCCAGCGTTTTATCTTCTCTTTGAGAGCAAATCCCGCATGGTCAGAACCGATATAAATCTTCTTCATTTT
>CAYJXA010000004.1:73196-77223 GCA_964373955.1 uncultured Methanosarcinales archaeon
TTTTTCCCTCTTTTTAGGAAGTAAAGTCTTGTGGGTTATATAAATTACGCTAATTGTAATTATTGTACCAAGTATGACTCCCCACCAAGAGAGGCCAGCAAAATATGCTAGATCGCTTCCATCCGTAGCTATAAGGAAGGTTATTTCATCCACAATGAGCGCACTACTTACTCCTGCTGCTATAATAACCAATGGATGCATAATCTCGAACATCAGCAGGATTGTTATGATAATGAGCAAGGATGACCCTATAAAAAGGTGATGGATATTGTACGCTCCCAGGTAGAAATTGGTATGAGGAAGTATGGATAGATATAGCCGGATTATTGCGATAGTAATTATAAAAGGGATTAAGAAATAAGCTATGCGGCTCTTTGATAGTATTTTCTTCATTTTTTCATCACTTGAAGCTGCTGATCCTGAATCTTAGCAAAAAGTAATTGCGCTGCGATCGCTCCCAGCATCGCTAGGAACATGTCCCATTGCGTATCCCAAATATCCCCTTGCGTTGCTAAGAAAGCATTTCCCGTCTCCGGGCTTAAAGAGATCGCTGCCCACCATTCCGTGAATTCATAGAAAGCGCTCGTGGCCAGGGCCACACAAACCACTAGAAAAAAAAGCCATTTTCCCCTTTCCAACTTTGTTTTGCGAAGGAGTAGTTCGCGGATGATTAACGCAGGAAAGAAACCTTGTGCAATATGCCCCACTCGGTCATAATAATTTCTGCTGAGGTCAAAAGTTTCTCTAAGCCAATTGAATAAGGGATTCTCAGCATAACTGTAATGCCCACCAACAATAAGAATAACGAAATGAAGGGCAACAAAAACATAAACAATAGTGCTAAATTTAAATCGCTTGTATGTTGCTGCAAGAATGATAACCCCTAGTATACCTGGAATCGTTTCAAGGAAGAGCAGGCCGTATCCTTTTAAAGGGTTAATCGCTGCCCAGATAAAGACAAGTCCTACAATAATGAATAATAGCACTAACACTTTCTTTTGGTTCATGCTTTCCCCGCGCTTCCAAACAATCGTATCCGTTGTTCCGCAACTTTTTGTATCTCCTGTCGTGCTGCTCCTAGTATGTGCCGGGGATCAAAATCTGCCGGCCGAGTCTTGATTACTCTTCGTACTCCGGCGTCAAAGGCTAAGCGCAGATCCGTGTCGGTGTTTATTTTGGCAATCCCATTCCGTATTGCTAATTTTAGTTGAGTATCAGGAACACCATACACTCCTTGCAACTTAGCTCCATATTTCTGGGCTTCATCGACGATCGCTTCTGAAACACCGCTCGCACCGTGAAGAACTAACGGAATTTTTACTTGCTGCTGAATCTTCTTTAAGATGTCCTGCCTTAAATCGGCTTTTCCCCGAAATTTATATGCTCCGTGGGATGTGCCAATGGCTACAGCTAAAAAATCACAACCAGTTCTCTCCACAAACTCTTTTGCTTTCATGGGATCAGTATAAAGAATATTTCTGGATTTAACCGTATCTTCCGCTCCTCCGATCGTTCCCAGTTCTGCTTCTACTGAAACATTATTCTTATGCGCCATCACTACTACTTTTTTAGTTAAAGCAACATTCCTTTCAAAAGTTTCATGCGATGCATCAATCATCACGGAAGAGTATCCCTTTTGAATGGCTTTTTGAATGATCTTTAGATCTCTACCATGGTCAAGATGCAAGGCAAGGGGAATGTTTGCATTTCTTGCTGCTGTTTCCGCTAAAGCGTACAAATATTCCATTCCCGCATACTCAATTGCCCCTTCAGAAGTAGCCAGGATTAATGGTGCTTTTTGTCGCACTGCTGCTTGGATTACCCCCTGCACAATCTCCATGTTATTAATATTAAAATGAGCTACTGCATACTTGCTTTGCTGGGCTTTCCGAAGAATGGTTTTAGTTGATGTGAACATAGTGCCTCTTTTGATGGAATTAAGAAGAAAGCGTATTTATAGTTTGTGGTCGTTTAGCTTGGAGCTTACCAGAAAGCGTCCTCTGCAGTGGCTTTATTGTACATCCATGCAGCCAGTCTCATCTTGAAACTAGTTTCACATAAAATATATAAGCTGTATCTGTTTTTAAGTTTATAATGAACGAACAAGAACTAAAGAAAGTAAACCTCGCAATTACGGGGATGACTTGTGCTAGTTGTGAAGTTCTCCTGGAACGCAAGTTTAAGAAAGTTCCGGGAGTAGAGCAAGCGAGAGTTAATCATAGCACGGGCAAAGCAGAACTATACTGTTCCCGTGAGCCTTCCCTGTCAGAACTTCAGGATTCTGTAAGTGTGGATGGGTATAAAGTATCTCTGGCAGAAACAATTTCGGGTACGAGTAAAAAACGAGAATATGCAGAAATTGGTGCAATTTTCTTAATCCTCGTTGGGGTATACTTACTCTTAAAACGCTTTGATCTTATTCCGTCTACGTTTAGCGTTACTGATAACGTTAGTTATGGGGTTGCTTTTGGGATGGGTTTAGTGGCAGCAGTTTCAACGTGTTTGGCAATTACGGGGGGTTTATTGGTAGCAGTTTCCGCAAAATATGCCGAGAACCATCCGGAATTAAATGGGTATCAAAAATTCAGACCACATCTTTATTTCAATATGGGGAGAGTAGTGTCTTATACAGTATTAGGAGCAGGGGTAGGCGCTCTTGGCTCTCTCTTCACCCTCTCTTCTACTATAACCGGTCTTATGACCATTGCCATTAGCATCATCATGATATTTCTTGGCTTTCAACTTTTGGGTATATTCCCCTGGATTCGGAAATTTCAGCCCAAGATGCCAAAGTTTATTGCCCATAAAATATATGACAATAGTGCTAGCGATAATCCCGCCACTCCATTTTTATTTGGGGGCCTTACTTTTTTCCTTCCTTGCGGTTTTACCCAAGCATTGCAGTTATACGTCTTAAGCCAAGGGAACGTCGTTACAGGAGCACTTACCATGCTAGCGTTCTCGTTAGGAACGCTTCCTGCGTTATTATCTCTGGGGGCAGTTTCCAGTTTTGTAAAGGGTACATTTAGACAGTACTTCCTGAAAACAGCGGGAGCAATGGTAATACTACTAGGTATTTTTAGTCTAAGTAGCGGATTTGTTTTAACAGGAAGCACCATTGCTTTCCCTTCATTTGGATCTGATTCTACTATTGTCGGGATTGATTCGGCTGTTCCACTTGTTGATGGGAGGCAGATAGCAGAAATGGAAGTAAGGGGAATAGATTATTATCCTGCATCGTTTACGGTCAAGCAGGGAATTCCGGTACAATGGAAAATTGATGGAAGCAAAGCCCAGGGCTGTGCTCGGGTATTGAGTGCTCCCCCCTTGGGAGTATTAACCCAACTTCGCTCAGATACACCAAATATTATTGAATTTACTCCTACACAAGCCGGTACGATTCGTTTCACTTGTTCCATGGGCATGGCCGGACCGGGAGAATTCGTCGTGGTGCCATAATGAAAACAATTTTTACCATTCAGGGAACTCATTGCCATTCTTGCAAAGGATTAATTGAAGATGTAGCCAAAGATGTTTCAGGAGTAAAATCCTGCACCGTTGACTTTAAAACGGGAAGAACGGAACTAGAGTATGACACTCCTACTACTCTCGCGAAAGTGAAGAAAGAGATTGAGGGGTTGGGGAAGTATAAAGTCAGAGTATGATTTGAAGAAGCATAATGAGTCGATTCTTCTTTCTAGAGCCATGTGAGGAGAGGATTGTTGGTGAAATTTCTGTGAAAAGTCATCTCTCAAATTGCAAATATAAGAAGAACTACAGAGTAGTAACATTTAAATAACAGCGATCTTTCAAGTGCAGTATGGGATTAGGAAAAAGTCTCTCAGACTTGGTATCTGAACGCTTGGTTGAAGTAGTTCGCAGAGTTGGTGAAAGAGATTATAGTAGGATTGATTTAGGCGGTGTTAGCCCAGAATCAGATCCTGAATTAGCAGCAAGAGAATTAGCGTGGCACTTATTTCCGGTCGGAGAGGCAGCAGGATTCAAGATGAAAAGAGTTGGTGATGAC
>CAYJXA010000005.1:0-62244 GCA_964373955.1 uncultured Methanosarcinales archaeon
CTTCCACCAGATATTACTCACAATACTTGATTCCGCAGCGGCAAATGGAACTGCTACCAGAGAGAGTAAAGGAAATAACCACGTCTTGTGCATAGGCGTAAGGATTCCGCATGAACTTATAAAGTTTTTGATAGTGAGAAAGAAGAGAAAAAAAGAGGAAAGAAATTAATCTTTCCAGCGAAACAGTTCTCGAGCTTCAATCATAGCCCCTTGCATCGCTTTCAGGACTTCTTTCTGTGCTGCTTCAGCAGCGGTTAAATCAACATTAGTCAAGCCTTGCTGAATCGCAACTAAAGCAGATCTTACTCGAGCAACAGGCGGAGCACCACCAGTAGCCGGCCACGTCGTGGGGAAAGCAGTCACTGATTGCAGAACTCGTAATTGGGCTAAAACACCTGCAAACTCTCTTTGGGCTCTATCCAAATCTTTGTACGCCTCATCCCGCTTCTGAAGAGTTGTATTCTCAAGTGCCTCCAATTCATCGATACTTTTATCATTCTCTTTAAGTTCATCTTTTAAACTGCGTAATTGTTTTGAAGCCCGTACAATTTGTGCTTTTTCCCTTCGAGCTCGGGTGAATACCCTACTAAACTCTTTCCTAGCTTTATCCATATCCGTGCTTACTTTCTTCACACCAGCTACAATCCTGTCTCTTTCAGGTTGATCAGCAAGTTGTCGTGCGGTGAGAGCGCCCTGTACTAACACTAACGCATCGTTTCTGGATTTAAGCGCTTCATCGATTAAGTGAAGTTCTTTCTCATTCTCAATGTAAGAATTCATGGAGGCAGTCTTCGCTCGTCGGGATTTGGTTTTGATTTTATTATAAACCCATTGTGCAGTGCCTTTGACGTTGAGATCTTCCCCAACATATCCACTAGCAAGACTCATCAGTGCTTGGATTAATGTTACAAAGAAGAGCACGATTACAATCCAAGTTAACCATCCTAATTTATCGGCAACAACATTTAAAATGGTTGCATAGGCGGGAGAAACTACTCCCGTTCCACTTTTTAATAAGTTATACATCTGGTTAAGAACCCACCATAATAATCCCAACACTATTACCCTTACCCAAGGGAAGTCTTTCAGTAGGAAATAAACTCCTGCGAGAATAAGGATAGGAATTGATAAGATAACGACCGAGAACAATATACCATAGCTCGTTGCTGCTGCTACAATCACAGATCCGGGGATGAAAATCATTCCGATCATTGCAAAGACAAATGCAGCAATGCCTGCAATCCAGGGAGGAAGCTTCACTAATCTTCCGGCAAAGAATAATGCTACAAAGAAGAGGATCAATAAGAGGAATCGGACAAATCCTTCCATAGGATCAATGGTTCCCCGAAATAAACCAAAGTCAACCAGCCATTGCATGGTTATAATATACTGGAACCACGCTACTCCCCACGAGCCACCAACAGCAGCCCTTGGACCGAGAGCTAACGCCATCTGCGAAAACAATAACATAAAGAAGCCAATAATTGTTGCCAAAATCCCCTTTTTCATAGTTAAGACACCTCGATAATGATTAGGATAAGAAAACAAGAAGCGTATTTAAATCTTTCTGCACTGTAAAAGTGAATAATCAAGGACTACCGGGAGGTTTCCACCGAGGAATTCTATCCAGCGCTTCCCGCAAGGATCGTGGCGGAGAAGAACGAGGAGATGATGCCACCGCAATTTCAGGAAGCTTCACGTCCAACAAAGTAATTAACGGAGTTAATCCCTGTTTGTATGCTTTCCCCTTTCTTTTCATAGGAGGATTTCTCCCCACCGCTTTTTTCAACTCCGGCTCCCGGCTGGGCCAGGTATCGTTATAATAACGCAACCTATCCAAAAGTTCACCCTTATTCTTTATTCTAAGTAAGGAAATCATATCAAAAAGAAAACGATATTGAGCTGTTGTAAGTCCAATACCGCTACCATTTCGCAAAAAATGACTGGCAAAGGACTGCCTACCTCTCCATTCCACCCAAGCCTCTTTTCGAGGATCCCAGCCAAGGCGTCGAACTCGATGGAGTACTCCGACTTTCCTTCTGCTGCCCCAAGTCCAAAACTTGTACCATGCCATCTTCTCCTAAAAAATTCCTGTCCTAATATATTTTTCTTTTTTTAACATAATTTTAGCCAAAAGCCCCTAGAAAACTTTATAAATAAACCGCCTTCTCAGAGCTACCATGACCCATATCTTAGCGGTAAATCCACAAGAATTAGTCCATAAAGCTGCCGAAGAGCTCAAAAAGCAGAAGTTAGTCCAGCCGCCAGATTGGAGTAAATTCGTCAAAACCGGGCACTTTAAAGAGCGCTTACCCGAAAACGAAGATTGGTGGTATTTGCGATCTGCATCAGTGCTGAGAAGTGTCGCTAAGCTAGGCCCCGTGGGCACGGAGAAACTCCGCACTAAATATGGAGGCAGAAAACGGCGCGGTCACCAGCCCGAACAGTTTTTCAAGGGTTCCGGATCCATCATTCGAAAAATTCTCCAGCAATTGCAAAAAGCCGATCTCATCAAACCAGTCCAGAAGGGAGCGCACAAAGGCAGAGTATTAACGCCTAAAGGAACTTCATTCTTAGATAAGATGGCAGTGCAAATGAGTAAAACTGCCCGACAGCACAAGGAATAAATCATGGCAACGTTCAAACATCCTGCAAAAAAGAAACGTCTTATCAAGCACGGAAAGCAAACTAAATGGGCGCCATTTTGGACGGTCTTCAAGATCTACGGGAAAGGCAAACCAGTTCACCCCTCCCGCCACACTCACGTCAAGCGATCCTGGAAGAGAGGTAATACGAAAGCATAACCATGGCAAAAAAAGAAACGCCGCCAAGCCTTGAACGCATTTTCACCATCCCGCTTAGAAGGGAATATCAAAAAGCGCCCAACTGGAAGCGAACAGAGAAAGCAGTGGTGGCAGTAAAACAATTTCTTCAGAAACACATGAAATCTGATTCCATAAAAGTGGGAGCATCGGTGAATGAATTGTTATGGAAGCATGGCATTAAGAATCCGCCCCATCATGTCAAAGTTGTAGCGACCAAAGATAAAGAGGGAGTCGTTAAGGCAGAATTGTTTGGGATGCAGGAGGAAAAACCGAAGAAGGAGAAGAAAGTAAAGGAAACTAAAGCTGCTCCTAAGATTGAAGCGTAATTCTTAACAAGTTTTTTAAAGATAGTCCATTGTTGTTTTTGGAATGAGACCAGTCTTTGTGAAAAAACCTGCCAATGGTGAGTTTGGAAAACACCCCAAAGAAAGAACTCCCGAGGAATTAATTCAATACGGCATCGTGAACATAGACAAACCAAAAGGCCCTACCTCTCATCAAACTTCAGATTATGTGCAAAAAATTCTTCATATTGATAAAGCGGGACATAGCGGAACGCTTGATCCGCAAGTGTCGGGAGTTCAGCCCGTCGCACTAGGAAGAGCCACCAGAATTACGCAATTCCTGCTTACCGCTCCCAAAGAGTACGTCTGTCTCATGCATTTGCATAAGGAAGTGGATCAAAAAAAATTCCAGGAAACTGTTCAGAAATTTATCGGAAAAATAAAACAACTGCCCCCCATTAAAAGTGCAGTAAAGCGACAGCTCCGCGAACGGGAAATTTACGAATTTGAAATAATAGAAATAAAAGGACAGGATATTTTATTTCGAATTAAATGCCAGGCAGGAACGTACATCCGAAAGATTTGCCACGATTTGGGCCAAGCCTTAGGCGTCGGCGCCCATATGGCGGAATTACGAAGAACCCAAGCCGGACCTTTCACAGAACAAGATAATTTGGTCACGCTTAATGATCTTCAAGATGCCTATCACTTCTACAAAGAAGAACATAACCCCAAATTCTTGCTCTACTGCATCCAACCGATTGAACAAGCATTAAAGCATATTCCCAAATGCTGGATTTTGGATTCAACCATCAAGAGCGTTTCTCACGGCAGGGATGTAGCCATTCCCGGCATCAGCAAATTGGAAAATTTTCGAAAAGGAGAAACTGTTGCCGTAATGACAATGAAAGAAGAACTAGTTGCCATTGGTGAAGCGTTGATGTCAGGAGTGGAAATAAACACCCAGGACAAAGGGATTGCCATTAATGTAAAGAAAGTATTCGTAGACGCAATATGAACTTTATTTCAACTCAATACTCATTCCATTCCACCCGGGGTTAACCATTTTTATTTTGCCAATATTGTCCACTTGTCCAGCGGTTTCATGCAAATGCCCAGCAATAACGAGCTTGGGGGTTATCCGTTCTATAAAATTCCGATAATCTTTGTTTCCAACATGTCTTGCTCCCAATAAATCCAGTTTCGTGCCAAAAGGAGGACCATGCGTTACCAATACAATTTTCTCCCCTTTGAATTTTCCATACCATTCCCGCGCGATTTTACGAAAGTTGGCGTCTTCCATCGCAAATCCGCCCCCACCATACCCTAGAAAAACATACTCTCCGATCTTAACTGCCCGCTGATGGAGATTAATACAATTCTCATAATCCCCTGCTTTCTCCATGAGACCTTGCTGCTCCTCATGGTTGCCGGGGATGAAATAGATTTTTTTTCCTAATTTGTTGAATTGCTCAAATACCATTCGCATACCCCGGCCAAAGGTAGAAAAATCTCCTGCGCAAATAACAAAGTTTACTTCTTTTGCTGAAGCCATTTCTACCAACTGTTTCAATTGCTTCTGATCTTCATGCAAGTCCACAAAAGTTAAAAATTTCATCCGAAGAATAGATAGGGGGCAAGTGATTTATTCCGCCGCGAATTCTTCTGTTTCCGGGATCTCTTCATTCACGACTGGCTCAGCCTGGACAGCTACCGGTTCCACCACGGGAGGGGCAACTATTTCCTCATTCTCGCGTAGTTGTATCGACCGCAAGGCTATTTCTTTGAGAGGATAAATTTTATTTAATCTCTTCTTCAGTTCATTGCGAACCTTGCCGCTCACGATATTGCTAATGAATGTAGCAAAGTCCCCTTGAGATATCTCTCCCTGAAGGGTGGATTGAAGTTGCTTGCGCAATCCTTTTCCAACAGAGCGCTGGACTTTATTTAAAGTAACCAAAACGCTCTTCACGACCACGGTGCGGCCATCTTTGGTTACAAATTTAAAATAATCATCGAGACGGGTGGTGCTCTTTCGAACTAACCTTCTTACATAACCCGGGGTTAATTCATACCCAACGACAGCAGTGTGCAAGATACTTCCTTCTGATCGGTCAATCCGGAAGAGAACATACGCATTCTGATCTTTAACATTTCCAGTAAGATCTTTAAGGTTGTATTTGAGTACTCTCCCCAAGGCACTTTCGGGGCCAGTAATGTACGTTTCTCCCATCTCCATCTGACCGAAAATGGCCGGAGCTAAAAGCCGACACCAGGTCTTTTTCTTTACTTTAATCCGACTTACTTTTTTCGCAGTTGCTTCTGTTTTAGACATGAATTTCACACTCAAAGATTAGTATTCCTGCGTAAAGTAGGGGGCTATTTAAAAAGCTTTTGCCAATTTCAATTAGCTGGGAAATCCCGGGAATAACCCAAAAACAAGACTCTCAAAAAGGGCATTACCCTTCTTGTCCCGGAATTTTCCCCCGAAACCGGGGGTGTGCGAAGATTTACGCCCCCGGTCCAAGACCGGGCGGAAAATTCCGTGATTTTAAACACGTCATTCAACCACACTATAATCTTCAGGGAGAGTAACGTCTTCCTCTAACACATTACCTACCCCTAACTTCGTAAAGGTATGGTGTTCTACAACTGACCGGTCATCATCTGAGTTAAATATTCGCTGTCGAATGGGAAACCCGGAATACGTATCGAGGGATAATTGTTCACGCAATCCTTCCGTATTTTGGTATTCAATGATTAAAGCATTATGATTATCAAAGACTTCCGTTCCCACCACCTTGGCATTGTAGGGGACGTTGGTAATCAGAGCGCTAAGAACTGGATCGACCATTTCCTGGCCAAAAGCAGTGCTATATATCTTTTTCAGCGTTGGACCGCAGAGCACTCCTGGTTCGGTGCAGGTAGTAACGGCCGTGCGCGCCTCAACATCAAGATACACGTTATTGTAAAATACCTCCGCATTTAATTTGCGGGGAGTCTGATATACCTTTTTTATTTTTGAACCCATCACAAATACATCATAGGAGAGAGGCTGACCCGCGTCAAAGAAATAACGATAATTAATTTCTTCACGACTCTTTGCCAGAAGGTCACCGATATCCCGAACATAGACTGCCGTTATTACTTTTTCTATTGCCGGTGGTTCAATACGTGGAGTTGAAGGCTGAGGAGCAGGAGTGGGAGGACTTTCCGGCACTTCTGGGACAGCACAAGAAATTAAAAATAAGGAGAGAACTAAAATACTCAGTATATACACCTCTTTCCGCATAAAGTAGCCGAATGGAAACAGGAATATTTAAAACTTCTCATTACGATGTTCTCCCAAAACAAGAAAATTACTCTACCACAAAACCCTTAGCTTGCAGAATCTTTCGAACTGACGCATCAATTTGCTGCTCTGAAACTTCTCCGCGTTCAACTGCCTGGCTCACCACTTGAATCATGCGATAAATCTCGTTGGGATCCTCATTAAAGTTCAAGATCAAATCATTGCCGCTGGCAAATACAGCAACATACATCTCATCCAAGGTAGGATAAAACTGCCGCAATCCCAGCATGTTTACTTCATCGCTGATAACCATCCCTTGAAAATCTTCTTTCAGTTCGCTAACTACAAGAGGAGAAGCAACCGCAGGAACACCTTGCGAATCTATCTCGCCTTCGGTGATGACGTGACTAACCATGATTAGCCCCACATCTCCTTTTTGAGACAGATAATGATAAGGATAGATATCCTCTGCTGAGATTTGCCCGGCAACTAAAAATTTATGCGGATCTCTTACTACCAACGTTTTGCCGGGATAATGTTTAGCGGTAGCTAAGATGCCCTGCTCTTGCAAGCCAGAAATGTACGCCTCCGCCAACAGCGCTATTTCCGTCTCATTGCCGGGAAAAGTTCGACAATTCCAGATAGTATCTTGTAAATCTACTACTGGCGCAAAATTAACTGAAAATCCTAAAGAGGATAAGAATTCTCCTTCTTCCCTACCCTCCGTTCGCGCTTCTTCCGCTGTTGAGATGTCAATAACCGCTGGAAATTCCTGGAAATGAGCAAAGGGGCTCCTGCAGCCTTCTAAATCAACAGTAACAAAAAAAGGAATTGACATCCCTTCCTGGAAGTCTCGAATGGTTTTTTCATACAATTGCCCATCCTGCAATGCAAAGAGATGAATCCCACCTAATTGCATATTTTTCCACGCTTCCAAGTTATGCCTTCCCCCGGCAACTATAATCATCTGGGCAATTTTCTGTTCCAAAGTTAATGAATCTAATGCAATCGTGCCCTTCTCTACTTGCACCGGTGGCTGTTCTGGGATAAGTAATCCTTTTGCTTTGGCCACATTTAAACTTCCCAAAATCAAGACGAGTATGAGAAGCATAAAAAATACTGTTTGAGAATGGAATATTCTTTTTTGATGAATCATGGTTATCCGTATCTCCACTTGAGTATAAGTATGAAAAGTGCGAGTAATAATCCTACTGCATTTGTAACCGCTACCGGCCAGTTTGCAATGAGGAGAGCATAGGTAATCCATAACATTAAACCAGTGACGTAAATGATATAACGCCAGAGAGAAATGTCTCTTGTTGATTTAGTCTTCCAACTCTTAATCGTTTGGGGTAACAGAGAAAGGACTACCAAAGCACCTGCAAAGTATCCTAAGAGATCAATCCCTGTCATTTCCAAAACACCTGCTCACGACAATAAAAGTAAGCCTTGTTATTTAAATGATATTGAACGGTGTTTTCACCAGTTTTGCAAACCCAATCTGTTTCTCCCCCTTCCTGGACTTGTTTTTTAGGAACACACTCCAGTTGCTTCCTTGCTTCCAGACAACATTGAGCTACATCCGTCCAAGGAGTAAATCGCTGCTGCCATTCAACTATGCATGCTGGCTCTTCCCTATCCAAGAGATAAAGCGCTTTTCCAAAACTGGGAACTTTAATCCCAAAGAGGTTAAGTATCAGTAAAAAAGCAATAAAACTTAAAGAAACATTAAACACAGCCAGCATCTTTTTTGACAACATACCTTAAAATAAACAAAAAAGTATATATAAAACTTCTCGTATTAGGGTAAAATACCTATGGAAGTCACTATTTATACCACTCCCACCTGCGCTTGGTGCAAGAAGCTCAAAGAGTGGCTCAAGAAGAAGAAAGTGTCCTATCAAGAACACGATGTTATTGAAAGCGACAACGCTCGAGATGACATGATCGCTAAATCGGGACAGATGGCCGTTCCGGTAATCGAAGTTGCTGGGCAAATCATAGTTGGTTTTCAAGAAGAAAAGCTGGAAGCGCTTATTGGAAAGGGCAAAAAGTAATTTCTAAATGATTATAATTCTTCCAGTACTCTTGTCGGATCCTTGCCTTCAAAGAGAATCCCGTGAATTCCATGAAGTAGCGGCAACTGCTGATTGCATTTCTGCTCAAGAAGAGGGATATACTCTGCTGCAATTATTCCCTCTGCCACCATCTTCATTTCCGCAAGAATCTCTGGCAACTTTCTTCCCCTGCCTATCTCACGTCCAACTCTAAAATTACGGGAATGCTCACTCAAGCAGGTTACAATAACATCCCCCATACCCGCTAAACCATAGAACGTTTCTCTCTTCGCACCAAGGGAGATTCCCACTTCCATTATCTCCGCTAGCCCCTTTGTCATGATGTATGCTTTCGCATTATCACCCAAACCCATCCCGTCAAGTATGCCCACAAAGACCGCTAGAATATTCTTGAGTGCCGCTGCTATTTGTACCCCTATAATGTCCTCACTCAGATCTACTTTCAATGAGGGACTCTCCAGCTCTTCCTTAAGGTTCTCTTTCCCTTGACCTCCCGCAAGCACAATACCACTAAACATTCCCCTTCCCACTTCTTCCGCATGAGTTGGCCCATACCAGAAAAATAAGCGATTGGGGACCTTTTCGGCAATGATTTCGCTGAGAAGCCTGGCTCCGCTTGCTAATCCCTTTGAGCAGATGAGGAGTGGTTGGGATTTCAAATATGCTTTTGCTTTTTCGAGAGTGGCTGCTACTTTATCGGATGGAACAACGATGAACACCAATTCTGCGTTTGCCAAAGTTAAGGCCATGTCGGACGAGACCGTAATATTTTCCGCAAGATGCACTCCCGGCAGTAAGGGACATTCCCGTTTCTCCTGCATTTCTTTGGCTTGATGATCAAAGAATTCCCAGATAGTGAGATTGTGCTTTTTCTTTGCTAGATGAACCGCAAGTGCTGTTCCCCAGCTTCCTCCTCCTAGGATAGTGATATGCATTCTCTTCTGAAGAGAGAACCACTATAAATGTCTTGTGGATGGAAAAACGTATCGCGAATAAGTACCAAAAATAAATTTCTTACCTTACCAACCTTAACGTCTGCTCCTGCTTAATTTCATAATCATAACTAAAAGTAAGTAAGAGCGTAGTAGTGTACGAACTCTGATCCCGCAAGAATTTCCGGCAGATGAGTGTCGCATCTTGTTTCTCCGGTGTGAAAAGAACCGTTCTCTTATCTTCCCCCACATTTTGAAACTCACAGAGAAGTTCTTCTCCTCCAAGCATCGTTCTGCCTAAATACACTTTTCCGATCTGTCCACTTCCTTCATTTGCAAGATGAACTCTAAACTCAGCAGCTGAGCCAGGAATGATTATTTCTTCAATTTCACGAACCACTAAAGGGGCCCCTTGCCCAGAATAACTTTTCGCTGGCTCGACTACACATCCAGAATCATATACTCCATAGAGATTAGTATTAATGCAAATCGTATCCGTGAACTCCATGCGGGAATTATATTTAGTCTTCAGAAAGAAAGTGTTGACATACTCTTCTGAATTCTGAAATAATTGGCCGGCGGCGCTATCAAATTCTAAGTAGAGCTTTTCGCCTTCAGGGAGAAGCGCGCTTCTGCCCGCGACTTGAGCAAACGACTGCTCCGTTCTATCGACGCGAAAGAACGCATTGTCTAATCCGACAATACGGACCACCCCTTCCGTTGCATCGTATGCCGCTTGATTATCGACTTCGACAATGATCTTAAAGGGAGTGTTAGGGTAAATTTTGTCTGGAGGAGCATTTTCTAAGGTGCGAAGCTGCACTTCGCTAACCCCTTGCTTGAAATTATATTCCAATGCTTTTTCTCCCGGACTAGTTCCACAACCAAGTACGAAGAGAATAAGTATCAAGAGGATAATCAACTTCATGAAGGCACCTCTCCTCCCAGTTTAATGGTGAGGTCAACTTCTTTAGTTAACCTATAATCATAGGCCAGCGTTGCAGTAAAAGTATGCGGAACCCAGTCCCGAGGATTTTTTAATTCCTCGGGATAATCACGAATCAAACATTGAGGTAAAGGAATACTACTACCGGGATAATTTATGGCTGTAGGCAGTGAGCCCTGTAAACACTGCGGGTTATCAACGGAAAATCCGGGCAGATCAAAGGCATAATTATGTATGGAAACTATTTTCCCCGGCCCTTTATTTTGAATGAAAGCATTTAAAACGATGGTACGATAAGGTTTATTCTCAATGATGATTTCCTTGCGAGCATGCCCCACATCAAAAACGATAACCGCAAAATCAGCTGGTGATTTGGATTCATCCTCGGTAATTACCTGGGAAACTTCTTCCCGGCGCAGGCGTTCTTTCTCTTCCGGAGATTTATTTCCAATAAAAGCACGTTGAAGCGTGGAAAGAGTGGTCAACCCGGAAAGACTGGCATTGTAGATGAGACGATAATTCCCCTGCAGGGGTGCTTCTGGATAGCAGAGAAAAGTTGATTGGGAGGCTGGATCATTAAACTCCAAAGGAATCGTTCCTTCAATTCGCCCTAAAACGCTCTGTGTTCCCGCTTTGCCTACAAAAGCACAGGACACTTCCGCTTTAATGTTCTGTCGACGCGGATTTTCAATTTTTAACTCCACCGGGAAAGCTAATGCAGGATTGTATTGCTGGGGAAGAGCTTCTTTATTCACGATCAGTTCCGCTTTCGTTGGTTCTTTAATCGTGGGATCGATAACTCCACCGACAACAGCTCTGCCTTCCTGACGGAGTTTGCGCTGTTGCGCAATGCATTCCGTAAACCCGCTGGTGCCCTTTTGTTTTCCTTCTACGTGTTCACAAATATATTCTATTTCCGAATTCTGCTGGCGCTGTTCAACACACGCCTGCACATTGGTAAACTCCGAAAAAAGGCAGATTAAATTAGAGTAGGCTGGATTCTCTCGCTGTGGGAGAGCTCCCCGCAAACGAGCTTGAGCACTTTCAAATTCCCCTGCTTCCGGCAGTAAAGTTTTATCATAGCCAAAATTAGGAAAAGCAGGAGCAATCAACACAAAAACGAGGTAGAGAATGCCTATAATTCGTGCAGCATTCATCATAAAATTAATGCTGCTGTTCTCGCTCACTTTCCCTGGTAAGGTAACTATCCCAAATAACGCCCACCAGGGCATGAACAGGATTAAATTTTGCAACAGGGGAGTTACGGGCAGACGCAATCGCTCGACTAAGAAGGCAACCAGGCCAATGTCTAAAAATAAGAATAAGACCGGAATAAACCCTAGCAATAAAGCTGCAATACTCTCGCCTTTGGTAAATACGATAGGAAGCCCAAAAGCAAGCACACAGAAGGACAGGAAATAGGTCAAGAATCGGGGATCATAATTTCCACCATACACAAAGTACCAAATGACAAATGCTAACATCGGCAGCAAAATAGTCAGCCGATCTTTCTTGGCGAAATGTGCTAATGAGAATCCCGCCAGTATAAAGAGGGCGAGTGAGAGAAAAAAAACAAAAGTGGAAGGTTCGGTGGTAGATCCAGAAACTCGGAGAAAGTATTGAATCACACCCAAGATAATAATCAAAATATTCAACCAACTAGTGCTAGAGCCAGGAGTAACTTCTGCGCTAGCAACAGGCCTTTCTTTGCTCTCGCGTGGCTTTTGAAACCAGCTCCTGCTGTTCCTAAATAAGCCTCTAGCTGCTTTATCAGCCTTCTCGCTCTCTTGTTCGGTTCGGCGTTCTTCTTGAGCTGCGCGTCGACGTTCTTCAGCAACCCTTTGTTCTTCGCGAATAAGCCTTCTGGCTCTATCGGAAATAAGCGGATCTGCGAGAGGTGCTGGTGAAGAAGCCATCGCTACGGGAGCCAAAGCAGGACGGTCTGATGGAAATACCTTCGGCCGTTTCATTCGTTCTAAACGTTCTTCCAGCTCTACTCGTAATTTAGATTTATCCGCCATCCGTGCCTCTTTTTTGCGTAATAGGAACATCAAAACAACGAGCTATAAAAAACTTGCGACGAAAGAAAAAGATCTAACTAACCAAATCCAAGGTAAGCTCCCGTACTTCAATGGTTTTCTGCGGCTTTATCTTCAGGGCATTATTTCCTTGAACTGCATCAGCCCCTATATCCAGCGTTAATGACGCCTCATCTGTATCAAACGGGACGCTCCGGCCATTGAAAATCAATTCCCCATATTTACGGGAACCAACATCCACAAAATGCAATTGCACCCGCATTTTTCTTTTGGCATCCCGAAGCTGTTGGTACTGCTCTGCTGACAATTGGAAGTAATAGGTTGGAAATTCAACTTCCCGTAATTGGGATTGAAGCAACACATGGGATAACACATAAGTTCCTCGCTCTGCTCTAAAATTGATTTGATTTTCTCCCGCAGAGATGACTGCAGGGGATAATTCAATGGGAACAAAGGCTAAATCACAATCGGGAACCCCTTCATAAATCTGTTCTCCATTAATGCTGATAGATAACTGCCCAATCTCATCCTGAACACAATCCGGTTGGAATTTGAGGATCATCCGATCTAAGTTTCGCTTTTCAGTTTCTGAAATAAGGAAGATATTGGTAGAACTCTGCGCGTCTAAGCTGGTAACGTCTCCCACGATTTGGATATTATTTAATGAAATAGAATTGGTAACCCAGAACGCCAATCCCGGAGAAGAAGCCCTGAACACCATTTCATTTCGTTCTTTCAAAAGGTTCTTTGGCAGACGGATTGGCTGAGTGCTTTCCTTGGTAAGATCTGCGTCATACATTTTTTCCCCATTGAGTGAAATAAGCAAGCGCCCTTTCACATTCTCAACGGTAAAGCTAAGCAAGACATCTTCAATGTTTTCATAATCTGTAAGAGTAAAACTAAAAGTATCCGCTTCTTCAGAGAAGATTCCGCGTTTGGCGATAGCCACATTTCTCTCCGCCAGAATTTTGCTTTCCGTCCGAGTATAAATATTGACTACGGGAAGAGGATGTTCTATTTCCCGCTGGCCAAGGAAATCAATCCTGCCCGGAGCAAGTGTGAGCAAGTTTTCTTTGACTGTTGCATCCCCTAAAGTTCCTCTACCCGTCAGATTAGACGACTTATCTTCCCCCAAGAGTTCAGCCCTCTCTTTGGGAGGAATCAAAACAATAAAAGTAAGCAGTAACCCTAAAATTATCGCGACTAATACTGCTGCCCCTGCAGCTGCCTGACCTCTTTTCAGTCCTCGTTGCATACAGCTATAGAAAATTGAGATATATATAAAGTATTCTGTTCCTCACTAGGGAATGGACTCTGTCTCGGCATTATCCCAAAAGTGAGTGATAATGCGAAGAGCACTGGCTAGGCCAAGAAGTGAGGCGAACTAATCTATTTGTCAAACATAGATTAAGTTGCTTTTTCCACCGATGGTACTTTCGAGAGGTATTTTCTAGAAAAAGCTGAGCCTCACGGCCCGCCAGTGCTCAAAAATCACCACGCCGCTCGCAAGTCCGATTTCCGGATGCACTCCGCAGGAAATCGGACATTAACTTTGTGCAAGCAAGGGCAGTTACTTACTCGTTTATTGGCAGTGGTGATTTTTGCATTATCACTCACAAAACAGATAGTGCCTCATTCCCTAAAGATTTTTATAGCCCGCTACTTTCGCAAGAGTATGGAGATTGTACATACCGATTTCAAGAAAGGACTCATTAAGCTTCGCATCACTGATAGTGAAGATCTCTGGTATTTAAGTCATCTCATCGAAGCAGGTGATCTAGTAACAGGAAAAACAAGCCGGAAAGTAAAGCTAGGCGAACAAGAAAAAGGATCGGTGGCAAAAAGGATCTTCATTACCAAAATTCAAGCAGAAACAATTGACCTTAGCGAGGCAGGAAACTCCTTGCGAGTTAATGGTAAAATGAAAGAAGGCCCCGACGATCTTCCTAAAGATGCCTATCAAGCAATTGAGCTGGAAGAAGGCAGTGAATTCATGGTAGAGAAAAAGCAATGGCTAGCATATCAGAAGCAAAAATTGCAGGAAGCTGCCGAGAAAAAGCACCACTATTTGCTCTGCCTCTTCGATCGTGAAGAAGCGCTCTTCGCTCTCACCAAAGCAAAAGGATATGAGGTTCTTGTAAAAATGCAAGGAGAGGCTCCAAAGAAAGCGAAAACGATTGAAATAAAAAAAGACTTCTTGGAAGAAATCATAAATACATTAGAGTTATATGCTACTCGCTATGCCCCAGAAACAATTATCCTGGCTTCTCCCGCTTTTTACAAAGAAGATCTTTTGAGAAGAATAACCAATCAAGAATTAAAAAGGAAAATAATTCTGGCTACCTGCTCGGATATTAGTGAAACTTCGCTCGATGAAGTAATTAAGAGCCCTGAATTGGAGAAAGCTTTAAAGTCCTCCCGCAGCCGACAGGAAAAGTTGCTGGTAGACGAATTACTGAAAGAGATCAATAAAGAGAATTTGGCAGTATACGGATGGAGAGAAGTGGAAAAAGCAGTATCAACAGGAGCAGTACGTAAACTTATTGTGACCGATAAATATATCAAACAGAAGAAAACTTCTTCGTCTTATCAACAACTTGATGAGCTCATGAAACAAGTTGATTCCTCTCAGGGAGAAATCCATATTCTCTCTTCTGAAGAAGAGAGTGGCAGAAAGGTGGACGGATTGGGTGGCATCGCCGCCTTACTCCGCTATAAATCATGGACGCCATAACCGTAACTACAGTTTAAAATTTATATTGTGTAAAACCACAACCTTTTAATAGTAGTTTGTTTTCTTGATAGTCAAGTAACAAAAACTAACGATTTACGTTTCCAAAAAAAGGGGGTTTGTGAAAATGATTGTAAAAGACGATTTATTAAGTAAGTTAAGGCGATATTTCGACCTCAACCTGTACGAAGTAAAGCTCTGGACTGCTTTGCTCAGCCGAGGCGTTTCTACCGCCGGAGAACTTTCTGATATTGCGGATGTTCCTCGCTCCCGAAGTTATGACGTTCTTGAATCTCTGGAGAAAAAAGGGTTTGTAGTTATGAAGTTAGGCAAGCCCATTAAGTATATTGCCATTCCTCCTTCAGAAGTCGTTGACCGCGTCAAGAAAAATATGCATGTTAATGCACAAGAAAAAATTAAAAGACTTGATACCGTGAAAGGCTCACCCCTACTTTCAGAATTGGAAACACTCCACACTCAAGGAATTAGCTTGGTTGACCCTTCTGAGATGAGCGGCTGTTTGCGCGGTAGGAACAACCTCTACAATCACCTCGATTTGTTGATTAAAGATGCTAAGAAAAGCGTTAACATTGTAACCACCGAGCAAGGCTTCCTGCGTAAAGCAGAAGGATTGAAAGCAAGCTTGGAGAGAGCCCGCAAGCGGGGTGTCAGAATTAGAATCGCTGCTCCAATTACCAAAGACAATAGAAAAGCTTTGGACGCATTAAAAGGAGTTGCCGAAGTGAAGCACAACGATAAAGTTGATTCCCGCTTTGTGACCATTGATGGAAAAGACATGGTCTTCATGACCATGAACGATAAGGAAGTACATCCTTCTTATGATTTGGGAGTATGGGTGAAAACGCCTTATTTTACATCCGCGATGGACGAATTGTTTAATGGAGTTTGGAACTCTAGTAAACAGTAATTTTTTATTATTTACTTTTTCTTTCTATCGGTTCCCAATTTCTAGAATACTCTCAAAACCATAACAGTTACGTTTATAAATTATTATCCATTCTTCTCTGCTATGGACCTTAAATCTCTCATTGCCAAACTTCACCCATTTGAACGGGCAGTTATCCCTGTCCTGGCTCGTGAACAAGAGCTAGCTGGAATCATAAAAGCATCCGGACTCCAGGAGATTGAAGCAATGCGAGCCTTGCAATGGCTGGAGAATAAAGAACTTCTCAAAATTCACACGGAAAAAAAGAAGATGGTGCTCTTAGATACAAATGGAGTACGATATCAAAAAGAAGGGTTGCCAGAGAAAAAGTTCTTGCACGCACTCACCCCGGAATTCCAACCCCTTTCAGAGGTAGCAAAAAAAACTCACTTAATTACGGAAGAACTTAATGCCTGCATTGGAATCCTCAAGCGAAAAATTGCCATCGATATCCGAAAGGAACAAGAATTAATGGTGAAACTTGGACCCCAAGGAGTAAAGCTGCGCCAACAAGAATGGATGGAGGAAGAATTTCTGAAGAAAAGATTTCCCTTGGAAATAAATTCTATCCAGGATATAGATAAATTTGCCTTTGAAGAATTAAAAAGTAGAAAAGCTTTCTTTAAAATCGAAGAGGTCAAGAATATTTCCGCGGAATTGACTCCGCTAGGAAAAAAAATAGTTACCGCTGACCTCGGCGGAGAAGTAGTGAACCGATTAACTCCGGGGATGCTGAAGACCGGGAGCTGGAAAGAAAAGCAATTCCGCGCCTATGATGTGGAGATTAATGTCCCCCGAATTCATAGTGGAAGAAAACATTTTGACAATGAAGCTTTGGAATACATCAAAAGTATCTGGTTAGAGATGGGTTTTAAGGAAATGACTGGAAATTATGTGCAATCCGCCTTTTGGGATTTAGATGCTTTATTTGTTCCTCAGGATCACCCTGCCCGTGAAATGCAAGATACTTTTTATTTGCCGGGAAAGGCAAAATTGCCTAAACTCTGGGAAACCGTAAAGAGGGTGCATGAAGATGGTGCTGATACGGGAAGTGCGGGCTGGGGATACAAGTTCAGTAAAGAAGAAGCGGAACAGATTTTATTGCGTACTCACACTACTGTTTTATCCGCGCAAACGTTGGCTAAGCTGAAGAGAGAAAATTTGCCCGCTAAGTTTTTTGCAGTAGGAAAAGTATTTCGAAATGAAGCGTTGGATTGGAAGCATTTATTTGAATTTTATCAAGTGGACGGAATTGTGGTTGATCCCAATGCAAACTTAAAACATTTGAAAGGATATTTAACTCAATTTTACAAAAAAATGGGATATCCTAAAGTACGTATGCGCCCCGCCCATTTCCCTTATACTGAACCCAGTTTAGAAGTGGATGTGTTCCATCCCGTCAAAAAGGAATGGGTTGAGCTCGGAGGAGCAGGTATCTTCCGACCGGAAGTGGTTATTCCTCTGCTGGGATTTGATTGCCCAGTGTTAGCGTGGGGGCAGGGGATGGGAAGGATTATCTTAGAGTACTGGAAACTGACGGATATTCGTGATTTATATAAAAATGACGTGAAACAAATACGAGAAATAAAAGCGTGGTTGAAATAAAATCATTGAGAGAAAAGAACCATGAGAAGAATAATTGACCTGAGTATGCCTTTGGACAAGAGAACCCCCATCTATCCTGGAGACAAGAAGATCGAAATAAAACAAATTGGATTGCTCCAAAGAGATGGTTGTAATAAGAAGAATATTAATTGTAATAGCCATTGTGGAACACATCTCGATGCTCCTGCACATATGATTCCTCGGGGAGCAACTCTTGATCAGATCCCCCTAGATCGGTTTAGGGGTGAGGGCGTGCTTATTGACGTAAGAAATAAAGAAATAACCTTAGACTCTCTCCAGGGAAAAAAGATAACTGACCAAAGTGTAGTTCTATTCCTAACTGGCCAATCCGATAAGCGATATCAAGAATATTATAAAGGTACAAAGTACATTCCCGTTAGTGTCGCGAGAGAACTAATAAGAAAAAAAGTGAAAGCAGTAGGTGTTGATTCGCTTAGTCCAGATAATGAGCCTTACTTAATTCATAAGATGTTACTGCCTAAAAATATCTTAATTATTGAAAATTTAATTAATTTGAAGCACCTAGTGGGTAAGAGATTTACGATACAATATTTCCCTCTGCGCATAACAGAAGGGGATGGTTCGCCTTGCCGAGCCCTTGCCTTTGTGGAATAGATTACCATGCCAACCATAACCCTTAACAAAACCGTATTCGAGAGATTAGTAGGAAAAAAACTTCCCCTCGAACAATTGAAAGACCGCATCAGCATGCTGGGAACGGATCTAGAAAAAATTGAGGGGGAGGAGATCCATGTCGAAATATTTCCCAACCGACCGGATATGCTCTCTGAGCAAGGATTTGCCAGGGCTTTTAGTTCTTTCATTGGCTCAAAAACTGGACTGCGTGAATACAAAGTCAAAAAAAGTGGGTACAAAGTAATGGTCGATCCTTCCGTAACGATGCGGCCTTACACCGCTTGCGCCATCGTAAAAAACATTACTTTTACCGATGAAAGAATCAGAGAATTAATGCAAGTACAAGAGAAACTTGCTACTACGCACGGAAGAAACAGGAAGAAATCTGCGTATGGAATCTACCCGCTGACAACTATTCACTTCCCGATCCATTATATCGCCAAGGATGCTACAAAAGTTAAATTCAAACCGCTTGGATTCAATCAGGAGATGCTTGCATCAGAAGTCCCGGAAGTACACCCAAAGGGAAAAGCATATCGTCATCTCACCGAAGGATGGAAGAAATATCCCTTCTTCATTGATGCTAATGATCAAGTCATGTGCATGCTTCCTTTTACCAACTCCCACGATACTGGAAAAGTAGACGAAAACACCCGGGATGTTTTCGTTGAATGTACCGGAGTAGATCTGCAGAATGTGCGAGTGGCATTAAATATACTTACCACCACTCTTGCCGATATGGGGGGGGAGATTTACAGTTTGGATATTGTGTACGCAGACAAAACCATCTGCACCCCCGATCTTAATTCTAAGAAGATGAAACTAGATTTAGAGTATCTCAACAAGCGATTGGGGCTAGAACTAAAAGAGAAAGAAGTTGCGTTGCTGTTGGAACGCATGGGCTATGGCTATGAGAAGGGAAGCGTCCTCATACCCGCATATCGGGCAGACATACTCCATCAAGTAGACTTACTGGAAGATGTTGCCATTGCCTACGGCTACGAAAATTTCGAAGAAAAAATCCCCAATGTGGTCACCATTGGAGAAGAAGATCAATTGGAGAAATTTATCCGTAAAATTCGAGATATTTTGGTTGGAATGCAATTGCTGGAAGTAAAAAATTATCATCTTCTCACAGAACAAGAGTTGAAAGTGAATATGAACTCAACGGTGAAGCCCCTCCCTCTCAAGAATGCCCTTGGAGATTATAATTATCTCCGTAATTCTATCGTGCCTAGCGTGTTAAAAAACCTGACGGAGAACCAACATAACGAATATCCTCAGAATTTATTTGAGATAGGAAGAATCTTTGCAGCCGATCCAAGCACTGAAACAGGAATAGCAGAGCGGGAAAAATTGGCCTTGCTGCTCTGCCACGAAACTGCCGACTATACGGAAATACGTCAAAGTATAGACCTACTCTTAAGAATTTTGGGTTTGGACTATGCGGTGCAAGAACAGAAACACTCTAGCTTCGTCCCAGGAAGGGCAGGAGAGATTATAATCAAACAGCAAAAAGTAGGAACGCTCGGAGAGATACATCCGGAAGTCCTAACCAGATGGAAATTGGTCACCCCGGTTGCTGCCGCAGAGCTAGACTTACAGAAATTATTTGAATTAACTATACAATAGAATTGAATACAAAAAAAGGAGAATTATTCTTTATCCGCATTTGCCTTCTTCTTCTCCTTTTTAGGAGCCTTTTTCTCTTCTGCAGGTTTGCGTTTCACTTTCTTCTGCTTCGTGGGCTTGTTCACCGAAGATTTGGTTTTAGTCTCACGCGCTTTCAAGCCTTCTTTCTCAAAAGCCTTGCTCACTTCTTCATGGCTAGCTCCTTTCTTGATCTTAAGAATTTCATCTAACGGTTCTAGATGCTTGATGTTCACTTTCTTTCTTCTGGTGGCTCCATCAATTAAAACATAGGTGTTGTCAAGTTGTTCTACAACGACGCATTTATTTCCTGCATCCCTGCCCGCTATTTTGATGCAAACCCGTCCAATATCGAAGATGCTCATGCTAATCCCCTCGCTTTACGTTGTAATAGAACTCTGGTGCAGGCAGAGCAGAAAGTACCGCCATAAGGACGTTCCGGCCGCTTGGCGGTTTTGGGCATTTTAGCCATCTTAGACGCAATTTGATGAGGAACCCCCAATAGTGGCTTTTTACAAATGCCGCACACAATTTTGGAAGGCTTCCTCTGTCGATAGTGAACTGCTACTCTTCCGCCGGGTGTTTTGACAAATATTTTTCGAAATCGTCCTGATTTATGTATTCCTCGTGGCATAGTTATAACCTCATATTTACCCTTGAATTTGAAGCAAGTCAGAATATTCCGATCTGAGTTGCCTCAAAGATCAATCCGCGCGGGATGATTTTATTCTAAGAATGAGAGTGATTTATAAAGCTTTGGCATTTTTTAGGCACCTGGCCTACAATTTCTATGACTTATAGTTAAACACGGCATTACTTAAATTATTCCACATGCCCAATTGATGGTCTCCAATAAACTCAAACCCTTTTTTAACAGCAGCAGAATCTCTTTTCCATGTCCCCATTAAGTCTTCACTTACCTCCCTAAAATGATGGCCTCCCCTATGGACTTCATAAAATTCTAACGCTTTCTTGTCTAAACCCCACATTTTTCCAATTTCTTCAACAGCCCCGTAGTCAAAATTGTCCAATCTTTCGTAAGCAGAGAAAGCAGCAGCGCATACATCCCAACTATTTTTTAATAAAAATCTCAAGTGATCTCTATTGTATTCCAAAAGAAACACAGGATAATTTATATCCCCTATTGGATATTCAGCGGTATTACTTCCTAAGGATGCTGCAAATCTATTATAAAGGACTTCATGAGAGGTGTGATTTTCTGCGCGTGCTCCAAATTCATCCGCAATATTATCTACCACAACCAATTTTGACTTTCTGTCTGGCGCTTTGCTACCTAAAACCCATAGAAATTCTGCAAAATGGCCTCTCACATGCCAAAATAATTCGGCAAAATATTTTCTTTGAGTAGGTGTCAATCCTTTCGCTTGCTCTGGCTTAAGCAAGGGGATATTCGCCTGTCTGCTTTGATAATCAGTTTCCCACGTAGAGATATAATCTGTTAATCCCCCCATGGAACTACTTAGTAAAGCATCGGGTATTTATTATTTCTTCCCCTACTAAAGGGGTGATAAAAGTAAAGCTTAAATAGAAGCACTCTTTAAAATGCCTCATGAACACTCAAATCCTCGAAGAAATCGGCTTAACCAAAACTGAAATCAAAATATATCTTGCCCTCTTAAAGCTAGGCCAATCTACGACTACCAATATTGTTCGCGACGCTAAAATCCATGCCTCTAAAGTATATGAATTTCTGGATAAATTAATACAGAAAGGATTGGTAACGTACACTATCCAAGCCAACAAGAAACATTTTAATGCCGTTGACCCCTCATTTCTAGAAGAATTTCTGCGCGAAAAACAGAGAAACATCGAAGAACAGAAACGAGAAATTCAGAAAATAATCCCGGAATTACAGGCCTTCACTCATTTACATAAAGAAAATATTCAGTTTAAGGTCTACGAAGGCTTGAGAGGGATAAAATCATTTTACGACATGCTCTTAACTATGCTAAAAAAAGGAGATACTTCACGTGTAATAGGCGCTCCTCGCATCGGAAACGAAAAATTGGAAGGATTCCTGTTAGATTGGCATGAACGACGCATTCAAAAAGGGATTCACTGCAAATACATTTATGACTCTAACGTGCGAGATTATGGAAAAGTCAGAGAAAAGATGAAATTTACGCAAGTACGTTATCTACCCAACAAGATTGTATCCCCGATGTGGATTGAAATTTCAAACGATATCGTTGCAATAGCCCACATTAAAAAGGATAATGCCATCATTTTCTCCATCAAAGATGAGGAGATTGCCAAAGGATATGTAGATTATTTTAATCTCATTTGGAAGGTATCCCATAAATAAATCAATACACTTTCATGACTTTTCTCAGCCCAATACTAAACACAATCGAGAAGATGATATACAACCCCAACCACCCCGGATACCAGCCAAAGAGTGAAATGGTTCCAAGAGGTTTCAATTTGTTATAATTAATCCGTATTTGTTCTATGTCAGAATGTTCATACAACTGAAACTGATCCTCATACTTTAATTCTGTCGTGATTAAAATCTTTTTAACTTGCTGCAGCTCTCCTAGTTTTACCGTTAGAAAATGAGTTCCCGCATCACTTTTTACATTCCAGGTAACTTCCCTGGCAGCGGGCTGCTTTAAAGAAGACAATATTTCCGTTCCGTTATCGGGGATTAATTCTATTTCCCCGGTAATTCCCTCTTTAACCAATGCAGTTATGCTATAGGTCTCTCCCGGATAAATTGGTTCAAAATTGAGATGGGCATTCATCCAGCCAAAAATGAGGATTATGGGCAGCATGGTAATGAGGGTTGCCTTAAAAGAATGTTTCATATATTCAAAATTCTTACCCATAGCTTCTTTTTGAACTTTCATCATTTCTTCGGGCTTATCCCGAAGTTCCTTCAATTTTGTTTGATACTCCTTCTGTGCTTCTTTCAGCCGCTTCATTTCTTCTTGATTGGTGAAGAATTTATAGACCAGAACCACAATGAGTGAGATGATTAAGGAGAGTATGAGAATTGCCCAAAAAGGACTAAGGTTAACCAAAGGCATCAGTACGGGATTAAAGAGGGGATCTAAAAAGGCCATTTTCTCGTGTTTTGGAAGGTGATTTATAAAAGTTATGCTATAGCCGATTATTGAGGGAATACCCCAAACTTCCTCAACCCTGGATGAATTTCTGGAGGTATTGGTTCAATGCCAGCAGGACAGCGTTTAGCTAAATAAAAAGAACGATCAAAATGAATAGAAAGGATGGACGGGTCTTCCGGATGAAGCATCACCCTGGTTATCCGAGAATCACCAACATACTGGCCTAACAACGTGCCTAAAGGAGTTACTATACTTGGTTCCAAGAAACTCTTCTCTACCGGTTCAGCAAAAGCATGCCCAATCCCGCCCACAGTTATAACCCGCGCATATGGATCCCGATCAAAAATGCGTCTTATGTTTGCAAACTGCGCCTCGCCTCGAGTGAGAGAGTAATCAACTTCTCCTCGCTGATCCGTATCACTCAAAGACTGATCGTAAAATGTAACATTCATGCCTAATCTTTGTGCTGCCCGTAGAATCGGCTCATAGGTCAGCCAATGATCCTCTCGGTGCATTCTCCTGAATTTAGATTCCAGTTGACTTGTTCCAATGTATCGGGTAAGTCTCCGATCCGCCTCCAGAGCAACATAATTCCATCCTGAACTTTTGTAGAGAGGAAGTAACTTTGCAATAAATTCACCATCGCGGGGATCTTCCCTCTTCTCCCCGTATAAGAATAATGCAAACGTTGTTACCCGATCTTGTGCAGATCTTTCTCCTAATTTTTCTAGATTATATTGATCCCACCATGCCTGCCGGCCGCATTCCTTTAGGAACAAGTCTACACTTTCACTCTCCGATTCCGGCTCCGTTGTCAGCATCATCTCTTCCAAGCTTGCATCTGCTATCGCTTTTTCAGAATTCGAAGGATGACAACTCCCAAAAAGAAAGGATAAGACAGATAGGTTCTGGATAATTTTTTGAAGATGCCACATAGGGTTAAACACCCCACGACCTATTCCATAAACTTCCTCATTGCTGGATGCAAGTCCATCATGTGCTGCTTGGCTATTTCTTCATAAAGCTTGTACACAATCATGACCATCAACAAAATTCCTGTTCCTCGGGAAAGAGCGCCAGTTAAGTCCGCAAACGAAGCTAAAATTCCAATCGACGCTCCACCCACTATCGTGAGCGGCCAAATATACCTGTTCAAAATCTTCTCCAACACCCTTTCATCCCGTCGAAACCCGGGAATCTGCAATCCCGAGGCCATAATCTGCTTCGCTTGGGATGCAGCATCCATATTTGCAGTCTGAACCCAAAACACCGAGAATAAAATAGAGCCCAAGATAAAAATGAGAATGTAAATCAATGCTTGCCCTAACTGCGAAAACACAAAGCTGCCCCGAATAATGTTCTGAACCAAATCGGGAGGATTAACCCAGTAGACCAATCCACTTACCGGTGTCTGGCCGGAGAATGTTCCCAAGAGAGGATGTCCCCACCGTTCCAATAAAGTAGCAAAGAGCTGAATATTTGCCATCAGAGCGGCAACTAAAATAACCGGGATGTTTGAAGTATATAAGAAATTCAAAGGCCAACGGATAGTATAGCCTCGAACTCTGCCAAAAGCAAGAGGAATTTCCACTTTCATTGCCTGTGCATACACGGAAATGAGAAAGATAACTACGGTTGAAACCAAAGCAGCCAATTGCAGTCCTGCAGTGGTGATATCTCCCCCGGCTAGGCTTTGGAATAATGCCGGAATTGCTCCTGCAGCTATTTCAGGATTCGTAGGCGAAGGTAAAAAATTAAAAGCCCGGATAAATATTTGTTGTGCTACGCCAGCGGCAATGAACAAGCTAATCCCCGAACCAAAACCCCATTTACTCACGACTTCATCCATGAACATAATAATAAGCCCGCCCAAGATTAATTGAAATATTAACACTGCTTCTAATTGCACGAACAAAGGTGTTCCCGCTAATCCTGGCGATGGCGCTAAACCGCCCATCAACACATAAATTGAAGCTTCAAAAATGATAAAAAAGATGGAAGCTATCTTCTGCAAGCCTTGAAATTTCTTCCTTCCTTCAGTGGAAGTAAGGTCAAGGTTTAATATTCCCGTTCCAGCAAGAAGTTGCAGTACAATCGAAGCAGTAACAATTGGTCCGATTCCTAGGGAGATGATACTCCCAAAAGAGGCCCCTAAGATAATAGAAAGGAATTCGAATTGCTGCAGGGCATTTTCACCCAGCCCAAACAGGGGAATAAACCCCATCACAAAAAATAAGACCAGAATGATCAAAGTCCATTTTAATTTTTCATTAAAGGGCAGCTTCTTTTCTTTTGGACCTTTAACTTCAGGAAAATGAGCAATGATGGCATCCAGGAATGACATTTTATTTTTCTGAAGCGGATTCTGCTGCTCCTTCAGAAGACCCCACAGAACCACCCGCTGCTTTTATCTTTTCTTCCGCCTGCGCACTCCATTTCAAAACAGTAAGTTTCAATTTCAGCGAGGTTTCACCCGCCCCTAACAATTTCCCATATCCTAGTTGTTCAAGGTCAATAGCATAAACAGAACCTTGCTTCACTGCTTTCCCTTGTTCAGCCAGCTTAGCAACATGGGCAGGAGTGAAATACCCGACATTAATCGTGCTTGGTTTAGGAGAACGACGCTTGCTCACAAATCCAATTTGCCCTAAAACGTGAAGAATTTTCTTATGTCCCGATTTTTTTCCCGTTCCCGCTAATCCTCGGCCTCCCCTGCTTCCCGCTCCCCTACGTTTCTTACGGCTTCCACCGCCATACGTAGTTGATCCCCGGTATCGGGTTACCTTTTTCCTTCGTCGAACAACCATGTTAGAGCATCCTCTTAATTAAATCATTGATTTTATCTCCTCTATATCCCAATCCACCGCCTGCGGCAAAAGCCACTTTAATTCCTTTCCGTCCGAATCCTTTGCGAGGGGGGTTTAGTCTGAAATAAGGTTTATACTTTTTTCCATTGAACTCGAGAACAGTATAGTGATATTTTTTCTTTGAATCAGTTGCTCTGCCTTGGTACTCTTCTCCTCGCAAAGAAACGAGTTCTTTGAATACGGGTTCAGAGATTTCACCCCAGGTAACATAATCTTTCACTTGCGTAATCATACCTTTTAATGCCGGAGTGTTCGGAACTACAACACAATGGTTCTTCCGATGGAGTTGTAGTAACGCGAGAGTTTCCTCTGTTGGTCGTGCTGATTTTACGGTTCCACGAACTAGAACAACCGCTAACTTCGACGTGGTGGTAGCTTCTTTTGTTGCTGCCATCAGGATGACTCCACGTTTTGTTCAAGAGAATTACTCTTAAGTTTCCCTTCCGAAACTCCCAATGCAGAAATATGTGCTGGCCTAACCTTTACTTTAGAGAGTTTACGAAGAGCATCTAAGAGCGCAGAAATTAAATTGAGTTTGGTTTTAGTTTGACCGTAGGTTTTACTCCAGATATCTTTAATTCCTGCCATTGCCAAAATTTTAGCGCATTCTTTTTCAACGCAAAGCCCCTTCCCTTTAGGAGCAGGCATCAAGGTAATGCGAGATGAACCGCAGCGTCCTTGCACTGCAAAAGGAATAGAATGTGGTTCTTGACAATTACATTGCCAACTTCCGCATCCTCGCCTGACTCGAATGACATTTAACCGCGCTTTCCGTTTTGATTTATCCCGAGCAGGAACCGTTTCTTTGCTTTTTCCCGTTCCAACGCCAACATACCCATTTCGATTTCCAATTAAAGCGCACGTAGTAAATTGTATTTTATTTCCTTCTTTCGTTTTCTTTTGAGTCTGGCGGAAAATCCTTCTCTGCCCGCCTCCAAATTTTCCCTTGGCTTGGCCAATAAGTAGAAGATCTTCCTCTAAATTAGGAAGTAATCTGTCAGTAATCTCCGCTTCCATGATCCTCTCGCCTTGAGTGAAGATTTGCTCGATATCTGTTATTTTACCATCATGTACCCTCTTCCCCAGCGCCGTTACTGGGTGCCACTCCTTTTGAACTTCCGGAACTTCTTCTATGGGAACTTCATCTTTCTTGCCTTGTTGCTTTCGTTGATTTCGACGTTCTTTAACCATTTTTAATCGCTAATGCAAAATTTTTTGTTTTACCTGAGTAAATTCTTTGATTACCTGTTCAGCCGAACGGCTGCTTTTTAAATGTTTGCCCATGAGACGATCCTCTTCAGGGAAAGTGTCCTCGGCGCCGTGGGGTAATTGTAACCCTCCATCTAAAACTCCCTTCAGAAAAGCAAACAACCGTCCTTGTTTCTGAACAATTTTAAATCCTGTGTCCAAGACTGCTCCAGAGCATTGTTTCCGCAATGCTTCTTTAGCAATGAGCAGGCCCGTAAGATAGGCTGCCGGGATATTTTTACAGGAATGACCCCACCCTACTTTTTTCAGACGAGAAGAGTCAACTGCCGCTACCACCTTATCACCGGCGGTAGTAAATTCAATCACCTGGGCAATGATTTTTTGATTAGTAAACCTAACGACGAGGCGAGGTTTTTTTCCTAATAAAGTCTTTAACCTTTTTTTGTAATCGGTCTTTTGTTCCCGCTTCCTTCTGTACGCAACAGTTCTTGGTCCTTGGTGTGCCATAGCTTATCCTCGTGGTTGAATTAAATGATGCTCAGTTAAATAGAGTTTAATGTGCCGCTTATTTCTAAAATATCCACCCTTACTCATCGCGTAGAGGGATCGATATTGCTGTGGAGAAAGCAGTTTTTTCAAGCGTAGTTCTCGTAAAAATACCCGTTGAACTCTAATCCGGTTCATCCACTGTTCTTTCTTATTGACGATGGAATACTTGCTTCCTTTATGGGAGCCTTTCCCTTTCTGCCTTCCTTTTTGCTTCTGCCGTTTAATCTTCCTGGCTCCAGCCCGGGAATGCAGATTTGTTTGATCGACAGTTATCTTGTTAACCGCAATTAATCCTCGGAAGTCGGCGCGGGTGATAGCTTTTTGAATATCCGCTAAAGCATCAGGAGCAAACCTGATTTTATGAGGAGATGTCTTCAATAATTTTGCTGCCAAGCGTTTTTTATGTTTCATGGTTATTGCCTTTTGGTGAGTGTTTTCTGAGCAAGTTCTTGCTGTTCCTCTTGCTCTTTTTTCATTTTCTGTTCAATGGACTCTTCTTCCGGTTTATCCTTTTTCTCTTTTGCCTCTTTTTCTTCTTTTTTTCTCTTCTCTTCCGCTTTCTTCCGTTTATCTTCTTCTTTGAGAGACTTCGTTTTGAGCGCTTCCTTTCGCTGCTCCTGCCGCTTGGAAAAATCTGTTTTAATCTTTTGAGATAAAACTGAGGCGTCCTTCACGTTTAAAACTCTTATTTTTTTCTCCAAAGCTAATTGAAGTAATTGCAAACGTTTCCTGTTCCCCAGCGTTGATCCCAGCACTGCTCCTTGCTTTTGTGGGTCAAGAGCCAAGAGTTCTGATGAAGTGTGAACAAGCACTTTTTGAAGTCCGGAGGAGTGTAACCCCCGCACCGCCCGTGGAGACCCATATCCGGAAGTTGGTTTAGCGGGCTTGCCTTTATGCATTTGTCGTGCACCCGAGTGTTTTCCCCTTGGCAAGCGCCAACGTTCTCCAATCCTACTAATCTTGTAAGATTCTTTAACTACAAACCGGGTTTGTTTCCGTTTAGCCTTCCGGCGCAGATCTAATAATTGTTTTAATGAACTCATGCTACATCTTTCCCTGCCTTATGTGTAATGTGGCAGCCATCTTGAAATATTCTAATGTCTCGGTTAGTAATCCTACATAAACTTTCTATTTTTGCCGCTGCTTGCCCCGCTAATTCTTTGTCAGCACCGCTAACCGTAATATCTGTTCCACTAACTTTCACTTCCACGCCCTTGGGCAAAAGAACTTTTCGAGGAACACTCTCCCCTAAGAAATTTTTAATGACAAATTCCTGACCGGAAACGCTTACATTCATAGGAAAATGCCCCGAACAAACTTTTAATTTGTAAAAATGTGGTTCCTGGACGCCTTTGATTATATTTTTAATATGGGAAGAGAAAGAACCAACCATTTTCTTCTCTCGCTTCGTGCCTTTGGGAGCTTCCAGCACTATTTTATTACCCTCAAGAGAGAGATTTAATTTGGGGTGGAGAAATACTCGTTCCGCTTCGCCTTTGGGACCTTTCACTTTAAGCGAAGCGCCTCGCAGTTGAGCGCTTACCCCGGCGGGCATTATCATTTCTCGTCTAATTGTTGTTTTCATTCTAATAACAATAGGCTATAAGCTTGCCTCCAGTTTTTTTCTCTTTCGCCTGGTTGTGAGTCATTATACCTTGAGGAGTGGATACTAAAATAATTCCGAAATCCTTTGCCGGCAGGTACCTTTTTTCCCATTTCTCAAAAGTATTATTCTTAGTAGAAAAGCGAGGCTTGATTACCCCGCATTTATTGATATTGCCAATAAGATTTATGTGAAGCCAACCGCCCTTATCATCTTTGGTTTCTTCAAAAGAACCAACATAATTATTGTCGTTAAGAATCGCGAGCACCGTCTTAATCATCCTAGAAGCTGGGCGAATCACTACATCACGCCTGCCTACACGCTCAGCATTGAACATCTTAGCTAAGGCCGCTGCTAAAGGGTCGTTTAACATTTTTGGTATCTTGATCCTCCTTATGAGTATTTTTTAAATCCTAATCCGACTGCCATCTCCCTGAAACATTGCCGGCACAGATGCAAACCATACTTGTTGACATGTCCGCGAATTCTGCCGCAGTTGCGGCACTTTCGGAGAGAGATTCCGCAGGATCTCGATTTTGGTTGGTTGAATTTAATGAATTTCTGTTTCTTGATCGGTTTAGCATTTAACTGCTTGAACACTTTTTTGTAATCGCTATAGCTCATTTTTCCTATTGAACCTCCACTCCTAACCCCTGCACGAAGGCAATGGCTTCCTCATTACTAATACGATGGTTTTTTCCCACTAAAGTATTCCTTATTTTGCGCTTTTTAATTCTAAATCCTGGCCTTTCTAAGGTAACCGCAACCTCAAATCCCATGATCTTTAACTCGGGGTCATATTCCAAACCAGTAACATCAATATACTCTGGCACACCGAATGAAAAATTGCCTTCCTGATCGAAATTTGACTTTTTTAATACGTTTCCTTTTGCCGCCAGGAGCCGCTTTAAGAGCTGTTCGGGGTTCTTACGAATAGTAACCTTACAACCAATCGCTAGCCCCGGCCTAAGTCCCCATCCGGGAATTCTCTTGTTCGTAATTGTTTTAACAGGAGCAGAGGGAGCTAACTTTTGTAATAATTTCAACCCTTTTTTCAGATGATCCTCATTCTTCCCCGCACCTACATTTAACGTAACTTTGGTAATCCGAATTTTTCTCATGGGGTTTTCTGTTTTCATGGTCTTTTGTGTGGTCATGTTTATGGATATCAGCTAAGCGCGATAACTGGTTTTTTTTCGCCAACCACAAAGAGGTACTCTCTAGCAGTTCCTACCTCTCCGCTTTCACCTACGTAAATAGCTTCTTTTCCTTTTAGTTCTTTAAGCACTCCGAGAGCTCCGCCGTGTTTACCTCGAGTTAAAAAAACCTGGGCACCGGGCTTAAGAGTAAATACTTCTTTGAGTTCAAATGTGGGCAAACCCAAAACAACCGTATCACCCACTGCTGCTTCCTTCGTCGCAATCACATTTTTTCCATCGTGGAGATTAAGCTGGACTTTTCCTTTTGATACCATTTTCTTACCAATTATTTTGCAAGGTTTGATAACACTTTCCTTCGCATCAATTTCAATAATTGTAAGCCTCCCTTTTTGGTCGAGTACAACTCGGTAATTTTTATTCATATCCTTAATCGAAATGACATCAAATAAACCCACTAGAAAGCGGGGGTCGCGCTGTCGTTTGCCATCAATGAGGATTTCCCGAAAGTGGACAATCCTTTTAACTTCAGCCATCGTCGATGCTAATTGTAAGCTATCCCTTAAAATTACTCCCAAGGGTAAGCCCATCGCCAAGGAATGGGCTCCCGGATTAGGCCGAGTAATAAAAGGAGTTCCCTCCCGGGCAATGGCCCAAGTTTTTGGTGAAGCAACACGCTTTAAATGATTTTTCATTTTTTACCCTCAACTTTCTTCGACTCACGTTTAGAGGCACTGCCTGTGCCCGCTTTAGAACTTTCGAGTTTAGCTTTTCTTTTCTTATCGCTTAATTCCAATTCAAGCAGTAATAGATTGGAAGGAGGCAATGGAACCTGAACTTTAGTGCCATTCTTCCGAATAATCTCGGCCCCCGCAACTAAGACCTTCCCTTGCTTAAGCAAGACTCTTTCAACGCGGCCTTCTTTTCCAGCAAAATTACCCCGGAGAATTTTCACTTTATCTCCTTTTCGCAGTTGGGTATTTCTATGCCCATATTTTTTCCGAAGCTCCGAACTAAGATGAACATGAACCATTTTTTGTCTGCTATGGAGAGGTGCTTCGTACAGGTACTTGCGCTGCTTCCTGGGTTGGGTGCTACTCTTCCATGCTGTTGAAAACTGTGTTACCATTTTGATCAATCTTTGTTTTTTATGATTTATTATTATTACATTTATTATCTTAAACCACCATGCTTGCTACTTTCGCTACCGCTGGCCACCGTTCCGCAATTTCCTTTGCGATCGGGCCTTTAAAGATCGTTCCTTTGGGATTACCTTTATCATCTTTAAGCACGACTGCGGCATTATCTTCAAATTGCACTCTGGTGCCGTCAGGACGGCGAAACTCTTTCCGCTGGCGAACAATGACCGCAGGAACCACTGTTTTTCTCATTTCTAATTTCCCTTTCTTAACTGACGCTAGTACTAAATCTCCCAGTCCGGCTGCGGGAACTCTCCCCCGAACTGTCTTGTGGCCTTTCACCGCAACTATCTTTAGTACTTTGGCTCCGGAATTATCACAGGCAAAAACTTGTGCCTGTAATGGCAGCGCACGGGGTATTTTTCCTTTTAATGCTTTCATTGTTCAGCCTCTTTCTCCTCACTGGAAGTGGACTTGCTTTTTTTGGAGGCAGCTTTTCTTTGCTCCAAAACAGATTCAGCAAGAGCGCTCACACCCACAAATCCTTGTCGTTGAATAATGACGTGATGTTTTGTCTTGCTTAAAGGCCTGGTTCTCGCAATCAATACTTTTTCGCCGACGGGCGCATCCAGGCAGGCAGGATTATGTACTCTCATTTTTCGCCGCCGCATCTCGTAACGCTCGTACTTTGGAACATAACTTGATTTGAACCATTCAATAGTTGCAGAGCGGTTTACGTCTTTCTTGATAACTGTTCCCGTTAACACTTCAGTTTTGACGCTAACCTTTCCATGGAAGGGGCATTTTCCATCCGTGCATGTGCTTGCGGGCGCTTTAACGCCTAATATTTCCGATTTCATGTGTCTCGTTTTCCTTTTATCCTTTCTTCCGGTCGCTGCGCGACCATGTCTCCAATTATAACTACGCCACTTCTCACCAGTCGAAAGGTGATTAATCGCTTGAGGAGAGTTTTCCTCTTTCCTCCCTGTTCGACCACCAAAGTGAGCTTAGTCTCATTAACTACTTTGCCTTTAATTCCCCGGTTACTCTTGTTCTGGGATTCAAGGACTTCTATCTCTTCCCCAATGAGCTCATTGGGAAAGCCTTTTTTAATCGTCATGTTTCTGGTCTATTTGATGTCGATGGTTTCCTCGGGAAACCCTAACTCCACCAAGATTGCCTTTGCCCTCATCTTGTGGTCGCCCTGCAATTCGATTTGGCCGGTCTTAGCAGTTCCGCCGCAAGCAAGCTTCATTTTAAGCTTCTTGATGATTTCATCGATGTTAGCTTCTTTTTTTATTCCCGTTATCACCGTGTATTTTTTGTTAAATTTTCTTTTCTCAACCCCAACCGTGATCCTTTGCTGTTCACGGGCAATACTCTCGCAAACACAGAGGTCTTGTGGTAGCCCGCACTGATTGCAAACGCCAACCATTGTTTTTATTTAAATGTACCTCCTTTCTCTTGGAGCAAAGTTAAGATACGAGCAATATTTTTTTTGGTTTGTTTTACTTTCCCTGGATTGGCAGGATTCCCTCCTGAGACGCTCCCCATATTAAACTTAAGCAATTCCTTTTTCAGTTCGCCCAGCTTGGTAGTTAACTCCCCAGGGGTTGATTTCCGCAAATCACGCGTTACTTTCATTCTGACGTTCCCTCCGATGTTGCTACGTCCGTTTCTTCGCTAGGAATATTTTCTGAATCCGGCAGAGATTCAGGAACGGTGACTCCTTCCTCTTTCTTGCTCTCAGGATCTGCTTTTGATTTTGACTTCTTTTTCTCTCCTCTCTTCCGGGGAGATGTTTTTTTCTTGGGCTGCTTCTTCTCTTCCTCGATAGGAATTTCTTCTGCTACCGTTACTGGTTCTTTAAGTATTTCAATATGGTCCGGTAAGACCAAATCGGGAGGCATTATCGCGACTTTTATACCGATAACTCCGCTCTTCAGCAACGCACTGGTATGAGCTTTACGAACACCGGCAACTGCAACTTCGCCGCATTTTTTGAGGTAGCCTTGATAAAAGCGCCAGCTCTTAGCTCTTGCCCCAGGAATTTTTCCAGAGATTATAACTTCTACACCCCGGGCGCCGGAATTAATTACGTTAGTCATAATCTTATGACCCACCCCTTTAAACCGCGCTGATCCAAAACGTTCTAAGGAACTAGCGATTCGTTCCGCTACCAATTGAGCATCAAGGAAAATATCTTTCACTTCGTTAATTTCAATTTGGGGATTTTCTAAATTAAATTCTTTTTTCAAGTCTTTGGTAAGATCTTTAATATTTGATCCCTTTGAGCCCACTACCAAGCTAGGTTTGCTAGTGTAAATAATAATTTTTTCGCCGAGTGGTATCTTTTTAAGTTTAATTTCCGATATGCCCACATTGTTCAATCTATCTTTTACATATTTCTTAATGTAAAATTCTTTGGTCCGTTGGGCTATAAACTCGCGTTCGATCATGACAATTCACCTGGTTTGGATGCCACTTTTACTGCCTTTTTCTTACTTCCAGCAGGGGAAGCTTTTACTTCGGCCGATGGAGTGGACTTTTCTTTTTCCGCTGACACTTTTTTTCTTCCAGCGAGACTGATTTCCGTTACTTCTATATCAATATTACTCCTTTTGGCATGATGGCGCTGCCTTCCCCCACCTGGGGGAATAGAAGCTTTGTGAGTGACTAACTTGGTTATTTTCAAACTGGAAACATTAAGCCCTTTAACTTGAGCATTCGCCTCCACCGCCTTAATTAAGCGCAAAAATTCTGCCGCTGTTTTTTGAGGGAACCTTCCCGGACCCATCCCCCGTTTATGTCCCAAATCAAAGATGTATCGAGTATAAGGAACGGCTCGACGCAACGCAATGACATCCTCTAAAAACTTCTTGGCATACCCAGTACTTCGGTAACGGAGGGAATTGCTGAGTTCTACGCCTTGCTTCGTAGATACCCCTACATTCCGAGCGTGCGCCTTAGCGCTATGTTCTTTATTTTCTAGTTTGGTATTTGCCATATTTATCGTGCAGAGACTGCCTTGCTAGATCGGGTTGCTCCTATACCCGCAGCGCTGTGAGTTACTGATTTCCGCGTCATGGAAAATTCCCCCAAGTAATGACCTAGCATTTCTGCGGTGACGATGACAGGGGTATACTCTTTCCCATTGTAAACGCGGAAAGTACTTCCCATCATCGCCGGAACAATGACCATGTTGCGGCAATGAGTTTTGATGTTTTTGTTGCCTACAGAGATTGATTTAAGTAATCTTTTCTGCATATCGGTAAATCCGCGCTGTAAAGATCGACGTTGTCGTGCTGGAACCAAGCCCATGAATTGTTTTAAATCCATCTGCTTAACCTCTTCTTCTGTTTTTCCACGCCATCGAAATTCTTTAGCCATAAACTTTACGAAAGTTTAATCAAAGGAAATGCTACTCGTCTGGAAAAGCTATTGATTACTCCACTACGTGGAGAATTAGGTACACTTTTCCATACTCGTTTTACGCATTTCATCATTGATAGACTTTGCGCCTCCATTTTAAGTTTCATGTTAGTAAATTTATTAATGCTCATTAAATACTTGTCAAATGTTAAGCCAAGTGAAGGTATCATTTTTATTGTTTCCGCCCCGTTCTTCGTGGAGCAATTTTTCCTACTTTTCTTCCCGGAGGAGCACTTCGAGGCGACAAAGTAGGCCGGCCTTTAATATGGGAACATTTCCCTCCAAAAGGATGATCGACCGCGTTCATAGAGATACCGCACACATGCGGATAAAGCTTATTGCGAGCGCGCATTCGCTTGTACTTATTCCCTGCTTTAAGGAAAGGTTTTTCAGGACGACCGGCGCCTGCAGCAATGCCAATAGCTGCCCGGCAAGCTGTTGAAAATAATTTTTCTTTGCGTGAAGGTAATTTAACTCGAACTTCTTCTTCAGTTTTAGAAACAACTCGGGCGAATGAACCGGAAGCGCGAACGAGCTTGCCCCCATCTCCCGGACGCAATTCAATGTTATAGATGAGCGTTCCTTCTGGAATGTTCCCCAACGGTAGCACATTCCCTTGTTTTATGCCTGCATCCGCGCCCAAAGTAATGTCATCGCCTACTTTTATTCCTTCAGGAGCGATGGATATCCCTTTTTCGCCGGTAAGATAAGAAACTTCCATGAGCGGCGCGCTATGCCCTGCGCAATGTACTATATCCGTAACGATACCACTGGTTTCAAGCGCGGGTACGGCGACTGCTCCCTTAAAGCGGTGGCTAGGAGACTTATACGTGTGAGTTCCTCTTCCCCTTCGCTGTTGAATTAATCTCTTACCCATAATGACCGCCGTTTAAATTAATCCCAAATCCGCGCTGACATCGGATGCCAGATGAGCCGGGCTAAGTTTCACGTATGCCCGCTTTTGTCCACGAAATGAGTTTTGAATATTAACCTTAACAACTTTAACTTTAAAAAGTTCTTCCACTGCCTTCTTCACATCTTGCTTGGTGGCATGAGTATCGACCACAAAGACCAACTTGTTTTCAAATTCTATCTGCCGAATGCTCTTCTCTGTAGAAAGTGGAGCTTTGATAACATCATGAGGATCAAAAGATAAAGGTTGATCTTTCATCGTAGTTTCAGGAGATGCTTTCACTGCCGTTGGTGCTTCTTTGGTGCGAGCAGAAGACTCTTTCTTAGGTGCGGATGCTTTCTTTTTAGATTCTGCCATGATTAGCTAAACAACCTCTCTTTTTCAAGGATGTTAATTGCGTTTTCCGTCCATAAAGTAGCTCTGCCGGGCATGGCACCGGGAGCTAAAAGGTGCGCATTTAAAGATCGTACGGGCACTACATCCACGCCAGGAACGTTCTGGGCTGCTTTACGCAAGGCACAATCCTGCCCTACGACGATGAGTATTCCTTTTTTACGTCGGTGATATCTTCCCCGCAGCTTTCCTTTTCCCGCGCGAACTTTTTTAATTGCAGAACGCTGCAACTCTGCTTCGAATCCTAAAGACAAGAGTACTTTCTCCACATCTTTAGTTTTGGTGAGATTCTCAAAGGCAGAATCCATAATAAAAGGATAATTTGCTGGAACTTTATGACCCCGTTGCTGCACTAATTCTTTTTGTAGCGTAGCGGCCATTGCCGAGCGGATCGCTTTTTGCTTCTCTTGATGGTTAATCTTCTGTTCTACTATTTTTTCTGATTTGGGAGGATGCGCTCTTCGACCGCCCCTGGTTTGAGGGGTGCTGGCTCCTGCCCAGGACATCCTTGTTCCCCGCCGGGAAAATATTTTTCTAGCTACTCTGCTAATACCATATCCATAGGTAGTACGATAATCACGCCGTCGCTTACTCGTGCGGGCAGATTTTCGTAACCCGGCCCGGGCATTGGAGCCAAATCGTTGCTGAGCGGCACTTTCAAATGCAATTACCGCCCGTTGAATTAAATCAGGACGATATTCCTCATTAAATTGAGCCGGAAGTTGCTTCTCCCCCGCTTTGTTCTTTTCCGTCGTATAAATGGGTAGGTTCATGTTAGTTTTGAAGTGAAATGTAGTTTATTTCCGGTGCATCTTTGGTTATTTTTGCATTTGTCCTGATAGTGGAGGTTAATAATAAAGCCCCCTTCTTTGGGCCAGCTACTGATCCTTTCAATAAGAGATAACTATTATTCACGAAACCATATCGTATGAGTCCACCGGGAATAGTAATATCCTTGCCATCGTTTCCCACTCTAAGGATTTGCTTATTATACTCTGTCCTGGAATGATATCCCATTTTTCCGGATTGGGCTACACTATATTCAACCCGGTTAGGATGCCATGAACCTAAGGTAGCAATGCCCCGCTTGGTTTTCTCTGCTTTATGCTGACGAACGGGAATGCCATACCGTTTTACCGTTCCCTGGAATCCTTTTCCTTTGGTTATTCCATGCACGTCAACTTGATTTCCGGGACCAAAGACGTCAGCAACAGCAATATCTTTCCCCATCATCTCTTGGGCATACTTAATTTTTTCGTCTTTGCTTCCTCCCAATGAGATTTCAAGTACTTTTGGCTTTTTAGTCCCGCCTGGAATAAGCTTGGGATTAGTATGAACAAGCAAACGCAGATCATCGAATGAATCCGAAGCAGGAAATCCCTTTACCGGCTTTTTAGGAAGTTGTATCTTTCGAGAAACTTCGGGAGATAGTTTAGAAGCAAGAATGGAAGTTACTTTTTGAATGCCAGTAAGTGTTTTTTTATAAAAAGCTATACCCATAACCGTGATTGGCGGGCAATCAATAATGGTAGAAGGAATCATAATTTGTTCCCCTTTCGTCAATGATTTGGGATGGTTATCGGTGACAATAAGGTGAGTCATCCCCGCTTTATAGCCGATAAACCCTAAAAGCTTGGTTTTACTTTCCCCAGCCCAGGAGCGGACTCTAGCTATGGAATGCCGCGACCTTTTTCTCGGCCAGTACTGTAAGCTCCCCCGGCGGGGATGTCGTATATTTCCCATGAGATTCTATCCCGTACTACTTTTGTTCAGGTGATAGTACTTTTGAGGCGTTTTCAACAGCCTATACCTGGCTTCCATCCGAGAAGCACTGCTGCTTAGCGATGGTGCGCCTTTTCAGGCCAATTCTGCTTGAACCATTTAATCAGTGGGCTGATCAGTGTGATTAAAGCTGAGTTTGAGCTAAGGAAGGCGGGTTATTTATAAAGGTATCGCTGCTTATTAACACTACTCCAAGATAGTAAACTTTATAAAACCCGCAGCTTCTTGGCAAGAGTATGGCATGGCTTGAAATTCATCCCGGTCCCGTAGAATTGTTACTCTTTGAGGAGCTCCAAGCTTCATTTTACGATGCGGGAGAGATTGCCCTTCGCTACCACGGCAGACACGATGCCAAATTAGTAAAAGACGGTCCCAATCCTGAGCAACAAGCAGTTACCAAAGGCGATTTAGAAGTAAATCGTTTCCTCGTAGAAACATTTGGCCAAAGATATTCAAATCTAACCATTTATTCCGAAGAAAGTGGCTTTCTTAATCCTAATCAGGCATATCGAATGATCCTCGATCCAATTGACGGCTCGCACCGCCAATACGCTGCCGGTTTAGATTTTTTCTCCATAACTGGAGCAATACAACAACAAATTTCTCCTGGAGAATACGAAACTATTATGGGTGTTACTTATCTGCCCGCCAGACTAGAGATGATTGCAGCACGGAAAGGAAAAGGACTGCAGGTTTCCTCCTCTACAATCGGAAAAAAGGTAAGTGCCGTTGCTACCTTAGAACAAGCCACTATCGTTGACGAAGAAGGTTGGGATGGGCACAAACATGATCCAGCGTACCAACGATACCTGCAGGAAGTAGTCGTCAAAGAACGTTGGCAACCGTATAGCTCGGCGGCAGTATTAGCATACCTCGCAACCGGAAGAATAGATGGTTTAACGTTCATCACCTTATCACCGCACGATTTTGAAGCAGGAAAATTATTGGTAGAAGAAGCAGGAGGGAAAGTAGATCTCTTCCATCGCAGTGGGACGGAATATCTCGAAAGCCGGTTTGATCTCGTGGTTTCAAATGGGATTATTCATGATCGCCTGCTCGAAGTATCAGGAAGGAGACCAGAAAAATGAAGAAACCAATCATCTGCTGCCCGGGAAGCATTAATCCAGATTTAAAGATAAAGACAAATGTAGACAAAGGAATAAAGACTTTTATAGGAGAATACTCAGAAGACTTGGGCGGGAAGGGATGCGATACGTGTGCAGCTATCAAGAATGTGTGTGGAGAAGAAAGAGAAGTATACCTGGTAGGGTGCATTGGCAGTGATAAATGGGCTCCTTTTGTACTTAAAAAGTTAAGAGAAAAAAATATTGAAACATCGTTTGTTTTCTCAAAAAAGGAAAAAACTGGGATTGTATTAGAATATATTTATGGTAATGGGGAGGTAGGAGTAGGATTGGACCCTGGTGCAAATAGAGAATTAACCAAAGAAGATATTAGCAAAGCAGCGAGGGTAATTCAACGATCAGCATTAGTGATAGGTCAAATTGAAAACTCTGTGGAAGCACTTGCATATTCATTCACGTTAGCTACAAAAGCAAACGTTCCCACGCTGTTAGATCCTTCGGTTGTGCCGAGGGATAAAGAAGGAAAAAGAATTCTTTTCCGTGAAGTTCTCCCCAGAACGACAATTCTTATGCCGGACCGATACGAGTTTAAAGAATTAACTGACCTTGAGCCTGGTGAGAAAAAAGAGTTAGTAAAAGGTGCAAAAAAGTTGCTCCAGTTTTGTAAAATTCTGTGTATCACTCTTGGTTCAAAGGGAGTGTATGTTTCGGATAGAAAACAATACCAAGTCGTTCCTCCTTTTCCCACCACTCCCATAGATGGCGGAGGGGTGGGAGATGTCTTCCGAGGGGTATTTGGATATAAGCTCACTGAGTATTGTGAAACTCAAAGATGTTCCATTGATACAATCCCTTTTGAGAAAGTGGTTGACGCTGCTCGTTATGCTAGTGCCGCTGCTGCTCTTGCCATCTCTCGAGCAGGAACATTTGAGGCAATTCCAACGAAAGGAGAGATAGAAGAGTTTTTGAAAAAACAAGAAGGGAATCAGTGAGAGGGGATTAGAAATGACTTCATTATACGAATTATTTCAAAAACCTTTAGAAGAAAGATTATTACTTGAAGGAGACGGGACATATTATTTTTATCCGGAAATACGATATACAGAGAGAACTGGGCTTAAAGTAGAATTGATTGGGTGGTATGGTAATCATCAACAGAAGGGTATTGCCTTAGCTGTTAAAGATAGCCAAAGAAGAGGATCATTCACGGAGGATGAAGCCAGGAGAGTTTTATCGTTCGTCGAACAACCCGAGGAGGCTTTGTTCGTAGTATTTTTTGGACAAATGCTGGGGAGAAAGAGACTTCGACCAGTAGTAGAGATCGATTATAAAAAACGTTTTCAACGGATATCAACAGCTTACAAATTAACTTCGTCTACCTGGGATTCAGATCAGTCAGCTGAGCAAAGATGGACGCAAGAAGCGTATAGGACATTACATCAATCTCACGTGAGCTGGTTGATGCAAAATGAAGCTAACCGATTACATTTGGGCTCGCTACCAACAACCCCAAATATATTAGCAGCATTGAGTTTGAGAGCTTTTCAGGAGCATAAGCGAATATATACAGTAAGAAGTGTTGGTACAGAAGAAAATTTTTCTGCAAGCATCAGTTACTCCCCAGAGGATCAGCCAGGATTTACCTTTCAACACCAATTATACTTGGAGGGCACTAGCAGAGTCATAACTCAAAAAGATGTAGAACGTGTTGAGCGAATCGCTGCTTTCTATAAAGACCTAGATTTATCTGGAATCGAGTTTAGAATGTCCGACCTGCCAAAATAAGCGTTGGATAGATTTTCAAGCAGGGATAAACTCTTTCTTCAAGTGTGCGTACACTTTCTCCATCACTGCCCTTAGATTCTCCACATCTTCCCGATTGTACTCTAGCAATAATTCTAAATATTCCCTGTCACCGGAAGCGTGAAATGCTCTCCACAAATCAACTGGGTTGCCATACAAATGCCTCGGTCGTCGAAGATGCAAGTGCTTCTCTACCTCTTTCAAACCCCCCTTCAACCCCAATTTCACACACAACGGCTTGAGATCAATATGAGGAACGGTAATTGAAATACCCAATTGCTTCTTTAACCGAGGTAAATCAAAAGCAGAACCATTAAACGTAACTAAGAGGTTATACTTTTGTAATTCTTTCTCTAGGAAATATTTCTCTAAATTTGCCCCCTGGACAAAAAAGGTAGTCGTAAAATAAGTAGAAATCCCCACCACCACTATTCTCCCGGAAGAATCTACTTCTATATCTAAATAACCACAATCTTCTTTGAAATAGTCATACAAACGCCACTGTTCTATCGCGGGCAATTTATCCGTAAAGTAGCAAGAATTCCCTTCCCGAAGAGCTTGTTGTGCTTCGCGTATTTTGCGGTCGTAATAAGATTTAACTGATAGCGAGATTCCTTTAATCTTTTTTGTTTTCAAGAAAACGTGCCAATCTGTTATCCCTTGCAGCCACAGCTCTTTTTCTTTCTTAGCAGAAATTCTGTCCAAGAAAATAAAGGATTGTCGAATCATCAGCATACCTTTCTTCAAGATAATATCTATAAATCAAGAGTAACTTTCTTATTCTTTAGGTCAACCAGTTTAATTTTCTTTTCTTTCTTTAATTCCAAGGCAATGTCTTTCCACTCTTTGCTTTTTCGCAAGTCTTTCACAATCTGAAGCAATCGTTGGATGGGAGCGTAGTGTTCATAAATGACTTCCGCCTTTCTGGTAGCAGATTCAGTGGCTCCCTGTAACTTATGAATAGATTCTTCCTGACCGGCAATTACTTGCTGTAAAGAATTTATCTTTTTATGGTAGGGAGAGAGGCGTTGGAAAGGATTGAGTGTGTCTATGGCTTCATTATAAGTAGCTGTTATCACTAATGGTTTTTGATCCTGCAAGGGAAAAGGTGTGATTTGTTCAGGATAAATGTATCCTTGCGGTGTTTTGAAAGAATTCATTAGCTCCTGGAGAACGCGGTAAATTTCTTTTATTTCTTTTGCACTTATTTTGGAAGGCAATACTTCTTTATCTACTCCTGCTCTGGTACATATTTCTTCTGCATATAATCCTCCTAATCCGACGTCCATTGCCAAGCTCGTGGCCAAATTTTTCTTCTCGCTCTGCTTGAGAACAGTGCCAAACTCTTTTTCAGGTATGCTTTTCCAGTTAAGTGCTGGTGCGGGAAAAATATATTTCTCACCTACCTTCACGGAACGGTCTTTCCAGGTCTGTTCTTCGAGCAAGGCAATAATATTGTAATTGGCGTCAGTCAGAATCAAATTTCCCTTCGAGAATAACTCGGCGATGAGAAAATAAGAGGTATTTTTCTGCTCGAATTCAATGAACACTATTCGCTCAGCATCTTTCTGGGTGATCGAGTGAAGATAAGCCCCTTCAAGATATTTTCGCAATCGCTGGGCAAGATTAGACTGCTTGATAAAATCATTCTTGATGGCAGTCAGGCAAAGCCATTTTCCTGGAATAATTTTCAACAGTTTTTTCCCTTTTCCGCTGAGGTGCAGATCTAATAATAATTCTCGTTCATCATCATGATACAGGCGGGAAACTTTACTGTGAACCAGAAACTGAAGTTCATGTATCAAGGCCGCTAGTTCTAGGGAGGAGATTGATTTTTTGGGCATGCATTATCGGTTTATCTTCCATTTTAAATAACTTTAGAAAAAATAAGCGCCCGGAGGGATTTTCGATGCAGTCACCTAATCTGCTATGTCGTGGGGTTGAACACAGGGAAACCCCACTCGAACACGACTTGCATAGTGTAACTTGCAGCTCGAACCCTCGAATCATCGCTGTCTTCTTGTCATTGCCGTAAGGCTCATCCTAGCGGATCTGCAGGCGATTGCTTGCTATTACTTTATCCCAACCGTTAAGATTTGGATATAGTAATCTTAGCCGCTTGGCTACGGGCGCTTAGGGAAGCTAGAAGGTTAACGCTTTATATAATTTTCTTCTCGAAATATTTTTACCCTTCTTTATAATCTCTGTAATACTTTCCCACTTTCCAGGTAACATATTTGGCATAGAAATAACGTGCGAATATCTGCACTAGTATGCTCCAAATCACTGAGAGAACCACAGAACCACCAAGTAATCCTCCCAATATTCCCCCACTCACTCCTCCCAACGATGCGCCGATGGCAAAAAGTGCACCACCAACCAATAAACCAAAAATTAAACTAAGAACAGAACCAACTAAGACAGGTAGGAATAACAACTTGAAAAAAGTATTGCAGAAGGGCAGCAAAAACCTCAACTTGCTAGAGATAAAAACCATTAGTTGATCATAAAACTTAGCAATTATCCATCCGCTGATTGCTCCCCCTACTACTGCATAAATTATAGTCCAAATGAGAGCAAAGATCATCCTAGTACCTATCAAATAATCTCCAAAAAAAACAATCATTTGGCTGATAACTAAAGCTACTATACTTGCATAAATTGTTTCCTTAGTCTGTTGATCAAATACAAATAAATTATCAAATCCGCCAGAACCAGAAGACGAAGGGCCGGGAGAGTTCACATTTCTTCCCACTTCTTGGATTGCTTCGTCAATTTCCCGAGTAGCATACCCTTGTTGGAGCAGAGCCTGTTTAAGTTGAGGTAGAGCATATTGATTTTGATATTGCTTTAAATAACGGATTATATCCGGGTTAGCCATTTAATAAAACAAAATAAGTAAGTATATAATTATTTCGCTGATTGCTCAATCTTTATGTTATTTTCTTCTCAAAAAGAACTTAAAAGTTCAAAGGAAGAGAAAAGCGGACCCGGGGAGATTTTCACTTTTGTTTTGAACTCCCGATCTTCAGCTCTCATCAAGTCTCACTTGTAGAAGGCTGACGCCTTATCCAGGCTAGGCTACGGGTCCTTAGGCACAAAAAACGAGAAATCCTATATAAAACTTCTTAGTCAATATCCCATACCATTTCAAAGCGCAACTGCTCGTTATCGGGGGTAAGCAAGAGCTGATTACTCTGGGCCAAATAATTTTGCCGGCGAACCACGATAGTATACTTCTCATTATATTCAACCCCTTTAAAGATGACGATACCTGCAGAGGTAGTAAATTTTGTTTCCAGCGGCCAGGCACCAGGGGTATTATAATCTTTATTTCGATACAATAAAACTTCTGCATCGTTAAGGGGAACGCCCTGGCTGGTTGTAACCTCAACCACTACCCGTGGCAGTGGAGTCACTTCAACCGATAGCTGAGTTTCACCTTCTTGCTGATTTATTTCTGTTTGAACTTCTTGAGGGATATACTCTTCACGCACTATTCTTATGCTATAATTCCCATCCTCCACGTCTGCGAAGGTAACCTCCCCCGCGCTGCTGGTAACCTCCACTGCCGCCGGAAGGGAAGAATTCAAACGAGAGAAATAAACCCGGGCTCCTGAAACGGGGCCATCACGATCATAAACGCTAATGAGGTAATCAACTTTTATCTTTTCAAGAACGACAGTAACTTTCTGTTTGCTTCCTTTAAGAGGGCTGACTGAAATAGGGGCAGAGGAAATGTACCCTTCCTTCTCTATTATGATAACATTCTCATCTTGCTTAAGAACCACTTCTCGAGTTCCTTTACCTTCACCATACTGGTTGGTTTTTCCTTTGAACTGCCCATTCACATACACTTCGACATTAGATAGCAAAGAGCCATTCTCCGCCTGCACCGTGACGAGAAGTGTACTCACCTCTGCTGAAACACTCCCAGTAGTTTCTTGTCCTGAACAGCCATTCAGCAGGAGCAAGAATGACGCCAACAACAGAAGGAAGAGAGGAAAGTATTTCATCAACCCCCATAATTCCAGGCAACTTTTAAATATTTCGATAGTCCCTCATCGCTAATGGGAGAGTTAATTACGATTAGTGAGCGTAACATTAAACCTAGAGGAGCAAAGAAAGGAAGCATCCCTCACCGGGAGAAACTGGCGGAATTCCTTTTTGTGGATGAACTTGAAGCGTTGAATTCATTAAGAGGTGTCGCAATCCCCTCTAAACCCCGTCTCCACGTTCTCTATCCCGGCTGTGGTTCAGATGTGCTTACTTTACTGCTCTACCTGGAGTCTGCTTTCCCAAACCTTCAGGAAGCGGTGTGCACGTTCATAGACATATATGACAATTTAGGCTTGATTAAAACAATTCTTGACGAAGTTGGAATCCCTTTCTCAGCGAAGGAGAATGAGATTATGTTCTACTGGGGAAACCTCAACGTTAAATTAGAATTTAAGATAGGGAATATTTTCACCCTCCTTCCCACTTTGGAGCCAGTGGATGTATATTTCGAGCGTGCGTTTAGGATCATGAAAGATGAACAAAAAAGTTACGAATCCATGGTGGTAGACAAGCTTAATCCGGGAGGGATTTTGATTAGCGATTCTGGGTTTCAGGACGCCAAAGTGCGAAGAATAACTGTACCCCAAGAATTAAGTTCATATGGAGAGATGGTGGTGGGGTTAAAGGAAAGGTGAAGAGACTTTAATTAATAATTACCTTCGTAACCACCACTCCCTCCAAGGGCCTATCCTGCTCATCCACTGCAACTGCTGAGATAGCATCAACCACATCCATTCCTTCAATCACGTTCCCAAACACTGCATGCCGGCCATCTAAGTAAGTATTGTCAACCACATTTATGAAAAATTGGCTTCCTCCCGTATTCGGTCCACGATTAGCCATAGAGAGGGTTCCCCGCACGTTCCGCAAATCGGAATGAAACTCGTCTTGAATCTCGTAGCCAGGCCCACCCGTTCCCCAGCGTGCTTTCAAAGAATCTTCTTTAGAATAAGGGTCCCCGCCTTGGATCATAAATCCCGCAATAACTCGGTGAAATTTAGTTCCATCATAGAACCCTTTCTGAGCAAGATCAATAAAATTCTGAGCTGTCAAGGGAGTTTTGTCCGTAAACAATTCCACTTTGAACGTGCCTTGAGTAGTTTCAAACGTAACAGTAGTAGAAGTATCATTGTTTTGACAAGAAATCAACAGTAAGAGAATCAGCAACAAAAATAAAATTATCTTTTTCATAGATATTCCTCAACATTTATTCGATCCAATCTTTATCCCGAATCTTTTCCGGCAAGTATTTATCCGAAATAAAACTAACCCCGCGCGCAGATAAGGCCTGAATTTCTGCTTTGGCTCCAAATTGCTTCATACTCTTAAATTCTTGCTGCCAGAGCTTATTATTCTTGAACCACTCATACTCCGAAAGTTGTTTCAGCCGGGCCAAGTCTTGGTCCGTCAGTTTAATAAAATGCCGCTGTAAACCGTATTTTTCAATATCGTGAGCGCGAATACCTAAGAATTTTGCGTTAGGGATAGCCATCTCTTCTGCCATATGTGCCAGGCTAATCGATCCAAATTTGATAACAGAATAGATATAATGCCCCCAAGAATCAAAGTCCGTAAGTACCAAAATAGGCAGCTTATGTTCAGTACTCAACCTCTGTAATAGTCTCCTAATCCCTCTGGTGGTCTGACCCTGTGAACTCATGATAATGCAGTTCTGCTTTTCCCAGAAACGGTCTTCATGCAGGCGTTCCCAAACAGCTGCCTTCTCCATGTACACAACGTATTTCGCATCTACTTTTTTGAATTTGATATCTTCAACGTTGCTAGGGATACTCCATCCGCCGGAACCAAGCTTGGACCAATCGATAGTATCGCCGACATCTTCCACAATAACTTTTCCTGCCACCGAGCCCATCTTATTGGCATTCACGTGCAACTGCTCCCGCGCATAGCCCGTAATTAATTCCAAATCTTCGATAGCTTTATCTGACTCCTTTTGATCGTCAACCACGTTGGTTTTAGTATTGGGAATAGTGCGCTTGGCCATGTAAAAAACATCCCGCAAGCTGGCGTGCTTCGCGACGTCCAAAAGACTCTTACAGATGGCTGCTACTTCCACCGTTTGAAGGAATTTCTTGGCATGAGCAACATTGAAAAAAAAGCGCTCAGCGGTTTTATCTCCTAATTGTAAAGTTTTTGATTCTTTATCATATTGAACATTGCTCAAGCCCCGTACCGCTACTTCTATTTTCGGATTCTGGCCTTTGTTGATCTCTTTCACTACGCTGCTTCCCAAGGCCACTAATTCCTGTTTTGCTCCACTCACTTGTTTTTTGTCTAAAGATGACTTTCTCTCTTCATTCAGTTTCTGCTGTTGTTCCTTAGCCATGTTTTCTCCTGATTAATCTTCTTCCCCCTTTTCTGCTAATTTAGTTTCTTCTTCCACTTCTCCTTTTAATGATTCCATCTGATGAATTGCCTGTTGGATAGATTCTTTTTTGACCATTTCCTGTAATTTCTTGATGAGCATTTCTTTAGACTCCCCCGTTAATCGCGCTAACGCATCCGCTACCTCGGGAATGTAACGCTCAAATAAATTTGCCCGTTCTAATTGATTCTGCACCCGCACTTTTTTATTAACGTATGCTTGTAATTTCCGTCCCGCTTCCTGGAGAGCTAATTTTATTTCTTTAATAATCTCAGGATAATGAGCTAATGCTTCTTTTGATTCTGAAGTGAAGGGCACCCAGACAGAAGCGATATGAAGCAGAATGGTAACCGGTCCTACGGGCAAGGAACCGCTGCTCTGCTGCAATCCATATGGTTTCCAGGCAGTTCCGATGACGGATTTGGTAAAGGCACACGCTCCCGGCTGATAAAGCAAAGGAACACGATTGGCAAACCGCAATAAAGTTATCAATTCTTCTTTCGATTGTTCCCCGCCATAAGCGATACCCACTTCTACTTGGAAAGGATTTCCCCGGTATACTTCCGGTGGCCTGGTAACAGCGCAATAAAATTCAGCATTAATTTCCTTTTTCAAACTTTTTTCGATAAGATCTGCGCCAATAGGACTTAAACAGTCAGTTGGCGGCGCAATAATTTTGGTTTGTTGAATCCCTTGGTACAGTGCTTCAGCCATTTCCCGGCTCATGTCACTGGGTTTAGTATTTGGTAATAATTTTGCATTTTCGCAAATTTCTTTAGCCGTTCCCGGTCCGACCCGAGAAAATTCAGTAGTTAAAAAAGCCTGTAATGTTCTTGATTCTGTTGCTTCCAACATTTTAATCAAGCGGCCAATTTCGACGCCATACGGATGGGGCTGGATTTCCTTCGCTTCCGGAGGCAATTCTTTGGCAACGCTGGAATAAATCACTTGCTGGGCATCGGGGTTAGTATAAATAATAGTTGCATGTGGATTAATGATCGCAGTTTGTTTTAAATATTCATCAACGGACTGCCTGCCTTTGAGATACTCTCCCTCCAAATCTAATTCTATGCGTACTCCGTGGTCTTTATTTTCCCATTCCTGTTCTTGTTCTTCAATAATATCCGGATTATTGGTTTGGGTATCAATTTTCAACTTAAACTGATGGGCTTTCTGTCCTTTGCCGATCTTGGAAAGGATAGTAGCCGGTTTTCCCGTCGTTAACTGACCGTATAACACTGCTGCAGAAATACCGATGCCTTGCTGACCTCTACTTTGCGACAGCTTAAAAAATTTGCTCCCATACAATAACTTTGCAAAAATCTTGGGAATTTGTTTTTTAACCACTCCCGGGCCATTGTCCTCAATGACGATCCGAAATCTTTTGCCTTCAAGTTTAATGATCTCTACATTTATTTCCGGCATGATGCGGGCTTCTTCGCAAGCGTCCAAAGAATTATCGACGGCTTCTTTTACCGTCGTAAGGAGGGCTTTGCGTGGGTTGTCAAAACCCAGCAAATGCCTATTTTTCTCAAAGAATTCCGCAATACTGATTTCCCGTTGTTTTTTTGCCAGTTCCTCAGCACTCTTCTGAGCCATGCTGCAGAAGAAAAGGAAAATGTTTATAAGGGTTGTGGTCCGTTTATTTTTTGCTTTTTCATTTCCTCTGGGCAATAATGTAAATATAATCGCCACCCCAATGATAGGGCTCAAGAGGATAAGTTCCTTTTCTTAGAGGCCAATTTTGTTCATCATGGAATCGGCCTAGTTTGATAATTCTCCATGATTTAAACTCGGAGAGCATCAGCCCTTTTGCTTCTTTGTATGAATAATCTGATTGCCCCTTGTATTTGAACTCCTCCTTTGATTTTAGAGAGAATCGCTTTAAATTTGAAAGAATGCTAATGTAAATATAACCCTTATCGGTAGTTGAACGTTTCATCTTTTTAATAACCTTCCGGACAGTTCTACGATTCAACAAGTGGAAGACTTCGGAGCAGATAACAACATCATACTTTCGTCTTTGGAAACTGAATGTTGAAATGTCTTTTCTGAAGAAAGTAATCTTCAAATTTAATTTTCTGGCACGAGCTTCTGTTGATTCTTTTCCAAACAAATCAATCCCCGTTACTGTGTGGCCTCTCTTTGCTAATTCGATGATATTTCTTCCATCCCCGCACCCTAACTCCAAAACTTCTCTTTTCTTTTGATCTTTATCGAGAAGATTAAAAAAAGTAACGAGAGCTTTTACTGGTTTACCGTAAACCGAAGAATTATGCTTTGTTGAGTATTCTTCTTTGTACCAGTCCCGAATGATTTTCAGAGGAATAATCTTCATAATAACCTTTATAATGTCTTTAATAATATAAAACCATATGATAAAAGCCAGAGTTCAGCACTATTCAACATTTCAAAAGGAAGTAACATATAGCGGGTCTTCATTAATTTATCAACTTGCCAGAAAAGGGAGATTACGTAACACAGGAGTCGATTACGTTGAAATAAAACCGATGACAGAATTGAAACCACATTATCATCGCATTCCCTCAGTTATAATCTTTGTTCTGGGGGGGAATGGTTTTGTGTACCTAAACTCTAGAGAATACAAGATTAACCCTGGCGATGTGATAAACATACCTTCAAAAACGATTCATGGTTTTAGAACTAAAAAGAAGAAATTAGCATTTTTGTCTATACAGACGCCTCCAATCTATGGAAAAGAGGCAGAGAAAGATACACTATTCGTAAAGTAACTAATGGGACTTCTTCACCCAAACAACTGTTCTTTCTTCTTCCTTTCTAAGAAATGATACACCGTCTTATGCATTGAACCAGATAATAGCATTGCCACTGCTTCCCGAGCCAGCGTCACTTGCTCCACTTCGCCAATAATACCAATCGTTTTTCCGTACACCGAAATGCTCGTTCCCGTAAGCCGTTCAATTTCTTCCCGAGATTTTCCTTTGGTACCGATAACTCTGCCCTTCAGCCGCTCCATCAGAGTTTTATTTTTGCCCGCCACTACATTTAAATCAATGATTTCCAAGGCAAAATCTGACTTGATCAGCTGTTCTGCTATTTTGGGATTAAATCCCCGGCCAATGGCTCTTACCATCTCCCGAGCAGTATACAATAACAAAGCATCGCTACCAAGGATAACCACATCCCCATCTTTAGAAATATCTAGTTTGCTGTGGGTAAGCTGCTCGATGATTTTCTTCGTTTTCCCTTCCGTTCCAATAAGTACCGCTACTCTTTCCTGAGGAATTTTAAGATCATAGGAAAATTCTTCCGTTGAAGTTTCTGAGTCCGTTTCTGATTCCTGGTCTTCCATGTTTTCTCTGAAACAGGCCCTCTTTTAAATGTTTCTTATCTTTTGAAGAACTTCATCTTTATCCGCTTTAACGCCTAGTTTGGCAAAGAATTTAAGAATATTAGTTACGTCCCTCTCCAAAAGTTCTTCAGCATTAGGTGTTTTCACTAAGGTGGCTTGAGAGAAATCGATCAAATAAGGCTTTTCACAATGATTCAGAATGTTAAAAGAGGACAAATCTCCGTGAATTAAGCCCCCGGCATAGAGCTTTCTCACTTCTTCTATCACCAGCCCAAAAAATTCCAGTGGATCTGCTGGATGAGCATCTTTTAAGGTAGGAGCAGGTATTTCATCCCCGATCATGCTTTCTACCAGGAGGTTATACTTCCACGCTAAAGGTCGGGGTGCGGCCACGTGTGCTTGCTGAGCACGAAATAGATTTTTATATTCCCGCTGCACCCAGGCAAAAATGATTTCCCGACGGTGCTTTTTGAGGTATTCATAGCGGCTATCCTTGCGGATATACTCATACATGCGCTTGAAATCACAATTTTGCACCCGATAAATCTTAACTATTAAGTGCTCTTTTCCTTTCTTGGCAATAAAGACATTACTTTCTTTACCCACCTTAAACGGAGAGACTAAACTTTCAAATACATTTCTGCTCTCCAATTCAAAGAGATTCCTGTTGGTAAATTCATCGAAGACTCCCTTAGCGGTCTTGAATCGTTCTTGATAGGTAAGCGTAGCCATATCCTTTCAATTATGGGCTTTTTTTATATACCTTTGGATTCCACTACGCCCACCTATAAATTAGATTATAATCATTCTTAATAATGCCCCTCCCTTCTATATCAGGATATGCAAACTCTTCTCACCGACATTCGAGTTCGAGGGCATACTCTCAAGCTATCATTACAAAGATTGGGAAGTTTCACTGCTATTGATTACAAGCATACTTTTCCTCTGCGAAGAGTTCCTGCTCCTTTGGTAAGCTGGGCATGGAACGAGCTCAGCAGAAGAGAAGCGTTGCAGGGATCTGAGAAGAGACGCGTAGACAGCTTCTTTGACCTTATTCAGGTTGATACTCCTCTAGAAATTGCCCGACGAAGGAGTTATACCCTAGGACAAATTAAAGAACATCTCTCCCAGCATCCCGACTTACACGAAATACCGCGCTTTGTTTCCCGAATGATGGAATATCTTCTAGCTAATCCCCCCTCGGGAAAGAAACCACATAGCCTCGAACAAGTGCGGGAACATCTCTATGCTCACCCAAAAGTAGAAGAACGACATAAGCGGACCATTGACAAGATTTTAGCAGTGCTCGAGGAAGGCTGGCCCATTCATGGAACCGCGGATGATTCACCAAAAGCGTGGATTCCCTCCCCGCTCCCGAAGGAATTCTTTCGGGGAGGATACACTGCTTTAGCTCGATGGCGAATTGCTCCTAAAGGAAGTATCGTAGAAGTGGATGAATCTCTTTGCGCTGAGCTTCGGGCAGGTGTCCAGCAAATTTCCCTCCAGGGAAGAATCAAGTATCAACGAGCTAGAACCGCAGCAGAATTGCTTCAAGAAACCATGAGCATTGTAGATATAGAAATGCCTCTATTCGATACGAAAGAAGCGCAGGTAAGTTGGGCCTCTGTGCTACACCATCGGCAAAAGGAATCTCTTGATGCAACTGTCTTTTCATTATATCCAGCACCTCCCTCGACAGAATTTCACTCTGAGCAATGCAGTAGTGAAGAAGACCTCGTAGAAAAAGTGAAGAAATCCATTCGTGGCTCTGGATCAACGATCTTTGTGGCCTATAATGTTCCTTTCGATGCCGTTCAACTGCGAGAAGCGGGAAATTTTGAAATTGGTGAAGACGACGAGGAACCTAAAAAAGTTGCCACGATGCCTTTTTTTGAACGTATCGGCATTAAAGCAAGAGACGTTTTAGATCTTTACCGCTGGGCGAGGATCCAGTTTGATTATTTGCCAAATCAAAAATTAGTGACCATAATAAAGCACTTACGGGGAGAATCAGCATTTGCAAAAGAAATTAGCTATCGACAGCAAGCGCAGCTCGAGCGGGTATGCCAAGGACGTAGCCACGCAGAAGTATCTCCCGAAGTGCAAAGTATGCTCACTCAAAGATCAGCTCCGGAAATCATTGCTTCCTACGTGCATAAAGATACCACTGCCCTGGTTGATATTCTTGATTCAGAATTATTCCAACACGGAGTAGAGGACGCTTGTTATGTAGCGCAACTGTTTACAATTGATCCTTTCCTCTTGCTGCACGATGCCAAGCGCATTCAGGATTTCCTGGAGCGTCGTTTTTTTGAAAAGGCGGGAACATTTAGAGATGCCCTCTACCCTCGGTTTAAAGTTTTTACACACTATGAACACAAAGTAAAAGAGAAATTAAAACGCGAAGTTAAAGGCCATTTTCCTACCACCGGTTCAGGATTGGTAGACAATTGCACCAAAGTGTATCTGCCACTAGGGCGAGTTCTCCAGCAAGACGTGCAGTGGTTCTTTCCCCAAGCAAGAGAATTGTATGCCTACATTGATATCCATAGAAACGATCCACAACGCCGTTTCTTCTTAGCGAGATACGAGGATGCGCTTGCGGAATGGATGTGGAAAGATTATGCTGCCTTCCTCTACGAACAAGCGAAATTTGAAGATTTAACTCCAGAGATGGATCGACCTTCCGTTGAAAGAAGATTACGGCAGATAAGCAGTAGATTAGAAGAGCATGGTTTAGAAGAGCGAGTGCGAAAAGGAACTATTGCACAATATCATTTGCACCATAATCTTACTGCTGATGATCAACAGTTTATGGATCAGCAGGGATTGGATCTATCGGCATTTCATCAACTTTTCAGGCAATGGAGCAGGGTTAGACAGAAGAATCGGATATTGTGGGGAGCATACGAAACGGGCTGGAGAACTTTTGATTCCCGATTAGAAAGATTCTGCAGAGACATACGGGATTATTTCGAACACCAGGGAATAGAAGTAGTTCATGCTCAAAATAGATATTTGTATGTGCGAGGGAATACGCCCGCATTACATGAACCGGATTGTCCAGTCATTCCCGTAGATCATATTTCAAAAGCATACCTTGCCGGAGGGAAAATATACTATCCCCAATACGGTTTTATCGCTGGATTGAAACGGGAAGAACATTCCACGAATCACTTATCTTTATTTGAAATGGAAACGTTTGGAAGTTTTTTGGATCGCGTTTTCCAACAAGATTATACGAACGCGCTTTCAGAATTGTGGTTCAACTTAGACGCTCTCGGCTGGCATCATCTTCCCTCCCAGGAGATGATTCACTATGTTGCCTCCCGGGGATTCTACCGCGCTTTCACTCCTGATGGAGAGATTGAGTTTTACCAGTGGGATAGCGATGAAACTTCCCGAACAAAATTGCTGCGAGGAAAGAAGTATGTCCTTGAACGGCAAACCGACCCGGCAACGAAGAGAGAGTGTATTCTTGAACCAGAATATGACGGGAAAGAAATAGTGGAAGTTAAACGCTGGCTTCTGAAACCAGAAGAAGTACAACTAGACTGGCAGAAGTATATCGAAAAAGCAGCGGCATTTGCATGTTCCCTGGTACGGCCTTTGCTAGGTAAAGAAACTGATTCCTTTGTTCAGGATGCACTTAGCCCGGAACCCCAACATTCACTAGGATTTTACCGAGACAAGTGTAGAACTACTTAGAAGTGATAATATTTTAGAAAGGTTTATATATAAGAGCCACTTTGAAGTAGTTAAACACCTCAAACCACCTCTTTTCCTCAGCGGCTCTTTGGCTTCGGTCAGGGGGCTGTTGAGGTTTTTATAATTATATAAGAATATTTAGAGATAAGATTATAAGCACGCCTAACTGTAATCAAGCATGAATCCCGGACCCCCTACAAGAATGATTAGAGGGCCTTATCTCACCTTGTTTTCTCCAGGACTTTCATTTGAAGACGCACTGCAACAAGTAAACGCAAAGAATAGAATTCTCGCCGACGGAACTAAGTTAAACGACGTAGTAGGTTACATATCCATCACGGGGAGAAGAGTAAGCAAGTATGAATCAATTACCATTAATAATGCCGCAAAGTACCAAGGACACATCCCGAGAGTTGACGGAGGACATTGTTGGAGCGGAGACATTGTGGCTTTCACCGAACCCGGAAAGAGCTTCAAAGAGACATCACAGTATAGCAGTACCCTAAAAAGCTATGTGCTAGAATATGATGAAGCTAGCACTGGGAAGAGATGGATGTTTCCTATCCCCCAAAGATATGAGGATGCAAGAGATGCAGCTCTCCTCATTCATCATCCCCATTATCACCTGGAAGTAGATGGAAAAAGTAGAGTGGTGCATTCCCTTGCGGGAATTGAGGAAAGACTGGATGCCGTGGTTGGCCTCGGTGAATTCCCTTCCACGGATGGATGGTACTTTCTTTCTTATGGAGTCCCCACTGGTGAGCGAATGAACGACCGTGAGCAGGGTAGCGATTTTCCCCCTTGTCTTACAGCCAGAAGACTTTTCAGAGCCCGAAAAATAGTAACGCCCTTAGCAGTTGGTCAAGAAGCCGGTGTTTATTTAGACGGAAGAATTTCAACAGACCGTGCACTTCCTATTGCAGTGAGGTCTCCCACTACCATCTGGACTATCCCTGAAAGAATTGAATTTGAATGGGTAAACAAACATGGGCATTCCATTGTGCGAGTTACTGACGTGCTAGCAAAAAAAGATCAGGTGGGATTATGGAGCTATGATGATGACTACCATCTCACCTTACATGGCCCCGAGAAGTATCTCATCAAGGCGGCAAGATTAATTAGAAAACTGCGGCGTGAAAGCATCCCCATGTATCCGGGAGAATTTCCAGGCGTGGACAAACTTTGGAGAAAGGTGGACTTTTCAGAGTTCGAGCAAGAATAATCACTTTTTCCGTATATTTCAATATAGTAAACAAATTCTTACCGAACAATTTATATACTAGAGGCCCTATTAGCAAAGATAGCCCACCACGAGAGTACCTGTGGAAGCTTACGGCTACCGCCAAGCGATGAGCTCAGGGGTTAGTGCAGTGGGCCTCAACTTTCATGTTGAATCAAGAAAAGTAGAGTATCATATTTATCCTTTAATCACGTATCATTAATAGCACCAGGGTAGAGCAAAGGTAAAATTAAGATATTCTATTTTTCTTCAATAAAAAAACAAACAGAGAGAGCGTCATCATGCTTATCCCTTTCATCATTAATAATAATGGGTTCTGGCTAAAAGCCAGGTAAGCTGAAGTACTGCTCTTTCTACATAATCGGAGGATAAAAATGGCAAAAATAAGCCCCGTAGCGGCAAAATATATTGTTCATTCAACTATTTTCATCGATGGGATCGTCGATCGTCCTGACGTCATTGGCGCAATCTTCGGACAGACTGAAGGGTTGCTGGGAAATGACTTAGAACTTCGTGAACTACAACGGAGCGGACGTATTGGAAGAATCGAGGTAAATGTTAATATTAGCAGTGGAAAAACATCCGGCGAGATTGTTATCCCCAGTTCTTTAGACAAGACCGAAACAGCTATTGTTGCTGCTGCTTTAGAAATAATTCAGAGAATTGGACCTTGCACCGCTAAGATCGAAGTAAAGAGCATAGAGGATGTCCGGGTGAGTAAGCGTCAATTCGTCATCGAGCGGGCTAAGGCCCTATTGCGGGATTTAACCGACAAAACTCTTCCTGATTCCCAGGAGCTAGCGGATGAAGTTTCGCAATCTGTTCGTATGATGGAAGTGTCGGAATACGGAAGGGAAAGCTTAGCTGCAGGCCCCGCAATTGATGAGAGTGAAGAGATTGTCATCGTGGAAGGAAGAGCGGACGTCTTAAACCTATTAAAGAATGGATTTAAGAACGCTATTGCCATGAACGGAACCTCCGTTCCTCAAACCATTAAAGAGCTAAGCCGAAAGAAAACAGTAACTGTTTTTGTGGATGGTGATAGGGGAGGAGACCTCATTATCAGGGAACTTTTAAGTACAGCGGACATTGACTTCGTCTGTAAAGCTCCCGATGGAAAAGAAGTTGAGGAGATTACCAAAAAAGAAATTCATAAAGCCTTGCGTGGGCGAATCACCGCAGAACAAGCTAAGCTGGATTTAGGAATTGATAGCCAAGGAGCATTAAAAGAAGAACCCGAACCAAGGAGAACCTTTGCTGATCAACGATCAATGCGCAGGCAGGACATGTTTGATAAGAACGCTTCTAATAGGGGAATGCAGTTTAACCGACCGCAGAGTCAACCCCCGATGAACAATGCTCCCCAAACTATGCGCTCTGCTCCCTTGCCAAGAGAAGCTCCCAGAGAAGTGCAGAAAGAAGCTCCCCGTGATCCACGAAGACTCTCCCCTGAAGAGAAGAAAGTTTTCAAACAAACGATGGAAGACCTTTTTGGAACAAGAGGAGCCTGTATTTTCGATCAGAAACTAAACGTGCTAGGGAAAGTTCCCCTCAGTGAACTAGCCACGACAATTAAAAGCCTTAATGGTGGAGTATATGCCCTAGCCTTAGACGGAGATATTGATATTGAACTAATCAGGACTGCCGAAAAGTTAAGCATCACTCATTTGGTAGGAACTAGCACCAAAGTAAAAGAACCAACCAAAGTGAATGTATTGACAGAGGACAGGCTATAAATGATCCCCTCTTTTTTTTCCTTTTGTCAAAATTCGATGGGTAACCAGGGGCATATTTCTGACATATGAAATTTCACCACGTTGCGCTCACCGTAAAGAATCTTGCTGAAAGCATTACCTTCTATCAACAAATATTTAACGCCATCGTGGTCAAGAGTTTTGAGCGCCCCGATTTGAAGGGGAAAGCAGCCTTCCTTAAAGTGGACAATGCTCAGCTAGAATTATGGGAATTTACCAATAGCAAACAAAACGCAGATGATCTGAAAGATTTAAAGATTCTCGGTATAAGACATATTGCCTTTGAAGTGCAAGAGCTAGATAAAGCAATAACCGAGCTACAAGACAAAGGCGTAACCTTTTCTTACCCTAAATTAGGAGCTAGTGGGCATCGCTACGCTTTTACACAGGATCCTAACGGAATAAGGATAGAGTTGTATGAGAAATAAAGCCGACCACAACCTTTTTATCTTCTCTTCATTTAGTGCTCTTCATGGTGTTTGATGTTATTATCGGGCGATCTAAAAAGGAAGTGGAAAAGTATGGAAAAGATGGAACGGTTTTCATAGGCAAACAGTATGTTAAGATGGGTCAAACGACCTCTCTTTCTAATCCAGTTTATTTGGATGTTGCCAGTTCCCATGTTGTTTTTGTAGTTGGCAAGCGAGGATCCGGAAAAAGTTATAGTGTTGGAGCGATTGCTGAAGGCTTAGCGGACCTTCCTTTGGAAATAAAACAGAATCTCTCCATCATCCTCCTTGATACCATGGGAATTTACTGGACTATGAAATATCCTAACTTCCAAGATGCCGAACTGGCAAAGGAGTGGGGATTCGAACCAAAACCTCTCGATGTGAAAATATATACCCCGGCGGGTTTCTACGCTGCTTTTAAAGAGGAAGGCATTCCAACCGATTTCCCGTTTTCCATACGCCCTATGGATGTTAACCCCGAGGACTGGTGCATCTCATTTGAGATAAATCCCAACTCTGCAGAAGGGGTTTTACTTACCAGAGTAGTACAAACGTTCAACAACAAAGATAAAAGTTATGAATTAAAAGAGCTTATTGAAGCAATTAAAGCAGATCAAGAGAGCGATCAATTAGTAAAATATGTACTCATCAATCAGTTCGAGAAAGCCCAAGGGTGGGGTATTTTCTCAAAAGAAGGAACACCTCTCAAAGATTTAATAGCTTCGGGACAGGTGACGGTTTTAGATGTAAGCCCTTATGCAACCATCGCCTCGGGCTGGGCAATCAAAGCATTGGTAATCGGCTTAATTGCAAAAAACCTTTTTAACCAGCGTATGATTGCCCGCAAGGCGGAAGAATTTAAAACAGTTGATGCAGCCATGCACTACTTTACAAAAAAAACAGAAGAAAAAATAGAAGAGCCTTTAGTGTGGATTGCTCTTGACGAAGCACATGAACTGCTCCCCCGCGAAGGGAAGACCGCTGCTACTGATGCCCTGATCACTATCTTACGGGAAGGTCGACAACCCGGGATTTCTTTGATATTGGCATCGCAGCAGCCAGGAAAAATTCATACAGACGTAATGACTCAAGCGGACACGGTGATAGCTCATCGCTTAACTGCAAGAATTGATGTTGACGCTCTTGGCCAATTAATGCAAAGTTATATGCGACAGGGCTTAGACCAGGAACTTAATATTCTACCGCATGTGAAAGGGGCAGCAGTGATCTTTGACGATGCCAATGAACGTTTATTTCCAATTCAAATGCGGCCAAGATTTACCTGGCATGGTGGTGGGAGTCCCATCGCAATCAAAGAGAAGAAAGAATTCTTTAGCGAGGGATTGAAGAAGATGCGGTCAGGGTTGTAAGAGAGGTTTATCCTTTCAAATAGATTTCAATTCGTTCCTTACCTTTCCCGATATTTTTCCTCTTGAGAGCAATTTGACCTATTTCTCCCGTTGACCGTGGATGCGTGCCCCCACAGGGCATTTTCCATTCACCGCAGATCCACCACCATAAATCTGGACTCTGTTCATCGGGTTTTCGCACGATGGGATGATCCTCCGCAAGGAATTTGTTGGTTGCCAATTCAATTTCAGGAAGTGTTTCCTGGATTGATGTTTCATATTCAAAATCAATTCTCGCTTTTTCCGCGGCGATGTGCGAACCAATTATCTTTTGTTTCCCTGCTTTGTTCGTAAAAAAGTAATAAACTATATGTGCGGCGGAGTGCAGTTGCCGCAATTTTTCCCTTCGTACAGGATCTATCTGTATGGTGATGTTATCGCCTATTTTAAAATGGGGCTCTTTCTCTAGCACATATTCAATATCAATAATATTTTCTTTATCTCCTTGTTTTATCGCTTCCACCACTTTAATTCCGCCAATCTCTCCTTCATCCGATTCTTGTCCGCCGGAAAATGCAAAGAAAATAGTTCGATCTAATTTTATCTTGTTGCCATGTATTTCCGTCACTATAGCTGTGCACTCCGTCGCATAAGGGTCTACCCAAAATAATTTTTGTGTTGCCATTACATCTTCTCCAACCGTTTAATCCTTTCTTCAAGAGGGGGATGCGTCGAAAATAAACTCTGCATCCAACTGGGATGCTCCCTTCGAAAGGGAATGGAAATAAATAGGGGCGCAGTAGCTTTATTGGCCGTATCTACCAACGGATCTGGATCCCCTTTAATCTTGCGTAACGCATCCGCTAACCCTTTTGGATACCTCGTAAGTAAAGCGCCGGAAGCATCCGCCAGGAATTCGCGCTTCCGGGAAATTGCTAAATGAATCAACTGCCCAATGAGGGGCGCGAGTACCGCTAATACTACCCCAATCAGAATGAAAAGGATGCCTGCACCTTTATCCTCCCGTCTTCCCTGCTTCCCTCCCCATAAAAAACTCCGCAGCAGAAAATCGGAGAGTAACACCGCTACTCCCACTAAGACCGAGGCAAGCATCATTACTTTAATATCATAATTTTTGATGTGTGACATCTCGTGCGCAAGCACGCCCTCGAGCTCGAGCCGATTCATCTTTTTTAATAATCCCGTGGTTACGGTTATGGCTGCGTGCTCAGGATCTCTGCCCGTAGCAAAGGCGTTCAAGGCCGAGTCTTCGATGACATAAATTTTTGGTAACTTTGCCAATCCTGCGGCAATTGCTAATCCTTCCACGGTATTAATTAATTGAGTGTACTCTGGTTTGGTAGCTTCTTTAGCTTTGCTCATCGCTAAAATGAAACTAGAACCATTATAATAACTAATAAGAAAATAAAATACACCGGCGATAATCGCAAGAATTACACCAAAATAGTGATTACCATAAACTGCTCCCAACCCTAATCCCAAAAGAAGAACCAGCCCAAAGAAAAGCAAAACCAACAGAACTGATCTCCAGCGATTTGCACTTATCTCTTCGTAGATGCCCATAAAGTTAGATTAAAAATTAACGGTGACGTTCTCTCTTTCCTTGGCAGTTGCGCCAAAAAAGTCCTTGCTTTTGAAGTTAAACAGGCCGGCAAAGAGGTTGTTTGGAAAAGTCTGAATCGCTTGATTATACTGCATTACACTGTCATTATAAAACTGCCTAGAATATGCTATCTTGGACTCCGTTCCCGATAACTCCTCCTGCAATTGCTTGAAGTTTTCATTTGCTTTCAACCCCGGATAACTCTCCGCGACTGCAAAAATGGATTTGAGTGCATCGGTAATTTGATTGCTCGCCTTTGCTCTACTTTCCAAAGAACCAGAAACGAGCGCTGCCCTCATTTTCGTAACATTTTCCAGCACGCTTTTTTCATGTTTCATGTAGCCTTTAACGGCACTCACTAAATTTGGAATGAGATCATATCGTCGTTTAAGCTGCACCTCAATCTGCGACCAGGCATTGTTAACCCGCAAACGCAGCCTAATTAAGCTGTTGTAGAGGTAAATTAGAAAAAGAACGATTACCAAAACAATGATTCCAATGATGAGTGTAGCAGATACCATGTTAAGCTCTTTAATAGGGTATTTCCTTTTTAACCTTTTCCATTCTATAATTTATACCTTCATCTCTCTCAATCTTTTGCACCTAGACTCTGTAGGAGGATGCGTTGAAAACAAGCGCAAAAAGGCATTTGCAGTAAAAGGATTGTGAATGAACAAATGAGCTGTTGCCTGAATTTGCCCTGAAGTTTGCAAGGGATACTGCGCAACATTCTTTTCTATTTTCTCTAACGCTCTGGCTAGTGCTTCTGGATCTTTAACCAGTGTAGCTCCCGTTTCATCCGCTAAGTATTCTCGCGAACGTGAAATAGCTAATTGAATTATCATTGCCATTAATGGTGCTAGTATTCCTAGGACTAAGAGTTCAATTAAACCTGAACCTCGGTTTTCATCATTCCCTCCAAACCCGCCAAAGATAGCTCCCCATCGAGCAACCATAGCAATGTAGGAAATGACGCCCGCGATTGTTGCGGCAATAGTAGAAATGAGGATGTCTCTATTTTTAACGTGCCCAATTTCATGCGCCAATACTCCCCGTAATTCTTCTTTGGTTAATAATCGCAAGATGCCAGCGGTTACCGCCACAACTGCATTCTGAGGATTTCTACCTGTGGCAAAAGCATTCGATTGCGGAGTATCAATAATATAAATTTTCGGCAGGGGCAATCCGGCAGTATGCGCTATCTCCTTGACTATAGAATACAAGTGAGAATTCTCTTTCTTATCCGCCTCTTTCGCCCGGTACATCCATAATACTCTTCTAGCCGACCACCAGTACGACACGAAATTCATTCCCAAAGCAAATAGAAGTCCA
>CAYJXA010000005.1:62254-73582 GCA_964373955.1 uncultured Methanosarcinales archaeon
GTCCAATAAATAACCCCGTTCTTCCTCCAAAAAACGCACCCAGCATTAAAAACAAACCAGTTAGTGCGCCCAAGAGTAGTATTGTTTTAAGTTGATTCTGGATCATAATCTTACTTTACGAAGCTCTCGCTTTTAAATATTGTGATAATTCTTTTCTCATGCAAATAATACGACAACCAGAAAGCAGCGGCAAAGAATATAATTATCCAAACCCTGCTTGCCCAGAAGCTCCCAATGAGATACCCTAAGAGGAAACCTAGTATCATCAACACAAAGGGGAGAATTGGTTCTTTGTATCGTTTAATGAAATAAATTCTTCCTGCTAAGAAACCGCTTAAAACCACGGAGATATAACTAAACAAAGCACTCTGCAATAGAACAGAAACAATGAAACCCAAAACTAGGAAGAGCACCGTTAAGGCTTCCACCCATTCTTCATCCCATTTTACCATCTTATATTTATTTCTCCGATCCGATCAAGAGGTAAACACCGCCATACACTACGCCAAGCACGACGGCAATAACTAAGCCCAGTCCTGTTCTTGAGAGCAAGAGTGCTGCTCCAAGTATAACGAGAACCCAGCCGAAAACGTATAATATCCTTGACCCAAAGAAAATGTTTAACCCATCTAATTGGGGCAAGGGAATCATTCCACACGCGGCCATTACTAAATTAAGGATAACTCCTTTCCAGAAGAAATAATTTTGAGGGAAAAAATAGGCTCCAATGGAAAAAAGGATAGCCATAATTAAGTTTCCCATTATTCCCCAGAAGGAGGTCATAGCATTATGAAAATAATTAAAAGCGTGCCTAAACTCTCCTAATCGTAATTTGATGTTAAATGCATTGTACATGCATCCGATCAAAACCAGGGGAACTCTGCCAAAAGTAATGAACGCTACTACCAACGCTATGCCTATGCCCGGGTACCATAATCGAAAGGTAGAGTTATACCCCTCGCTCAGAGCATAAATCTTTTGACAGGCAGTCCGAAAAAAAAAGCTGATCGTAGCAATGATCGCTACTAATACTAAATTACGAAGACCGAGCAGGGCATTAAATTCTTCTCCGCCCCAGTCTCGGAAAGAAAAAATAAAAGCAGTTACCACGACTCCTAAACCTAAGCCAAATAATTCTTCGGAATTATAACGGAGAAAGCTTTGCACTCTTGCGGTAAGTTCATTCCAGCTAACCATAAGAGAATTAATTTCCAAGACTATATAAATGTTTTTTAAAGCTCATTTCGCTTTGAGAAGCCAAATATGATACACATTCTCCCCTCTTCGTATCTCCTGCTCTTGTTCCAGCGTAAAACGATCCGAAGAACCCATCTCCATTTTTTTCTGGCTAAGAAGGAGTAAAGTTCCTTTTGACTTTAACACATACGCGCTCTGGTATAGAATTTCATTCAGTTTAGGTTCATCTTTTGTGGTGATGTAAAAAATAGCCCGGTCAAATTCGTGCTGGGAAAATTTTACATCTAATTCATCTAGCGCATACTTGCGCAACAGAAGCATCTCTTTCGTTTTAGCGATACTTGAATTTTTGTTAGCGGCAAGAATGCTGGGTAGACTTTCATCAAAACCAATTATGGAAGTAGTATTCTTCACTTTTTTTGCCGGAAATAAAGTAGAAGGAACAACCCCCTTAAAGCAGGGAAATTTGAGAAACGAGAAGGAGGCAGTCAAGTCTTGAATAGGAAGAGCAAAAGCAAAAAAAGCCGCTTCAATCGCAATCGTGCCATCTTTCACAAAACCCAGCAGCAATTTTTCTCCTACTTTAAATCCTGAAGACCGAACAAAATAGTATCCTAAATCTCCTTTATACGATGCGGAGTTGGTGAACACTCGATAAAATCGTGAGGAGAGCTCTTTTCCGGCCATATCCAAGCCAAGATAGTATTTTTTCCCATCAAAATAGAGAAGAAAAATAAACTCGGGATGCTTTAATTCTAAAGTGGGCTTAAGCTTTAACTCTTTCTCAAAAAGAGAAAATAATCTTCCGGCAATGACTTTTGCGTATTCAAACCTATTCTCCTGGCCTTTAACGTTCTCTACTTCTATCTTGAAAGAGAATTGTGGAGGAAGAACATCATGCCAAGGGAATGCGGTAGTGAATTTTAATTCTTCAACGGCTTTAGCATCTGATAACGCTATCAAAACCCTTCGCCAGGATTGACCCCGGTAGAGAACGGTGAGGAACTGTCGAGAATCTTTAAGATCAAATTCAATTATTCCCGGAAAGGCCTTACTTTTAACGCTAAGAAGCTCTTTCAGTTCTTGTTGAGCAAGTGATTCCAAGCCTGGACTTACAACAACATATCCTTTCATTGAATTCAAAAACGGGAGTTAACTTATAAAGATTTATATTACGATGTAGCAGCAGAGGTTTCCTCATCCTCAATCAAAATCTTAGCCGCCGCTGCCAGACTATCATTCTCTTCAAGCTTCATAACCCGAACCCCTTGAGTTGCCCTACCAATGATGGAAATATCAGAACACTTGATTCGGATGCCAACGCCATTTCTGGACACCAACATTACTTCTTCTTTCCCATCCACTAGCATAACCGCTTTTACCGAACCATTCTTTTCCGTAATTTTAATATTGGTCACGCCCTTCCCCCCTCGATTACACAACCTATATTCAGAAACGGGAGTTCGTTTCCCGTATCCTTTTTCCGTAAGGGTAAGTATGTTCATTCCTTCTTCCGCAGCTAACATGCCAATAACTTCATCATTATTCTCCAATCGTATTCCCCGCACTCCTCTACCCTGCCGACCAATGGGACGCACATCTTCTTCTGCAAATCTGTTTGCGGATCCTTCTTTGGTAGCGAGAATGATCTCATGACTTCCATCCGTGTACTTTACTCCCACTAACGTATCCTTCTCATCAAGCTCAATTGCTCTGATACCTCCCCGTCGGGGATTAGAGAATTCCACTAAATCAGTTTTCTTAACCGTCCCTTGTTTGGTAGCCATAAATAAATATCCTTTATCAAAATTTCGCACGGGAACAATAGCCGTGATCACTTCATCCTGCTTCAATTCCAGAAGATTAGCGATATGTTTCCCTTTCGCCTGCCTGCTTCCCTCGGGGATATGGTACACTTTCAACCAATACACTTGGCCTTTATCAGTGAAAAAGAGCAGATAATCGTGAGTCGAAGCAACGTATAAATTTTCAATGAAATCCTCTTCTTTCATACCGGCAGCAACTACTCCCTTTCCGCCACGCCGCTGTGTTTTATACGTATCCAGGGGCAAGCGCTTGACGTACCCGGAATGAGTCATTGTAACCACGACGGAACTTTCCTCAATAAGATCCTCAACATCGACGAATTCGTCGTCTTCCCCTATCACTACTCGGGAACGGCGTTGATCGCCATACTGCGTTTTCAGTTCTTGCAGTTCCTCTCTTATCAAGGCAAACACTTTTTGCTCGGAAGCTAAAATTTCTTGGAATCTAGCAATCTGAGTAAGTAATTCTTGATGCTCTTCCCGTAATTTCGCTTGTTCCAAGGAAGCTAATTTTTGTAAACGCATATCCAAAATCGCCTTTGCCTGGATCTCGGTAAGAGCAAACGTTTGCATCAAAAATACTTTGGCATCATCAACGGTTCGGCTGTTTCTAATCCCAGGAATAACCTGATCAAGATTATTCAAAGCAACGAGTAACCCTTCCAGCACATGCGCTTTCTGCTTGGCTTGTTCTAAATCATACTCCGTTCGCCGAATAATAACTTCTTTGCGATGGGAGAGATGGTGTTGAATAAAATCTTTCAAACCCAATATTCTAGGCTGCTGATCCACCAACGCTAGCATTTGAATGCCAAAACTGACCTTAAGATTACTATATTGGTAAAGCTGATTTAAAATAACTTGAGGATCTGCATCCTGCTTAAGATCAATAACTACTCTAATCCCTTCCCGATCGGACTCATCGTTAATATCACGAATGCCTACAATCCTTTTATCTTTTACTAACCCGGCGATCTGTTCGATAAGTTCTGCTTTATTCACCTGGTAAGGAATTTCATGGACAATGATTTTCGTTCCTTCAACAGACGTAACCGCTTGAATGGTTACTTTCCCTTTTCCATGGGAATAAGCATACCGCAAAGCATTTCCACACACCACCTCTCCCCCGGTAGGAAAATCTGGAGCAGGGATAATGCGCATTAACTCTTCTACGCTGATCTCGGGGTTATCAATAGTAGCAATAACCCCGTCGCATACTTCTTGCACGTTATGGGGAGGAACGTTTGTTGCCATACCTACAGCAATACCGGAGGAGCCATTGATTAAAAGATTAGGGATTTTGCTGGGAAGCACGCTTGGCTCTTTCAAAGACCCATCAAAATTTTCATTGAAATTAACAGTATTTTTCTCAAGATCTTGAAGCATTTCCTCTGCCAATTTAGCCAGCTTCGCTTCCGTATACCTCATGCTAGCCGCAGAGTCACCATCAATACTTCCAAAATTACCTTGGCCTTTCACTAAAGGGTATCGTAACGAGAATTCCTGCGCCATACGCACTAAAGCATCATAGACGGATGTATCCCCGTGAGGGTGATATTTACCTAAAGTATCCCCCACGATCCTCGCTGATTTTTTGAACGGTTTGTTGTGAAGTAACCCCAAATCATACATGGCGTATAATATCCTTCGGTGAACCGGTTTTAATCCATCCCGTACATCCGGTAAAGCTCTGCCTACAATAACCGACATGGCGTAATTTACATACGCTTCTTTCATCTCCTCCTCGATCAGTCGAGGGATGAGTTTATCCTGGTTTTCGGGCTGATTTTCCGGGCTAGTAGGGGTCATGGTGAAAGCACCTAAAAATGATAAAAATGCGGCGCAGGCTTGCACCCCGACTTAAACAGTAGGGTTTTCTTGCGGGCCTGCAACTGCCCCATTTTTAGCATGCCAAAAATGGCTTGATACCATTTTTGTGCATAAGAGTTAAAACAAACTCTTTATCGTCGGTAAATTGAGGATGAAAAGAGAATGTTTCCGTTTATAAACGTTGTGGTTTTTCTTTAAGTTACTACTAGTGAGTGATTATTTACAGAAAGGTTTATAAAGAAGAGGGCATTTGGAAAGATAAAATGGGCTTTAAAGAGATGTTAGCACGAGTACGGGGAAACACCCCCAGAGCTACGGTTGCTGGAGAAGCAAGAGTTGTTCCTAGTGCTGAACCTAATTCTCCCGAAAGGGTTGCCCTTACTATTCTCCCGGCAGAGGGAACATACACCGGAGATCACCTAGTAGACGAAGCCCTCTATGCCCATCAACTCTTGCAACGAGCTGCTGAAACCGGAAATCCTATAGAAGCTGTTACCAAAGTACGAGAATTTGCTGCACTGGTAAGAGCATCCCCACAAGCAGAAATTTATGACTTACAAGGAATCCAAGAAGCGTTTGGAGAGCATGCCGTTAGAACAATTGTAGAGAAACACGCTGGAAGCCTCACCGTTACTCCTCCCCCCGGAGTGCCCTCTCTGGAAGTAATGGTGGATAAAGTTGTGAAAAGTCTTAAGTATCTCGATTCAACACAGTGCAGTGATCTTCTTAATGTTGAGGTTACTACAGAAGTTGCACTAACAAAAGCCTATGAACACGTTTTGAAAGGGTTGGCTTTAATTGTAGCAGAAAATATAGGGGACATTGCAAGAGTTGCCATTCCCAGAGTAGTAGAAGATTATGAACAAGCAAGAGTAAAATATAGAGAACATGCAACCGAAGGGCCTTTACCAGAGATTGAATTTCAACAAGGAGGAGAGCAGAAGAAAAGATCTACGGATAGAGTTGTGTATCGGGGGGCTAACTTTTATTATATTAATCTCGCCGGTCATTTAATAGAAAACGCCCATCCTTTGAATGCAAGATTAGACGACTTCAAAGTAGAAATTGAAGGGATCATAGAAAAAGTGGCATCCTATATCTCTCAATGCGAATATACTTCAGCAGAACAAGAAGCGCTCCTCACTGAAATAAGATCAATCGGGAAAACTCTTGGCCAGAAAGTGCAACAAGGAAACCAAATGGCGGAAGAGATCGAAGCGAGACACGATCAGTTGTACGATCGATTTAATGAAGCAAGTTCTCTCTACAGAGCTCAGATTCTATTTGATCAATTCGTGGAAATGAGTGCCACGTACTCCGCGGTTTTAGGAACGGAAGACTTAGGATCAATTCTTGAACACGGACGAACAAAACTAGCACAATTCGGTGCAACCCTTGACCAGGAAGAGGACGGCAGATTCGTGATTAGAAAACCAGGAGAAGAGGAATATGTTCTCACGATCAGAAACCAATCAAAGCAGTCTACTCCTTTAGGATTAGATACCTTGCCAATAGCTACCTATGATCTCTTTTGCACGCCAGAGTAAAAATATAAAGTAAATTATTCTTTCTTCACGTCTTCAACTGCTGTTTTAATTTCTTCCCGAACGGCTTTTTCTTGTTTATCCAATTCAATCAGCCGCTCTACTTCATCCGCCTCTTTATTCACTTCCTCCGCTTCCTGTAACACTTCAGAAGGAACTTTATTGAGGAAAGCCTGCTTCGCCTCCTCGCTGGGGAGATCAAAATACTCAAAGAATTTTTGGGTTAACTTCACTTTAAAGGTTCGCCCTGATTTTTCTTTAACAATAAATCCCTGCTCTTCAAGCAACTTCATGTGTTCATATGCTCCAGTGCCTCGGAGTTTAATGACATCAGATTGCACGATAGGATACTTCCAGGCGATGACTGCTAAGGTTTCCATTAACGGCCGCTCCAATTCCGTGGAAGTTACGATGCTGCTCACTAAGGGAACAAATTCGTCTCTTACCGTTAACTTCCAGCCATTTTCTTTCTTCATAATTCGCAGTGAATGGTCGCGCTGCTCATAATCCTGCTGTAATCCAGCCATAATCTGCTCTACTTCTTTCACATCCAAAGAGCAGAGACTGGCAATGCGCTCGGAACTGATATCCTTGCCTACGGCAAAAAGTACTGCTTCCACTTTCTTTTGGTTAGTTTCCATGGCTAACTATTTTTGCTTCTTTTTTCAGGAAATAGATCCCTTCTTTTAAATCTATTTTTCCTTCATCTATTAATTGATCGAGGAAATCTTCTAATTTGTCCTGACTTACCCCCGTCAGTTTGCTTAAAGCTTCCGAACTAAGATTTCCACGGGAGAGGAGGACTTGAATGTAATTTTTCAGCAACAGGGCTACGCTTCGATTGGCCTCATCCGCCGTTAGTTTGGCATGTTTAGCAATTAAATCTACCTGATGTAATTTGGCTTGCAAATCATTCAGGACTTGGGAAAGGTCTCCTTCGCTAAGAACGAACTGGGTTGGTTCAATGATTTCAATAATGGAGGGCATATAATCAAAACAAAAATTAGTAAGATCTTCAAATTTCTCCGTTTTTACTTCTAGCTCTGCAAAGGTAGCCCACAACTCCTGATCTTCCTGCTTCTTGATGTCCGCAAATTCAACGTGAACGACCTCGTAACGAGAATTCTCTTTCAGCCCTTGGACGTACTCCCGGATAGACTTTTCAATGTGTTCTTTGGGCTTGCCCAGTACTTCAATCACCGCCCGAAAGAGAATGTTCTTCGCCATGAATGGCTATAAATACGGGGGGTTTTTAAGCATTGCGTAACCTAGAAGATATAAACTACTTACTTCTTGCGCAGAACCACAAAGCCGAGTAATCCCATGGCTGCTAACAACAAATACGGCACTGCTTTCTGTGAGCGTGCGGAGTTAGACTCATAAATCACCATCCCTAAGCCGCTGAACATACGCTTCGAAGAAGGAACACTCTCTTCAGCCGCTCCCTCGTCAGCATTTAAAAGAATAAGAGTAGTATCTTCTGGTGATGCTTCCGGCTCTCTCACGTAAATGGTGCCCGCAAATTCCTTATTCGTTCGCTGAGAATCTTTATGGAGAACTACTTTCACCTTATATTCCCCTTCTTTTAGATTCTCATCTACAATTACAATGGTCTCGGCAGTTACGGTTTCAAGCGGCTCCAGCGAGAATCGTTGCAGGTTATGTTCCTTTTCTAGCCTTGAATCTTGGCAAGAATAACACTTCCCGCCACGATAGATATAACTCCACATTTCATAATTGTCAGCAGTGTCATCATTACTAAGGTGGAGCTTTAATGATAATTCCTCCCCTGCTTTAATGATGGAAGGATATTCTAGTAAGGTGTACTGGGCCGGTTTTTTCCTGTCTTGAACAGAATCAAGATACTCTGCGCAAATATCTTCATCAATTCCCTTAATTTCAATCTCTTTTTCAGTTCTAAACCCGAATCCCTCCATAACTACTGTAGCAGTTCCATCATCTATCTCTTCATCGCAATTAGGAATCAGTTGAACGGGAACGTTTAAAGGATATTCCTGATAGGGATCGTAAAGGTAGACTTTAGTTATTTCGCTTACCCTCTCGCTGCCCTTTTCAACCCAGAGCTGTACTACATCGCTCGTGTCGTTCCCTTTGTAAATCTTCACTTTTGCTTGAAATTGTTGTCCCCAGGCTACTTTATCATCACTGCCCATGGAAAGCTGTTCAAAGAGTAAAGAGGAGGAGGAACGCTGATATTCCGGATTAAGAACAATCAGGCGAGTGATGTCATTGTCACTTGCATCTTGGTCATTGCAGGCTAAATCCCCAATCCAGAAATGGAGTTGATATGTTCCAGAAGGCAAATTGGGATTGTACGATTTACTGGCCATAGTGGTCATGGAAACGTTCGTCCAAGGAGCATACGTTCTCACCACTTCTCCATTAATGTCTTCAATTTCGCCTTGAACAGTAATGTATTGATCTAACCCAAAATAACGTTGCACGGCTATTTCAAAAGAAAGATTCCTGTTTTGATAAATAGAGTTATTTAAGTCCAGTGTAAGAAACCAATCGCAATCCTCGTCTAGAATATTATCTTCATAGGGAGTAGGAATTGTAATGTACCAATTTCCTTCCACATTGCTCCACGACATCCCTTCGGTGCTGCCAGTATAAGACATTTCGTCTACCAATTCTGTTCCAGCGAAAAGACGTACTTCTTCATACCCCTCATTATTGAGCGAGAAGTCGCTGTCGCCATCACGATACACCACGATATAATCGCCGGGATACAGTAAGAGGCCGTCTTCATTCAGAATGTTGCTGTCAGAAATAATCAATTCGTGGTCATCATCCTGATCTTTAAGAACAAATCGGCCCATGTCGATGATGTCCTCACCTAAATTATAAATCTCCACCCATTCCCCGAAAGGTTTGGGAAGGTTATCATCTCCAGCAGAGTTTGGAAATACCTCTGAGATTACTAAAGGCAAGTAGTTCGTGGAAAAGTTCAAAATACTATTTTCCCTCCCCGGAGTCCCATGATCAACGGCGCTTTCATCCCAAGTTCCATCGGCCCTTCGTTCCAGAGTACGGTTGTTTCCACCAGCAAACCCGGTTAGAGAAGTGTAATTGAAAAAATCAGAACAATTTTCTTGACCTGAAAGATTTATGCCATCACCACTATTGCTTAAACTTAAGGGGAGTTGAAACAAAGGGGAGATATTCCCAAAAGACTGAGAGAAACTCCCTGTATTTCGAGCGAGGATCACATATCCCTGAGCGGGAACGATGGTTTCAAACTCGTCCCCATCCAGAAAACATCCAGAAGTATTAAGAGCTCCATCAGCAGCGTTGTATAATTCTATCCATTCGCATTGCGTATCAGAACATTCGCCAGGATCATACATTACTTCGTTAAGTTGAAGTTGGGCAACAGTGAATGAAACGCTTAGGGAGAATGGAATAAGCAAGATTATGAACACATAAAACGCCCTCATGCACATACAGAAACGGGGGGTAGTTAATAAAGATTCTTTTTACTATTTTTAAATACTAAACAAAGTTTTTAAACGTTCTTCCCCTCGGACTCTAAAATGGGATGGTTATTTGGCGCAAAGAAAAAAGTACCTAAAGTTCCCTTTCCAGAAGGGCGAGCCCTTGACGAAGGGGCATTGCGGTTGCCGGGAAAGATTTCTTCCGAACGCGTGATTGAGCCGGATCAAATTAAAGCAGCTGCTGGTCTGGGAAAACAGATCGCTTTTCCTGACGGGGAAGAGAATGAGATGCCTATGGAAGAACTCCCGCCATTACGTTCTTCAGCCGCTCCCCTGCAAATGCCTACGATGGAGCAGGCTAAGCGGGGACCATTATACATCAAAGTAAATGCGTATCAGGAAATATTGGGAGAGATAGATGCAGTGAAAGCGAAGTTAAACGAAATGGGAGAAATTAGCAAAGCGCTAGAAGCGTCAGAATACAATGAAGAAGCTAACTTTACCAAGCTGCGCCGGGCAGTCAAAGGATTGCATGACCGTTTATTAATAGTGGACAAGACGGTCTTTAAAACTCAAGGGTGATAAGAATGGATCAAATGCCTGTTTTTGTTAAAATAGATGAATACAATGAAGTGCTTAATGTGGTCAGGCTAATCCGCCGAAAGGTGGATGAAGCAAAGGAGACTCTGGCAAAGATCAACGAGCTTAAGAATGAAGAAGACCATCAGGTGGAAATGTGGCAAACTGCCTTGGGTGAGATCGAAAAAAAAATTGATTTTATGGACCATTCCTTAAACGAACCGGAACATTTGTAAGATGGATAAAAGAAAAAAAAATAAAATTGCACCAAAAGCAGTAGCGCCTCCGGTGGTTAAAGAGAAGGAGCCATCCTATGTCGTGCAAGTTAACGATCCAAAGATGCTTCGCAGAGATATTCTCGAATCGCTACGTGAGATTATTATTTTCATGCAGGGATACGAGCGCTTCAGAAAGATCCAAGAAGAAAAGGTTGCTTTATTTAGCACATTAAAAAAGGATTTACGGGAATTGAATGGATTGATGGAAACTAAATTAAAGGTATATTTACCGAAAGGGAAATTAAAAGGACTCAAAAGCATTTCATCGCCTCTGACAAAGCCAGTGGAAGAAGCACCCCACGAAGAAGCAGAGGAAGAAGAACCGCTTCCCAAAAAGGTTGAAGAAAAACCAACCTACGCTCCTCGGAAAGAACCCTCTTATCGCAATGAGTTAGATGAGCTGGAGTCACAGCTAAAAGATATAGAAGGGCAGCTCAGAAGAGTGAGATGATCTTTTTTCTGCGGTAGTTTTATAAAAGTGCTGTCTAAATTTAGGGCTATTGCGGACTTGACGGAGAGGACAAACGGGATAGTTCCTGTGGCAGTTGGGTGCTAAATGAGTCATAACTCAAGTCGTTTGAGTGATGAGGTTTAAAGACAGATGAAAAACTCGTGA
>CAYJXA010000006.1:0-66295 GCA_964373955.1 uncultured Methanosarcinales archaeon
AGGGGAGTTCTGGTTTCTCTATCTTGGTATGGGTTCTGATAGGAATAATTGTAGGGGGAATTGGGTTTTATCTAATATGGCGTTATACGCATAGGGAAGACTATGAAGGAGGAGACGGTGGAGCTTTATAGACTCTTCGTGATGGAAAAGTATATAAATACTGTTTTGATGATATGGGTATAAAAAGTGGGATTATGGGTAAAAGGATGAAGAAAGGTGTGGTTAAAGCTAAGGATGTTTCTAATGAAGCAGTTTTATTTATGTTGGTTTTATTGATTATTGTGAGCTTGATTAGTATGATTGTCTATGTTAATCTATTAAGCAATGTTGATAAACGGATTCCTTCAACACCACCTTCCTCTACTCCTGCACAAGGGGTAGTCAGCTTGCGAATTCTACCTTCTTCTAGTCAAGGAGACATGAACATACCGGGGGATGATGCTCGTGAGTAATGTTTCTAACAATACTATTATGGCTTTGCTGTTGGTTGCCTTACTGATTACTGTTGCCGGCACGGTTATCAGCACACAAAAAATAAAGGGATTAGCGGAAACGTATACTGTTCTTACTACCGCCGCAAGCAGCAGCGCTACGGGGGAAAGTAATCTTACCATCACGTCGTCCACTTCGATAACCAATAACGTCGCCAGTATTAATTTTGGATCGGGATCAGTGCTTTCTAGTTGTGTTAGTTGTATGAGGGATTCTAATGGTTCTTTTGGCGCAACCACTCAAGGAGCATACAATAGTAGCTGCTGTGTTAATTTTACCAACGTTACGGATGGTTTCCTGCTTGAGAATACCGGAAATGTTAATATTTCTGTAAACTATACCTGCACTGGGAATTGCACTGCTGCAACTTTTATAGGCCCAACTGCTGGAGCAACTGCAGGCAATCTTTTTCAGTTGCTGGTAAATCCTAACAGTTTAGAGGCGCAAAATAATGAAACAGGGCAGTTGGACACTACTCTCAGTTGCTATTCTAATAACAGCTGGACTCCCCAATCGTATAGCAATGTTACCGCTGCAGGACAATGGCTTTGCGGGGATAATGTTACCTTTCCTTTAAGCTCCGACAATACTCAAGATGCTGCCGTAATTCATCTTCGCGTTAATATTAGCGTTGCTACCGTTGGGTCTGGTCTACGGCAAAGGGCAGCATTTACCTTTGGTGGACTCTCTAGTGGCTAGGTTCTGCGTATGGAACGAAAAGCGATGATGAAAGCTGCATTTTTCCTAACGTTAACTTTGGTTTTGTTTAACCTCCTTTTTGTCGATTCCGTAGAAGCGTTAAGCTTAAATGGCCAGCTCATAAGCCCCATCATCTATGAGCCGGGAAAGAATATAACTAATCATTATATCATTGCAGACACTAACCTGCCCATCAATATTTCGCTCAGCGGCAGTTTGCTGGAATACATTTCTCTTGCTAATGTTGGCACGGATGATTTTGATTTGCAAATCAATTTTCCTCAGGAATACATTTCCCCTGGTACTTATTGGTTTGCGGTCACGGTTCGTGAAAAATCTCCGGAAGATGTTGCCATGGGAGCAGTGGTTTCGGTGACCAGGCGTTTTCGGGTAGAGGTTTATGCCTATGAAAAAGAAATTGAAACCTCTCTGAGCGCATTGAATGTAAACGAGGGATCAGTACTGCCTTTCACGCTTCAGGTCGTGAGCAAAGGATATCAGGATATTGCAGAAGTAAAAGCAATACTTGATCTTTTTGACGTCAATAATCATAAGATAGGAAGCCTGTACACTGAAAGCCGACCGCTGAAAGCTCTTGCCACTGAAACTTTTATCATTCCTCACGATACCCGCGGCTTGCCCCCAGGGAATTATTGGGCGGAAGCGGTCGTGCAATACGATGAGAAAAGCAAAAAAGTGAATACTTCTTTTAAAATTGGGAATGCTAATGTTACTCTCCTGCACTATCCCCGCGTTTTGCAGCAGGGCTTTCAGGATTTTATTCTTAATGTGTCCAACAATTGGGGAAATCCTTTGAATGATGTCTATGCAAAAGTAGCTCTTAATGGGCAAGAAATCCTTCAAACTCCAAGTATCCTGCTTAATCCCTGGGAAGAGGGGATGCTCCGGGGAATCGTAAAGATAGATCTTCCTCCGGGGAATTATACTGGTCTGATTTCACTTTTTTTTGAGAATGAACGAAGCGATTTCCCTGTAACTATGGAAGTTTTAATTCCTGCTTCTCCTTCCCCTCCCCTACCTAAGAGAGATTATCTTTTACTAGGAAGCATACTCCTTTTAGTTATTATTGGGGTTATTGCCCTGCTTTATTTTATGCTTCAACAGAAGAAGAGAGGGGATATCTAAGATGAATCCTGTTGGAAAGAAATTTTTAGTTTATTTTTTGATCATTTTCATTATAGGCATGGCTTTATTTTCTTATGTCCAATGGAAACAATTACAATGTTCAACCGTTGACATGGTAAATGCATCAATTACCGTTCGAGCAGGGTCACTCCGCTATGTAGGGCTCAATGCAGACACGGACAGCCTTAAATTCGGCAAAGTTTCTCCCGGAAGCATAGCGAGGAGATCCATACAAGTTCAATATGAGAGAGATGCCCTCGTTACAGTTTTAGTCAATGGCACCTTTGCTTCGTGGTTTAGCATCAATCCAACGGAATTTTACCTTCCTGGAACTCAACGACGAGAAGTTACTTTTGATGTTGCTGTTCCAGATACCGCCACTGATGGAAATTATACTGCCGGTGTTTACTTCTGTTTTAAAGATTTAAAGAATTAAAAGTTACTTTCTTTTTCAGAGATTAGACATCTCCCAACTCCCGCTCAATGGTTCTGACTTTCTCCATTTTCTTGCTGATCTCAGCTAATTTGTCTTTGGCAAAATTTTTTTTCTTCAGCAAAGTTGATTCTTTTTTCATGGACAATGAAATAAGATTTCGAAGTTTTATTTCCTGGCTTTTAACAGTATCCAACTGTCGGGAAGACTCTCGTAACTTGCCTTCCAACTCTTTTTTCGAAGAACGCAAGGCAGAAAGTTCATTTTCTAAATCCTGCAAAGCTTGCCTAAGTAAATCACGATCTTTTTTAAGATTGTTCATGCCTCATCTCCACCTTTATTACCGTTGACCTAATATCTATGCCTATATAAATGTTTTGGGGGGGAGGTTTTCTAGGGAAAGATTCATCCTTTTCGAGCAATTTCACCCTCCAGGTATGTTTTTGCTTTAAGGTAGGCGTCCTCTTTAATGTACCCCCTCTGATAACCTTCTTTGAGAAGGGAGAGTTTCCTTTGCAGAGCAGAGGTGTCAATGACCATCGGCTGGGCTTTTGGTTGGCTGGGGAGGGGAACTTTAGCTTTGGTGATAATTGCCGGGAGATGTCTGGTTCTCCTATGAAGGAGGTAGACGATAACTAAAAGAAGGGTTACTAAGACTAAAATGATGGGAATGGAAAATAAAAAGAAGGGTTTCTGCAGGAAGGGAATGGCTAATCCTACGATTGCCGAAGGGGGTGCTTCCACTGAAAATAATTCGGTAGCAGTGGCAAAAGAATCCCCGGATAGTATTTTTAAAGAAAATAAATACTCGCCTTGCTCTAATTGTAGGGGGATAGCTTTGGAAAAGGAAACTTGTTCTTGAAGTGAAATGGCTTCTTCTTCCGTATATCGTACAGTCCCTTGGAGATCGGAAACGGAATAGACCACTGTTGCTGACCCGGGAATTAATCCTGAGATGGAGATAGTCGCCTGAAGTTCTTCTCCGGGAATAAGTGTTTTTTTATTTAGGTCTATGCTTCCATCAAAAAGAACTCTTTCTGATTCTACTTCTAACACCACCGCAATTTTCTTGAGGAGGCTTTGTTCTCCAGATGCTCCCCGCAACGTTAGCACTCCGGTATAAATATCTGGCACTGCTTTCTGTCCTGGATTAAAGGTAAGGATTATTATTTCTTCTTCACCTGGCGCTATGCTTACTTGTTCAGGTTCGACTTCCACTTCTGTAAGAGGATTATCGATAGTAATAGTTAATTCAACGTTTCCATCGTTAATGATACTTATCCTCTTCTCTGCCTTCTGTGATTGTTTTACTGTTACTTTCACCGTCTTATCACTGATGATGAATGAAGGTTTTAGTTGGGGCTCTTTTTCCTCTTCTTCTGGTAAGGCAGTAACTGCTTTCGCTACTCCGCCTCCCCCACCGCCGCCGCCACCACCTCCCCCGCCTCCGGCGGGTGTTTCTTCTGCAGGGGCGGCAGATATAGTTAAAGTAAAGGTCTGAACGGAGTTAAGGGTGATGCACTCTGTAACCTGTTCTACGGTAATGGCAATGGAATGTGTTCCCACGTCGGCAGAGGTGGGAGTGAAGCTGATATAACCGCTTTGATTGATGGCAAAGAGGGAAGTGTTATCGTAATAATTTATGCTCGTGTTCGCTCCGTAGAACGTCGTCTCTACTTGGTATGTGAACAATGATCCAACGGTTGCAGTTTGAGCTGGGATGGAACTTATCGTCGGGGCACGACCAATGCAAATTGACGCGTTTCCAATAGTGCTTTCAGTTGCTTTCCCCGTAATAGTAGTCATGGTTAGGAAATTTAAGAAATTGATGATAACTAACGTAATAGCTAATAGTAAAATCAAGCCTCTTTTTAGGTCCATTTTGCTGGATTAAGAGAATTGCCTATAAATACTTATCTTTTTTAAAGAGGGCAAAAATTTAAATAGCACGTCTGTTTTATCTTTTTAAAATGAGGTTGATATTCCTAGCATTGTTCATTTCTATCTTAATCTTTACTTTTACGGGCCATGCTGAGGATTGGATTTCTCTCGGAGAACCTTCCCCTGATCCCCTGCGCGATGTCTATTTTGTCAATGAATACATGGGCTGGGCTGTTGGGGGTTCATTCATTGGATTCCCCCGTTTTCCATCCTCGATGATTTTGAAAACGAGTGATGGCGGAGTAACGTGGGAAACGCAGGAAGCTCCTACTGACGCTCAGCTACAGGGAGTCATCTTTTATAATTCTACTTTAGGTTGGGCAGTGGGTGATGGAATTATCCTTAACACCGTCGATGGTGGTCAGAATTGGACTGAACAGCCTATTCCTTCCGGTGCTCTGATCCAGTACAATGATATTGATCTTTATAATAGTACCACTCTTTTTGCAGTTGGAGAAAATGGTAGAATTCTTAAAACAACCAGTGGAGGTTCTCTTTGGGTTGAACAATCTTCAGGAACGGTTACTGCTCTGGAAGCCGTTGAGGTTATTACTGAGAGAGTTGTCTATGCTGTTGGTAGCGGCGGTACAGTTCTTAAGACAATTGATGGCGGAGGAGAATGGGATCAGCAGGAAGAGTTACGGTCTTCATCTGATATCCCTCTAAGTTTGAATGATATTCAATGTTTTGATGCAGATCGCTGTCGAATTGCAGCAAGTAACGATTATATTTGTACTACTACCGATAGCGGTTCGGACTGGAATTGTTCCAGGGCAGGGGGAGTTATTGGTTTTAGCACTATGTCTTATATGAATTTTGATACTGGTTGGATAACTGGGGGGCCTGGCGGGGATCTTCGATTTACGGAGGATGGTGGAGAAACATGGGATGTTCAAACTGCTGATGAGCCTTTCCCTTTCCATCTTCGCTCAATTCAGGTGATGGAAACTGCATGTACGGATGCTGGATACATCGGCTATGTTGTTGGAGATGCTACCTCTGGGCCAGCAGGAGTATTTCGATACGGTGAACTTCCTCCCCTCTCCTGGCCGGAAGCTCCTTCTTGTGAGAATGGCACTTTGAATACGCTCCTGGATGAACATTCCTGCATTACGGGATACGAATGCGTTGAAGAGCCTCGTTATCAAGTTATATTTCCCGATCAGAATAGAACTCTTCGAATTCCGGAATCAACGGTTAATTGTACACCCATCATTATCGATTGTGGAAGCGGAGAAAGCCCAGATTATGATTACGATGATTATGGCTGTGCAACTGGCTATACTTGTGTGGAGACAGAAGAGAGTTGCCAAGAAAATTTAGTGGAATGTTTAGGGCCAACTGCATCGGATGCTTCCCGTGAAGAATGCGGGAGATATACATCCACTCAAGATTGTATTACCTGTTACGAGCAATACGATGATTGCCTTGAAGAAGAGAATGAAGGACCTCGCTGTAGTGATAGTGACGGGGGGAATAATATCTATGAACAAGGTTTGCTAGACGTTTACACTCCTACGTGGGGAGCTCAACAAGTGGAGGAGTATTGTGTTGATGAGGACGGTTCCCGACAAAATTCCAGTTCCTTCGTGGAAGAATTAGTCTGCTTGGATGATGACGAGACCTATGCATATTCGCATGCGAGAACTTCCTGTCCGGAAGGATACCTCTGTGCAGGCGGCGCTTGTGTTTACACCAGTTTTGTACTTGCTCCTGGTCAGCAACTTTCGTTCTCACAGTTCATTGGACAAGTGCCGGGATTAGCGGAGAATGAAGTTGTGGTGGTTGTTCTGGTACGGAATGATGGTTCAAGCTCTATTGCTTCATTTAAAATTGAACAGAAAAAATTGCTGGATGTATCTGCCAGGGAACGTTCTGATTGGACTTTACGAGCTGAGGTGCGGGAAGAAACTTTACAACGCATTGTTACGGCTCAAGATCCTGTCGCAGAAGCTTTAGGGGCTCTTGATAGCAAAGAAATTAAACTTAAAGGACGAACCGCGGGAAAAAAGATGAAGTTAGCGTTCCTGAAAATTGGATTAAAGTTAGCGGGCGTGTTTCGGTCATCATAATTCTATCCTAAATTCTTTCCCGTAATCTTTAAACCCATTTTTGAGATAGAATTGATGAACCTTTTCCCGTTCATGCCTGCTGGTGCCAATTAATTTATAACAACCTGCTTTCTTTGCTTCTTCAATTGCTGCTTGCAGCATCCTTGCGCCTAGCCCTTGATTTCGGAATTCTTCTTCCACAAACAAGTCTTCAATGAGGGCGTAGGGTTGTTTGTGAAGATCGTTTTTGATAAAATATACCCAAATGCGGGCTATTTCTTTCTGTTCTTGCTGCAAACTAAGCCTTTTCGCGTTAGCGCTTGGTTGTTGAGTTTGGATTTCCATTCTGGAGTAGTTTATGGCAGATGCATAATATTTAAATATTCTTGTTTTTTCGCTGAAAAGGGGTGTTGAACGATTTTAGAAACGAGAATTACAAAAGAAGGCGGTACTCATCTGTGTTTAGGCTTCATGCACATTATTGCTGCACTTACCGTGCTTGATGATTCCAGATATGTACGTCCGGAGCTCAAAAAGCCTGTTTCTGAACGGAAAGTTTCTCTTCTTACTCCTGGGGATTTAGAGCCCAGTCCTTTAGAACGAGAAGTTGCTCCTCTCGTAGATTTAGATATTGTAAATATAGAAGAAGGAGAACTATTGGAAGCGGATTCTCCTGATACGTCTGGCTCTCCTAGCATTCGGGTTGATTATTCTTTCCATCACGATACATTGCTTGCGGAACAATTGCATACTGGAGTATCTGTAGATTATGCTGCTTTATGGTACGGTGCAGATACGAAAGAGAAAGGTGCATTTGAATTGAAAGATGAGTATTGGGTTACTTCTGTTCCTACAAATGATACTGAAACTGAAATGTTAAGTACGGATGAAGCTCAAGCAACTTTTGTGGACATTCAATATTCTACTATTATTGGGGCGGCATCAGACGTAAATTCTACTGATCGGCGGAAGTTTGATCTTTGGATTAAATTTAACCGCGCTTTTTTTAATTTGTTTGAATCCACGTATGCCGTAACTCGGGAAGTGGATTATAAACCGTTGGCGTGAGAATTCAGCATCTCTTCTTCCATGAAATGCAATTTTCCTGGAATGATGAGGCAGTGCGGCGGCTTTCCAAAGTCTAATTTTTTTATTTTCTCCAGAGGTCCATAGCAAATAAAACAATGCTTGCTTCCGATTCTCGCGCAACCTACCACCGGAAGATCCTTTCGGATAACTTTCTCTTTCTTTCGTTCTTCAATTCTTTCCAGAATGGAAAGGGCTTCAGCAATAGTCATGAATTTATTTTTTTCTGGTTTCAAATCGAGCAAGCAGAGCGTGTGCATTCCTAACAGCAAGTTTTCTCGAATGATGTTGTACGGCGCTTCCAGTTGTGGAACATCCTCTAGAAAAGGAATTGAAGTTATTCGGCCAAATTTGTATAATTGCAGCCCGGTAATGCCGACTGCAGTAATGATGGATGCATTATTCACTACTTCTACTTTAATTTTATTCTCCTGTGCTTCCCGCAGCAATTCGATATGCGTGGTAGCGGAGAAAGGATCGCCAATAACGAGAAAGGCAACTTTTTTTGTTTTTGCTTCTCGGATGATTTCAGAAAATTGTTGTTCGGTCTTCTCTCTATCGGCAAGAATTATTTTCTTTCCATAAAACTGTTCTAGATCTGCTAAAGAACATTGCAGCAAAGAAGTATAATTCTCCAAATATACTTTGTCTGCTCTTTTGACTAATTCTAATCCCCTTACGGAAATATCTTTTTCATCTCCTAATCCCAAGCCGATAATGTAGAGAGTCATTTTGGTGGTTCTTTCAAAGTATTTGCACTAGTTTTTATTTTGGTGAGCAATCGTCTGGCCCAAATTAACTCGCTGGCGAGGATGGTTAATCCCAAGGGAATGACGAGGATTGCCGGACCGGGAAGAATCAGTAATGCTACCCCTATTCCTAAGATAGTAAAGCCTATCCCTATAACAATACCGCGCTTGGTTTTTTTAAGTAGAGGGGATGACGGGCTTTGGTTTGGGTTGGTTGGTAATTCCATGGTTGTTTAAGCTTTCTAGGCTATTTAAGGTTTGCTAAACTTTGATTGTATATCGTTTCACCTCAATATACTGCATAGCACTGCCCGCGGTTCTTCCCAAAGCCAGTATTGTAAAGTGTCGGTAAAGGAGTTCGTTTCTTCCTCAACATCTCCATACAAAATATGACATAATTCATGACGAACAGTTCCTCGGGAATTTCCTTTCTGTTGATTCACGTAAACGGTATATTCTCTACCTCTCCTTTCCGTGAAAGCTAGGTATCTGGGAAGCGGCTTTAATTTCGATGCGATTTGGTAATCAGGGGGTACGTTCATCTTTTCTCGTTCTTCTTCCACTACTTCTTCTAATTGTTGCTGACTTACTATCTTCTCAGTGCAGCGAGCTACGAAAGTTCCAACGCCAAATCCTGCTCCTACCATTAGTGCTGGTAAACCAATTCCGAGGGCTGCTGCTCGAAGATATTTTTTGCTGATCATTGTAATCTCTTAACCATATACGGTCCTTCCTTTTCGTACCCTAATTTTTTATAATACTCTCGAACTCCCACGCCGGAGATAACCACCATCTTCTTCTTTCCGTGATCAAGAGCAATTGCCTCTGCTTTTTGCATTAATCTTTTTCCCCAGCCTTTATGTTGCACTACTCCTTCCTCTCCAATAGCGGTAGCAGTACCATACACATGTAATTCCCGGATTAAAGCGCTGTCTTTGGTTATTTCTTCACGCAAATTCTCGAATGGGAAACGCAAACGGCAAAATCCAAGGAGAATATCCTGTTGTGGATCCTCTGCGGCAATAAAAAATTCTTTTCCTTTAGATGCTTCGTACTCTACGACTTTAATCTGGACATCATTCCAGTTTACTTTTTTTCCCAGCGGCTCACGACAGCGGATGCATCGGCATTTTGGTTTATACTTCTCATGGATAAATTGCCGGAAATTGGTTAAGCCAACCCCAGCAGACCAATACTTGGTAGGCACATCCCGCTGGATTCGCTGAATGCGGCAGTATTCCGGCGTGTATTCTTTAATTGGTATTAATCGTTCGGCAGCTTCATCAGTGCTAATAGGCTCAAATTTGCCTTGCTTCCATTGCGCATATAATGCTGTTCCCGGCGCAACCATGGTGGGATAAAATTTAATCATATCCGGTCGGTATTCTGAATCATCAAACAGTTGTTTCATTCCAGCGATATCTCTCTCCCCATCAGTTAGAGGAAGCCCGGGCATGTAATGGAAATTTATTTTAAATCCTAAGTCCCGAAGAATTTGAATTGACTTCTTGGAATCAGCAGCAGTATGTCCCCGATGCGTATGAGCAAGAACATCATCATAGACGGATTCAATACCCAGTTCTACTCTGGTGCAACCCTGCTTTAGCATTTCGTTTCCATGCTGAAGAAATCCCCAATCCGGCTTTGTTTCAATGCACAGAGCAACGCAGCGTACTTTAGCAATTTCATTACGGAGCTGCTCTTCTTCCAGTGTTGTGGTTGTCTTTTGTTTTAATTGGAATAATTTTTGATGCAATCTTGCCATTCGTTCTGCATCGTGCATCTCTCCAGGAAGTTCAAAGAATTCTTTGAATTCTTCTATCTTTACATTCCCTTCTCCATCAAAAAATAAATCCGAGAAATCATTTAAAGCTTTGAATGCTCCCCAGATGAATTCTTCCTGGTATTCTTTTGCGGTGGCTGGAAAGGTTCCACCCATAATAATGAATTCTATTTTATCAATGGTGTGGCCAAGGAGAAGATATTGCTCCAATCGGTTGAAGGTCATCAAATAAGAATCGTAATTGTTTCTGATTCCTCTCATCGTAGCAGGTTCATGTCCTGTGTACGATTGAGGCACATCTCCCCAAGGACTGGCGATGCCTCCCGGGCAAAAAACGCATTTGCCGTGAGGACATTTGCTCGGAGCAGTCATTAACGCGACTGGAGAAACTCCCGAGATTGTCCGCACTGGTTTGGTAAGGAGTTTCTTTTTGAGTAAGGGGAGATCTTCTTTCTGTGCATGGAGCAATATTTGAATATTGGAAGGAATAACTTTCTCTTTGTATTTGAGAGAGAGCTCTCGTTTTAAGGTGGAGAATTGCTTCTCGGAAAAATTATTTTTTTTGAGTTCAGCGATGAGATCTTGGTAAATGCCCATTATTTTTGATTATGAGTTAGCAGTTCTTTTATTAAAGTTTTCCATAGAAATTACTACCTTTAAATGGTTCTTTGCTGAGTATTTCATTTTTGTAGAAATCTTTATAAATCACCCTCAAAATAAAGCATATCATGGTACAGCGCATAGGAACACAGCAGCGGAAAACCAGATACAAGCTTAAAAGGCATTATCGGGAAAAAGGAAAAATACCTCTCAGCCGCTACTTTCAGGAATTTCAACTAGGGGAGAAAGTAAGCTTAAAGCTTAATTCCATTGTGCAAAAAGGCCGTTTCCATCCTCGTTTTCATGGACTGACGGGAACAGTAACCGGAAAAAAAGGATTCTGCTATGAAGTAAAAGTGACTGATGGTCAGAAAGAAAAGCGAGTGTTTATTCATCCCATTCATCTCTTAAAGGTGTAAGCAATGCCAAACCCACAATTCATTGAGGAGAAATCTCTCTGCTTAGTCGATGTGAAAGAAACGTTAAGCGATATCGAGAAGCGGGATGGACAGTTAAATTATCTTTCTACGAAAGTAAAAGACTACGTGGATCTTTTTGTTACTTTATCTCCGAAAAAGAAAGAAGAACTTCAGAAGAAACTAATGGACTTAAATTTAACCAGGCTGCGGGAAGACCATGTCGCTAAGATAATTGACTTCCTTCCCACAACCGTGAATGATCTTAAGATAGTTCTTCAAGCCTACCCTTTGAGTATGCCCAAAAAGGATCAGGAAAGCATTGTTCAAGTAATCCAAGAGGTTGCAAAATAAACCTCTTTTTCATTCTGAAAAAGCGCAATTTTTATTAACTTGAACGGAAACCTTCTCCCATGATGAACCCTATTACTCCAGCGGCACCCGCAGTCAGAGAGGAGAAAGCTATTGTGTTAGACTATTTAGAACACGGCTATCCCTTTGAAGAAGGAAGCATGAAGACTCCCATAGTGCAAGCGCTGGGGATTGAACATTTAACTATTCTGGAGCTTATTCCCAAAAAAGGAGTACAATTACAGCCGCATCAGGAAGTGTACATTGGTGAAGGCAAGCGTGAGGAGATTCATCATATTAAAGGTAGAATTCCGATGACGAAATTAACCGCCACGGCAAAAAATGAATTAGCATTAGTGGTAGAGCATGTGGTTGACGGGGAAGAACAGAAATTTGTTGGTTTCTTTAATAAAGCTCAGCCTTTGACCATGCGGATGCACCAGTTAGAATTATTGCCGGGATTAGGCAAGAAACATATGTGGGAAATCCTGGAAGCACGGAAAGCGAAACCGTTTGAGAATTTTGATGACTTGAAGAAAAGAGTGAAATTATTGCCTGATCCGAAAGTCGTAGTGATTAAACGGATTATGCTGGAATTGGAAGGCGAGCAGAAGTATAAAGTGTTTGTGGGTTAACGATTCGATTTCCTAAAGTAGATATGATATTCTCCCATAAATTCTCTTTCTTTAAAGAGTTGAAACAAGACGCTTTGGGTGTCCCAGGTAGAATATCCAATGTACCACGTAGACGGACTTTCTCTGTGCTGTGTAAAATGACCTATCGCTAAATCCGTTAAATCTTCTTCAATTGGTCGTATCCCGCAAATTAATTCACTCCCCGGTGTCTCAAGCCTAACTTGTACTTTTATTACCGGCATGGTATAAGTACCTCCCTCGATAGGCTCTCTTTCTTTTCTATATATTCCTGCCCCCTCATTTAAATGATACATTGCTGTTTGCAATAATTGCAAAGTGCTCCCTTCCGCTACATCGAATAAAGGATTAAAGAAAATTCTGTGGTATGGCTGTGCTAGTTCAAATAAGTGTTGAATGGGTCTTCCAGTAATCATGTTGTTGCTTTTAGGCGAAAGTATTAAAAATTAATGTCCTAATTAGAAAGTTTTATTAATAAAAAGCCTATTTATCTTTAAAATGTCACAAATAGAACACTGCTTTCGACAATTTCTCAGTAAAAACCCTGAAGTAGAGTTTTGCTACCAGGAGGGCTTAATTAATCGCCGTTCTTTGGCTCGTTATCTTATTAAGCAGAACGTGGGCAAAAATAATCAATTAGAAGCAATTATTGCTATGCTCAGACGATTTGATTTTAGGAAGATATCTCCGGTAGAAACACATCTTCTTCGTCTTGCAAAGTTAACTCTCAAAGATAATATTGTGATTGTAGGCTTTGAGAAAGATAAAGAGCTCCTTCAAAACTTACAGAAAATTGTTGCTCAAACTAATTATGATAAAGGTGAAACTCTAAAGATTATTCTCGGTTCCTCTTCGATAACTCTCTTCTTAGATAAAGAGAGCGAGCATAAGCTTCATCAGCTTCCTAAGAAATTTGTAGTTCTTAACAAATTTTACCCTATCTCTGAAATTAGTATCCTTTTCCCTGATAGTCGTATTAGCACTGCTAGGGGGGTATTGTCAGCAGTGTCTCGAGAACTAGCTGTCCACAATATTCCCGTTAACGAACTCATAACTGCTAGTCGTGAATTGCTTATTTACATTGAGGAGAAATACACCCTTAAAGCCTACGAAATTATTAAAGACCTTCAAAGATAATTCTCCTGGATATCTCCTAAAGTATTCCCATAATCACATTATTCATGGGTGTTATTCTTGGATTGATTTGTTGTAGTTCTGCTCTATAACCTTGCTCTCGGAGGAATTGCAGACGAATAGTATCGTGGTAATCTTCTCTTCGAGGGTACGAAAGTATACGTGAATCGGGCGGTTGTCGTAATTGGTATCTTTTTATTTGATCGTTATAGCAACAGGGCATGACTGCTACTGGAGTTCTGGCCTGGACTGCTTTCTCCAGTACTTTGTCGGTTAAAATACCACAGGCATGGATGGCGATAACGGCAAGGGAAATTCCGGAAGGGATCTCATATGCTTCTACACCGGATAAATCAAGTTCTGCATCATGCACTTCTGCAAGCGTTCGTTCTAATCCTCGAACTTTTCTAACATCAACAAAAGTTATTTCTCTGACGGATCCCCTTTCTTGGAATACTCTCCCTGCATTTCCATTTCCAGCGCAAAATTCAACAAGGTGAGGAGGGGAAGAGAAGTAAGCACTAAAAAAAGGTGCGAACAGGTTCTCCTTCTAGGATTTACATTTACTGCTCATTCTCTCGAAGAATTAGGGTTCATTATTTCCCTATTTGCTATTATTGTTTTAACTACCTTTGCCTTGCATAAACTCGTGATGGAATCAAGAATAAAAGTATTGGAACAAGAGGTAAACCAACTCCAGCAAGAAAAATTGTTATTAGAGTCCTATGCTAAAGAAGCTAGAAATGAATTCAGTCAAATCTTTCACGAATCCATGTCGAAAGGTTTAAATATGTCTCCATCGGTCTCTATTGTTAAAAATGAAAGAAGATAAGGAGTTCATACAATTCTTATTGGAGAGTAAAAAGAGGTTTGATCAAGCAATGGATAAGTTTGATTATCACAGCCGTGAATTCGATCGCAAAGTAAGTAAAATTCTGGCAAACTTATAACCTACCAATCAAACTGCCATTTCATGTCCTGCTTCTTTTCTTCTACTAACTCTTTTAATCCTGCTCTTTTAGCTCTCGACAGCAGTTCTCTGGCAACTTGTTTTATTCTAATCCCATTGATATCAGCATCGTTCTGGAAGAATTCATACCGTTGAAGGATGTTCTCTAATATCTCTGCTTGGGTTTCTAGATTCACTAACAGGACTTCTTCTTTGGCCACTTCCCGTTCCCGCTCCAGTTCTTCCAGCTTTTGTAAATCTTTTAATAATGGTTTAACGTCATCTTTAACTTCCTGCAGAAATTCAATCACAGCTTGGATATCTTTGAGCGTATCTACTTTCTTTTCAGCTTCTTGCTTGCCAAACATCTTTTTCCACCAGCTCTTTTCGTATACTGCCATGCTTTAAATAAAATGTTTAGAGATTAAAAACCTTTCCCTTTCTTAATTAATATCCCCCCTCTCGAGAGGAGATAACAATATAAAGAGGCTTCTCTTGTATTACGATATGGCTGATTACCATTTCATAAGCGCGCAAAACCTTCTCCTGGATTCTTTCCGCTTGGCCAAGGCGGTTCTCGATTCTGGGTATAAACCTAATTATATAGTAGCGTTGTGGAGAGGAGGATCTTCGATAGGGATAGCGGTGCAGGAATTTTTGGCGTATAAAGGTGTAGAAACGGATCATATTGCCGTTAGAACTTCAAAATACAAAGGGGTAGATCAAACTGAAGAGCAAGTGCGAGTTCACGGTCTTGATTACCTCGTTGAGAGAGTCAATGCAGGGGATCGTTTGTTATTTATTGATGATGTATATGATACTGGGTTAAGCATGAAAGCAGTACTAGATACACTCCGAGAAAGAACTAAAGAAAGGATGCCGCGAGAGATTAAAATTGCGACAGTTTACTATAAACCAACTCGGAATAGGAGTGGTCGTGTTCCGGACTTTTATCTCCATGAAACTAATCAATGGTTATTTTTGCCCCACGAACTGCAAGGCTTAAGTCCGGCGGAAATATTGAAGGGGCTTGGGCCGGAAGTTTATAATCTATTACAATAATCTTGCATAAAGATTAAATCAATTAGCAGTAATAAGGGATAATGCACCATCGAAATTCTTAAAAAGCTCTTCCTTCGGCGTATTTTCACCATGAATAAAAAAGCAGAAATAGCCATTGCCATCATCGCGGTCATTCTCGCTCTGATCATACTCGTCATTTATCTGGTGAATATTGCCACCCGGGAATGTAATAATAATAGTGACTGCCCTTCCAATTCCTATTGCGGGACGGACTATGCCTGCCACGAATTTCCAAATCAAGTCATTGTCAAAGAAACAAATTTTATTCCTGCGGCGATTATTATTGGGATTTCATTGATTATTGCAGCTTATATCTTTAAGAAGGAAAAGATAGAACAGAAAAAAAGCTTAAGTTAAGGTTTTGATCCCAAACAGGACTGCCGTGCCGCCCACTTTGACTTTATTTTTCACTTCTACGAGAACTTTACCGGGCTTCTTCAAAATATACCCTTGTTCTACGATAAACCTACTGTCTTTTGAGACTTTATACTTTATCGCATACGCTCCCAGTGCTCCTGCAGCAATGCCGGTAATCGGGTCTTCGTCAATCCCCGCGAGAGGATTAAACTGCCGTGCGTGGAAATCGGAGCGTTTATCTTTTGTTTCAGTAGTAAAAACGTAAAGTCCAGAAGTGCCGCATTTTTTACACCATCTCTTTATCCCTTCGAGATTGGGCTTGACTCGGAATAAAACAGCTAAAGATTTAACCGGAACCATGAGCTTTGGTGATCCAATCGACACTACCTGTAGCGGAGAGGGCAGGAGATCAGGAATAGTTATTCCTAACAAAGAGACAATCTCCTGCTTTTTTATTTCTCGATTCCCGAATTTTGCTTCTGGAAATTCCATCGTTATCATTCCCTCTTTACCATATTCTACTGGAAATATTCCTGCTTCTGTCTCTATTGATATTGTTACTGCCTTTGTTTCACCAACTTTTCTTAGCATATATGCTGCTGCAAGAGTAGCATGGACACAAATAGCAACTTCTTTAGTAGGAGTGAAGAATCTTACTCTAAAATCTGCTTTCTGGGAGGGGCAGATAAATGCTGATTCGGAGAATAGTAATGAAGAAGCTATCTCTTGCATTTTTCTTTCCGATAAATTCTCCGCGTTGAGGATAATTCCCGCCGGATTGCCCTCTTTCTTATTCTTGGTAAATGCTTTTACTAAATAAACAGTAGTCATACTAGGCCTACCACTCAAGATTCTTTTTAAGATTATCTCATTATTGATCTATAGAATATTAATTCGGAAGAAGTCCCATCTCTTCGCATAACTTTTTTTGATTTTCAGTAAGCTTCTGAAAATTTTTTATTACAAATTCTGCAAATTCCTGATCGATGTCCACACCCATGTGAAAAAGCTAAATAAAACAAATATATAAAGTTTGTTCATTCTGAAAAAGGAGTAAAAAGAATATTGAAAAGAAATATTCGTTTTTTTATTTTTAACTTTTACTCTTCTCATCGTCGTAATATTTTGTTGTTGCTCTTGCAGAATAAAATCTTTTACTAACTGGGAAGTTAAAATTCGTTCAACTTTCTTTGTTCTTTTTTATGCTGGAGTAGTTTGCTTTTTTGCAATAACTGGCCGATATCAACCCCAAATTTATGTTTAATGATGGATGCAGCGTACTGTATCATTAACTCTTGACTTGAAAATTCTACTGGTTTATTTTGCAACGCCTTTCTACTTGCTTCCCGGCAAACCCATACACCAAGAGGAATAGTATATTCGGAGGTGATGAAGCGCAGCACTAAAGCGGAATGTTGCCGCTTACATTCTTTCATCATTTCTAATACCGCAAGCCTATTTGCATAATATCCTCCAGCAGTCTCTTCCGCATATTCCTTTCTTCCATTGTACTCTTCATAATCGGTAGAATAAAAATTTCCTTCTTTTGACCAGGAATTGATTTTATAATTAATATACATTTCAAAGAGTTCATAACTCCATACTTCCGGAAAGAGGAGTACTAGATAATAATTTCCCCATTCTCCTCCAAAGTACGCGTAATATCCCCCTACGGAAAAATCTTTGATCTCCTGGATTAATTTTTTCCCCAGGGTATCATCAATGGCGGTAATGCTCCACCTGGTGGGAACTAATTTCCTGTCTTTGCCTATTCCCACATTGCCTACGGACATGAGTTTCGTGAGAAAATTCTCTTCGAATCCTTTTTTGTACAAGGAAATGACTGCTTCTGCTGCTTTAAGGTCAACATCACTCACCACTCGTTCTACCCTGGAATCAACGGTAGGATTAGCGGTGATCTGTGCTTTCTGCAATTCCGCTTGAGGCCCGAAAGGAATGATTTCCCTTTCCGGTTTTAAAGTCAGTTTAGGTTTGTCTTTAAGATTGACTTCCAATTCCACTGGTTTTGATGCCATTCCTATCTCCTGGCAAATCTCTCGAAATCGTGATTTTTTGAATATCTCCTTGACGTTCCCACTTGTTTTGGCATTTACTAATCCATAACGCAGACTGGCAATGTTTCCAACAGGCGTATTCTGCTGGCTCCACGCTTTTGGAGAATCGTAGTGGGAGGTATCTCCCGGAATTTGTGGGCTAAGAATGCCTATGTTTACGTGCGGATAGCCAAACCGTCCAATGAAAGGGGCAGGCGAACTTCCCTGAAAATTCTGTTTGAAGTCTTGTTTTATGTTTAAAAGTGGGATCCGTTCAAGATCTTTGTATTTACTTCGCTGAAGATTCATTCAGAAAAAGCGTGAGACGAACTACTTTTAATATTTATTGTTCCTTCTCAAAAAGGAAATCACCCACCGCCGGTCCAAGACCGGGTGGAAAATTCCGTGATTTTAGGCAGCATCGAGCAAGAAAACTCGTTGTGGATGCAAATCCTGGACACGGCAATAAAAGCTATTTCTCTGCGGGTTCACCAATAAATGAGCTGCACCACAAATAGCGGCAATTCGCTGTTCCGGTTCTGCTGCTATTGCTGTCCGCAGTGCTTTTTCCATTAACACATCCCTTTCTCCTACGTTAATAGAATGTCTTGGAAGGAACCGAACTGCGCTGGGTTCGTCTGCAGTTCCAATGACGCTCTTAAAGTAACCAAACATTAATCCTGCAACTGCTTGCGAGCGTTGGAATAGTTCTCTCATGCTCTCGGGAGTGTAATTACGGACGCAATTATCAACACTTCTCTCAACCATCGCTCTGATCTCTGCTTCGATTGCGCTTTCGGTAGAATCATTCATGTACGTTGGTAAAGGTAATCCGACGTTGCGGCAGTATGCCAATGCTGCTTTTGTTTCATAGTGCTTCAATCGTTGTTCTTCTAAGAATAGAGCAGCTATTTCAGGATGAACTCTTCTGGCAGCCAGAATTTCTTCAGCGAAGCGTAGATAGGTCTCCTGGGCTTGAACTCTGGAGGTGGATCCTTCTAATAAGATTCTTTGTGGGGATAATTCTTCCAATGTTCGTTCAAGCTGAGCTGCTCCTCCCGGGAGGGCATGTCTCACTCCAATCAAGATACAATCTGGCATACCTTCTCTTAAAGCAGGCCTATTTATAAATATTCTGTTATTAACTACTCTTTAATAATAACTACTCCTCAGAATTCTTCTCTTTTTTCTTTCTTCCTTTTTTTGCCTTCTTAGCAGGAACTTCTTCTCCTTCCTGAAGTTTGTCTCCCTCACTTGGTTTTGATTCTGGTTCTGCTACTTTTTCTTGATGGACGGGAGCGGCTTCTACGGCAGAAATCGTTTGGGCTGCATGTTCCTCTTTTTTCTTAAATCTATTTTTAACGTCTTCCGTGAGTTTACCGGCTTGTTCAGTTACTTTTGCGGCATGGGACTTTAATTTCACCAGAATCCCCCCTAATGTACCGAGAGCAGCGATAATCGCCGTAATCGCTAACAAATTATCTTTTGCCCACATTAGGGGAGTTACTTTTTGTTTACGCGCATTTTGTAAGCTGGTGGTAAGGTCTGCAAGAGAAGTGCTTGCTACATCCATGGTTACTTTTGCATCTGCCAATTCGTTTTTCAATAATTGCTCTTGTGCATCCTGTAATTGTTTCTGGGTAGTTTTAATCGTGTCAAAGATTTCTGACACAAAATACCCTTCCGCTTTTTTATCTTGATAGACGTCCTGCTGTTCTTGCAACTGCGCTCTCAGTAAAGTGAGCTGTGCTTGCAAATCTTCTTTATTATATTGCACCTGTGCGGTTACCGTAAACGTAATCGGAAAACTTTTGTCTACCGCTTTCAGAACCCCATTCAAGTTTCCATTTTGCAGCACATTGATTTTTACCGTTAACGAGTCTTGGTCTCCGGGATTAAGTACAGGAATAGTAGTAGAGGTTAGATGTTGCATTCCCGCACCAACGATCTTCCCGCTGATATCTCTAACTGGCTCTTCACCGTTATTGGAGACAATAAATGTAATTTCATTATTCCCAGGAGTAATACTGCTGGGGAAGTAGGAAGTGAGGTTGAGTTTAGAATCGTATTGAGTCACCTGCAGGGAAAGTATTTTTGTTGCCGTTGCGCCGCTGGCATCAGTCACTCGGAGAGTTACATTATATTCTCCTGCGGATTGGAAGGTGGTGGAAGGATTTTGTTGAGTGTTATCCGGAGTCCCATCACCATTGAAATCCCACAAATAGGTTAAAGGCTCCCTTCCGGTGGCGGCAGCAGTAAATTGAACTGCCAATGGTGCTTTCCCAGAAGAAGGATTGGCAACAATAGATACAGTTAATGGATTTGGAATTGGACTTTGGTTTCGCACGGTAATAGTTTTAGTGAGTGTACTTTCCGTGTCGTTGATGGTTATATTCACAGTTACAGTATATGTTCCTTCTTGGGCATACGTATATTGAGGATTTGCATCGGTGCTGTCAACAGTTCCGTCATCATTGAAATCCCAGGCATAGGAAGCAATGGTTTGATTTTCTGCATCAACACGAAAAGAAATGACTAAAGGTTCATTGCCGGAGTCAGGGGTAGCAGTAATGGAAAGGTTTTCTTCTGCCAGAACTATTAATGAGAATAAAGTTATTAGTAATACTATAGTAATACTCTTAACAACCCCCCAATTGCTCATGATTTTAATTCAAAAAGGGCTCTGCTTTTAAAGATTTCTATAGTGGGGATGAGTCTGTTGCTCTTATTCTTCCTATTCCACTTTACAGCTTGCAAACCATGCTTGATTCACCAATTCCTTAGCTAAATGATTAATGTCCGCTTTCGTTCCCTCGATCAGGAACGTAATAGTCATCTTCTGCTCGCCTTTGTTAACTTCGATTCCCAGCATCTTATGCTTATGCGCAGTAGAGAAGATCCTATCCAATTCACTCGTAGGAATAAGTTTATTGGTAGTGATCACAATTCTCTTCTGGAATGCGCCAATGGATCTCTTTTCCAGATAACTGTCAATTGCTAGCACTACCCAGGCCATCCCGTAAAGAATTGTTCCTAAAAAATATTCTCCCAATCCAATGACTACGCCTACAATTGCAAACAGCCAAATGCTCGCTGCACTGGTAAATCCACTGGTTTTATCAGAGGTTCTGATCAGTGCTCCTGCTCCCAGGAATCCAATACCGGTGACGATGGAGCCTACCAACACTAACGGATTATCACCCTGAACAGTGACGGAAATGACTGAAAGAGCAGTAGCTCCCAGGGAGACAAAAATAAATGTTCCAAAACCAATTGGTTTGTGCATTTTCTGGCGGACTAAACCGAAGAACAAGGATGCCAGAACTACGATGCCTAACCGGAAAATGGCGATGTTGAAATCCATCATTTCTTCCAAGGATAACTTCTATATAAACTTTTATAGATATTCTAGGGCATACCAACTAATGAAACATAAACTTCTCTTAATATAAATCTTTATATACAAAATATAGGCCCCCTAGGGGTGATTTATGTTGGCAGTAGCAGAACGCATTTCGGATTTGGATGAGCTTCTTCTGGCAAATGTTTCTTCTACGACTGCAGTGCGGCGGCATCTTGGAGCATATACTTTCTCTACCTATGTGCGGCGGGAAGACGGTGGCTTAGCTCCCCGGGAAGCGGAGATTGGGTTTTCCTATACTCCTCGAGGTCTTCATTTTCTTTTACATGTTGGTGACCAGCGTATTGGTTCAGGGGTTGTAAGTGCTACTGAAGATAGGATGGTGGAATTATTACGAAGAAGAAATCTTGCGGTGAAACAGTCCGTATCTCCTGATTCCAGTGATAGGGTTTACGTAGAAACAGTTGATAATCTTTCCGTTGTTCGCATTGGATCTGTTGTAGAAGAAGCACGGCGATTTGATGCCTCCGGACTGGAATATTTTGGTGACGGGGTTTATCTGCCCACTGGATTAATAGAAAAACTAGCAGTCCCAGAACGAATCCAAGATTCTTTGCCGGGGGACCATACTCCAACCCCTTCTACTCAAGGGTATTATGCCATTAATCCTCGGGATGATCCAGCAATGAAAACTGCTAAATTCTTTGCTAATCTCACTTTGAGAGAAGAATTCATCGATGGAAGATTTGTGTTAGACGGAAAGCGATATGGATTTCAAGATACATTATCTGTAGGAGATGCGCAGCGTTTTACCAATCAACATATCCTCACCTTGCAAGAACGAAGGAATAAAATCCAAGATGCCATTCCCGAATTAAAAGTTCACACTCTACGTTATCACCCATTTACTGTTCTTTATGCGTTGCACTATCCTGAGGGAAAGCGATTCACTGCTGCAGCGAAGGTAATGAAAGCTCTCTTCTTAGATCAAGCAGGATTAGAAGAAATGAAAGGGGGACCATTAAAATTGGAGGGAGAAGGAATTCTCCGTACCAGTGTTATTGAAGCGTACACTTATCTTCATCAACAAGTTTGGGATTACCTCTCTGCTCATGCCTATGATGTACCTGCCTTGAGCGGGGAAAGAAGAGAAGCAGCAGTAAAGCCCACAAATGCAGCGAGAGTAGATTCTTCTGCAATATTGCAAGGACAGACGTTTCAATCTCTTGCCATCCTACAACCTGATGGAAGTTATGTTTTGCCTTTGCTTCTCGCGGGAAAGCTGCTTCCCACTTCACTAGAAGCGCGTTTGGTTGTTGGTGAGGCTGCTAGGATTATAACTCGAGAAGGAACGGTGGCAGTAGTAGGGAAAAGTACGCTCCCCCCTCCAGATGAAAAGAATCGGCTTGTAACTTATCGTTGTTCTGCTGATCGATCAACTATTACTATAGAGAGCATTGCTCCGAGCGAGGTAGGATTAGATCGCATTGTTCGTCTTGCAAGTGTTGCGATTGCAACTTCTCTGCCTGCAGCTGTGGAGAGGACTGTGCCAGCTGCTGCTGCCCTCCCTCCTGCCGAGAGAGTTGAACCTCCTGCAGCTCCGCGACCAGATGCAAGGGGAGCTATTAGTGCTTCTCAATATGATCCTAGTGCTCCTCCTGCGGATGCTACTATTGGTGTTGCAAAACTAACCCTCGCTCTCGGTGTTGATAGCGGCACATTTGCACGAGCGCGAGATGGTTTGCTGGGAGCAAAATTAATTTATCGACGCCCTCAGGATCAGGCACTTTGGGCACCTGCAGATGCAATTAATGTAATTAGGGAAAGATTGGGCAGGCCGGCAGCTGTAGTTGGATCGATGTCTTCTTCTGCTGAAGCTGCACCGGCGGCTACAGGTGCAGCACTTTTGGCTCCTCATCGAGTGGATCCTCCTGAAGCACCAGATGAAGAATATGATCCTCGAGTTCATGTTCCATTAGGAACTTTAGTGAATGAGTTGGTTGTATTCTCTGCGCGCGATAGAGAACAAATTCATCCAGGTATCTTTGCCAAAGCAGCGCGAGAATTCCCGAGAGTACTTCGACAAGAAGATCGAGGAAGACCATTTCCTTTCATTCGACGTGGCGATGTTAGTGATCTTGTAAGCGTATTTGAAGGAGATGATCGTCTTACACTTGATGCGCTAGCAAAAGCAGGTATTGCCGCTGTCTATTCATTACCGGTAACGACCAAGGATGAAATGCCTTCAGCTATGACGGTTGATCTCGATCACCTTCTCCAGGATAGGGGAGTAGATAATAGAACCATTGCCTTTTACCAAGCACGGCATCATCTGGCCCAATCAGGCGTGAGAGATAAGTTAAGATTAAAAGAGGGGAAATTTTTAGTTGCTTCCACTGAACATAGAAGCGAAGTCACTCGAGTTTTGGATGCCTATCTTGCTGAAAGAGGCTTAGGTAATAATGGAAGAGGTGAGGATGAACGTTCTCTTGGTGGTAGAGCACCACCTCCTCAAAGAGATGATGATGGATCATTCTATCGGGGTTGTGCTGAAGCGTTAGTCGATCAAGGAAAAGTAACCACCGGAACGAGATCGGGGAATTTTTATGCTCATCTAAGATCTAATTTTGGAGTAGATGCTGTCCCGGAAGGAAGTGCACTTCTAAGTTATGCTCACGAATTAGCAAGAATACGATTTGAGGAAGAGCGAAGAACGGAACCTTTAGAAACTGCAGTTGATCGGTTGAAACGGGAATTAGGAATCGGAGATGACGATGCTTTGAGTATTATTGAACGTACACTACAAGTTAAGGATACCTCCGTTCCAAGAGCTGCTCTTCTACGTCATATCGCGAAGATGAGATTTGTGAGAGATCATCCTTATTTTGCGGATAGGAGTTCTTCCTAAATTCGTGAAAGGGGAAAACTACCTAATTTAATCCTACAATCTCCTCTACTGAAGTTAATCCTGCGGGAGCAGAAGAGATTCCCCGGCGAAGCACTTCATGAACATAATGTTTACTGCCCGTAAAATCTTGATGTAATATCTCTGCCACTCGTTCTACAGGAAACCCCTGTTTGTATGCCCGAGGGCTGGACAAGGCATCATACACATCCGCTGCCGCTAGGGCCTGAGAGAGTCCTTCTACCACTAAATCCCGTTGCCGTCGTTCAGGTATATTTGAACGAGGAATAGTCCGTCGATCTTTTCCGCTGCGGGGATATGATCGAATTCCTTGGTATTCATGATGGCCCACCACAATTTTACTAATAGATTCCGGCAAACGAAGCTGAGGATCTTGGTGCGCAGCAGATTCTCGCAGGGTCATGAATCCTAAGCGGACATGGGCTTTGATTGCTCTCCATTCCTCTTCAGAAGGTTTGCCATCCTTCTCCAGCAAACAGTAGGCTACTCCTCTTTTTCCTACATCATGGAGCATTCCTGCCAATCCTAGCTCATACACTACTCTTTCAGGAAGGCCTAAACTATGTCCAATATCAATTGCAAGCAAACCCGTTCGCAAGCAGTGAAGCCGGGAATCAGCATGGTGTTGCTCTAAAGAATCGAGAAAGTACCGCACCGCTGGGCTGGAGGCTAACTCGTGAAACAGGATCCTACTTTGCGGGTAGAACACGGGAAACATAAGAAGATAAGAGCATTAATGTTAAAATATGCTCTTCTTAAGAATCTTAAGAATTTATTTTCTTAATCACATAAAATATCTCATTCTTGAATTCGAGAATAGTGAATGAGTACCCTACTCTTTTGCATAGCCATTCCATCCAATTTCGCCGGGGAACATTCATCACCTTGCCGCTCATGGTCTTGGTAGGAAAACTCACCACCACAAATCGAGCGGGGATATTCCGGAGTACGCTCTCTGTAACTTTATGCCCTTTTCCCAGATCCAGGACATCCGTCATTTTAAACAGGAAACAAACATCTGCTTTTTCCGCATGGGTAATGGTAATCCAATGCTTTACATCCAGAACTTCTGCTTTTCCACTAAAGGAGGGATGCTGCCGATGCCACCACGTAAAAAATTGCTGGAGAAAATCTATTTCATCTTCGCTTATATCAAATGCAGAGTATTTTAGCTTTTGTACTTTCATAAAGGGAATAGAAAAAGGATTTATCCCGCAGCCCAGGTCGATGATTGTTGCTGGACTGCCGGTGACCTGAAAAATGCGTGAATACAGCTGTTCGTAAAATGGAATTCTTTCTTTAGTTGAAGAATGGGTGGACAGAATTTTCTGTACGAGCTCCCGGTGCTTTGCAGAAGGAGTCTTCCCTAACAAAGCTACCAATTCTTTCCTTTCCCGCGCTTCTTCTTCTATCCGGAACAAACCATACACTTTCCGCAAATTGGCGCGGATGTCTTTGATGATAGATTTGTATTGCGCCGATCTCTTGCTAAATGGTGCGGAAAGGAAGAGCCTAGCCTTGGGATTCTGGTGCAAATACGAAGCCAGATTTTCTGTAACGAATTCTTTGCTAATCTTCCGTAACTCTTTTTTTTGTGTAATATCAATGATTAAAGAAGGCAGGGTTCCTTCCGGAATAGTCTTTCTTGCGGTCATTTCTATCACTCTTCCTGTTCGGGAAAAGAACAAACTATAAAAAGCTTTTTAAAGCCTTGAAGCTAGCTCGTCTTATGCAAGATAAAGTGGGAATGCTCCGCCGTCGTGGTAAGAGAATATGGGATTTTTTCTGGCATGAAGATTCTCTCTGGAGTTGGCTTGCTAATATTGTGGTTGCTTTTTTAGTGATACGATATCTTATTTATCCCGTCTTGGGAATAGTTCTGGGAACGAGCTACCCCATTGTTGCAGTGGTAAGCGAGAGCATGGAGCATGGGTTGTACAATGGCGTTATGTGCGGGAAAAGTCTCCCTGATTTTAAAGAGTCTTTTGACAATTACTGGGAAGTATGCGGGGAATGGTATGAACAAAAGGGGATTACTCAAGAGCAATTCAAAGCTTTCCCTTTTAAGAATGGGTTTAATAAAGGGGATGTCATTATTCTCTGGAAAGCGAATAAAGCAAATCTTGAAGTAGGGGATATTTTGGTATTTCGAGGGAATCGCCCACAGCCCATTATTCACCGAATCGTAGACATCTCCGATAGTGGCAATGAGTATTACATCCAAACAAAGGGAGACCACAATAGTAAAAGTATTGAAGGGGGGATGGGGGAAACCCACATCATTGAAGAAAGAATCGTAGGAAAAGGAGTGCTGCGACTTCCTTATCTTGGATGGGTAAAAATTTTATTTGTTGATGCAGTGCGGCCGTTGGGAATTAATATTCAGCGATAGAGGACTTTAAATGAACCCTATCGGGGGGGCATACCGTCTGCAAAAGTCCCGAATTTCTACATCTAACCTTTTGGTTGCAGCAACATCAACATGGGATCGTACTTGCGCTACCCCTCTTCTGAAGTCAGCATCAGTAATAGGGAAATTATTTGGGTCTTCCTCCCTACATCTTCGGAGAGCAGCGCTTAACGGTTCTTCAGGATGCTGATGCGATCCAGCAAGTCGTTTCATGGCTTGTACCGCTGCAACATTGCATACCTCTTCAATTTCCCTGGGGGTGAAACCATCGGTTTGGTCAACTAATTCGGCAAAGGAAACGTCTGAATGAAGCGGTTTTGAAGCAGTATGGATGGTAAAAACTTCCTGACGAAGGGCTGCATTGGGAAGGGGGAGATGCAATAAATATCCTATCCTTCCAAATTGAAGAAATCGTGGATCAAGCCCCATAGGATAATTTGTTGCTCCGCATAAACGTATGCCATCGCTCCATACTCCTTGTAATTTATTGAGTAAGCTAGAGACGGATGCAGGATGACTATGCCCGTCTAAAGCGACATCTTTCATTACGGTTTCAACATCATCGCAGTAGAGTACAATTGGAACCTCCGTTCGGGAACGCAATTCTCGAACACCTTCGAAAATGGAGTGCCCTTCTCCTTTCTTATCTGACGCTAGTTCTAATAAAGTTGTTGCTTCTATTGGCACAAATAAGCTTCCCAAATCTTCTAACGCTAAAATCTTTGCGAGAGTAGTTTTTCCCAGTCCGGGAACGCTCGCCACTAACACCGATTGTTCTCGTACACCGTATTTCCTTGCCACGGAAGGATTGAGTGAAGCTCCAAAAACCGTCCAGCGGATAAATTCTAGTACTTCCTGTAATCCGGCTACTTGTCGTTCAGAAGTGGGTTCAACTGAAGAAGGGACAGTAGAACGGTATAAATCGTAGAGGAGCGGCGAGGTCTTTGTGCATTCTTCCCCCGCAAGGATGCGGGATATTTGAACAGTATGTTCTAAAAAATCAAGATAGGAACATCGGGGCTGATCTCGCATTTCGATAAAGCCCTGTCCTTGATAAAGCCATCTTTGAGAATGTGAAGGTACTCTTTTTGCTTCCGCCGCGGAAGAAAATAATCGAGAAACCCATAGTCCTGTTGCAAAGCCATCCTGGCGATCGGAAAAGAGGTATCCTCTAATATCCTTTTTGACTTTGGCGTTTGGCGCGCGATAAGATTCGATAGCTCTTGTTGCTCCGAAAGGGTCTTTTCGATGATAGACTCTTCCATCAGGATAGAGTTGTGAAAGATAATGTTCTAATGCATGAACTTTTTCTTCCGAAAGGGGGACTTTCCATCCCACCATAACCCTATTTTCAATATCTGGGTATTTGCCAGTCTCTCGGACCGGAGAGAAGGTGAAATACTCCGGAGAAACACCCCCATATTGCTGCACTTTCCTTCGGGCAAGTTCAAAAATAGTTTCACGAACTATTCTTCCATCATTACTAAACTCTTGAAGAAGAGGATTATATCGCTGGAGCATGATTTTGCTGTGGAGGGGGCTCCTTAATAAGAATTATTCTCCTCAAGAAGTGATAAGCTAGAACGACAAATTATTTAAAGGGGAAGTCGTTTTCTTTCTGAATGGAAAAGGTGATTTGAAATGTTTTGTCCAAAATGCGGTTCTTTGCTTCGTCCTAAAGAGAAATCCGGTAAGAAAATCCTCTATTGTAGCTGTGGTTTTACCAAAGCCCCTGGGGGAGAAACAACCACCGAATTAAGAGAAAAAGCCAACACCGGTAAGAAAATAGAAGTAATTGAAAACGTTGAAACCCATCCCAAGATCAAGATTAATTGTGAAAAGTGCGGAAATAAAGTTGCGTATTATTGGACTCAACAAACCAGGGGAGCTGATGAACCAGAAACGAGGTTCTTTAAGTGCGCTAAATGTAATTACACCTGGAGAGAATATTCATGACCTTAGCTGGAGAACCAAAGGCAGTCTTTGATTCCCTTTCTAAAACTGACTCTTATAAACAATGGGTAGAACAGCATCCTCAAGGGTTTCTGACTCATTTCTTCTGCCAACTAGACCAAGAATGTACCCTTAAGAGCCAGTGGGAGGTTGGCTTTTTTGAACCATCCATTGGCAAGATAACCGTCTTTGTTCCTTTGCCTAATGGCGACTCGGAGATTAAACCGGCAGATGATGTTTTTAAGAAAGATACAACTGAAGTTGAAAAATTAAACTGGAATGAAGTTAAGATGAGCTTTGAAGATGCTATTAAAATATGGAAAGAAAATCTTCCCCGGCAATTTCCCAATGAGACTATTGGCGACGGCTTTATTATCTTACAGACTTTTCAAGAGCAAACGGTGTGGAATTTTACCTTTATAACCAAAGCCTTGCGATTTATTAATATGAAAATTCTTGCTGCTGATGGCACCATAGCATCGCATCAGACTATTAATCTGGTGCAGGGGAAGGAATAATTCTCTCTTGAGAAAAAAGCAGGCAGAAAGATATAAAAACAACAAGCAGTAGTAAAATTGTTTTTTATTTCTGAAGTGGTATCGCTTTCAAAACTATAGTTTGCAAGTCAAAAGTATTTATATATCGAATTCGTTTCTCTCCTGCTTGTGATAGATGTGATGCAACTCCCGGGATGATTGCATCTTTTTTTATCTAAAAGAGGTGGTAGATATCTCACAAAAAATATCGTACAAGGCAAAAATACAAAGCCAGAATCTTAATTCTTTTTTTACAGAGAAGATAACAAAAGAAGAGAAAGAGAAAGAAGAATAATATTAGAAGAGGATTAAGAGTAGTAAAACTTCCTTTTCTTTCATTTTCTCTCTGAGCTATAAGAACTTATATATACTTCATTGAAAAACGTACAACCCATGAACAAATTTATTTGCTTGGTGGGGATGTGTGGTTCAGGAAAATCTGTTCTCGCAGATGCCCTGGTTGCAAAAAATTATTTATTCTTTCGCTTTGGCCAAATAACTATGGATCTTATTAAAGAGAGAGGTCTAGCGGTAAGCGAAGAAAATGAGCGAGCAATTCGCGAACAAATCAGGAAGGAGCATGGCATGGGAGCGTATGCCTTTCTCAATAGAGATAAAATAAAGGTACTGCTGCAGCAGGGAAATGTTGTTGGTGATGGCCTCTATAGCTGGTCAGAATACAAGATATTAAAGCAAGAACTTGGAGCGCAATTGATTGTTATAGCGGTGTACTCGCCTCCTCACCTTCGATACCAGCGTCTTATTCATCGAAAACAGGATGGGCAGCGATCAGCTCTGCGTAATAGGCCTCTCACTGAAGAGCAAGCCAAGGCAAGAGATTATGCAGAGATTGAGAACATTGAAAAAGGCGGGCCAATTGCTATGGCCGACTATACTCTCATGAATACAGGAACGATTAGCGATCTGCTACGCCAATTCCAATTGGTAATGGCAGAGATCGAGTCTACCAATCTTCTACAGTCATAATTTATTCCTGTCCTTCTATAGTCTCGTGTATAGAAATCTCAGTAGTGTAATTCCATACTCATAATTCTTTTAAAGCAATCTTTAATCCCAGCCTAGATGATTATTGGTATAATAAAAGCAGAAGGAGACGCTGAAAGAATCATTGCTCATCACCTTGCCAAGAAAGGATTTCATCCGTATTCTTTAGAAGAAGAATTGAGAGAGGAAGCACAGCGGCGAAAGGTTAAACCCACTCCCGAGAATCTTGTTCAGCTAGAGAAAAACCTCCGCGAAAGATTTGGGGAGAGAATCCTTGCGGAAAGGGTAAGGATAAAACTGAGAGAGAATCGAAATTATGTACTAACCTCCTTCTGTAATTCTGATGAAGTTGCTGTTTTCTCATCAGATCCTTCTTTTGTTCTCATTTCAGTGGTGGGCAATACTCGCACAGAACAAAGGGAATCAAATCTAGCGAAAGAACAGGTACGCCGGCGCTGGCGGTTGGCGAAAATTGTTCTTAAGAATGATGGGACTGTAGAAGAATTGTGTCGTAAAGTTGACAAACTGATTTTCGAGCTTCATAAGAAACACTATCGCCGCCCGAGTTGGGATGAATATTTTTTAGGCATTGTCGATGCGGTTGCCAAGCGCGCTACCTGTGATCGGGGTAGAACAGCGGTAATTTTAGTGAAAGACAAACGAATTCTCGCCACAGGATATGTTGGCTCCCCCATGGGACTCGCTCATTGTGATGAAATAGGGCATCAAATGAAGAAAGTAATTCATGAAGCTGGCAATATCTCTCAACATTGTGTGAGGACAAACCATGCGGAGATAAATGCTATCTCTTTAGCGGCGCGAAATGGAGTTTCCATTGATGGGGCAACGTTATATTGTAAATTGGAACCCTGCTACACGTGTGCGAAAATGATCATCAACGCGGGAATTAAACGGGTAGTCTGCCAGAAACAGTATCATGCTGCGGACGATAGCAGAAAAGTATTCAAGCAAGCAAAGATTCAATTTGACGTGTTGGAACGGAAAGTGGAGGAATATCCGCTTCAGTGATTCCCGAGAAATGGGCTCATACCCCGCAGCTTGCTGCGATTGGGATTTTTTACTTATCCACAAATCTCCAGTAATTTCTGCCTACTTTTAGCTCCTGCTTTTACCTTTACTTTCATCTTGAATTCTTCTTTGAAGAATTTGATGAGCTCTCGGTTGGCTTTATCCTTTTCCGGAACAGCATGGAGATATATCCTAAGACCATTTTCTTCTTCAACTGCTCTATTCTGAGAAGCATTCGGGATAACCTTGACTGCTATCTGATTATTTTTGATGTATTTAGTGGGATTCATGGCTAGGATGGCTAAGCTTTGTTACCAGATAAGAACGCATCCAGGAGATGAACAGGAGAGAAACAATAAGATTCAAGATCGTCGATCCAAGTGGATAGAATTGAAGTTGCTGTTTAAATGGAAGAAGTATTCCTGTTATGATTAGAGCTACCATTACTATCAATAGAAGCATTCGCCAGATCTTACTCCAGTGGGTTTTCAAAAGGTTGAACCCTTCTCCTATGGAAATCCACACTTTGTACTTCTCGGTAAAGGCAATATAAACCAGGAAGATGAATATCAGAAGGAGCACTATCAGGATGAAACTGACCACATTGTTGAGAATAAGCAAAATCGAATCAATTACCGCAGCATATCGGAAATAAAGCGTAGCACTCGACGTTAGCAAAGTCCTGAGAAGGTATGCAGTAATAATTTTCAAAATCATGAACATTAATCCATAAAAGAGTATCGGGATTAGCATTGTTAAGTGGAGTACATTCCAACGCCAGTACATCTTGCTAGTTAGTTTTCGATGTAATAGCGTATTCCACACCACAGCTTGCTCCAATGAGAAGAGAAAGAAAAATACTATCGTGAGTATGCTGATGGCACTTATCGAAAAAAGGAGAAAGGATTTCAGCTGGGTGAAGAAAGGCAGCATTTCTTCCGGGGAACTTGAGGCCAGGAGTTGCTGAACTTCCTCTACCGTCCTGCCTCCCATTACTTCAATGGACTGATTTTGAAGGTATGTTCCAAACGTTGTAAAGATGAGTAATAGAATGACCACAAAAATGAGGTCTGCGAGAAACGTTTTCCAGAAGATTGGCTTTACTTTAAACGAATTAACAAACGAATGCAAGTGCTGATTCATACGCAAGGGATATATCCGAAGTATAAAAAAGGTTCGGTTTTACTCCAGCAACCCCAGTAATCCCACTAATCCCATACCTGCGCCACCAGCTACCAGGATGTATCCAGCATACGTTCCTGCATTCGCAGAACATTCTTTTTGTCCAGCGGTTCCGGCATCTTGTGCGCAGGTTTCAGAAGTTGCTAAGGCAGCGCCAAGAACCGTTGCCACTAAACCTCCGCCGAGCAGAGCCCAATCCCCGGCATGACTTTTCTTTTCTTCTGGAATTTCGGGAGCTGGTTGAACATACGCTGGTGGGGGAGCGGGAGTTTGTGTATCATACGCTAGTTTTGGTCCTTCTTTTTTTCTTGCTTTTCTTTTCTTGGGATCAATGTAATATGCTCGTCCCGGTGCGGGTTGATCTTGCTGTGGGGGGGTAGTATACGCTGGTGCCGGTTCTTGCTCTTCTTGCTGAGCTTCTGGGGGGGTAGCATACACTGGTTTAGCTGCGCCTAAGAAACTTGCGATCACCAGCGGATAGATGATTCTTTCTAACATAAAGCCAATAAAAGGAGGAATTATTTAAATCTTTCTTAGGCAGTAGTAAAAAATCATAACTTTTAAATAAACTGAGCTAATTTAGGTATAAATGGCAAGATTACTGGATAGTTTTTACAACGCTCTTCTGGGAGCAGGACTGCTAGGATTAGTTGCTTGCAGTACTCCAAGATATGCTCATCGTGATTATGATCAATTCCCCGCTGCGCGGCCAGAAATCGGACTTCATAACATAAAGCAAATTGCAGGTGATATTTGTGAAGAGTCAGCGGTAACGGAAGATGAATTTCGCTGCACAAAAAATGCCTCCATTCTCAGTAACAGATTTCCAGCAGAATGTCCAAATGGCTACACTCTTCAAGAAGGTACTTTGGGATACCAATCTTGCCGTCAGGAGATAGTCATTCTTTGGGATCGGGTAAGGAAAGTTATTCCCGGATCAAACCTTGTTGAAGTCTGCTTGGAGGATAGAACTTGCGTTCGATTGGAAAAGTTTAGAAACCGCCGACAAGCTCGGGAGTTTGCGGAAGCAATACACGCATATCTACAATAAAATGGGAATTGATAATCTACTCGCGGCTGGGAAGAAAATTGCACTTGGTTTAGCGCTAAAAGTAGCGCTCACTTCGTGTGCAGGCGCACCAGTCTTGGCGCAGAAAAATTATGGCACTATGCCCGAGAGCCGCAGGAGAGGGGCGTATCAAGACATGGAGAGAATTCTTGCCGACATTTGTTGTTCATTGCCTTCAGACTCTTATCCTGATTGTAAATATCTTCAAGTGAATCCGGTTGGATTCAGATGTGAACAGTTAGTTGATGCTCACATAGAAGTAGTTTCAGATTATCGTTGGGATGAGATTGAGCAAGTAGAATGTCGAGGAAGAGAAGTTTTGATTCGAGGACAATACAACTCCAGTCCTTTATACACGAAAGGGCCAGTCTGGCAGGATACGACACAACAATGCCGTGATTTGGCGGAAGCGATGCAGATAGTGGTAGAAGGAAGAAAAGGGAATTAATTATTACCATCCCGCATTTCTGGTAACCTGTCCGCCTTGAACAGTACTTGCGGGAGCATTTCTTCCGGCATTGCCAAAGTTGGCTTCTCCAATGGAAGAAACGTCAACAGTGAAGCAGACATCGCCTATAGTGCTGGATCCTGAAAATGAATCAGCAGTGGAAGGCGCTTGTTTCCATCCAATACACGCTTCTTGGAATAGGTTTGGTGAATAATGGATAATTGTATCTTTATCTGATTGTCCGTTTCGTAATTCTATCGGTCCATTGACGTCTCCATTCCGAATATACATATGTGTTGCACCGGCATCAATTCCATCGTTAGGAGTAGTGTCAATCCACACATTAAATGAAACAGCTACGCCATCTTCGTTAATGAAAGGAGTAAACGCTTCATCTCTCGGAGCGGAAACACCCCAGGTGATTTTATAGAAATATCCTTGTAATGGTGTGTCTTCATCCTGTTCTTGATCTCCATCTTCGTCTTTGTGACAGAAATTATTGTCTACACATACTTGCCCTGGATCACAGATGAATTCTTCTTCTGCTTCTGGATCTGGATTCCTGGCGCAAAGAATGGGGGAGGTAGTTTCAGACCGTTCCATTTGAATATTAGCAACGGCTTGATATGTTCCGGAAACGGTTTTAATCATCGCCATTCCTTCCGGTTCTATGTCATAGTGGGCTTCGCAAATGGCAGAAGGGAACCAATTGCTTCCTAACATCGGAGCAAAGGTTTTATCAGCATCGAATTGGAAAAGGTCTCGGTCTGTTCTGGGCAGTCCGAAGAGTCTGGTAAGTGCAGGATAGGATTTTATTTCTTTGGTTATGCCGTAAATTGCTTCGATGGAGGTTTGAGCGATAGCGAGCGAGCCTTGAGTTGCTACTCTGGTTTCTTCTAATGCCGGGGCACGTTCTCGAGCTGAGTCTTGAGCTTCCCGTCTTCTCTCCCCTAATTCCCGTTCTGCATCAGCTTCCGCTCTATGTGCTGCATCCAGTGCTGCGTCGGCAGCATCTACTTCCACTCGAGCAGCCCTTCTTGCGTCCTCGGTTGTTGCTGATGCTAACACTTCTCCTGCTTCTCCTACTCTCTTAACCTGTTCTGCGACAACTGCTGATGCTTGAACAGCCCTTTGTTCTGCTGCTTGTACCTGATTGTCATACGTATAAACCCATTGCTCACCTTGTTGTTTGTACGTTGTAATCCTTCCGTCTGAACTATGGGAAATGAAACCACCAGTATATTCTCCTTTCTCATTCCGTTGCGCAAGAATAGAGGTTCCATCGGGCTGGGTGATTCCTTCAAAACGCCCTGTAGCCGGGTTAAACATCTCGATACGTTCCAGACCACCTAACTCTGCTTCGGTTCGTCGGGGAAATTCAACTCCGGCCACCCGAGTTATTCGTGCTGTTCCTCCCTGGACTTCCACTGCTCCTACGCTTACGCCAATTCCTGCACTGCCGATACTCTCATAATCGTAATTCAATAAGAATAAAGCATTTTCATTTGCATCGTATAAAGTTCCGCCGCTGGGTCTGAAGCAGCCGTTTGAGTCGGTACAGCTACTTTCTCCTTTGGCATAATAATCACCATCGAGAACTTGTTTCTCACTCGTTTGCGTGTTGAAGATTGTTTGCGTTTCTTCCTTGAAATTAGTAATAGTTCGACTATTGCCTTGGACTGCGATTACTCCCAATTGGTTTTTGGCGTCAGCACCCTCATAATATTTCACTACTTTTCCTGATGCGAGGTCGTTGAGAGCATCCTTGTTATCTTTCCCAACGTAAAATGGATTTCCACTGAGGGTAATTGTTCCTTCTTCTTGTTGTTTAAGGGATTGGAAGGCAACCTGTTGGCCGTTTCTAATGACGTATGTTCCGGATTTGTCTTGATCTGGTTGATCTTTATCTTTTAATTGGATGATGGTAGACTTTACGGGATCTCTGCCAACGGTAACCGTTGTTGCCACCTTTATCGTGCCTCCTGTTTTGAGAACATAATTAACGGGATCTGATTTATCCCAATCTATTTGGCTTTCACCGTAAGTTTTATAGAGTTCTTCTCCTAATGCCCGTTGTGCTATCTCTCTGATGGAAACTACTCTCGCACCTTCCGTAGTGGGACTGGTTGTTAAGTAAGGAGCCACGCTTCCTTCCACATAAAAATAATATCCTTTTTCTGTTTCGTAAGTTCCATCAGCTTTTCTGATAACGTGGGGAGCAGATGAAAGTGATGTCGAACTAGAAGTACCTGTTCTATCTCCAGATATGGTTAAAGTAGTTATGCTCTGCGCAAGAATAGCTTGTCGTAAAGCTTCTCCTTCTGCTCCAATGTTTTGTCCGTATCTTACCTTGTTAAGTCCATCATCGTCTGAATACCCTATTGGCATACCGGAGGAATCAATATATATTACACGGCTGTGGTCGGAATCATAGTAGCTTACGGCGTATTGGATCCCATCGATCTCTCCGCTCTCCTCAATTAGGATGTAACGACGAGATTCTCCACTGCCCGGGAGTTGAAATGAAATCTCTGGAATAGGAGTATCAAATGTCCCTGAATCGGAAGCAGGTGAGGAGTCGTCTATTTGCTGGAATATTTGCAGTGCTGTTGTACCTGTATATTGTTGTTCAGAGAAATCATCATTCTTAAACAAAAGCTTAAGATTTCCATTCTCTTCAGTAATTGAGAACTCTAAAGTTCTCGTACTTAACCCTGATGGATCGAAATCAACCCTTTCTCCGTTCGGGAAGACGAGGTTAGTCCCTTCTATCCTAATATTCATCTGTTGCATTAATGCCTGAGCTCGGGGTGTTATTTGAGGGATTATATGTTCAGGCGGGTTACTAACAGAAGAGGGATTAAAACTATCTCTTGCTCCTCCCTTGAAATAATCATGAAGTACAAAGCTCTGTTGATCGGCACTGGAAGAAGTGTAACACCCTGTTCTACTTCTGCAAATCCAACGGGAGTTCATGCTATCATATTCCCATCCATTCACCGGCACTGCACTCACCATCATAGCACTTGCTAGTAAAAACAATACCAATAAAGTCACCATCTTTTTCATGATCTCTTTTCCAGCAACGTTTTAATCTTCTCTATTCTCTTTTTTAATGGAGGAAGATCTTTTTTCACAATATCCCACACCACATCCAAATCAAGGTTGAAGTAAGCGTGGATCATCCTATCACGAGTTCCAGCAATCTTTTTCCACTCTATTTCAGGATGAGACTCCTTTAAATCGGAAGAAATATTCTTTACAGCTTCCCCGATAATTTCAATCCGTCGTATAGTTGCATCTTTGGCATCTTTTGCTTCCTCAAATTCTTTTCGAGATAATTTTTTTATCGACTCTTCGATATCGTTAATGGCATCAAGGATATGCAGTAAATAAGGAAGATTTCGGTGGACAGTCATAAAATCCTCACCTCATCCTTTAGAATATATTCTTTTAGATAAGGGCTTACTCCCCGATAACTAACCAAATCTACTCTTTTACCTAATTTTTTTTCCAATTCCAGTTGAAGACCAAAGAATTCAAATCCCATGCCTTTGCGTGGTTCGATGATAATATCAACATCGCTGGTGCTCCTATGCCTACCTCTAGCGTAACTGCCAAATATGCCGGCTCTCTTAATATGATGCTTTCGAAGCACTTCTACCACGTTTTTCTTAATTAACTCAAAATCCGGTCTTTTTTTCATATCAGCCTCACTTCCCCATGGTAGCTCTCTCTTGCTTTAATGCTCACCATCATAGCACTTGCTAGTAAAAACAATACTAATAAGGTCACTGTCTTCGCGGGAAAATCCGGGAGATTTTCAGCGCACCCAAAATAACCTCTTTTTATGTATTCCACAGTAAAATGTAATTCCTCTTGCTTTATATTCTTTACTATGAGATAAGAGACCAATTATATTCACTCCCAAGTAAAAACGAGGGAAACTTTTAAAAATAACCACCCCCTGAACAAGTGCATGGCGTTAACGGACATACTTAGGTCAGCGGTTCTAGGTGTTTTTCTTTCTTGTGCTGGACCTACTTTAGCTACGAGACCATATACCTCTGCTGCTAACCCTCAGGAAAGTGCGTATCTTAACATGAGAGATATTCTTATTGATCTCTGCTGCCAATCGTTAACTGATTCTTACCCAAAGTGTAAACATTTTGAAATTGATCAACGCGGATTTAGCTGTGAGCAGCTCTTGTTTGGGCAGGGCATGAATCCTACGGCTTTTACGTGGGGTGAAATTCAGGATGTCCAATGCCGGGGAAACCGCTTAAATATTAGCGGGGAATACAATAACGACTTCATTGCTGCTAAAACTGATCGTCAATGTCAGGATTTAGCGGGAGCGATGAGAAAGTACTTGCGATTGGAATAACTTAGAGTACGCTCTCGCAATAACTTAATCCGCCTTGTTCTAAATCATCAGCGATAGTAATTATAAATGACACGGTTCCTTCAATCCAGTCTATGACATCCCAGAGGAAGTATAATAGGTTACATGCTGAAGAGAGAGTTCCTGAAACAGCACAACTAATTCCACATCCTAAAATAGTGGCCGTGTGCGCTAAAGCGAGAGGATCTTTTAAAGCATTACGCAATAGATTAATTATTCCATCGTAGAACTGTGAAAAAGGCAGGATGTACCACAATTCGCCAATAAAATACTTGCACGTAAGCAGTCCTTCCAACTCACTGCAGCTCTCCACTGTGGCAAGATTTGCTTTGACTTCATTCTCCAAACAATAAATTTTTCGACACTTGATTTGTCGATATTTGTCTAAATTATGAACTAACCCCGGTACACAGAGTGCGGCTATCGAGAGATACAAATTATCATACACGCTCCGTGCCGGCTTCCATGCTTGCTGATCCTTCCCTAAGGGGGAAGTGGGACTTTTTAATATTTCAATGTTCATGAGTTGATTATATTTTTCAGGAATCGCCCCCACCCAGGTGTCATACCACCCCAGGCCAGTATCCGCTTTACAAGATAGAATACTGAGTGGTACTGAAAGGGCTGTTGCAGCAGTGTCAGCAGTATCAACAGCTCCATTCATTCCCAGGCAAGTTGCAATCATGGAGCCGGAGGCGGGGGTTTCCCGGAGAATATTATCTGTTCCTGATTCTAGTGCATTTACAATTTTGGCTGCTCCAATAATAACAGTAGCAATCCCGGCAATATACCTCAACCACTTAATAATTTTCTCGAGCGTTCCAATGACTCCCCAGAATCCAGTGCTGGCGGCTTCTCGTTCGTTTTTAATTATCTCTTCCAAATTAGCATCAGGAGCGCCCAAAGTTGAAAAGCCAAAGGGAACACTCACCGTTACTTCCTGCAGTTCCGCTCTAGCAAGAGCATTTCCGTCAACGGCAGAAAAGATTTGGAAGGTACACATATAACCCACTTCTCGAGTGGTAAATTCTTCTCCGCCAGTTTCTGCCAAATTAAACAGAGCTACCCCGTCAAAGGGCTCAAACTCCAGCACAATCTTTGGTCGGGGAGAAGTGTCTCCTTGCGGACTTACACCCGCGTACAGAAGTGCCCTGCTTACAACGGGAGTGGGCAATACAGTAGGAGTTGCGTTTTGATCTAATCTCCCTCCGGGAGGAGCAGCTGTTTGTTGTTGCGTCGGAACACATTCCCTCAATTCAATGTTTACTGCTTCTGCCGTTGTTCCTGATTTTTCCAAGCGGATTTCAAAAGGCATTCGCGTATAAGTAAGAGGAGCGATATCTAAATCAATGAAGTTACTGAGTCCTCCCAGCGGAACAACTCGGCTTACTTCCCAATAATCTGGATTTTCTTCAAGGCTCAATCCTAAGAGATCAAAAGTCAGGGTGCCTTTACTATTTTGCACTGCACTCCACTCTACGTTCTTTGCGTCCGTAGGCCAAGAGTTTGCATCATTTCCAGCAGTATCTTGAATTCTGATATCCACCCTTACTCCTCGCTCGGGGCCACTTTTGATCGGGTCCGTTATTATTTCGCAGTCCCATGCTCCGCCTTCCGCTCTTTCACAACTCTGTTCACTAAAAACTTGCCAGCCCGTTGTGGGTGAAATATCCCGGGTAAATTCATTCTCCGGAAATAAGGTTTCAGCATCCATGATGAGATCATTTGCGTTCACTAGAATGGTGAGTCCACTACTTTCTAACGCTTTGAATTTGATTTTGAGCCGGTCATTGCTTTGGAAGTAATCTTTATCTCCAACATCGGAAACTCCATACGCTTCCATGGTTTCTACTTTTGGTCCAGTGGTATCTACCGCCAGTTCCAATTCTGGCTTCTCGGCCTCATTTCCAACATTATCTTCGAATTTTGAAAGCCCTATTCTGGCTACGCCGTCAGAACTAAATGTTTTGCTGGTATCCCAATAGCAACTGAAAATGGAAAGAGTTTGATTGCAAAAGGTAGGCGCTTCGGAAGAGCTCCTTCCCAGTGCATCCAGATTTGCCCTGATGCCATTTGCAGTTATTCCTGCTCCTTGCTCATCTACTGCTAACAATATCCGTTGATTGCCACTCTTTACGTAACTTTTCCCTTCAAACATCCGTTCGGTGCCAAAGAACTGTATTCGGGGAAGGGAAGTATCGCGAGTAAAACTTTCTACCAAATTCCGCTCGGCAATATTTCCAAATTCATCTTCGGCTATTATTTGCACTGAGATAGAATTCTCTCGGGGATTTACTTCCACATTGCGCCATGCACAATGCCACACTCCCACTTCGTCGGGATCTTCATCACAATCTGCTTCCTCTCCATTCAATGATGCTAATCCAGAATATCCTTTTACTACCGGAATACTTGATTCAACAATATCAAGAGTAATATCTGTTCTGGTAACAAAATTTCCCACGAATTGTCCAAAGGCAGTAAAATTAAGATTATCTTGAATTGCCGGCGCCACAAAATCAATGGGAAAACTTTGAATGGCAGATGTTCCGCTATGCCCTAGCCAATCCTGAGCTCGTATTTTTATTCGTTGTACTTGCTGCCCGGATAAACTTGCCTGGAGAATTCCCGAAAATTGCCCATCATTGAGATAATTATATTCTCGCCTTCCGGGAGCATCGATACTTATGGTTTGGAGGACGTTTCCAGTATCAGGATCAACCATCTCGATTGTCTTTATGCCCACCGAAGGGGCTCCCGACGCAATGCTATCATCAACGGTAAAATCAAGTTGGATTTTTCCTTCGCTATTCTGGCGAACATCGTGAATCTGTATTCCCGGAGCAGAACCATCCGATCTGATCACTTCTCCGTTAGAAACGGAATCAGGAACGCTTAGAGCATTGAGAAAATTATAAATGACTTGGAAGGCATATTCCGCTTCGCTGATTCCATCGGTTAAGGGACTAATATATTCACAGGTTGCTCCCAGGGCAGTTTCCGTGCAGGAAGTGAAGTCAGCTTCGTTTGCTCCGATCTTAATTTTAACATCATTGGGATTGATGGCTCTATCCGGAACCCCGCTAATGGTTGCTTCAACTGTCCAAGTATCACCTTGAGCGTCGAGATATCCTCGAATTCCTGCTTCTCCTGAATTTTTGGTTATTTGAACGGAAGCAGCAAGCGCATCCGCGGAATAAACGGGAATACTAATGACTAAGGCAATGATGAAAAGTCCAACAATACTCCATCCTCTTTGAGGGTTCATCTCATCCATACCTCGGTTCTAAATTTGCTCGTAATTGCTGGGAAAAGTTTCCTAGCTGCCCAATAACTTGCAGATCTTCAAGCACTCTTAGATGTTCTTCTTCCGGAACTCCGTGAAGGTTAACACTGGGAATATAAAAAGTGATCTGATCAGTAGTATAAAGTTGTTCGGGCGTAATCCTAAGATACATTTGTTCTGTATCCCATTGTATTTGGCCCGTTAACATTTTTTCGAGCACAGTTCTATCAAACGTAAAGCAGCAGCCACTTGCGTCAAAACAGGCAACTGATTCCATGAATCCCCCCGTACAACGCTCTTCTTCCGGGATGACTACTTCTTGTTCGCTGGTTAATAAGCCCTGCACTTTGTATATCCCGGGGACGAGTTCTACTTCCGTTGGTGAATTTCCTTGCACGGCAATGCTGGCGGTAAATTCATCGCTAAACACTCCGGGTGTGAGATCAGCAACCCTTTCTAAGATAAGTGTGCCTGTTTCACTCTCTTCGAGCGCAACCGGAGTGTTCGTGTACACCCAAGAATGAACAGAGCTTAGCATCTGTGGTTGATACGAATAGAGTGGCTGTTGATTCGCTGAGAATAATCCTTGCGTGTAACATCTGCCGTTAATGCATTTTTCAATGTTTTTCTTTTTGATGGTTACATTAATGAGTTTGAGTGGGTGCAATTCTATGGCTCGTTCCGCTGGGTTTAATCCCGCGACTGCATATCCCATAATGCCGGGCTGTTTCTTGAAAGTATAGGTGTCGATAGGATAAAAACTGGTGAGATAATCTTCTTTCATGAAACTTCCCACTCCGCCGTACACCGCAGGATATTTACTTTCTAATTCTCCGCGAACATTGGTTGCGCCAATGATACAGTCAGCACTTTCCGGAATGGAAAAGCCAACTTGCACTGCTTCCAGTGGGTTTAAATTGGAGCTATCCACTACAACTGTTCTAATCGGTTCCGTATTCCATTTCCGTTCATCACAGGCCATGCTGGTTCCTACCGCTGCAATCGGCGGGGGTAATACTTGTCCCGATTCAATGGGCTGATTATTTCGAATGTTCGCTTCCAGCGCAAACACAAAAGTGTAGCCTTCCCCCCCAAATGCTGCTGGATCCCTGAGCGTGATGAGAACGGGATAACTGATGTCGTATGTCGTGTAATAGTGATTGGTATTAAATTGCAGACGGCTGAAACTGGCGCCGTAACTGCTTGGCTCAATTCTTCCTCCCTTATCGTTGAGGTCAAAATACGGTTCCCACCCAAAATAATCAAAATTTACTTCCACATCATTCCCCTTCTCTAGCGGAATAATCATATTATCATAATTTTTCTGGTATAAATCGCGGAGATCTACCACCGCCTCTTCGCTGGGCTGGTAATCATACCGATAGAAATTTGCCGCTCCCAGATACCGAAGCAGGGGCACATGGGACGTGAGTATGCCTTTCACTTTCTCTTGCACATCCGCTTCCGTCCAATATGCAGTGGGAATAAGGTCAAAGGTCACTGCTTCCGTCGGAGGAAGTTTTGCTGGATCAACCGCTGAGTACGTTGAAACCAAATCCAATGCCTGCCGTTCCAAGAAGCTATAATTTACTTCCGTTTGTGTAATTTCGTCTGCGATTTCATAGTAATGCTTGAATCGGAGCGGGATTTTGACATAGAATTGTTCAAAAGTATGGGTAGCTTCTCCTTTGGCTGCGTCTACTTCCATTGTTAACAGGAAGTTGACACTGTTTTCTCCCACTTTTGCTTCTGTTTCAGGAAGGGAATTAATAGCAACAGTAAAGCCTTGTTCCGTGAAGGTGTTATAATTTCCCAAGCATGCAGATAAGCGTTCATTGACATACCTTCCGAGTTGCGCTTCCATGCTTAATTCAGGGTCGTCAGCATAGTGTAATTTTGGTTGCAAGGAACTAAAAGTGATTTCAGAGGCGGTATTGGGGGCAAGATTATAATGCCAATAGGGCACTCTTGCCGGCTCTAAATTTATTCCCGGTGAGTCTGTCGGGTTGCTTTCGGAATATTCTCCCAGCAACTCTGGATGGATATAGCCTCCTTGCTGGCCAAGGACAAGCAATCCCCTTTTTCCAATCTGCGAGAGGCAATTCTCCGTATAAACATTGAGAGGAATAAAAGTTTGTGGCACTTCCGCAAGGATGGGCTCGCCTTCTGCGCTGAGTTTGCTTTTGGTAGATATTTGCGTGAAGTAAAGAATTCCCGCGAACGTAAATACCAATACAATACCTACTATTATGAAAATAGTTACTTGCCCACGCTTAGAAGGATAAATAAGATTAGGACTACTTCTATTTCCACTCCCTCTTTTACACACCATAGTTATAGCCTATAGGAAAGAATGAAGGTATATAAAGGTTTGGATTAATTGAAGCGGAAATTACTCTGGGATTTTAGAAGATCCTAGAACCGTCTTTAACTCCATGGCAAATGACCTCTTCCACTTTGCTTGCTAACTTTTTTCCTTCAAAAAAGACTCGTCCGCCACGAACGAATAATTCTAATTTTTTAAATTCTTCAAAGGTGACTTCTTTGTGACTGTTCTCCACTCCTTCGAAATGGACTTCTTCCCCGATCTTCGTTTTCTTCACTTCCAATGGAGCGACATTTTCGCGATCATCTCCCACCATAATCATCGCTTCGGAAAGTTCCCCTCTTATTTTTGCAGGTTTCATGTTGGCACAGAAAACCACTTGTCTATTGAGCAAAAGGTCTTTAGGAATGGACTTCTTCAGTCCTGCCACTACTTGTTTTTTTCCCAGTTCCGGGCCTAAATCTACCTGCAGGAGGTATAAGCTGTCCGCATTAGGATGATCTTTCACTGCCAGGATCTTGCCTACCACTAAATACAGTGGAAATAATCGTATCTGCATCGTTGGAAGAAGTTTATACTCTCCACCATTATATTTGGTGATCAATTCGCACGCTCTCTGAACTGCTTGTTCCATCTCTCTTTCGCTAATCTTAGTATTCCCAAAGGCAACCAAGACTAAGTTTGTCGAGTCGATAGTTGTTATAGTCTGTTTGCATTGCTTTGAAAATCTTCCGATAATCTTTTTCTTATCTGAATACACTATTTCTCCTTCTTTTAGCTTTTCGGTGGTTCCATCGAGTGATAAGAAGGACTCTCCCTCCCTGCAGAAGCGAACCTCTATATCCTCATCTAATTTAGAAAGGTCGTGGGTGGCCATGGCTATATTGCTCTCAACAGAGACGGCATTATAAAGATCAACAACAGTATTTATTTGTGGTAATTTCCCTTTCTCACGAATTAGTTTGATGAGGTTTATAACAGCATTGGGATTTTTTCTAGAATCGACTCCAGTTTTACGATCTATGTTGGCATACTCCTCTAAAATCTCATGTCGTTCGTAGTTAGCAATATTCTTCCGGACTTCATCTTTTATTCTTTCTATTCCCTCATGTTTTTTCTTAATGTGTACGCCACTTAGTTGAGCTACTCGTACTTTAACTCCCATCTCTTCAATGACAGGATCTACGGAATACCTGACGACTCTTACTTCTTCCGTAGTGTGGGGGGGAGTTCCCACCTCAATTTTTTCTACTAGTTTTGCAGTCGGTTTGACCTTTCCTTTCCAGTTAAAAGATAAACCATCCCAATCCCACTGTTCCTTCCCCACTGCTGCTTGAATCTTTGCAGAAAAAGCAGGAAGAATAGGGGAGACCATAATTCCCAAATCTCTTGCTACGTTTACACACCACCCCACCGCTGCTTTGTTTACAGCGTTCTGGGGATCTTTCCAGACTTCTGATTTCTGAAAATAAGCATTGCCCAAATCTGCAATTTTTAAAATATTTTTTACTGCCCCTTTAAAGTCTTCTAGGAAATAATTCTTTCTAATTTCTTCGATGAGAGATTTAATTTGTACAGTTATCTCTTGGTTTTCTGCAATAGTAGTGATGGAAGCATAATTCTTCTCCGCAAACGTCAGCACCCTATAACAGAAGTTCCCAACATTTCCCATTAAGACGTTGTTATTCAGAGCAATGAAGTCATTAAAATTTAAATCCACATCAATCACTCTTCGATCCAAATGGCTCGCGTAAAAGAATCGCAATGATTCTGCGGGATATAACTTCAAAAAATCTTTTGCAGTGAAGAAGGTTCCCCTGCTTTTGCTCATCTTCTGCCCGTCAACGGTAATGAATCCATGCACCGTGAGCGCTGGCAAAGGAATATTCATGGCCATGAGCATTGCTGGCCAAAATAAGAAATGGAAATAAGAAATGTCCTTGCCAATGAAGTGGTGTACTTTGCCTTTAATCCAGTACTCTTCCCATTTTACTTTCTTCCGATCACAATAATTTTTCGTTGAAGAAATGTAGCCGATGGGTGCATCCATCCACACATAAAAATACTTAACTTCCCCGGTTTCATCTTTGCTGCCGGGAATTTCAAAGCCAAAATAAGGAGCATCCCGGGAAATACACCAGTCTTCCAATCCTTTCGTTATCCATTCTTTCAGCCAATTGCGCACTTCCGGCTGTAAATGCGCAGTAGGAGAAGTTATCCATTGTTCTAATCTCTTAGAAAAAGCACTTAATTTGAAAAAGTAATGCTCGCTTTCCTTCTGGATTGGTGTTCTCCCACAGAGAGCACATTTTGGATTGATGAGATCGTTCCCCTTCAAGACGCTGCTGCAGCTCTCGCAAACGTCTCCATATTGATCCAGGGTGGTGCAGTAAGGGCAGGTTCCTTTAACATAACGGTCTGGCAAGGAACGGGCGCAGTGCTCGCAGTAAATTACATTAATTTTTTTTGTGGAAATGTACCCTTGTTTTTTAAGCTCGGTAAAAAAATGTTCCGCCAGTTCTTTGTTCTCAGGTGAATGGGTTTTGTAATAATTATCAAATTGAATTAGAAAAGAAGCAAAATCCTGCTGATGATCTTTCCAAAACTCATTGGCGAACTTTTCCGGATCCTTTTTTGCTTTGGCAGCATTTACTTCGATGGGAGTGCCATGCATATCGGAAGCGCAAATGTAAAGTGCATCTTTTCCTTGCAATTTGAGGAAGCGAGTGTAGATATCTGCCTGGATGTATTCTAAAAGATGGCCGATATGGATAGGACCATTAGCGTAAGGGAGAGCAGCAGTAACTATAATTTTTTCATCCTTTTTTGTACTGTTTTTTTTGCCGGTTGCCGCTGCTTTCTTCATAGTCGGAAAGAACGGAGAGAATTATATAAAGATTTCTCTAAGATCTAACGTCTACTTTATTCCACGGCAGATCGTGATTATGGAACAAATCAGAATAATGAACCTGTTGTTGGTAAAGTCTGGCATCGCGTAAATGAAAACGTTGAATCGCTTCTTCAAATCCAAGAGGGATATGGTCTTGCACCCATCGTTCTAATTCCCGTTGTGGAAGTGTCGCCGTTCCGAGCGTAGATACCTCCAATAATTTTACGTCTTTCTGTCCCATGGTACAATCCAGTTTAACCCGAGCGTACTCTGCTAGTCCATTTGCAACAATTTGTACTGCAATGTAGCGAGCTAGATATGTGCCTGTTCCGGAAGGTTTGCTAGAGTCTTCTCCATAGGGGGAATCTTCCATTACCCCGTGCGAACCAAAGAAATGCCGCTGTGGCTTAGCTTCCCTGCTCCCTCTGTCTACTTTCCACCCGCCTTCGTTTGCCCAGGGGCCTTTTGGGTTTACTTGTATAGTCGGAGAGCCAATGGCGAATGAATACTTTTCACTTAGCATCGCTGTATAATTACGAACCAGCCTTTCAACATCTGATCTAAACCTCTCAAAAGAAATTCCCGGATCATGATTCAAACTAGCAGTAACATTATACACTCCTTTGAATTGTGCTCCCTCGTAGATTGCATCAGTGGTTATCTTCCCATCTTGACGTAATCCTGCTAGTTCTCTTATCCCTGCTCTTTCTGCAAGTTCTCTTGGCACCTGTCCTCTGGATGCAAAAATAGTGTCAAAAAGATTCCGTAATTCAACGGCAATGAAACGATCATGAGGAAGGAAGTGGGGAGCATCTCTGAAGGCAACCGCTATGGGACGACCATCATCACCAATATTTCCGTTAAGAGCCAAATCAGATTCTTGCGCATTCAATTCTTCATAATTAAAGAGAAGATCACTTGCGGTTAGAGTAGTCCCATGTATTCTGTTGTAATGCTCTACTGTTAGATCAGTTAATTCGGCCGTTAAGCTAGGGGTGAGGAGTGAGCCACTCATTTCTCCTGAAATATTTACTCGTAATCTCTCTGTTCTTCTGGAGTATCCTCCTTCTACACGTACATCAAATCTGGCTCTCGGATCTCTGGCAAGTAAATGTGCTCCGATTAAATGTGCTATGTTCGCATCTAACTCATCAGGTTTTCCCCTGCGCCCTGCCTCAAATGAATGGACTAATCGTTCAATCATGGTGCGTTTGCAAACGATAAATTATTTATAAATCATCCTGATAGAAATATTCTCAATGGAATATTAACTGAATTGATTAAGATAATTAAAAAATAAAAATAGATTTTAATATCCTCTCTCAAAATGCCTAATCTTTTTTTCTCGTAATCATTCTTCCCAACACTCCTGCCAATTCTGCAGCACCAATCATTAGCTCTGGAGCATATCGAGCAATGGTTGGCGCAACTATGCCTGCCGTCAACAATCCAAGTAGGGTTCCTTGGCCATGCAATAACCATTCTCCCCATGTTGGAGCTTTAGTTACGTAGTGTTCATAAAAATGGTGCATACCCATGTACCCTGCCACCGTGCCAGCAAGTACTGTTGCATACGCTAATGGATCATAAAGGCTACTTCTAGCATAGGTCCGTACTTGTGTGTCTGCGTAGCCTTGTCTATACGTTTGTCTTGCTATTTCTCCTAAATCCTGCACTGAGTTTCGAAGGTCTATTAAAACCATTTTTGATCACCTTAATGTAGGCTAATGGGCCCTCAACTACTTAAAAATATTGACAAATTATAATAACATTTATAAATAAAGACAAATTATGGATAAAAATGACTAATATCAATAAATTAACGTGGGACTACATTGATCACCATATCGAAATTAAGAAGCTTCTGATCGAGGAGTTGGTGAACGCTAGTGCTCTCGCACGAAAAATAGCCAAAGAACAGCATTTGGAACACAACATTGATGCTATTATTAGCGCTATCCGCCGTTATGAGGGTAAGAAAGAAATTAAAAAGGAATTTTATACTTTATATGAACTGGTACGGAGAGCAAAGATTTCCACAAAAACAAAATTAGTTTCTTTACTCATTCGTCGAACTGATGACACTGAAAAGAAAGTTGCTTCTATGTACTCTAAGATCTCATTTCGGAGAGATGTTACTCTAAGAACATTTGAGATTACAAATCATATTAAAATAGTAGTGGATGCAGAATATTTAAATTCAATTAAATCTTTATTTCTTCCTAAAGAAATTGAACATCTTGAAAAAGATTTAGGGGAATTGGCAATCAATTATGCTGATGACATCACTAAAATCCCCGGCCTTTTTGTATTGCTTTGCAATGAGTTAGCTCTCCATGATATAAGTATTATTGACTCTATGATTTGCCATTGGGAACACCTTCTCATCTTTAAAGAAGAAGATTTAGAAAAAGCCTTTCAAGTTATCTTTCAGTTGACGAAGATGAAATAGAAAGATTACCTCTCTTCATCATCAAAATCTTCTTCTTCCTCTGATATCTTTCCTTTCTTACCCTTCAATTTTTTCAACTTTTTCGTCAGCGCAATCTTAGCATTGCAATGCTGACAGGTAACAAGATACGATGGAACGCCTTGAAAACTCTTGCGCTTGTATTCTCCAGTGGATTCCCCTTCCTTCCCACATTCAGGACAGGTGTATTGCGCTTCTAATTTCAGGCTAGCTTCATGCTGTTCTTTCTGTTCTGTATACCCGCAGCTGGGACAGACATACTCTTTAGCTCTGATCTTAACCGATCCTTTCTCCACGGGCTTGCCCATTTTGGCTTTCTTGCATTTCGGGCAGAGCTTGCGGTAAACCCACGCTATAATATCTCCCCGATTCGTAAAGTACAAACATTCTTCCATTGATTCCGGCATTCGTAATCCCATTTTAATGTACCTCTTTTTGGAACAGCACTTCTTTAATCACCTGGATTGGAATAGCTTCTAATAAGAACCCTCCTTGAGGGTCGCAGAAGGTATAGCGAATATTGGACCAATCGGTTAGTTCAACCCCGCATAGTTCTAGCCCGCAGGATCTTGAAAAAGTAGGCGTAATCAATTCCATTTTCAATCAAACACGTCTTTTATTTTTAATTCTTTTGGTCAAAGTGAATTCCTAATCCCCGCTATCGTATACCCTCCCAATCCATCATTGAAAGCATACACTATTTCTATTTGCGGATAGTTCTCATCGCATAATGCAATTTTGGTTAGAAAGACATCCTTCTTCCAGCAAAAAGCTTCTACTAGAGGGATATCTCGAAGGAGTTGTTCTAGATACACTCTTCCGGCTTCCGGTCCGGTTACTATTCTATTATCTAATATTCCATCATCCGATGGAGGAATCATCATTGTTGTTCCCTCTTTAATTCGATTGAAATTGCCGGTTTATTGATTCGGATATAGCGGGGGCATTCGGTGTAGTGATGTTTATTTTTGGTACAGTAGCCTATAATCTCTTGTTTTTTTTCTGTAGTATTATACTCCACTACCACTACAAAACCGGTATCTTTTGGATAGAGAATGTTAAAACCATCAAGGTCTTTCATGATTTTATCTCTCAGCGTCTGTAAATAAGCAATCCGTTGGGGAAGTTGGAGTAATTGTCGATGTATTGTATGCAGAGAGTTTTCATCATTGAAAATCTCTACTTTGGTTTTCACTTTTTCCCACATCAATTCACTCTTAGCCGAAATAAATCCCCCTACTTTCGCTTCCACCAACTTCCATTCGCCAAAACTTCCTACCATGATATCTGCATACGTGCCATTGCAGAGCGGTGTGCCAATACCTCCCGAAACGTCCATAATAACTAGGCAATTATTTTTTGTACAGAGCTCATATATTTCTACCATCGGCTGTTCGGCAAAATATCCTCCCGGATTCTGATATAGAAAAGCTGCGCATTTTGTGGTTTTGAGTTTATCTTTCAGATCAGTAAGATTGATTTTTGCGTCGTCGCATTTAATCTCTTGTATTTTTAATCCCAATTGCACTGGAGCTTTCTTATAATGAATCCAGCCCCCTTCTTCAGGGATCAGAATGGTACTCCCCTCTGGAAAAATAGAGAGAGCAGAAGTAATAGCATTATTCCCGCGGGAAACTATTTCATTATGCTGATGTCCGGTTAACTGTTGCAACCTGCCTTTAATCTTTTCCTTTATCATCTCACCCTAAAACAGAAGTCTCTTTTTATGCTTTGCGTGCTGGTTTTTTCTGAGTTAGGGAAACCGGAGTGCCATATTTCAATCCGAGGGTAAGAAAGTATAGAATTCGTGCTTTGGCAACGATGCCTATTATTTTTCCTTTCTCTTCGACTGGAAAAAAATCAAGCTGCTGTTCCGAAAAGCGCGTAAAGGCAGTATAGGCATTATCACTTTTCTTAAGGGAGGGAATTCTAGATAGTGGGATGGCAAGTTGCTCGAGGGTGGCAATATCCCTCATCTTTTCTGACATTCCTTCCAGTTGTCGTATGTCGAGTATTCCTGTAAAATGGTTATTCTTAACAATGAACGTAGAAAGATCCGAGATAGAATGTTTCTCGAGGAAATCATTGAACCTCATTGCTGGATTAAGAGTGGGAAATTTCTTGGTAAGCACGGAACTGAGAGGTATTGGTTTAAGAACTTCTCTCACTAACACCTGTTCGTAACTCATCCCGGCAATGAAGTAGAGGAATACTCCTAATAATATAGGCCATACTCCTTCTCCTAAGCCGCTTAGTAAACTGAGGAGTCCCATGAAAATTAAGACGCCGGCGAAAAATTTTCCCCCCCGTGCGGCAATCCTCGTGGCTTTGGTGAGGTCTTTATAATAGGCATGAAGTATAGCCCGGAAAGCTCTTCCTCCGTCCAGTGGGAACCCGGGGACAAGGTTAAAAAAAGCCACCACCAGATTTAGTTGATACAAATAGAAGGTGATGGCCGTCAAGATTATGTTTCCATTGAATAGATGTATGGCATAGAATATTCCTGCTAACAGGAGGGAAAATAAAGGCCCGGCAATAGCCATTAGAAATTCTGAGCTTGGTTTTAAGTCTTCATCGCTGATACTGGCAACCCCGCCGAAGAAGAATAGAGTTATACTTTCTACTTTAATTCTTTTTGCTTTGGCCACCAGTGAATGGCTTAATTCATGCAGTACTACTGAAACAAAAAGCAAGAACGCTGCCACTATCCCCATCAGCCAATAAATAGTGGTGCTTAGTTCAGGAGTTATTTTTGGAAAAAAGGAAGTAGCTAGATTCCAGGTGATGAATAGGAAAATAAACCACCAGGAAAAATGGAGCTTAAGGTCTATTCCAAAAATACGGATGATTTTATTTCCTCTTTGCATGGCAAGATAAAGGTGGGACTGCTATTTAAAGATTTGGATTAAAGAAAAAATAAAGAAAAATTAGGAGCAAACCGTGTACTCTGCTCCTGAAGTAAGCGTGCGCGTTTCACAACTATTAGTGCAATTTTCGACTGAGAGGAGGTCTAATCTACGTAAAACTCCCTGTCCGCTAGTATACGGGTAGTTCTCTCCACAGACGTAAACCCCACGAAAAGTGTTCGTGCTATTTGTGAAGCACATTGTTGAGTTAAAAACAAGTGTGGAGTTGAATCCCCCAAGTGCTCCACTACCATCATCCGTAATGATCCCACCATACCATCCATATCCAGTGCTCCACACTGAGCCGTATGAGATGTTGCCACTTAGGAAAGCAGTCCCTCCGGGGAGGGGCTGATAGTTTATGTTATTGCGATAATAGCAATAAGGGGCGGTTAAATTAACTGTGCTTCCGGAGGGGGTTGAGGTTAAGCAACTTCCACCAGAACATGTTCTACTGCAGTGATCTACCGATACTCCTTGAACAGAGCAATTGCCATATTGATATTGCCATTCCCTCCAAGCTCCATTGCAGCTAGCTATCGTTGAAGTAAATCCCGGGCTGCAACTAGCTGGTTGACAGGCACCATCAGAACAACTTGTGCCTGCTGGGCAATCTACTAATTCCCCTTGGGCAGTACTTGCATCGCTACAATAGAATTCAACCACTTGCCCTAATCGGCAATGATCACCTACCTGAGCTTGTCCTACGATTGATACTCTACCGATAGTACTATAATCTCTTCCCTCATCAGAGTCAACACAGGTTCCCGTAGGTAGATATTCATCTCCACCAGAGCCAGTCACTTGTACTTTATAATATCCATCGACAAATTGACAAGTAGAGAAACTGCTATCCCGACACTGAGCATCTGTATAAACAACTTGTCCTGGGCAGCCTTGATATACTTCAGATAATGATTGGGCGGAAGGGCAAATATATATCCCGTTACCGGTAATGTTAGGGAAGTAGAGGTAATGCCTCCTACCGGCGGTATTTCCAACCACTATTTTTGTACCTCGTATTTGAATCACAAGAGAACTCGGCTCTGTAATAGTTTCTACACCCACAATGGGAGCACCATTCACCTGGACTATATTTTCTGTAGAAGTCCTTTGAACCTCGACACGAGGATTAGGTGACCCTTCCACGGTTACTGAAGGCAGGGGGATTGTGCACACGCCTGATTGGCAAGTTTCCCCAGTAGCACATCGTACATCCGCAGGACAGCTGGAGCAGTTTTCTCCAGGGTCAATGACTCTGTTTCCGCAGGTGCGAACACATCGTCCTAATTGACACGATTGACCTTCTCGACAAGTTACATCTGCAGGGCAATTTGAACAAGTTTCAGTGCGATCTATTCGTCCATTACCACAACTGGAAGCAGGAGCAAGGCATACTCCATTACTACAACGTTCAGTCCCTTCACATTGAATTCGACATCGCCGTAAAGCCGTTGAACTAGCGCAACTCCAATTCACTGCTAAAGTGCTGCGGCTGCAAAGATCAGCGTAGGTGTAGGTTTGAACAATACCTGTTTTCCCTCCGAACGCTACTACTATGCTTCCATTAGGCAGTTCAGTGCAAGAAGATACTCTGGCGTCACTACACCCTACTTGAATGGCTTGTCCAGCGATAGCGCTCTCGCCAAATAATTCTTTTTCTCCTGGACTCACTGTTTCTGCCCGGGGAGCACAAGCGATAATAAGTAAACATAGAAATAATATTAAACTAGCTAATATATATCTATTCATAGTTACACCTCTTTATTGCTATTTTGTGAAAGGGAAAGCAGTTAATATAGTTTTCTATTATCCGGGACTACTCCAATTCAAATTCAACTTCTCTGATTCCTCCCTCAAATGATTGAAACAGGATGGAGTTAATGGTGATCGTAACACCGGAAGAATAAGTAAAACTGTCTCCTTCTCCTAGCCAATCGCCGCGTTGCCCATTTAAGGTAATCCTAGCTTGGCCTTGCTCCATCGTGTAAATGCTTACGGAATATTCAGTGCCTCCCACTTCTACTGTGACTGTCTCCCCAGCACTCACGGTATTAAAATTCTGTTGTGGAGGCGGGTTTGAGGAAGAGCTTGCGGTTTCATTTTGAGTTTCTGTCCTAGTACTGGATGCATTTTTACATTGTGCGTTTTCACAGCCATAATCACATTTAGTTTCTGAAATCCAAGAGCAATCTTCTAGCTGATATCCTTTGACATAATTTCCGTGGCATTTAAAGCCCACGGTGCAGCTTGGAGGCGAACGGCATGTTCCATTGGTGCAACCAAATCTACAATCCTGCCGCTGGCCAAAACTGCAATTCTCATATCGATACATTTTCTGGGTAGAACTCAGACAAACCCACGCAGCAGGGCATAATCCTGTAGGTGTATTGATGGTGTTCTGTTCTTCTAATTCCGCGGAATCTGCGGTTTCATTTGGCGGCATGCTTGCAGAATCTAGGGGTACGTCATCTGTTGCCTGCTCTTGTTCGTTAACGGTTTCAGAAGTGCAACTAAGCACGAGTAGAAATAAGATCATTAGTAAAATACTAGGAGCTTTCATATCCATCCTCTTTAGGGGAAGTAAGTCTAAATCATTTAAATATGTTCCTTTTTTTCTGACAGAAACCTTATAAAATAATAGGCATATGAGGGAGAAATGTTCTGCAAAACCTGTGGAAGTCTTCTTGTACTCGAAAAGAATTCTTATGGCAAATGGATGAAATGCCCCCTGGGACATGCTCAGCCGGAATTAAATCAAGAAGAAAATGTTCTCACTACTGAAAATAAAGAGCAAGCCAAGCGCATTGAGGTAATGGACGGAGAGAATATCTTGGCAGTGCATAATCATAAATGCAAACGGTGTGGATATGATAGAGCAGAACTCATTGAGATTAGTTGTTCTTATTCTGATGAAGATAATATGTATCGCATGAAGTGCGGCAGATGCGGATTGGTGGAACAATTGGAAGGGAAGGTGAAGTAATCATTTTCTGTTCCAGTTGATTTTTTTGAGGTAGGCACCAGTATTTTTAAGTTGTTGCTGGATTAGTCTCTCTAATTGCCGCTTTTTCTCTATTGAAGAGGTTCGATACAACTGTTTAATATTGGAAAATACCTTTTGGTAGCGCTCCAATGAAATGGTTATCACTTTATCTTTAATAATCAGATACCTTGCGGGGAGCCGCCGTATCGTCAACCATAATAATGCAATTACAAATAATATAGTTAAGGGAAGATCGAGATATTCCGGAACCAGTTTGGTCGACTTTTCCAAGAAAAGGGGAATGGGTAGAAGAACACTATAGAAAAGAGCTACGAGGATGAACCAGTAGAATGAATGTAACAGATCGACATACCCCGATAGATTAAAGCGTGCTGAGGAATAATCCCACACTTTTACTTGAATCACCCTTTCCATAAATACGCCCCCGAGATATTCAACAATGATCATTCCTATAGATCCGATAATAAGGAGGGGGATGAGTCCTAGGAAGGAAACTGTTTTGTACAAGAGTATGAGCACTAAAGCGCCAATTCCATAGATTGGACAGAAAGGCATACCGAAATAACCCGTATTTCTCCAGCGGTGAGAGCTGATTCCGTTGTAGAGAAGGTCAAGTATTCCTCCTATCATTGAGAAGAGGAGGAACTCTATTAAGTATATTGTGATCATAAACCTTAAAGAGAATAAGATGCTATTTATAGTTTACCCTTTCACATTCCCAATTGGTTTTAAGGCAACAACTCGCCTGGTAATGTTTGCTGCCTCCAAACTATCAACAACTACTTCAATATCTTTATACGCCTTCCCGGCTTCTTCTGCCAACCCAGCCATGGTTACGCCATGCACGTAGATACCGCGTTTTTCCATGTCCTTCTGCAGCTGATCTCCCCGCCAGAGATGTTTTGCCTTTGCTCTACTCATAGTTCTCCCCGCTCCATGTGCGGTAGAAGCAAATACCTCATCGGCTTCATTCGTTCCTACCAATAAATAAGATCCTGTTTCCATGGAGCCACCTAAAATCACCGGCTGACCTACTTGTGCATAATCAACTGGGAGGGATGATGCGTGTTTTGGCCCAAAGGCCCTGGTTGATCCCTTCCGGTGGACGAGTAGCGTTTTCTCTTTTCCATTAACTTTATATTTTTCCAACTTGGCAATATTGTGAGCAACATCGTACACTAATTTCATGCCCAGTTCTTCTGCGCTTTTGCCAAATACATGACTAAAGACTTTTCGAATCTGGTGCGTAATGACTTGCCTGTTGGCAAAAGCCATGTTTGCGGCGCAGGCCATTGCTTGATAATAATCCTGTCCTTCTTTGGAATTGAAAGGAGCGCAGGCTAATTCTTTGTCCAGAATCTCAATCCCATACTTTGGCATGACCTCTAAAAATATTTTCAGATAATCCGTTCCAACTTGATGCCCCATACCCCGACTGCCGCAATGGACCATAATAACAATTTGCCCTGGCCCCGTAATACCCATGGCTTTGGCTGCTTCTTTGTCAAAGATGTTTCCTTCCCGCACTTCCTGAATCTCTAAGTAATGATTTCCGCTTCCTAATGTGCCTAGCTGATCGAAACCGCGCTGCACTGCTTTGTCAGAAACTTTGTCAGGATTAGCTTGCGCGATCTTTCCCTGATCTTCAATGTGTTCTATATCTGATTCCCAGGCATAGCCGTTCTTTAGACACCATTGCGCGCCATCACGCATAACCTCTTTGAATTGCTCTTTGGTGAGTTTGACGAAGCCTTTGCAGCCGACACCGGCAGGAACGGCTTTGTAGAGTTCATCAACTAGCTTATGGATGTGGGGTTTGACGTCTTTCGTGGTAAGGTTGGTGACGATCAGGCGCATACCGCAATTAATATCAAAACCAATTCCACCGGGGGAGATAACTCCTCCATTTTCTACATCGAAAGCTGCTACTCCACCGATCGGGAATCCATACCCCCAGTGCCCATCTGGCATGCAGTAAGCATATTTTTGGATTCCCGGCAAGCATGCTACGTTTGAAACCTGATTGAAGACGCCCGCGTCCATAGAATCGATAAGTTCTTTATTCGCAATAATCCGCGCGGGAACGAGCATTCCTTTCTTATATGACGTAGGCAATTCCCACACTACCTCGCTGATCTGCTTTAATTCCGCAGGCGGACCCATTGGCTGGTTGGCTTGTTCTTCTTCCATGTATCTATTTCCCTAATAGAATGCTTATAAATCTTTTGCCGTCTCTTTCACAATCCTTATAAAACTCTTTCTTGCCCTGATGACTATGTTGAGCAAGCTGGAACTGAAACGGCAGTTGATGCACATTCTCGTAGGGATGATTACGGTCACACTAATCTATTATAATCTCTTTAGTTCCTTTGCCATTTTCTTGCTCATCGTTATTGGCATACTCCTGAGCTTTTTATCTAAGCGGGTGTCTATCCCAGTTATATCCCATTTCCTTGATCACTTCGAACGGGAAGAGCAAAAAAAGAATTTTCCCGGTAAGGGCACGATCTTTTTTTTCATTGGAGTGTTATTATCCTTGCAACTTTTTGAGCGTAATATTGCGTATGCTGCCATTATGGTGTTGACGTTTGGGGATTCGGTGAGTCATATGTTTGGCGCGCAGTTTGGAAAAATCAAAAATATTTTCAATGGCAAAAGCAAGAAATTATTAGAAGGAACGCTCGCTGGAACTTTAGCAGGATTCTTTGGCGCGCTCTTTTTCGTTCCCGTTCCAGAAGCATTCCTTGGCAGTCTGGGGGCAATGATTGCGGAAGTGATTAAAATTGATTTTAACGATACTACTTTAGATGATAATTTAGTTGTTCCTTTAGTAGCAGGAACAGTGATGTTGTTGGTGGGGAAATTTATATGATTATTCTACAATAATTTGTAATCTGTTTCTATCCAATGGCTCTAAAATCACTTCTTTCCCTTTTTCAAGAGAAAGGAATTCTGCTAAGGACTGGGGAATTCACACGTCCAAAGCATTTCCTACTTCCGCCACCTTGCTTCTCGCTCTCAATTCCCACAACCCTCTTTTTTTGACCTCAACTTCTATTTTATCTGATGCTGCAGATTCAAATAAAGTTTCTCCGCAATGAATGCATACCAGAGCATCAAAATTGCCTACTGTTTCACCTAAGAAAACATAAGGAATTCTTTTTCTCGCATATCCTCCCATATTGCAGTTGGTGCATCTCATTTTATTTTCCATTATTTTGGTTTCATTTAAACATTTTGTTTATTTTAAGGCAAGAACGTCAACTTCTTATATGCCTGCGACCAGAACACAATCTTGCGGATGTTCTTAAAACGAGTGATAATCATATTGATTGTATTCTCACATATCTATTACGCAGAGGGGCGTAATCAGAGTCCTCAGAAAGTAAAAAATCACAGCCCGTTAACTTGGCAGTAGATGCAACTAAAGAATCTATCAAGGGGAGATTATAACTATGCGAAATTCGTGCTGCTTCTTGTGCAATTGCTTTATCAAGTAAGATAAGTTCAACTTTTTCTGAGGCTTCCACTCCCTCAAAGAAGGTATCAATAAGCTCTTTAGAAATCCCTTTCTGCATCAATTTTTTATGGGTTTCTGCAAAAGTGATGATGGGTATAATAATCCTGGTCTTTCCCCTTTTTGTTTCTTCAATGATAGAAATAGCTTTAGGATTTTTTGAAAAAGCTTGTAATATAAACCAGGTATCTGCACAATATTTCATGATCGTTCACGCCGTCTTTCAGCTTTAATCTCCTGCCAGGCTTTATCAGCATCAAAGGAAGGAGCTTTCATGATCGCTTCTAACATAACATCCTCGGGTTGTTTCAGTTTTTGTTTTCGCAAGAGAATATCTCCCCCCGGCAAATGGGTCATGATAAAGAAATCATCTTCACGTAAACCATCTTCATCTCGAATCGGTTTTGGGATAGTAATCTGGCCTCGCTTCGCCATCTGTACTCTCTCTACCATAAGGATATGTTTCATAGGAGGCGCTAATAAAGCTGAATTTATAAACTTTTCTGAAAAAGGCTATATTTTTGATAAAAATAATTTTTCTGATTTTTAAGACAATAGGTACTATCGCAATCCTTTTAAACCCTGCCATTCTCCTTCCCAGTATGCCTAAAGCAAGTAAAAGAGCGGTGAAAAAGAAATCTAAGAATAACGATGATGAAAAGCTAGAAGTCTATCCTGATGAAGAACAAGGCATTCTCAAAGAAGAAACTGCTGATGAAAAGAAAGCAAAGATGAAAGTAGGCGAAGAAGATGAAGATATTTATTCTGAGGAAGGCCGTGAGGAAGAAGTGGAAGAAGATGAAATCCAGCCCTGGGAAGAGGGTTTTATGAAAGGAGCTTCCGGGCCAGGTCAATTAGGAAAAGATGCTTTAACGGGCAAACCCTTAATGGATGTTGAAGAAGTTGTAGAAATGGAAATTGAAGGAAAATCTTACCGCTTCGCCAATGAAAAAAATGCTCTCAAATTTCGAGAAAAGGTAGCGAAAGAGAAGAAGAAAGGGAAGAAATAAAAGTATAGCTCTAAACTACTTCTGAACATTAAGGGTTAGCAGTTCTTTGCACTGATCTCTTAAACAATCAGGATATAATTCTAAAGTGGGAGTTCCATTTCTGAGAACCTCTGCACATCGTATCTTAATTCTTTGCGGGCATTCTTTTGTTGCATCTTCCATGCTTGCTCCATAGATAATTCCTTTCATTCGAGCCCAAACCGCAGCGGAAGAACACATGGGACACGGTTCATAAGTGGTATACATGAAACAATTCTCTAAGAATCTTGTTCCTAATTTCTTAGCTGCAATTCTGATGGCATTAATCTCTGCATGGCAAGTAGGATCTTGGTCACGCTGAAGGGTTGTAAAAGCTTCCGCAATGATGCTATCCTCTTTGACAATAATCGCTGCAACCGCATGTCCTCCTTCTTTATACTTCTCTCGAGCTACATTGATCGCTCTCTCCATTATCTTGGTATTAGGATGGATCATACAAATAGGAATTGCTCTAATAATGAATGATAGTTAATACTTACAGTTAAATCTCTCACTAAATCTTTTCAACGTTGAACGTATCCGAACTAGCCATATCTCTGTGTAGCCACGTGAACTTTCTTCCGAAACAAGCCGCTTAATTCATTCTTTGCATTTTCAAAGGCTTTGCGCAAGGCCGTTTCCACATCCCAATCATCTTCCGTGCTCGTAACTATCTTGCCGGGATATTCAATGCGGAGATTGACAGAATATTTATGCTGCCGGCCATCTTTTTCGTATTCTTTAAAGTGCAAGATTAACTTAAAGTCGTTGTGAACCTGCCGCTGCAATTTGAATGCTTCATTGGACGAAATCTTCTGGATATTAAATTTCTCATGCGGTTCTAGGTCTATCTGATTCAATCCTATAAACTGGATATTGAAGTTCTTGGGTATTTTAAGACTGCCAATGAGCCGTAAAATATTTTTAATGGTGAGCAGTCCATCTAGCTTTTCTTTTTCCATCACCAGCAAATCCGAGACATTACTTCGAACCATTAATTCCACGGCAGCTTTTAAGTCTGTTCCTTTCGTCGTAGTTAATACATTATCATTGGTGCTAAAAGAACTGACAGGAAGATCAGCCAGTTCAGGCATATTTGGTTCAGCGCCTTTCCCTGTTGCTTGTTTGTTGAATTTCATGGAATAATCCCTTCGGGGGGACCAGTTGAGATATTTTCGCCAGACGTCTTTATAGCTGATCACTCCATACACTTTTCCGCTCTCATAGACGGGGACATTATCTACTCTTTCATCGTGCATTACTTGCACTGCCGCTACTAACTGGTCATCTTTTTTAACTCCCCTTGGCTTTTGCATTTTTACATCAGAAACTTTCAACTTTTTTACTTCCGGCAAGCCCAAAGCTAATTTCACGAGATCAAGGGCCCGCACTACCCCCACAATTTTCTTTTCTTTTTCGACGGGAAGAAAGTCAACATTGCTTTGAAACATGAGATAAGCGGTAGAGATAGCATCCTCATTCTCATTGAGCATGGCCGTTCCTTGGATATGGCCCTTTAACTTTGCTTCCGAAGCATCCATCCTGGATCGCAATAAATGCTTTTTTTCGATGAGGCCAAGGTACTTATTATTTCTGAACACTAATGCCGTTCTCTTTTCAAACTGTTTTAATTGGGCAATAAGCTCTGAGAACGTCGAATCTTCTTTAAGAACAACAAAATCTTCCGTGATTATTGGCTTGATTTCCATACCCTCTGAAACCTCCTTTTTTTGAATGAGATGGGCAAGTAGGGGAGATATTTAAACTCTTCTGTTTTGGAGAGGTTGTGCGAAACTCTACTTTGAAATGCTAATCCACCAAACAAATGTTTAAATATTAATCTGTTCTAGAATGCAGCATGCCTAAAGAAAAAAAGCGAAGCACCAAGACGGGCCTTCCTCCCGGAACAATTGTGCATATCGGCGTGCGTAAGACTGCTAATCCTACCATTACTATTCTTGATTATAACAGTGAAGAGGTTGAAGAGAAACAAGCTCTCTATGTCGAAGAATGTTTCCCTTTTAAAGATAAAGATTCCATCACTTGGATTAATGTAGATGGGCTTCATCAGACGGAGATCATTAAGAAGATGGGGGACCATTTTGGGATGCATCCTTTGCTTCAGGAAGATATTGGCAATACTCATCAGCGGCCAAAAGTAGACTATTTTGATCAGTATATCGTTATTATTGTTAAAATGTTGCTGTTTGATGAAAAAACAAAGAGAGTTTCCAGTGAACAGGTGAGCATTGTTCTGGGAAAAAATTTTGTGATCTCGTTTCAGGAGGGAATCGGCGGAGATGTATTTGATCCCGTTCGGGAAAGAATTCGAAAGGGAAGGTTTGCCAAGAGGGGGGCAGATTATTTGATGTACTCCCTTCTTGACGCCATCGTTGATCATTATTTTGTCATCCTTGAAAAACTGGGAGAGCAGATTGAATATTTGGAAGAAGAGGTGGTAAAGTCTCCCACTCTTAAAACTTTACAAGAGATGTACGATTTGAAGACGGAGATGATTTTTCTTCGTAAATCGGTCTGGCCCATGCGGGAAGTGCTAGCTAGTTTACAACGGGTAGAGTCGCATCTCGTTGATAAATCCATTCATTTCTATTTACGGGACGTTCATGACCATAGCATTCAAGTAATTGATACGATGGAAACGTATAGAGATATGTTGTCGGGGATGTTGGAGATTTATTTATCAAGCATGAGCAATCGATTGAATGAAGTTATGAAAGTATTGACCATCATTGGTACAATCTTTATTCCCTTGACCTTCGTTACCAGCTTGTATGGGATGAATTTTCGTTTTATGCCGGAATTGGAATGGAGATACGGGTATTTTGTAACTTTAGGAATAATGATAGTGGTGACGGGGTTCATGCTCTATTATTTCAAGAGGAAGAGATGGTTGTAGAATTATCTCTTTTTCCCATAAAACTGTTCATACATCAAGGTCATCGTAATTAAGTCCATTTGATTATGATGAATAACTTTGGGAATTAACGTATCATCCCGTCCATATACGAAATCACGGTAAATCTGCGGGATTTTACTCCCGGGAACGTCATCGTGCCTTCTGAATCCCAACTGTGTTCCTTCATACGTTTGCAGAGTTGCTCGAGGGAAATGGTGTCGACGAGCAAATTCACGAAACGCTGGATACAAATCAATTGATTCTAGTTGCAAGTCGTAAGGGATTAGGTTGGCAATAAAACGTTCTCGGAGAAATCCTTCATCAAAAGCTCCACCGTTAAAGGAAACTAACTTCCGATGTTTTTGTGCCCGCTCCTTAAATCGAAGCAAGGCTTCTTTTTCTTCCGTTGGATCACGAACGAGATACAAATCTGTAACCATATTCCGTCCTCGCTTGTAAGCCATGCCTAATACAAAAATAGGAAATCCTTGGTTTCTAAATCCGGCTGTTTCTAAATCAAAAAAAAGGCAGTCTCGATGAGAAATATTTACGTTATCCCCATATACTTCTCTGTGCCTTGAGAAAGGTTCTACGTACACAGAATCATACTCTCTTCGGGGAGAAACCCGTGTGCCGGTAGCCAAAGCATTGGCGTTCTCTTTTAACAAATGTGCCAGCCATTCTCGAGCAAATCCCTGGCTTCTTCTCCCCAGCAGATGTGAACGTTTAGAAACGAGTTCATGCATGTGGAGAAGAACGTCTACGCTCGTCAGAGGGACCGCTGCTGTCCTCCAGAAATCAGGTTCTTTGTCCATCAACAAGCGTAAAGCCCGCTCATAGAAAGCAGTGAATTGTTCGCCATCCATCACCTTCCAATTATCTCCCTCCAAAATTTCCCGGCTTCGCGAAAGATCGCCATTCGAGCAGTTGAGAAGAGCAATTTTTCTTTTGATGGTGGTTCCGTCCTCCCATCGCTGCGCAGAAGCGTATTTCTCTCTCATGTCTCGGATTAATCTCTCGGAAGTATATCGAAATCCTTTGACTTCTACTAACGTCTCCAAACCTCCTGCAACCACCCTGCCATCAGCCTCTAGCTTGCTACTGCCATTTTCTATGCGGAGTTCTGGACGACTATCGGGAGCTACCACCCTGGTGAGGGGCGGGGTCAAATAATCCCTAAATTCACGTCCCATTACTTTTAGTGTAGGATCATAGCGTTGGGCGATATGCAAGAGAAATAACAATTCCCTCTCGAAGATTAAAGAAATTGTTTTTTGAGCGCTAGTTGTAGAGATAATCTCGGTAGGGGTTAGATCAGGAATTTGAGCATACTCACATACTTTTTGAGGGAATTTTCCGGTTCCCCTCTTTCGGGGGTTTCCTCTTTTTCCTTTCCCTTTCCTCAGGTGGAGTTCTCCCGGAGAGGGCCGGTACTCGATAGCCGCTGCAACTCCTGGATCTAACTGGCGGAGTCCATCTTCCATCAAATCTTCTCCTGCAAAGAACCATTCTCTGCATTTTCTTCCTATCTCATCAGAGGATAATGGTGACTTCATACGTAAAGCATCGTATAAAGATGTTCCTTTGTATCGCGTAGCTAACCCCGGATACAAACGATCAATAATCTGTTTAAAAAAATCGCTGGAATATCCCGAACGTCGTACATCTGTTGCTACGCCATATGCCTGAATACCTCTACGACCAGATTCCCGTAATCGCTTGGCAACGTAAACCGGTTCTTGGAGTTCTCCCCTGTACGCTTTTTCTGCGAGAGTTTCGGGTATAAATCCTCGTATACATTCTACTGCATCTTCTAACGACATCTTAACTTTCGTTTTAAAACCCATGGCTTCAAGTGCCACAGAAGGATTATTAGTTGGTTTGGGATGATCCTGGTTTAGGAGGATTACATATCCATGAGTACTAAGCTGATGGAATAAGAGATGATCTTCCCTCTTAATGTCGGCTTTATTAACTGTATCCGTATCTTTCAATCCTTTCTTTCGTAGGAAAGAGCTAACTGCTGCTTTAACAACATCGAAGGGTGGAGCACGGCACTTTTCTCCTCTAATTGTTACTTTTACATCTTGTTCGCTGCGTTTAAATTTCTGATATGCCATTGGTTACCCCAACATTTCCTCCAATTGTTGTGAAAGTGTTTCTTGCTGAGCAATCTCTCCCGAACGTATGGCATCCTCCAGCTGTGCCATCACTTGCCGTTGGGTAGCTTGCTTCATTTCCGCTCGTAGTGATTGGGCACATTGATCCAAGTCAAAATCAGGAAAACGAAAAAAAACACGATAGAGCGCTGGCGGAAATTGTCTAATCTTTCCTGCTCTCACTTGATCCCTGAAATATCCAAAAGCATTTTCTACCGCTGCTTTGTCAAAGAAACCTTTCTGTCGTCTAGATAAAAATCTCAACGGCAATTGTAAAGGTCCCGGCTGTCCGTACTCTTTAGCGATCAAGGCATAAATATCCCGTAATGAATCCGGAATCACAGGGTTTTCTGGGGGTATCATTGCAAAGTATTGTCGTGCATACTCTGGCGTAACTGTTAAAAGGTGGGCAATAAACAATGCCGGAATATCTACTGCAGACCCATTCTGAACCGTTCCATTTCTTTCATGGCGAAGGTGGTCATACCGTTCCGAAAATCGTTCTTCCGCAACACGCGGATCTAGCTCGAGACGTTCTACCGCTCGTTGCATCCACGCTATTCGTCTCGCGAGGGAAGGTTCTAATTCGAAATGATCTACAATTTCATCTAATATTCGTACTCTCGCGTCCACTCCAGAGGGCATCTCCTGTTGAGCGAGATGAAAATCAACAATATCCATCTTCGACAAAGCACGAAAAGCTGCTGCAGGATCTGCTTCTGCTCGAATGAAATCGTCAAGATCTTTATGCTTTGGAGGAATGGCAGCAATTCGGGGATCTAATCCCGCTCCATACGCTACCTTCACTGCTTTTTTTGCCCCTTCCCGTCCGGCAGTGTCATTATCCATCACAATAGTGATTCGATCTGTAAATCGCCGCAATAAACGCACTTGATCTGCAGTTAAGGCCGTTCCGGCGGCTGCTACTATATTCTCAATTCCTGTCTGCTGCGCGGCCATGACATCAAAATATCCTTCCGTGAGAAATACTTCCTTCTGTTGACGAATTGCTTGTACTGCTCGGTGTAACCCAAACAACACGCTTCGTTTCCGAAAGAGGGTTTTATTTCCATAACCCCTTGATTCTTCAGGAGTATTAAGATATTTTATCTCTGCATCAGCAGTTAAAGCTCTTCCTGCAAATCCGACTAATTTTCCAAGATGGTCGTATAACGGAATCATCACTCTTTTCCAGAAGAAATCCAGATAGTCAGAGCGGTGAGTTGAATTTCTCGATCCATCTCGTCGTAACTGCACTAATCCTTCCCGAGCCATTTCTTCAAGTGTGAAACCATGGTCCAACAAATAATCACGGAGCCCACCGCTTCTATCAGGGGCATATCCTAAACTCCATGACTGAATCGCATCTTCGCGCATGAAGTAGGAATACATCACGTTCTCTTCCTTGAACTCCGGCATTTCGTCTCTGGTACAATTATTCGCAAACATCCTCGGCGTATCAACACTAAGCTGCGCTTTCAAAGCCGA